>NZ_JAFMPR010000010.1 GCF_020667835.1 Roseibaca sp. Y0-43
CCCATGCAACCTCGTCTCCCGTCATGATAACCAACCAAACCTCAGCTCAGCCAGCTAACCAACCGCGTCCCCGCCGCCGGTGAAGCGCTATCTAGAGGAGTCGTTCGGCCCACGCAACAGGAAAATGAAACAAATCCATGAAAAACTTCGTACCGCTTTCTGGGCGTGCGATTTTGATTTAGATCACGGCAGGAAAAGAAGAGTTTTGTAGTCTTCTTTGCGTGAACGCTTACAGGAAGGAATACGAGATGTTTTACAAAGCGCTTGGGCTGAGCGCCGCGCTGGCCCTCGCCAGCCCCGCTTCTGCCGATGGGTTCTTCACCTTCGAGGCCGAAGGCTCTTTCGATGATGTGGTCTTTGCCGTCGAGATGGCGATTACCGGGCGTGGCCTTGTGATCGATTCCGTCAACCATATCGGCGAGATGCTGGCGCGCACCAAGGAAGATGTGGGCGGCACCAAGGATCTGTTCGCAGCCGCGCAGGTCATGTCCTTCTGCTCTGCCGACATTTCGCGGCAGGTGATGGAAGCCAACATGATGAACATTCAGTATTGCCCCTATGGCATCTACGTGTTCCAGCCCGCCGAAGAGGGCGCGCCCGTCATGGTAGGTTACCGCGAATATAGCGACCGCTCCATGCAGCCGGTGAACTATCTGTTGCAGCAGATCGTGGCGGATGCGTCGAATTGATCGCGGATCATTCACGCGCAGACACGTTACTTTGACTTGAAATGAAGGGGCGCGCTGGCTTAGTGGCGCGCCCCTTCGCGTCAAGGCAGCTTCCGTAAAAGTTGAGTGCGATCCAATCCTGACATGTGCCCGTAACCCCAGCGTCATTACGGAAATGACCAATGGAGGTTAAACAATGTTCAAGACCACTCTGACTGGCGCCGCTGTCGCCCTTGCCCTGTCCACCCCGGCTTTCGCGGATGGCCATGGCAGCAAGACGATCGTTGACATCGCCGTCGAAGATGGCCGTTTCACCACGCTCGTGGCTGCCGTGACCGCAGCCGGTCTGGCAGAGACGTTGTCGGGCGAAGGCCCGTTCACCGTGTTCGCCCCGACCGATGACGCGTTTGCCGCGCTGCCCGAAGGCACTGTCGAAGGTCTGCTGGAGGATATTCCGACGCTGACCTCGATCCTGACCTATCACGTTGTTCCGGGCGCGGTCATGTCGGGTGATCTGACCGACGGCATGATGCCGGAAACCGTGAACGGCCAGACCGTGGAAATCGGTGTGGGCGACGCGGTCACCGTGGATGGTGCGACCGTCATCCTGGCCGACATCGAAGCTTCGAACGGCGTGATTCATGTGATCGACCAAGTGATCCTGCCCGAATAAGCACCGGGACAGATCAAACGCTGCGGGCGGCCCTTGGGCCGCCCGTTTGCGTATCAGGCTTTGAAATTGCGCACCGTCTCTATCATCAGCGCGACATTTTCCGGGTCCGCGTCGGGCGTAATGCCGTGGCCCAGATTGAAGATATGCGGGCCGTTCTTGAAGGCGGCGACGACCTTGCGGGTTTCATCGACCAGCTCTTGCCCGCCCGTCACCATGTGGCGCGAGGCGAGGTTGCCCTGCACGCAGCCGCCCGTTTGCACATTGGCGGCGGCCCATTCGGGCGTGACGGAATCGTCGATTGCCACGCAATCCGCGCCGCTTGCCTTGTGGAAACCGATGTAATTCTCGCCCCCTTCGCGTGGGAAGGCGATGACGGGAATGCCCGGATGGCGCGCCTTGAGCGCGTCGATGATGCGCTTCGTGGGCGCAAGCGCGTATTTGGCGAAAGCGTCGCCCTTGAGCGACCCCGCCCAGCTGTCGAAGATCTTGACCACTTCGGCCCCGGCCTTGATCTGCATGGACAGGTATTCGATGGTTGCGTCAGTGATGCGGTCGATCAGCGCGTCGAACACCTCGGGCGCGCCTTCACGCAGGGCGTGGGCCGGGCCTTGATCCTTGGTGCCGCGCCCGGCGATCATGTAGGTTGCAACCGTCCATGGCGCCCCGGCAAAACCGATGAGCGTTGTCTCGGGCGGCAATTCGCGCGACAGGATACGCACGGTTTCATAGACCGGGTTCAGTGTATCGTGGATGGCATCTGTCGGCTTCAGCGCATCAACGCCCGCTTGGTCGGTGATGGTGGACAGGCGCGGTCCTTCGCCGGTGACAAACCACAAATCCGCCCCCAGCGCCTGCGGCACCAGCAGAATATCGGCAAATAGGATCGCCGCATCGAACCCGTAGCGGCGAATGGGTTGCAACGTGACCTCTGCCGCCAGTTCGGGATTATAGCACAGCGACAGGAAATCCCCGGCCTGCGCGCGGGTGGCACGGTATTCGGGCAGGTAGCGACCGGCCTGACGCATCATCCAGATGGGCGGTGTGGGCAGAGTTTCACCGGCAAGGGCGCGCAGGATGGTCTTTGTCATGTGGTTTTCTCCTTACTCGCCTCTCTCGTCACAAGTCGGGCGCAGGTTGTCAAGTCTGCATGACAGTCTGTGCTTGAAAGGTGCCATGTGCGGCGCTATGCAAAACGCATGACACATGCACATCCGACCCCCGAACAGCCCCTGAAAATCGGCACGCGCGGCTCTCCGCTGGCGCTGGCGCAGGCGTATGAAACCCGGCATCGCCTGATGGCGGCACATGGCCTGCCCGAAGCGGCGTTCGAGATCATGGTCATCAAGACCACGGGGGACGACCGCACGCTGATCGACGCGGACCGCCCGCTGAAAGAGATCGGGAACAAGGGGTTGTTCACGAAGGAAATCGAAGAGGCGATGGTCGCAGGTCGAATCGACATTGCCGTGCATTCGATGAAGGACATGCCGACCGTTCAGCCCGAAGGGCTGACGCTGGGGTGCTACCTGCCGCGCGAGGATACGCGCGATGCCTTCGTGTCGCACAAGGCGCAAGGGATCGCCGATTTGCCAAGCGGCGCTGTTGTCGGGTCATCGTCCTTGCGCCGCCGCGCGCAACTGTTGAACAAGCGCCCCGACCTGAAAGTGGTCGAGTTTCGCGGCAATGTTCAAACCCGGCTGAAAAAGCTGCAAGATGGCGTGGCAGATTGCACCTTTCTTGCCATGGCCGGGCTGAACCGTCTGGGGATGAGCGACATCGCCACCGGCGGGATCGAACCCGAGGATATGCTGCCCGCGATTGCCCAAGGTGCGATCGGGATCGAATGGCGCATCGCGGATACCGCCACCGCGGAGCTGCTGTCGCCGCTGCACGACACGCCCACCGGGCAACGGCTGGCCGCGGAGCGCGCGTTTCTGGCCGCACTCGACGGGTCATGTGAAACCCCCATCGCCGGGCTTGCGCTGGTCGAGGGCGACGAGATCTGGCTGCGTGGCGAGATCCTGCGGCCTGACGGATCACAAAAACTGGCCACCGAAGGGCGCGCACCCGTGGCCGATGGCGCCGCCCTTGGCCGCGAACTGGCCGAAGAACTGCGCGGGCGCGCGCCCGCCGGGTTCTTCGACTGGCTTTAAGCCGCCGCCTTCAGGCGCGGCACCAGCCCGTGTGCCCAGCCCGAAATCGTGCCTGCCCCAAGGCAAACGACCATGTCGCCCGGTTTGGCATGGGCGCGCACCAAAGCTTCCAGTGCTTCCTCACTGTCCACGGCGTGCACGTTGCGGTGGCCATGCGCGGTCAGTCCCGCCAGCAAGTCATCGCGGCTGGCACCCGCAATCGGGTCTTCACCGGCGGCATAGACCGGGGCGATCCCCACGACATCGGCGTCGTTGAAGCAGGTGCAGAAATCCTCGAACAGGTTTGACAGGCGGGTATAGCGGTGCGGCTGATGCACGGCGATCACGCGGCCGGTGCCACCCAGCGCCTGACGGGCGGCGCGCAAGACGGCGGCAATTTCAACCGGGTGGTGGCCGTAATCGTCGATGATGGTCACACCATCGACCGTGCCCAGACGTGTGAAGCGACGGTTCACGCCGCCGAACTTGGCCAGCGCGCTACGGATTTCAGCCGGGTTCATCCCCAGATGGCGCGCTGCCGCAACGGCGGACAGCGCGTTCGACACGTTGTGATCGCCCGGCATGGGCAGCGAGCAGCCTTCGATGACGCGCCCTTCGTCCTGCAAGGCGATGTCGAAATGCGCGACGCCCGCGTCATAGCGCAGGTTGATCGCGCGAATATCGGCCTGCGCGTTGAAGCCAAAGGTCACGACACGGCGGTCGGTCAGCTTGGCCACGAGCGCCTGCACTTCGGGATGGTCGGTGCAGCAGATCGCCAGCCCGTAGAACGGAATGCCGCTGGCGAAGTCGTAGAAGCCTTTGCGCAGCGCGTCGAAACTGCCCCAGTGTTCCATATGTTCGGGGTCGATATTCGTGACGATGGCGATGGTCGCGGGCAGGCGGTTGAAGCTGCCGTCCGACTCGTCCGCCTCGACCACCATCCACTCGCCTTCGCCCGCACGGGCGTTCGAGCCGTAGGCGTGGATCACGCCGCCATTGATGACGGTCGGATCAAGCCCGCCTTCGTCCAGAAGTGCGGCAACCATCGTTGTCGTGGTCGTCTTGCCATGCGTGCCCGCGACCGCGATGTTCGAGCGCAGGCGCATCAGTTCGGCCAACATCTCTGCCCGGCGCACGACAGGCAGGCCCGCCTGCCGCGCAGCCTGCAATTCGGGGTTGTCGGGCTTGATCGCGGTCGAGACGACGATCACCGCCGCGCCGTCGATATTCTCGGCCCGCTGGCCCACGAATACCTCTGCCCCAAGGCTTTCCAGCCGCTGGGTGATGGCGCTGGCCTTCAGGTCAGACCCCTGCACGCGGTAGCCATGGGTCATCAGCACTTCCGCGATGCCCGACATGCCAATGCCGCCGATCCCGATGAAATGGATGGGGCCAATATCGGTGGGCAGCTTGGTGGCGGGGCTCATGGGCGGTCCTTTCGGGCTAGTGCCTCGACCAGTTCGGTCAGGCGCTCTGTGGCATCCGCGCGGCCTGCGCCAAGCGCGGCCTGCGCCATTTGCGCGGCGGCGTTTGGATTTGCAAGGATGGAATGCAGGCTATCCGCCAGCGCGGGCACGGTGAACTGGCTTTCGGGAAAGACCACGGCGGCATCAACCGCGCCCAGCATCCGCGCATTGGCGGCCTGATGATTGGCGGCGGCGGCGGCATAGGGCACCAGAATGGACGGGCGGCCAATGACGGAAATATCGGCCACCGAGGACGCGCCCGCGCGACTGATGACAAGCTGGCATTCCGACAGGCGGCGCGGAATATCGGCAAAGAATGGGGCGATTTCGGCGCGGACATTGCCAGCCTCGTAGGCGGCGATGACGCGCTCCATATCTTCTTCGCGGGCCTGATGGGCCACCGTCAGGTTGCGCTTTATGTCATCGGGCAAGGCGCTGATTGCATCCGGCACCACATCGGACAGGATGCGCGCACCCTGAGAGCCGCCGATCACCAACAGGTCCATCGGGTAGTCGCCCGGCGCGATATAGCCTGCGCCCGCGCGCTCCAGCACAGCGGCGCGCACCGGGTTGCCGGTAAACTGCGCATCCAGCCCGTCCGCGCCTTCGGTCGGCCACGTGCCGCAGGCCAGCACGTTCACCCGCCGCGCGAATAGATGGTTCACCCGGCCCAAAACGCCATTTTGTTCATGGATCATACGCGGCACGCGCAACAGCCACGCCGCGCCCAGCGCCGGGATGGACGGATACCCGCCGAAACCGACAACGGCCTTGGGCCGGTCGAACACCATCCCCAGCGCCGCGCCCAATATACCCGTGGCCAGCTTGAACGGCACCTTGATCTTGTCCATCAGCCCACCACGCGCGAAGGTCGCGGCGCTGACGGTTTCAATGCGCACCGCCTCGGGAAAGCCGCCTGCGTAGCGCGCGCCGCGTGCATCGGTCGACAGCTTCACCCGCCAGCCGCGCGCCAGAAGCGCCTCTGCCAGCGCCTGCGCGGGGAACATATGCCCCCCTGTGCCCCCGGCCGCGATCAGGATAAGCGGTGCCTTGGCCATGATTGCCCCCTGCCCTAGCTAGCCGCGCCGCGAGAGGATCTCGCCGATCTCGCCCTGCGGGCGTTGGCGCGTCAGTGCCAGAAGCATACCGATTGCGATACCCGTCGCAAGCAGCGACGACCCGCCATAGCTGACCAGCGGCAAAGTCATGCCTTTCGAGGGAAGCAGCCGCACCGCCACGCCCATGTTTATCATGGCCTGCAGGCTGAACACGACCGCGATGCCCGTGCCCGCCAGGCGAATGAACATGTCCCGCTCGCGCATCAGCCGGAACAGCGAGCGCAGCAGGATCGTGGCGTATAGGCCGATGATAAAGACCACAAGGATTAGCCCGTATTCTTCTGCCGCGACCGCGATGATGAAATCGGTATGCGCATCGGGCAGCGACCATTTCACCCGCCCTTCGCCCACGCCCGCGCCGAAGAAACCGCCCTCGGAGATGGCGTTTTGCGCGTAGCCCATCTGCGTGCGGGGATCGACCTCTGCGGCCAGAAACCCGTCGATGCGGCGGGCGAAATGTTCCGAATTGTTGTAAGCGACATAGCCGCCCGCAATGACCAGCAGCGCCAGACCCGTCAGAAGCAAGATCGGTGCGCCCGCTACGAAATACATCACGATCCAACCGGCGGAAATCAGCGCGGCCTGCCCGAAATCCGGCTGGATGACCAAAAGCCCGACCACCAGCAGCACGACCCCAAATGAAATCGCACGCCCCGGTGGTCCACCCACATCGGCGCTGGCGGCCATCAGCCATGCGACAAAGACCGCCAGAAGCGGCTTCATGAATTCCGACGGCTGGATAGACCCGACCCCGAAGCTATACCACCGCACCGCGCCCTTGCCGAAATCGGTTCCAAGGAAGGGCAGCAGGATCAGCGCGGCCAGCGTCAGAAGGAAACCCACGGTCGCGAAGCGGCGGATTTTCTCGGGCGAGGCCATGGAGATCAGCAGCATCGCCCCGATCCCAAGCCCGCCGAAAAACACCTGCCGCTGAACGTAATAGAACGGGTCCAGCCCGTTGCGCTGCGCCAAGGGGGGCGACGCCGCCAGCCCCAGCAAGATGCCGACCGCCATAAGCAGCAGCACCGATGTCAGCGTCATCTTGTCGATCGTGCGCCACCAGCGCGGAAGAATCGGATCGACCACGCGCAATGGCGTGGTGCCGTAGACCATTTCCGTCATTTGGCTGTCCTGCTCGGGTTGCCTGATTTGCCCGTTTTCCGGGTCTGTGGCCAACCCTACCGCGAAACCCCGCGCCAATCCAGCCCAAAGGCGTCAGATCGGCGCAAAGCCGCGATCAGAAATCGCCATGGCGCGCCCGGTCTGGGCAGAGGCCTGCGCGGCCATCCCCATCAGCACGGCCCAGACGCCATCTTCCAGCCCAACCTCGACCGCGCCCTGCCCGCGCACCACATCGGCAAAGCGGGCATGTTGGTAATAGGTCGATCCATTGTGATCGCCTGCCGCCAGAAGCGCCGGATCGACCGGAATTTCCATCGCGCGTGGTCCTTTGGGACTGCGGGGGCTTTCAATCAGTTGCGGCACCGGCGGCGCGCCCAGATGCGCGGGCCAGAACCGCCCCGGCCCCGGAACAAGGCACTCGATCTTGCCCTTGGGGCCAACGGTGGAAATCTCCTCCTGGTAGCGCGCGCCTTCGGCGAACATGCACAATTCCAGCATGGCCCGCGCGCCGCGTTTGAAATCGACGATCACATAGGCATTGTCCCAGATATCGGGCGTCTGGCCATCGTAGCTTTCATCCAGATGGTTCACATCCTGCCCGCCCGACGCGACAACGCGCACCGGGTCATCTTGCAGGATATGGCGCATCAGGTCGAAGAAATGACAGCATTTCTCGACCAGTGTGCCGCCCGTTTGGGCATTGAAGCGGTTCCAGTCGCCCACCTTTTCCAGAAAAGGAAAACGGTGCTCGCGGATGGTCAGCATCCTGATCCCGCCGGTCACCCGCTCTGCGGCGTCGATCAGCGCGGCCACGGGCGGCATGTAGCGATACTCCATTGCCACCCAGACTGGCGCGGACAAGTTCAACGCGCGCACACGCTCCAGATCGGCCGGGTCGGTGAACAGGGGCTTTTCCACCAGAACCGGGCGCGGGCTGGCCTGCGCGATCTGTTCCAGCTGGGGCAAATGCAGATGGTTGGGGCTGGTGATGACCAACGCCTCGACCGCCGGGTCTGCCAGAAGCGCATCAACACTCTCGACGAAGCGCGCATCGGGGGCCAATCGGGCGGCCTCTGCCCGCATCCCCGCATCCGGCTCATAGATGACACCCACATGCGCGCCCTCGATCAGCGCGATGTTGCGCAAGTGTTCCTGTCCCATCATGCCACAGCCGATCATGCCGTAACAAATTGCCTTGCTCATTGCCGTTTCCTTATTTCAAACGCGAGACATAACGCGCCACATTCGGGTCAAACCACGTTTCCGACACTTCCGCGCGCTGGTTGTCCTGCGACCAGCTTGTCCGCTGGATATGGGCCGCCACGGCACCGGGCCGCAGGCCAAAAGCGGGGGGCGCAAAGTCGGGGACAATCGCGGTGCCGATCCGGTCCTCGGCCCGCGCGATCCACAGGCCCAAATGCGTGCGGTAATGCAAATACAAGGATTGCGACAGATCTTCGGCGCGCAATGCACGTGCATAAGATCCGTCCAGCCAGATCTCCTCGACCGCCGCAGGCTGCCCGGACAGCAACCGCAAGCGCCGAATACGATGCGCGTCGTCCGAACGTCCGAAATCCGGTAAATGCGCGGGCTTGGGCAGGCGCGCCACGTCCAGAACCTGCGCCGAGGGCAACCCACCGCCAGCGACCAGTTCCAACCGGAACAGCGCGTAAATGCTGTCCACCTCCGGCTGCGCCCGGATATAGTTTCCGGACCCCTGCACGCGCTCCAGCAAGCCCTTGTCGGCCAAATCCTGCAACGCTTTGCGCAGGGTGCCCACGGCCACGCCCAGATCGGCGGCCATCTCGCGCTCTGGCGCAAGACGCGCGCCATCCATCAACCGCCCGGCGGCAATATCGCGGATCAATAGCTCGCTGATCTGCTGGTAGCGCGGCAGGGCACCGCTGGGCGCATTGGACATGGCGCTCAGCCCACCGCCTCGCCCAGACGCAGGCGCGGCTGCGCGACGCCATCCTGGCGGAACACATGGCACAGGTCGGGCTGCACGCCCAAGACCACCGGCGCGCCGCGCCCGAGCGCGGTCTGGCCGGACATGTGCACCGTCACCTCCACACCGTCAGGCCCGCGACAATACAAGTAACTCTCGCCGCCCAACTGCTCGACATTCTCGACCGTGGCCGCGATGCCTGGTTCGCCCTCGGCGACCGGGTGCAAATGCTCGGGGCGCACACCAAGGTCCACCTTGTTGCCGGGGTTCAGGCCGCGCCCATCGACATGGGCCACCAATTCGCGCCCGGACGGATCGCGCAACCGCGCGCCTTGCCCGTCAGCCTCAACCACCTCGCAGGCAATGAAATTCATCCGGGGAGAGCCGATGAACCCCGCCACGAACTTGTTCGCGGGCCGGTTATACAGCTCGATCGGCGCACCCTGCTGCTCTATCCGCCCATCGCGCAACACGACGATCCGGTCCGCCATGGTCATCGCCTCGACCTGATCGTGGGTCACATAGATCATCGTATTGCCAATGCGCCGATGCAGCGCCGCGATCTCGCCGCGCATCGTCACGCGCAACTCGGCATCGAGGTTCGACAAGGGCTCGTCGAACAAAAACACCTTCGGCTCGCGCACAACCGCGCGCCCGATGGCCACGCGCTGGCGTTGGCCGCCCGACAGCGCCTTGGGCTTGCGGTCCAGATAGGGCTCCAGCTGCAACATGCGCGCGGCCTCGGCCACGCGGGCGTCAATTTCGGCGCGCGGCATGCGGATATTCTCCAACCCGAAGGCCAGGTTCGCGCGCACACTCATATGCGGGTAAAGCGCGTAGGTCTGGAACACCATCGCAAGCCCACGTTCGCTGGCGCGCTGGTCATTCACCCGGTCTCCACCGATCAGCAGATCGCCGCCGGTTATATCCTCCAGCCCCGCAATCATCCGCAGAAGCGTCGACTTCCCGCAGCCCGACGGCCCGACAAAGACGCAGAATTCACCATCCGCGATCTCCAGGTCCACCCCGTGGATCACCCGCACCGCACCATATTCCTTGACGATGCCCTTCAACGACAGCCCGGCCATGCGCCCTCCCCTCTTTCATCCTTGCCCCAAATATCCTGGGGGAGTCGCGCATCCGCGCGACGGGGGCAAAGCCCCCCAAACAATAGCCTTGCGCCGCAGGCGCTCATTTTACGCCAGACTGGGCAATGCCCTGCGTGATGTATTTCTGCAAAAATGCGAACACGATGGTTATCGGCAACAACGTCAGCACCGTCATCGCCAACAGGTTCGACCAGCTTGTCTGCAACTCACCCTGAAAGCTGTTCAGCGCCAGTTGCAGCGTGAACACCTCTGACCGGTTCAGCACGATCAACGGCCAGAGGAATTCGTTCCACCGCCACATGACCGAGAAGATCACCAGCACCGCCAGCGCAGGCGCGGACAGGGGCAGCACGATTTTCCAATAGACCTTCCATTCGCTTGCATTGTCCATGCGCGCGGCATCCAGCAGGTCATCGGGAATCGTCAGCATGTATTGGCGCAGCAGGAACACGCCCGTCGGCGTGGCAATCGCGGGCCAGATCACACCCCAATGGCTGTTGACCATGCCCATTTCGGATATGACCAAAAACAGCGGCACCAGCGTGATCGTCGGCGGGATCATCAATGTCGCGATAATCAGCACGAAGACCGCGTTACGCCCGGTGAACTTGTATTTCGCCAGCGCGAAAGCGGCCATCGAGTTGAACAGCACCGTCAGGATCGTGGCGACGACCGTGATGAAGGTCGAGTTCCAGAAGTACAGCATGAAATTGAACCGCGAGAAAACGTCGGTATAGTTCTCGGTCGCGATGCCGAATTCGCGCAGCGGTTCGCGGTCGCTGATCGCCACGTTCAGCCGCTCGCTTGGGTTTGCCGGGTCCACCATCTGCGCATTCAGCCCGATGCGGCGCACCTGCGCCAGCTCGCGGCCTGCGTGCTCTCCTGCGGTGACGGTGAACATCTGCAAAGGCTGGTCAAACCCCTCGACCATCCGCTCTATCGGGGCGAGCGGCAGGAACTTGGGCGGGTATTCCTGAAGCGCGGCTTCTGTCTTGAAGCTGGACAGCACCAGCCACAGCACCGGACCCAGCATCAGGAACACGCCCAAGCCCAGAAATCCGAAGGCCATCCAGTCGGTCAGGTCGAACCCATGGCGCCCGCGCCGCCCGATCAGCCAGCCAAACATCAGTTATCCCCCGATTGTTTGCGCGTGGCCGCAAGCTGGATAATGGTCAGCACGAACAGCACGCCCGCCATCAGAAGCGACGCCGCCGCCGCCAGCCCATAGAGGCGCGGACGGGTCGAGAAACCCACGTCATAGATATATTGGATCAGCAGCGTCGTGGCAGACCCCGGCCCGCCGCCGGTCAGGACGTAAATCTCGTCAAAGGCCTGCACCGCGCGGATGACCGACAGCACCATGACGACCAGCATCGTCGGCATCAACAGGGGCAGGGTAATGCGCCAGAGCTGCCGCCAGCGGGGCGTGCCGTCCATCTCGGCGGCCTCGTAGACGTCCGAGGGGATGGATTGCAGACCCGCGAGCAGGATCAGCACATAGAACCCCATGTTGCACCAGATCGACACGAAGACGACCCAGAAGAAGGCCCAGTCGGCTTCCAGCAGCCAGTTGATCGTGCCGAAGCCCGCGCCTTCAAGGCCTGCGTTCAGCACACCGTTGCGCTGCAAGATCCATTTCCAGATCAGCGCCACGACCACCGGCGACAGCAGCACCGGGTAGAAAAACACCGCGCGGAAGAAGCCGCGCAGCACGATGTCGCGGTTCAGGATAAGGGCCGTGATGAGCGAGAAGAGGATCATGAAGCCGACCTGCATCAGCACGAACCAGCCGGTATTGCCGACAGCGCGCCAGAACAGGTCCCGGTGGCAGGAATTCGGGTCGAAATAGCTTTCGCAATCCAGAAGGCTCGCAAAATGCTCTGTGCCGACAAAGGGCCGATCCGCCAGGATGATGCGGTCGCCGCCCGTGGTGGCGAAGACGAAATTCAGGATGATCGGCAGGAAGGTGAACAGCCCGAAGATGACAAGGTTGGGCAGCAGGAAAACCCACGCCACCCGGCTTTGGCCGAACAGCTTTTGAAGGGCCAGCATGGGGCGTTCCAACAGGTTGAACGCGCCTTCATAGGCTTGGACAGCCGCCGTTTTCAACATGTCGCCTTCCCTTCATGGCCCGGCAAGGGACCGGCCCGCCCCATGGGCAGGCGAACCGGTCAGGTCGATCGCGACAAGCGCGTGTTACTGCGCAATCGCCTCTGCGATGTCGGCATCCAGGCGGGCCAACGCATCGTCCAGCGACAGCTCGCCCACGATGGCCTGCGTGATGCGCGCGGGCGTTGCGGTGTAGATGGCGCGGTTATTGGCATAGCCCTGCAACGCATAGGCACTGTCCGCAAAAGTCGGGATAGAGGCTGCGAAAGTCGTCAGCGCCGCTTTCACATCATCGCTGACATCTTGGTACTCGATCCCTTGTTCTTGCAGCACGGAATTGGCCGGAATGTTGCGGGTCTGCGCCAGAACGGCGGCCTGCACATCGTCGCGCGCCATGAATTCCATCAGCTTGCCGACGGCTTCGGGGTGTTCGGTCTGCTTGAAGCCGACGATCCCCGCGCCACCCGGCATACCCGTGCAGGCGACGGGCCCACAGATACCGCCCGTGGCAACCCAGTCGAATGCGTCGCCAATATCGCGACCAAAGCGGCCGATCTGCCAGCTACCCGAATAATACATTACCAAATTCGCGTTGATGAATTCGGCCGCCGCATCCTGGTAGGTGCCGCCACCCGCGCCTGCCCAGACATCACGCGCCAGCGTGCCGTCTTCGTGCCACGCGACGAATTGCTCGGCGAAGCTGCGGAAGCCGTCATCGACCAAGATCGGGTCGCCGTTTTCATCGAAATAGGCAGCGCCATAGGACATGGCCGGCCCAGCGAAGCGGTGGCCGGTGCGGTCGATTGCCATTGCAAAGTCGACGCCCACGGCATCGCGCACGGCGCGGCTGGCTTCCGCCCATTCCGCGAATGTCGCGCCCGGTCCGGGCATCTCTACACCTGCTTGGTCGAACAGGGTCTTGTTGGCAAAGCCGCCCGTCGCGGTCAGCTGGTCCACGATGTTGTAAATACCGTCGGCATTATTGTCGCCCACGCGCGCCCATGCCAGCGATTGGCCGTAACGCGCTTCAATCGCAGCGGGGTCGGACACATAGGGGCGCACATCCAGCATGAAGCGCGCCAAGCCGCCATAGTCGGTCACGCGCGCAAGGTCCGGGCCTTCGCCCACTTCCAGCTGCACCGGAAGCGATTCGATGATCGACTGATACGGCACCTCGTCCACCACCACGGTGATGCCGGGGTTCTCGGCCTCGAACGCGGGCATTTGCGACGCCCAAGCGGCGCATTCGGTGCCATCCTGATAGCACATGAAACGCAATTCCTGCGCGCTGGCCGCGCCTGCGGCCAAGATCAGCCCTAGGGTCGTCGTTGTCAGTGTGGTTTTCATCATTGTCCTCCCTTGATGAAAGTCCGGCCTTATGGTCAGGGCACCTCTTGCCCCGCCGCCGCGGTCCAGAGTTCGAACCAGTCCTCGCGTGTCAGCGTCACTTTCGCGGCATCCCCGATGCGCGCGATCCGCTGTAGCGAATTCGTGCCCAGCACCGGCAGAATGCGGGCCGGATGTGCCAGAAGCCACGCTACCGCGACCGCGTCCATACCCACCCCTTGCGCTTTTGCGTGCCGTTCCAGATGCGGGCGCAAGCGCATGGCCGCGTCGCCCTCTCCGAACAGCGCGCCGCCGCCCAAGGGCGACCATGCCATCGGGGGCAGGCCAAGCTTTTGCAGATGTGCCAGATCGCCATTCGTGAACGCGTCCCGCGCCAGTAGGCTGATCTCGATCTGGTTGGTGCAAAGCGGCGTCGTCATGGCAGATTGCAGCAAATCCCAATCCCATGGCCGGAAATTCGACACGCCCACGGCGCGCAGCTTGCCTTCGGCTACCAATGCATCCAGCACCGCGCCGGTTTCCTGATGGTCCATCAGCGGGTCGGGGCGGTGGATCAGCAACAGGTCAATCCGGTCGGTCGCCATATTGCTGAGCGACGCCTCGACCGAGGCGCGGATATGCGCGGCGCTGGTGTCGTAATACTTCACCCGCGCCGAGGCATATTTGCCGATCGGGGCCACGATGTCGCATTTCGTGACCAGTTCCACCTTGTCGCGCAGGCCGGGGCTTGCACGAAATGCCGCGCCGAGCAACGCCTCTGCGCCATAGTCGCCATAGATGTCGGCCTGGTCCATGGTGGTGATGCCTTGGGCCAAGCACGCCTCGACCTTAGCTTGCACATGGGCGGGGCTGGTGTCGGCGTCATCGCCCAGCCGCCACATGCCATAGACAAGTCGCGACAAGGACAAGCTGTCGGTCAGATCAACACGTTCCATCAGACACGCTCCCCCACGCCCAGGGGCGTTGCCGGTGTTTCACTTGGCACGCGGCCATATTCATGCGGCAGCGAGCAGGTCGCCAGATTCGGCATGACCAACCGCCCGAATTGCTGGCATTCGTCCAGATGCGGATAGCCAGAAAAGATGAAGGCACGGATGCCCATCTTACGGTAACGCTCCAGCTTCGACAGCACCTGATCGGCGCTGCCCACAAGCGCCGCGCCACAGCCGGAACGCGCGCGACCCACGCCTGTCCAAAGGTTCGGTTCGGTATAGCCGAACTGGTCGGCCAATTCGCGCGCGCGCGCCTGATGTGACACGCCCAGACTGCCGCTGTCATGCGCGCGTTCGCGGATCAGGCGGCCATACTCGTCGTCCAGTTTGCTGACCAGATGGTCGGCGTATTCGCGCGCCTCTGCTTCGGTATCACGGACGATGACATGCACCCGCAGCCCGTAATCCAGCGTGCGGCCATGCGCCTCTGCCCTTGCATGGACCGCGCGCATCCGCTCGGCCAGTTGATCCTCGGTTTCGGGCCACATAAGGTAGACGTCGCATTGCGCCGCGCACAGCTCTAGCGCATCGGGCGAATAGCCGCCAAAATACAGAAGCGGTCCGCCGTTTTGCTGGTAGGGCTTGGCGGGCGCGGTGGGCACGCCCTTGAACTGGTAGATCTCGCCCTCGTGGTTGATCTCGTCCCGTTCCCACGCCTGCCGCAGGATCTGCACCACCTCATGGCTGCGTTTGTAGCGATAGGCGCTGTCGGCCACTTCGCCCGGAAAATCGGAACTGATGACATTCAGCGTCAGCCGACCTTTGAGCATGTGATCCAAGGTCGCCACGGTGCGGGCGAGCATGATGGGCTGCATCTCTCCGCAGCGAATGGCGGCCAGCATGTTGATCCGTTCCGTGACCTGACTGCCCGCCGCGACGAAACTGAGCGTGTCTTGCCCCACCTGATAGCTGGACGGGCACAGGATGTTGCGGAACCCCTGCGCTTCGGCGGATTTCAGAATGTCGCTACAATGCGCCCAACTGGACCGCAGCGCGCCATCTGGAACACCAAGAAACTGGTAGTCATCCGAACAGAGCGCGGCGAACCACGATATTTCGGCCGCCTCCAGATCGCCCGAAGTGACGGGAACGATGGTCATGTCTTCCTCCCATGCGGCCTGTTATGCGGCCACTTGAGACGGACCGTAGCAAAGCGGATTTTGTAAATCAATAATGTATCAATTTGGCCGGGCAGAAAAATGCTTGCGATCTCAGAGCGGCCCATTTATTAGAATAATTCTAATTTAAGAGAATCGCCATGACTGAGCCTACCCTCCTGATCGTCTTCATCGCGGCCCTTGTTACCGCCCTGGCCACCGGCCTTGGCGCGCTGCCGCTTTTGGCCGCGCGCTCTATGTCGGGGCGCGCACTATCCATGGGCAACGCGCTGGCGGCGGGTCTTATGCTGGCAGCAAGCGCGACGCTGGTGATGGAAGGGTTCGAATTGTCCGGCCCGCGCACCATCGGCGGCATCGTTCTGGGTGTCTTTGCCATCTGGCTGGTCAAGAAACTGCTGGACCGCCAAGGGGAAGTCAGCCTGGGCGACATGCAGGGCGCCGACGCCATGAAAGTGCTGATGATCATGGGGGTCATGACCGCGCATTCCGCCGCCGAAGGCATTGGTGTGGGTGTGGCCTTTGGCGGCGGCCGCCCGCTGGGTGACCTGATTACGATTGCAATCGCCCTGCATAACGTGCCCGAGGGGCTGGCGATTGCGTTGGTGATGGTGCCGCGCGGCGCAAGCGTGGCCAAGGCGGGCTGGTGGGCAATCGTGTCGTCGCTGCCGCAGCCCTTGCTGGCGGTCCCGGCCTTTCTGTTCGTGCTCTATTTCGCGCCAATCCTGCCCGTGGGCCTGGGCCTCGCAGCCGGGGCAATGCTGTGGATGATCTTCTCGGAACTCTTGCCAGAGGCGCAGGAAGATGCCGACAACTCGACCGTCGCCGTGGTCGTCACATTGGCCTTCGCCGCGATGATGGCCGCGACGCTCGTTCTGGGCTGATTAGCGCCTCAATCCCGGTGATAGGGGCTTCCCGACAGGATGGTGGCCGCGCGGTATATCTGCTCGGCCAGCATGACGCGGGCCAGCATATGCGGCCAGACCATATGTGACAGCGACAAAACCGAATCGGCCTGCGCGCGAAACTCCGGGTCCAGCCCATCCGCCCCGCCGATCACAAAGGCCAAGTCACGCGCACCACGGTCGCGCACATCTGCCATTAACCGCGCAAAATCGGGCGAGGTCATGAGCGCCCCGCGCTCATCCAGCGCCACGACATGCGCGCCTTCGGGGATCGCGCGCGCCAGAAGCGGCGCTTGCGCGGCAGGTGTCGCGGCCTTGCGCTCGTCCAACTCATGCTCTTCGCAGGGGCCAAGCGACAAGGGCCGCCCCGTGCGATTGAAACGCGTCAGGTAGTCGTCGATCAGGTCGCGCTCCGGCCCCTTGCGCAGGCGGCCCATGGCGCAGATATGCAGCTTCATTCCAAGCGGTCAGGCGCCCGCGCGCCCGATATCCTGCCACATCTTTTCAAGCTGATAGAACTCGCGCACTTCCGGGCGGAAGATATGCACAACCACATCGCCCGTGTCGATCAGCACCCAGTCGCCGGTATCCTTGCCCTCGACCCGCGCCGACAGACGAAAGGTTTCCTTCAGCCGGTCCATCAGCTTTTGCGCCATCGCCGCAACCTGCCGTGTCGACCGGCCAGAGGCGATGACCATCGTGTCCGCCATCGCCGATTTCCCCCGCAGGTCGATCTGCACGACATCTTCCGCCTTGTCATCGTCCAGCGAGGACAGGACCAGTTTCAGCAATGCCTCGCTTGTCACGGGCGTGGTTGCTTCAGGGCGGGCCGCAAGCGCGGGCGTATCGACGTAAGACAGGGCAAGACCTCCAGAGTTTGCTACCCGTTCAAGATAGCAGTTGCGGGGCGTTATCTCAATCACCGGGGGCTGTGCAATGCACTTCGTGATGAAGAAATGCACATATTGCGGACCGTTGCCATATCGCCCGCAACCAAGTATCTAGCGCGTCATGTATCGGTTTTTCGACATGACAGATCACGCGCGCCTGCCCCAGCGCTTCACGCATGAGAACCGCTCGGTTCTGGCGCGACTGCGCTGACCCGTGCCTGCGCGCAGGCCACGCCCTTGCGCCCGCGCGCCCGAAAGCCACGCAAAGACTTCGCTTTTTTCGAAAGATACAGCCATGCCAAAGACCCTCTATGACAAGATCTGGGATGCCCATGTCGTGCACGAAGACGCCGACGGCACCTGCCTTTTGTATATCGACCGCCACCTGGTGCACGAAGTGACCAGCCCGCAAGCCTTCGAAGGGCTGCGCATGGCGGGCCGCAAGGTGCGCGCGCCGGAAAAGACCATCGCCGTGCCCGACCATAACGTGCCCACCACCCCAGACCGCGAAAACGGCATCGAGAATGCCGAATCGCGCATCCAGGTCGAAGCACTGGACCGCAACGCCCGCGACTTCGGCGTGAACTACTACCCGGTCAACGATATTCGTCAGGGCATCGTGCATATCGTCGGCCCCGAACAGGGCTGGACGCTGCCGGGCATGACCGTGGTCTGCGGCGACAGCCATACGGCAACCCACGGGGCCTTTGGCGCGCTCGCCCACGGCATCGGCACATCGGAAGTGGAACATGTTCTGGCCACGCAAACGCTGATCCAGAAGAAATCCAAGAACATGAAGGTGGAAATCACCGGCTCCTTGCGGCCGGGTGTGACCGCCAAGGACATCACCCTGTCGGTTATCGGTGCCACCGGCACCGCGGGCGGCACGGGCTATGTCATCGAATATTGCGGCCAAGCCATCCGCGAACTGTCGATGGAAGGGCGCATGACCGTTTGCAACATGGCCATCGAAGGCGGCGCGCGCGCAGGTCTGATCGCCCCCGATGAAACCACCTTCGCCTATGTCAAGGGCCGCCCCCATGCGCCCAAAGGCGCGCAATGGGAAGCCGCGCTCGCATGGTGGAAAACGCTCTATTCGGACGATGATGCGCATTGGGACAAGGTCGTCACCCTGCGCGGCGAAGACATCGCGCCGGTCGTCACCTGGGGCACCTCGCCCGAAGACGTGCTGCCCATCACCGCGACCGTCCCCGACCCCGCAAGCTTCTCGGGCGGCAAGGTCGAGGCCGCGCGCCGTGCGCTCGACTATATGGGGCTGAAAGCGGGCCAGAAGCTCAGCGACATCGAGATCGACACCGTCTTCATCGGCTCTTGTACGAATGGCCGGATCGAAGACCTGCGCGCCGCCGCTGAAATCCTGAAAGGTCACAAGATCAAGGTCAAACGCGCCATGGTCGTGCCCGGATCGGGCCTTGTGCGCGCGCAGGCCGAAGAAGAGGGTCTGGCGCAGATCTTCATCGACGCTGGCTTCGAGTGGCGCCTCGCAGGCTGCTCGATGTGCCTCGCCATGAACCCCGATCAGCTTCAGCCGGGCGAGCGCTGCGCCGCCACCTCGAACCGCAATTTCGAGGGCCGCCAAGGCCGCGGGGGCCGCACACATCTCATGTCGCCCGCCATGGCCGCCGCGGCTGCCATCACCGGACGCCTGACCGATGTGCGCGATCTTGCGACCGAACCGGCCTGATTTCATCCTTGCAAAAATATCCTGGGGTCCGGGGCAAAGCCCCGGATGCGTCCGGAGGAGAGACCCATGGAAAAATTCACCACACTGACAGGCGTCGCGGCCCCGATGCCGCTGGTCAATATCGACACCGATATGATCATTCCCAAGCAGTTCCTGAAAACGATCAAACGTTCAGGGCTGGGCAAGAACCTGTTCGATGAGATGCGCTACGACAATGACGGAAACGAAATTCCCGATTTCGTGCTGAACCAGCCGGCCTATCGCAACGCGCAGATCCTTGTCGCGGGCGACAATTTCGGCTGCGGCTCGTCGCGCGAGCACGCGCCGTGGGCGCTTCTGGATTTCGGCATCCGCTGCGTCATCTCGACCAGCTTTGCCGACATCTTCTACAATAACTGCTTCAAGAACGGCATTCTGCCCATCGTGCTGCCGCAAGACCAGGTCGACGCCCTGATGGACGACGCCCGCAAGGGCGAGAACGCGCGCATCACGGTCGATCTGGACTCCCAGACCGTCACCGGGGCCGATGGGTCGGTTTACGCCTTTGAGATCGACTCGTTCAAGAAGCATTGCCTGCTGAACGGGTTGGATGACATCGGCCTCTCGCTCGAGAAAGTAGCGTCAATTGATGCTTTCGAGGCGCAGGCCGCCCAGTCACGCCCCTGGGTCTGAGCTTTGATTTTTCGCGATTTTCTGGCGGCATCCCTTTGGGGTGCCGCTTTTTTTCCACAAATTTGATGCAAAGGCGCGACAGTTCGACCTCGAAATTGCCCAAAGCCTTACCGATAGTCGGCATAGCACTTGCTAGGGTGACTAGAAATGGGCAACATTGTGTCAAGAATAAGGCAAGTCCGGGCGAACGGGCTGCTGGACAAGATCAAAGACCTGCGGGCAACGACCCCGCAAAAGGCATCGAGGCGAGGCAGTCGAACGTCCATGTCACATGTGGCACAGTGTTTCTTGCGCGGCATTCTGGTCGCAGTGCTGGTATTGCTGCCAGCGGTGCTCTTGCCCGGTGTGTCCCAGGACGTGGCCCAAGCCGTCACGCTGATCGCGCTGATTGCCGGGGCCGTTGTCATGGCGGAGTATGCTGCGGCCTATCCCGGACTGATAGAGTTTCGCGACGCCAAGCCCTATAATCGCCTGCGCTTTGCCATGCTGGCGCTGGTCGTTCTGGTGTTGACCCTGTTCCAGCGCGAAATCGCCAGCGGCCAGCCGGGCAGCTTGTCGGCGGTGGCATTCTGGCTTGCCGGCGCGTTCGATTTTGCCTTCAGCCCGATCCGGATGCTGGCCCTGTCCTTGCCCGAAGGGCTGCCCATCGCGCACCTGATAAACGTGATGGCAAGCGCCTCGCTGGCCTTCGTCACCAGCCTGCTGGGATTGTTAGGGTTTCTGGCTGCGATGGTGCTCGGCTACTGGCCGTCGAAGGGAAGCACCTTCAATGTCTGGATCAACCTGCCGAATTTCGACCCGACCAAAGGGGTCGATGTCGTGCAACGTCTGGAACGCGATGCCCAGATTAACGTCTTGTTAGGGGTTATCCTGCCATTCTCGCTTCCGGTTCTGTTGCATGTGTCCAGCCTGCTGGTTCAGCCGCTGACCTTTGAAACCGGTTTGACGATGGTATGGGGGATGGCCGTCTGGGCGTTTATTCCGATCAGCCTTATCACGCGGGGCGTGGCGATGTATCGGGTGGCACAGCTTATCCGCGCTCAGCGCCGTCGCATCGCAGAGGAAGAGGCCGCCGTGCCCTTGCCCGCGCGCTCTGCCTATTCCTGACCTTTTGCGCCACCACCTCGGTGGCGCAGACGGGTCGGACCGGGCAGGCAGATGCGATCCGCATCGCCTTTTGGCGCGTAGATCTGCACACGCGCGGCCCCGGAGAGGCGCTTGCCCAGATCCGTGACCGCCGCCCCAATGCGGCAGCCCTTGCACAGGTCATCGCCACGCTATCGCCCGATATCATGGTGCTGTCAGGCGTCGATTACGACATGCAGGGCCACACGCTGAGCGCCCTGCGTGATCTTGTGGCCGAGGCTGGCGTCACCTTCCCCCATCTTTTCGCGCCACAGCCCAATGCGGGCTTCGACAGCGGTCTGGACCTCAATCGCGATGGCCGGGCGCACGGCCCCGATGACGCGCATGGCCATGGCGACTATGCGGGCGAACGGGCACTCGCGGTCATGTCGCGCCACAAGCTGAACCTGCCCAAGCTGCGCGATTTCACCGGCTTCCTGTGGCGCGATTTGCCCGATGCCCTGCTCTATGGCGGGATGGGCCCCGCTTTGGCCGGGCATCACCGCCTGTCGAGCGTGGCCCATTTCGAGCTGCCCGTGACCCTGCCGGGGGGGCGCGAACTGGCGTTGCTGATCTATCAGGCCGGCCCGCCCGTCTTCGGCGATCACCCCGACCGAAATCGCAACCGCAACCATGACGAAACCGCCTTCTGGACGCGTCTTCTGGAGGGCGCATTGCCGGTGCCACCGCCGCCCGCCTCCTTCGTGCTGATCGGAGGCAGCAATCTGGACCCGTTCGACGGCGACGGACGAAACAGCGCCATGCGCGATTTGCTCGCGCATCCGGCGCTGCAAGACCCGCGGCCCGCCAGCCCTGGCGGTGCCGCCCACGCAGACCCCAACCATAACGGCCCGCCGCACCTCGACACGGTCGCCTGGGATACCGAGCAAGGCAATCTGAGGGTGTCTTACATCCTGCCCTCTGCCAAGCTGACCGTGACCGGCGCAGGCGTGTTGTGGCCACTGGCAGACGACCCGCTAGATGCGGTGCTGGCCGAAACCGGCACGCTGCACAAACCCGTCTGGGTGGATATCGCGGTTAATTGAGCAGCCCGGCATGGCGCATGGCCGCGTCCATGCGCGCCTTGGCCGTGTCGGTCAGTCCCAGAAGCGGCAAGCGCACCTCTTCACGGCAGCGCCCAAGCTGGGACAGGCCGTATTTTGCACCCACCAGCCCCGGCTCTGCAAAAATGGCCACGTGCAGCGGCATCAGGCGGTCATGGATTTCCAGCGCGCGGGCATAATCGCCCGCCAGCGTCGCCTCTTGAAATTCCGAGCAAAGGCGCGGCGCGACATTGGCGGTCACGGAAATGCAACCCACCCCGCCTTGCGCGTTGAAGCCCGGTGCGGTCGCGTCCTCGCCCGAGAGCTGAAGGAAATCGGGACCGCAGGCCATGCGTTGCAGGCTGACGCGCTCCAGCTTGCCGGTGGCGTCCTTCACCCCGATGATGCGCGGCAATTCGGCCAGCCGCGCCATGGTGTCGGGCATCATGTCGACCACAGAGCGACCGGGAATATTGTAGATGATGATCGGCAGATCGCAGGCATCATGCAGAGCGCGGTAATGCGCGATCAGACCCTCTTGCGTGGGCTTGTTGTAATAGGGTGTGACCACAAGGGCCGCATCTGCGCCGACCTCTTGCGCGTGCCGCAGGAAACCAATCGCTTCGATCGTGTTGTTCGACCCGGCACCGGCAATCACCGGAACGCGGCCCGCCGCGGCGCGCACGACTTCCTCGACCACGCGCTTGTGTTCGTCATGGCTGAGGGTGGGGCTTTCGCCGGTCGTGCCCACCGGCACCAAGCCATGAGAGCCTTCGGTAATCTGCCATTCGACCAGCGCGTGAAGCGCGTCGATGTCCAGCGCATTATCCTTGAGCGGCGTGACCAAAGCCGGAATGGAGCCTCTGATCTGCATGTGCCTCTCCTTGATCTTGCGCGATTGTGTGTTGCCGATAGGCTGTTGGCGGTTAGAACGATGCAAGGGCATTTTCAAGGTCTAAAGAGGTTTTTCATGCCAAAGCGTGCGCAATCGGTCTGGCTTGCAACCTGGCTTGCGGGGGCGCTGGCGCTTTCTGCGGTGCCGCTTTCGGCACAGCAGACACCGCCGCCGTCGCGCGAAGCCGGGCTTTTGGGCACTGCGTTCAGCGCGGGGGCCAGCGGCAACTGGGACGAGGCGCGCAGCATCGCCAGCCGGATCGGACCGGATGCGCGCACGCTGGTGGACTGGCAAGCCCTGCGCGCGGGCGAGGGGGATTTGCCAGATTTCGCCCGCTTTCTGGACGACCACGCACATTGGCCGCTGGCGCGCAGCCTGCAACGCAACGCCGAAGACAAGCTAGCGGGGGCCGATGCCGCCACCGTGCGCGCGTTCTTTGCCAACCGCCAACCGATAACCGATGACGGCAAGCTGGCCCTGACATTTGCGCTGGCAGACACCGACCGCGCCGCAGCCGAAGCCTTGGCGCGCGATCTGTGGCTGACTGCGCCCCTGTCCGAAACCGCAGAGGCGCGATTGCTGGCCAGCTTTGGACCGAGCTTGCAAGACCTGCACGCCGCGCGGGTCGATGCGCTATTGTGGGAAGGCGAACGCAGCGCGGCAGAGCGCAACCTGACCCGGCTGGATGCAAGCCAAGCTGCCCTAGCCCGCGCGCGTATCGCGTTGCAGGCGCGCCAATCGGGCGTGGACGCGCTGGTCGCCGCCGTGCCGGACGCGTTGCAGCGCGATCCGGGCCTTGCCCGCGACCGGTTCGACTTTCGCTATCGCTTTGTCAGCCGCGAGAGCGCGGCCGAGTTGATGTTGTCGCAGTCGCGCGCGCCCGAAGGGCTGGGCCGCGCCGAGGCTTGGGCGCAACGGCGCATCGTTCTGGTGCGCGGGGCCATGGCAGATGGCGATTACGAACGCGCCTATGCGCTGGCCACGCCGCACGGGCTGGACGACGGGATCGCCTTTGTCGATCTGGCCTTTCTGGCCGGGTTCATCGCGCTTGAATACCTGAACAAACCCGCCGAGGCGCTGGAGCATTTCCGCGCCCTGCGCGTGCGCGTGTCCAGCCCGATTTCGCTTGGGCGCGCGGGCTTTTGGGAGGGGCGCGCGCATGAACGGCTGGGCGACGCGATTTCGGCGCAAGCTGCTTATGAATTCGC
The DNA here is from genome assembly GCF_020667835.1 of Roseibaca sp. Y0-43. Lineage (GTDB taxonomy): Bacteria > Pseudomonadota > Alphaproteobacteria > Rhodobacterales > Rhodobacteraceae > Roseinatronobacter. Next base: position 24,243 of record NZ_JAFMPR010000010.1, read on the forward strand.
CGCCGAACACCAGACCGCCTATTACGGTCAGCTTGCCGCCGATCGGCTAGGCCTGACGCTTGACCCTATGCTTATTGACGGGCCAAGCTACCCCGATTGGCGCGACACCGCGCTTGCGCAATCCGAACTGCTGCGCGCGGCGCAACTGCTGTATGACAGCGGCGACTGGTATGAAGCACGCCGCTTCCTGATGCATCTGGCCGAACAGCTGAGCACAGAGCCAGAGCTGGGTGCGCTCAGCGACCTTGCACTGGCTTGGGGCGAGCCGAATTTCGCGCTGAAGATCGCCAAGATCGCGGTCCAAGAGGGCATCGTTTTGCCGCGCGCCTATTTCCCCGTGCCGCAAGACGAGCGGCGCGGCCTGACGGCGCCCGATGATCTGGTTCTGGCCGTCACGCGGCGCGAGAGTGAATTCGACCCCCGCGCCCGCAGCCGCGCCGATGCGCGCGGATTGATGCAGCTTCTGCCCGGCACGGGCGAGATGATGGCGCGCAAGCTGAACGTGGCCTTCTCCCCCTCTGACCTGACGCAAGACCCCGTCCTGAACATGCGCCTTGGCGCGGCCTACCTGTCGCAGCTGCGCGACGAATTCGGCCCCTCGCTTGGGTTGGTGGCGGCAGGCTACAACGCCGGTCCCGGCAGGCCACGGTCATGGGTGGGCGAGATCGGCGACCCGCGCAACCCGCAGGTGGATTTCGTGACATGGGTGGAACGCGTGCCCTTCGCGGAAACCCGCAACTACATCATGCGCGTGGCCGAATCGCAGGTGGTGTATCGCAGCCGACTGGCGGGCAGCCCCCAGCCTATCGAGCTGGAAAGCCTGATCCGGGGGCGCTAACCGCCAAGGCCAGCCCAATGCGGCGGGTGCGGGTCGGCCAGCCTTTGATTCAGCGCAGCCAGGTCCAGCGCGCGGTCGGGCAGGACCGTTGCCGGGTCGAACGCCCGATAGCCGAACAAGTCGAAATCCCAACGGTAAATTTCATGCACCAGATGCAGGGTCAGGTCATCGAAATAGCTGTCCAAGGGCAGGTCGGGCCGGGCCGAGACATTGAACTGGGGCAAAGCCATCGGGCGGCGGTCAGGCGGCAGCTTGGCCAACACGGGTGCGACCCCATCCGCAAAATGCTCGACATGAAACAGGTGGTCGAAGGGCAGGCCATTGACCGTGAAGGACCGCAAATGCTGCGCCTGCGGGGTCCAGTGCCGGTCGAACCAGAAGCGGTCACGGTTGCGCAACGTATCCCGCAGGAACAGCACGAAGCGCCTGAAACCGGGGCGCGGGTCTGCCCCCTCTGACAAATCCGCCCCGTAATGCTGCATCAGAATGGCACGCAGATTGCCACGGTAATAGCTGCCATCGCGCTGCGTGGTGCAAACCTTGTCATGGTAGCAGGCCACGAGACGCGCATAGGGGTTGCGGATGGCCGAGAACACGAAACGGTCCGGGCGGGCAATGGCGTCGGCAAAGGCAGCAGAGGGCCATTTCACCACGTCTTCGGTCGCGTCATGCACATCACCCGCGAAGAACCGGCCATGATCGGCATGGTGCATTAGCTGGCCAAGCGTGGAACAGGCGGCCTTGGGCACTTCGCGGTAGATCAGCCCGGTCGCGCGGCTGGCCCAACCGCCTGCAAAGCGGCCGGGGTATAGGCTCATGCCACTGGCTGGCCGCTGCATGATCGCCCCTTTCCTCGGCCCTTCCCTATGATAGGTGAAGCGCGTAACCTGCCCCAAACCGACACCGTCCGAGGATCCGATGCCCTATTCATACGACGACCAGAACATTTTCGCCAAGATATTGCGCGGTGAGATTCCCTGCAAAAAGGTGGCCGAGAGCACGCATTGCCTGGCTTTCCACGACATCGCGCCGCAAGCCCCGCAGCATGTGCTGGTCATTCCCAAGGGCGCCTATGTCACCTATGACGACTTCGCCCAGAATGCGAGCGATGCCGAGATCGCCGATTTCACCCGCATGTTGGCCAAGGTCTGCGCGCAACTGGGCGTCTGCCCGACAGAAGGCGAAGGCGGGTATCGCCTGATTTCGAACGCAGGGCCGGACGCCAACCAGGAAGTGCCCCACCTGCATGTGCATATCCTTGCTGGCACGAATATTGGCCCGCTGACCGCGAAGCGCACTTGACGCGACGCCAGCAAGCCAATACTTGCAGCGTCCAGAGGCGAGTTGGCGGAGTGGTTACGCAGCGGATTGCAAATCCGTGTACACCGGTTCGATTCCGGTACTCGCCTCCAGCCCCTCAAACACCCGCGCATTCGAAAGATTGGTCGCTCATCTGGGCTGGCTGAACGCGATTGCGTATAAGTCTTTAGCGATGGCGTTCCGCCACGCTCTTGGTCGCACGGGCCGCGCGCGGCCTTGTGCAAGTTTGGGTTGACTAGACCCGCATAAAGACGCTTTCATTCAACTTCAGGTTACACGCCCACAAGGCTGCGTCACTTGCGCGCTCGCCCCGAAACTGGATGAAGCCATGCTGATACATCCTGTCCTGCTCTGCGGCGGATCTGGAACACGGTTATGGCCGCTGTCGCGAAAGTCTTATCCGAAGCAATTCACACCGATCATGGGGGAGCGTAGCTTGCTGCAAAGCTCTGCCCGGTTGGTATCGGGTCCGGGCTTCGCCGCCCCCACGATTGTCACCGCCGCCGATTTTCGCTTCATTGTCACGGAACAACTGGCCGAGATCGGCATCGAGCCCGGCGCCATCTTGCTGGAACCTTCGCCTCGCAATACCGCGCCAGCGATCTTGGCCGCAGCCCTTTCCCTTGGCGACGACAGCCTTGTGCTGGTTACACCATCCGATCATGTCATTCCCGACCCCGACCGGTTTCGCCAAACACTCTTGGCCGGGGTGCCCGCCGCGCGGCAAGGGCAGCTTGTCACATTCGGCATAAAACCGGACCGGGCGGAAACCGGCTATGGCTGGCTGGAACTGAACACAAGCATCGACGACCTGTGCCATCCGGTGCCCCTTGCGTTGCAGCGCTTTGTCGAAAAGCCCGACGCGATCACGGCTCAGACCATGCTGGCCACTGGTCGGCACTTGTGGAATGCCGGGGTCTTTCTGTTCCGCGCCGATGCGATGATCCGCGCCTTTCAGACCTACCAGCACCGGATGCTGGCCGCGGTGCAAGATGCGCTTGCCGCCGCCACCCCGGACCTGGGTTTCACCCGGCTGGGTGCCGCCGCGTGGGACGCGGCCCAAGACATCTCGATTGACTATGCCGTCATGGAAAAGGCCGACAACCTGACGGTCATTCCCTATGGCGGCGAATGGTCCGACCTTGGCGGATGGGAGGCGGTCTGGCGCGAAAGCGTACCCGATGCCCATGGCGTGGTGACAACCGGTGCCTCTCTGGCAATCGACTGCCGCGACACGCTGCTGCGCTCTGAAACAGAGACCATGCAAATCGTGGGCATCGGGCTGGACAATATCGTTGCCGTTGCCATGCCCGACGCGGTCCTGGTCGCACACAAGGATTGCGCGCAAGACGTCAAACAGGCCGTGAGCGCGCTGAAGCGGCAACGTACCCCGCAGGCGGAAACCCTGCCCCGCGCCTATCGACCATGGGGCTGGTATGAAAGCCTTGCACTGGGCCCGCATTTCCAAGTCAAACGCATCCATGTCCATCCCGGTGCGGCCCTTAGCCTGCAATCGCACAAACACCGCTCAGAGCATTGGGTCGTGGTGCAGGGCACCGCCAAGGTCACGGTGGATGACGAGATCCGGATCGTCACGGAAAACCAGTCCGTGTTCATTCCGCTCGGGGCCGTGCACCGGCTGGAAAACGCGGGCAGCCAGCCCATGGTCCTGATCGAAGTGCAAACCGGCAGCTATCTGGGCGAAGATGACATCATTCGTTACGATGACGTTTATGCCCGCGCGCTGTCCGCGCCGGACTGATGGGGCCGAAATTCGGAACATCGGGGCTGCGCGGGCTGGTGGCGGATTTGACGCCAGAGCGTATAGAGGCGCATGTCTCTGCATTCCTGACGGTCTGCCAAACCGGCGGCAAGCTGTTTGTCGGGCGTGACCTGCGCCCAAGTTCGGGCCGGATCGCCCAGACCGTGATCGCCCGCGCCTTGGCGCATGGGGTCAGCGTCAGCGATTGCGGCCCCGTGCCGACGCCCGCCCTGGCGCTTGCGGCGCAAAGCGCCAGCGCAGGCGCGATCATGGTCACGGGCAGTCACATTCCCGCAGACCGGAACGGGCTGAAATTCTACACCCTCCAAGGCGAGATCACCAAGGCAGAGGAATCCGCGATTTCGGCCGCATTGGGCAGTCGCGCGACATCTTTGGCGCGCGGCGTATTGCATCGCCATGATGCACTTGCGCCCTTCATGGCGCGCTATTGCACCGCCTTTGGCACGCAGGCTCTGGCCGGGCGCAGACTGGTGGTTTGGTCTCATAGCGCGGTCGGGCGCGATATTTTGGTCGACATCTTGCGCAGCTTGGGCGCAACCGTCACAGAGGTCGCGCGCGCGGATCATTTCATCCCGGTCGATACCGAAGCAGTCGCGGACACCGACCGCGCCTTTCTGCAAGAGATCGCGCGACTACATAGATGCGACGCCATCCTCTCGACCGATGGCGACAGCGACCGCCCGCTGATGACCGATGAAACCGGCAAGCTGGTGCCCGGTGACATCCTTGGCCAGATCGCGGCGCAATACCTTGGCGCCGATACGGTCGTCACGCCCATCACCTCGAATAGCGGGGCAGAGCAGAAGGGCTGTTTCAGATCGGTGATCCGCACGAGAATCGGCTCTCCCTACGTGATTGCGGGCATGGCGGGCGCGGCGGGGCGCGTTGCGGGATACGAGGCCAATGGCGGCTTCCTTCTGGGCTATGGCGCCCAAGGCCCGGCTGGCCCGCTGCCTGCGCTCATGACACGCGACAGCTATTTGCCGATGATCGCGGCGCTTGTGGCGGCTGGCCCAAAGGGGCTGGCTGCCCGCGTCGCGGCAGAGCCTGCGCGCTTTACCGCCAGCACGCGGCTGGAACAGGTGCCGACTGCCATGTCGGCGGCGCTTGTGGACCGGCTGCGCACCGCGTCCGATGTGCAAGCGGCCCTCGTAGCCAGTCTTGGCCAAGATACGGTAAGCGATGTCACGACCATCGACGGGCTGCGCCTGACCTTGGGCAAGGGGCGGATCGTGCATCTGCGCGCGTCGGGCAATGCACCGGAACTGCGGCTCTACACAGAGGCAGAGACCGAACGCACCGCCAATGACCTGCTTGCCCGGCTGCATCGCACGATCGCCGACATGCTTGCGGCAGACAGCTCTCCAGCCCTGCGCCGCGCCACACCCCGAACCGGGTGACAGGTTGCCAGCGCCGCCTTTTTGCGCGATGCCAGCGGAATGTCGGATGATCTGAAACAGGCTTTGCGCAAGGCAGCGCTGGAATTCGGGTTCACGGCCTGCGCCGTGACGCATCCGAATGCCATTCCAGACGCGCCGCAAAGGCTGCGCGCCTTTGTCGAGGCTGGCCACCATGGCCAGATGGGCTGGATGGCCGAGCGCATGGAATGGCGCGGCAACCCCGCCGCGCTTTGGCCTCAGGCACGCAGCATCATCATGCTGGCCGAAGCCTATACCCCCGATCACAACCCGCTGGACCTGCTAGAGCAGCGCGAGGCGGGCGTGATCTCTGCCTATGCGCAGGGGCGCGATTACCATGATGTGGTCAAGAAACGGCTGAAACGGCTGGGCCGCTGGTTGATCGAGCAGGCGGGCGGCGAGATCAAGGTCTTTGTCGATACGGCACCCGTCATGGAAAAGCCCTTGGCAGAGGCGGCGGGTTTGGGCTGGCAGGGCAAGCACACCAACCTTTTGTCGCGCGAGTTGGGAAACTGGTTCATTCTTGGTGCCATTTTCACCACTCTTGACCTGCCCCCCGACACGCCGGCGCAAGGGCATTGTGGCAGTTGCCGCGCTTGTCTGGACATTTGCCCGACAGGTGCCTTTCCAGCGCCCTACCAGCTGGACGCGCGGCGCTGTATTTCCTACCTGACGATCGAGCATCACGGCCCCGTGCCCGAAGAGTTGCGCGCCAAGATGGGCAATCGCATTTATGGATGTGACGATTGCCTTGCGGTCTGCCCTTGGAACAAATTCGCCACTGACGCGCGAGAGGTGAAATATGCCGCCCGCGACGGCATGATCGCGCCAGACCTTGGCGAGCTGGCACGGCTGGATGACGCCGCCTTCCGCGCGCGGTTCTCCGGCTCTCCCATCAAGCGGATCGGGCGGGGGCGCTTCGTGCGCAACGTGCTTTACGCCATTGGCAATTCCGGCAGCCCCCGGCTGAAGCCCGTCGCGCAAGCCCTCTGCAATGACGCCGACCCTGTTGTCGCAGACGCGGCCCAATGGGCGGTGGCGCGGTTATCGTCGCGCTAGGGCGGATCAGCCCTGCCAATCCGCGCTTTGCATTTCGCGCAGGCGGCTGGCTGTGCGTTCGAATTCAAAGGCGCCGGTGCCCTCGGTATATAGCTTTTCCGGCTCTGCCGCCGCAGAGGCGATCAGGCGCACACGCCCCTCGTAAAGCGCATCTACCAGCGTGACGAAACGTTTGGCCTGATTGTAATTGCCGGAAGATAGCTGCGGAATGTCATCAAGGATCAACACGCGCAGCGCCTCTGCAATGGCAAGATAGTCGGCCGCGCCCGAGGGCTGGCCGCACAGCTCCCAGAACGATGCCCGGCCCACGCCGTTATGCGCCTTGGGGATGACCACGTCACGGCCCGTGACCCGCAGACGCAATTCATGGCCCGGATCGTGGCCGGTCAGGTCGTCCCAAAGCTGGTCCAGCCGCGCGCGGGCCTGTGCGCCCGACGGGGCGAAATAGACCTGTGCGCCCGCCAGTCGATGCTGGCGGTAATCGGTTTCCGATTCCAGGTGGTGCACGACCATGCGGGCCTTCAGCATGTCGATAAAGGGCAGGAACAGCGCGCGGTTCAGCCCGTCTTTATACAGATCATCCGGCGGGCGGTTCGAGGTGGTCACAATCGCCACGCCCGCATCCATCAGCCGCTCGAACAAGCGGCCCACGACCATGGCATCGGTGATGTCGGTGATCTGCATCTCGTCAAAGGCCAGCAAGCGCACCTGCGCGGCCACTGCATCGGCCACCGGGGCCAGCGCATCTTGCGTGTTGGCTTGGCGGGCCTTGTGCATACCCGCGTGGATTTCCTGCATGAAGGCGTGGAAATGCACCCGCCGCTTGGGAACATCGCCCGCATGGGCCACGAACAGGTCCATCAACATGGATTTGCCACGCCCCACCCCGCCCCACAGATATAGCCCTGGCACAGGTGCGGGCTTGGCGCGGCCAAACAACCCCCTCAGCCCGCCAGCCTTGGCCGCGGGCTGTGCCAGATGCTCCAGGATCGGCTGGAACAATGGCAGGGCCGCGCGCTGTGCCGGGTCGGGGCGCAGCGTGCCGTCTTCGATCTTGCGGTCGTAAAGCGCGGTCAGCGTGTCGGTCATCCCAGAGTGAATACGCCAAGGGGCAGCCCGCGAAAAGCCCCGCTTGCCAGTCTGCACCTGCCTCGGTAGGTGTAAACAAGCACGATAGCCAAGGGGGCAAACATGGACGATCCGAAAACGCTGGTTTCTACCGAATGGCTGGCCGCGCATTTGTCCGACCCCGATCTGCGCGTGCTGGATGCAAGCTATTACATGGCCGCGACCGGGCGCGACGCGAAAGCGGAATATGAGCGCGCGCATATCCCCGGTGCGCGTTTCTTTGATATTGACGACATCAGCGACCACCGCTCTGCCCTGCCCCACATGGCCCCCCCGGTCGAGAAATTCATGTCGCGCACCCGCGCCATGGGCGTGGGCGATGGGCATCAGGTGGTGGTCTACGACGGCTCTGGCCTGTTCTCGGCCGCGCGCGTGTGGTGGATGTTCCGGCTGATGGGTAAAACCGACATCGCCGTGTTGGATGGCGGTTTTCCGAAATGGCAAGCCGAAGGCCGCCCGGTCGAAGATATGCCCCCCGTCCTGCGCGAACGCCACATGACCGCGCAGCGCCAGCCGCATCTGGTGAAGGATGTCAGCCAGGTCGCCGCCGCGATCAAGCTGCGTGACTGGCAAATTCTGGACGCCCGCAGCCCCTCGCGCTTTCGCGGCGACGAACCAGAGCCGCGTGAAGGCTTGCGCTCGGGCCATATGCCGGGCGCGCTGAACCTGCATTATGCCGAATTGCTGAATGCCGATGGCACCATGAAGCGCGGCGACGCGCTGCGCGCGGCGTTCGAGGGCGCGGGCGTCGATCTTGACCGCAAGGTGATTACCACCTGCGGGTCGGGCGTGACGGCGGCGATCCTGTCGTTGGGGCTGGAAATTCTGGGCCACCGCGACCACGCGCTTTATGATGGGTCATGGTCGGAATGGGGTCTGTTCCCAGACCTGAAGGTGGAACAGGGATGACCACCTACCGCGCCGGGGAAACAGTTCCCTACACTGTCACATTCTTGGAAATGACCGAACGGCCAAGCTATGACTGGCCGCACACCCCGACAGCCATGACAGGCGCGCTGCTGCGTGCCGAAGCGCCGCCCGTCTGGTATTTCCGCGCGCTCTATGATGCGGTTGGCCGCGACTACGCCTGGACAGACCTGCACGCCAGCGAGGATGCAGAAATCGACGCTTGGCTGAAGAAGCCAGAAGTCGCGCTTTATTCGCTGATCGACAAGGGCTGGCCGCACGGCTTCTTCCTGCTGGATTGGTCGGCGGGCGAGACATGCGAGCTGTGCTATTTCGGGTTGGTGCCCGGCGTTGTCGGGCGTGGCTTCGGGTCGTGGATGCTGCGCACCGCGATCCTGACGGCTTGGGCGCAAGACGGGGTCGGCAAGCTGACGGTCAACACCTGCACGCTCGACCATCCGCGCGCGCTGATCCAGTACCAGCGGCACGGGTTTTCCGTGGTCCGGCGCGAGGACCGCACGCGCCTTCTGACCCGCGACTGGACCAAGGCACAGGACTAAACCTATGTTCGAAACCCTGCCCGCCCCCAAGATGGACGGCATCATCGCGCTGATGCAGGCCTATGCCGAAGACCCGCGCGCGGATAAGATCGACCTTGGCGTGGGGGTCTATCGCGACGCACAGGGCCGCACCCCGGTCATGCGCGCGGTCAAGGCCGCAGAGGCGCGGATACTGGCCGAGCAGGACAGCAAAAGCTACCTGTCGTTGGCGGGGGACGCTGCGTTTCTTAACGCGATGGAAGGGCTGCTTCTGGGCGGTGCCGTGCCCAGCGCGCGTGTGGCTGCCGTGGGCACGCCGGGCGGCACGTCGGCGGTGCGCCAGATTTGCGACTTGGTTGCCAAGGTGCGCCCCGGCACAACCGTCTGGGTCAGCGCGCAGACATGGCCGAACCACGGCCCGCTGATCGCAGCGGCGGGGTTGCAGGCGCGGCCCTACCGTTATCTGGATGCGGACGCGGGCGCGCTTGACCGCGACGGCATGTTTGCCGATCTGGGGGCCGCGCAACCCGGCGAGGTGGTTCTGCTGCATGGCTGCTGCCACAACCCCACGGGCGTGGACCTGTCCCCCCAAGACTGGGCAGAGGTCGCCGCCCTTCTGGAGAGCACAGGCGCCACCCCCTTCGTGGACATGGCCTATCAGGGCTTTGGCGAAGGGCTGGATGCCGATGCGGGCGGGTTGCGCCATCTGGCGGCGCGTTTGCCCGAAGTGCTGATCGCGGCCAGTTGTTCCAAGAATTTCGGCCTCTATCGCGACCGGGTGGGCATTGCGATGGCGGTTGTGCCCGAAAACAACCGCGCGAGCCTTGCGACGTCGCTTGCGGGCCTGAGCCGCCAGAGTTTCGCCTTCCCGCCCGACCATGGGGGCCGCGTGGTCAGCACCATCCTGGGCGATCCGCTGCTGCGCGCCCAGTGGCAGGAAGAACTGGACGAGATGCGCAGCCGCGTGCAAACCAACCGCCGCGCGCTGGCCGATGCGCTGCGCGCGGCAACCGGGTCCGACCGCATGGGCAGCGTAGCCGCGCAACAGGGCATGTTTTCCATCCTGCCGCTGTCAGAGGCGCAGGTGACACAGCTGCGCGAAGAGCATGGCATCTACATGCTGTGGGACGGGCGGGTGAACATGGCGGGGCTGGACCCGTCGCGCGCGGGCGATGTTGCGCGCGCGGTGGCGCAGGTGATGCGCAGCGCGTGACACGCGCCCCGGGCTTGACCCGGGGCCTTGCGGTCAACCGGGCCTATGCGCCCGGTTTTACCGACGCCGTCACGTAATTCACCGACAAGTCGCGCTCGGACAGCGACCAGTTCCACCGGATTTTGTCGAACACGAACCCGGTGCGGTCCACCGGCTCCAGCCCCGCACGGCGGATCAGGTCGTATAGCTCATCCGGCGTGATGAACTTGGCCCAGTCATGCGTGCCCTTGGGTAGCCAGCGCATGACATATTCCGCGCCGATGATCGCCATCAGGTAGCTTTTCGGGTTGCGGTTCAGGGTCGAGCAGACCATCAGCCCGCCCGGTTTCAAAAGCTGCTGACACGCCGTCAGATAGGCCAGCGGGTCGGCCACATGTTCGACCACTTCCATGTTCAGCACGACATCGAACTGCTCGCCGGCTGCCGCCATATCCTCGGCCGTGGTGTGGCGGTAGTCGATCTGCAAGCCTTCCTGTTGCGCATGAATTTGCGCCACCGGAATGTTGCGCTCTGCGGCATCGGCGCCGACCACCTCTGCCCCAAGCCGTGCCATGGGTTCCGACAGCAACCCGCCGCCGCAGCCAATATCCAGCAGGCGCAACCCTTCGAAGGGCACGGGCGCGGTCAGGTCACGGTCAAATTCGGCGGCAATCTGGCGGGTGATATAGTCCAGCCGGCAGGGGTTGAGCATGTGCAGCGGTTTGAACTTGCCGTTCGGATCCCACCATTCGGCGGCCATCGCCTCGAATTTCGCCACCTCGGCAGGGTCAATCGTGGTTATGGTCATGGTCCCCTCGGTTTTTTCCAACTGCCCCATGGCGGGCGACTGAGCCGATCTATATAGTTTCGCACATGGACAAGCCAGTCGGACACGATAACGCACATAGGGGGCTTTACCCTTATATCGAGCCTTACGACCAGCGCCTGCTGGACGTGGGCGATGGCCATCGTGTTTATGTCGAACAATGCGGCAATCCAGACGGTCTGCCCGTGGTGGTTCTGCATGGCGGCCCCGGTGGCGGGTGCAGCCCGACCATGCGCCGCTTTTTCGACCCCGACCATTACCGCGTCGTGCTGTTTGACCAGCGCGGTTGCGGGCGCTCGAAGCCCTCGGCCTCGACCCATGCGAACACCACCGCGCATTTGCTGGCCGATATAGAGCTGATCCGCGAGGTGCTGGAGATCCCCCGCTGGATCGTCTTCGGCGGGTCTTGGGGGGCCACCTTGGCGCTGGCTTACACCCAAGCGCAGCCCGAGCGCGTGGCGCATGTCGTGCTGCGCGGGGTGTTCATGGGCACGCGCGCCGAACTGGACTGGTTTTATGGCGGCGGGGCCGCACGGTTCTTCCCCGAACTCTGGGCACAATTCATCCGCCCCATCCCCGAAGACGAGCATCACGACCTGATCGCGGCCTATGCCCGCCGGCTGTTCAGCGGTGACATTCACGAAGAAAACCGCTTCGCCCGCGCATGGACACGCTGGGAAAACGCGCTCGCCTCGATAGAGACGCGCGGGCTGGTTGGGGGCGACGCCCCAAGCGATTACGCCCGCGCCTTTGCCCGGCTGGAGAATCACTATTTCTCGAACGGGTGCTTTCTGGGCGACGATGGCGCGCTGATGGATGGGCTGTCGAAAATGGCGAATGTGCCGGGCACCATCGTGCAGGGGCGCTATGACATGATCTGTCCGCCCACCACCGCGTGGGAATTGCACCGCAACTGGGGCCGCTCGCGGCTGGAAATGGTCGGTATGTCAGGACACGCGCTGTCAGAGCCCGCGATTGCCCGCGAATTGGTGCGGGTCATGAACCAGCTTCGCGACTTGGTTTCAGCCTGATCTATAAGTTCAGGTTATCAATTCGATCAGAACAAAAAACTATTCCTGATCCGCCCCACATGTTAGACCCATTCCAGATCAAACATGGAGGGAAACATGGACGGTTCCGATAACGCGGGCAAATGCCCGGTCATGCATGGCGCGCTGACCACCACCGGCAGCGATGTCATGGAATGGTGGCCCAAGTCGCTGAATCTGGACATCTTGCACCAGCACGACACCAAGACGAACCCGCTGGGCGATTTCAACTATCGCGAAGCGGTGAAAGAGCTGGATTACGACGCGCTGAAAGCCGATCTGAAAGCGCTTCTGAAAGACAGCCAAGACTGGTGGCCGGCTGACTGGGGTCATTACGGCGGTCTGATGATTCGCCTGTCGTGGCACGCCGCCGGCAGCTACCGCGTGGCCGATGGCCGTGGCGGCGCCGGCACCGGCAATATCCGCTTCGCGCCGCTGAACAGCTGGCCGGATAACGCAAACCTCGACAAGGCGCGCCGCCTGCTGTGGCCGCTGAAAAAGAAATACGGCAACAAGATCAGCTGGGCAGACCTGATTATCCTTGCGGGCACCGTTGCCTATGAGGACATGGGGCTGAAGACCTTCGGCTTCTCGCTGGGCCGTGAAGACATCTGGGGTCCGGAAAAAGACGTCTACTGGGGGTCCGAGAAAGAGTGGCTGGCCCCCTCGGACGAGCGGTATGACAACGTCAGCGACGCGTCGACCATGGAAAACCCGCTTGCAGCGGTGCAGATGGGCCTGATCTACGTCAACCCCGAAGGCGTGAACGGCCAGCCCGACCCGCTGAAAACGGCCGCCCATGTGCGCGAAACCTTCGCCCGCATGGCCATGAATGACGAGGAAACCGTCGCCCTGACCGCTGGCGGCCACACGGTCGGCAAATGCCACGGCAATGGCCGGGCGGAAAACCTTGGTCCGGCCCCCGAAGGTGCCGCTCTGGAAGAAGGCGGCCTTGGCTGGATGAACCACAAGACCCGCGGCGTGGGCCGCGATGCGGTGACGTCCGGCATCGAGGGTGCGTGGACCACGCACCCTACCAAGTGGGACATGGGCTATTTCAAGCTGCTGTTCGGCTATGAGTGGGAATTGAAGAAATCCCCCGCAGGCGCATGGCAGTGGGAGCCCATCGACATCAAGGAAGAAGACAAGCCGGTCGATGTCGAAGACCCGTCGATCCGCTACAACCCGATCATGACCGATGCCGACATGGCCATGAAGATGGACCCGGCTTACCGTGCCATCTGCGAGAAGTTCATGGCGGACCCCGCGTCGTTCGACGATGCTTTCGCCCGCGCGTGGTTCAAGCTGACCCACCGCGACATGGGCCCGCAGGAGCGCTATATCGGCAAGGAAGCCCCGACCGAAGTGCTGATCTGGCAAGACCCGGTTCCGGCTGGCAACAAGGACTATGACGTAGCCGCCGTGAAGGCGAAGATCGCCGCGAGCGGTCTGTCGGTTGCCGACATGGTCGCCACCGCTTGGGACAGCGCCCGCACCTTCCGCAAGTCGGACTATCGTGGCGGAGCCAACGGCGCACGCATCCGTCTGGCACCGCAGAAGGACTGGGAAGGCAACGAGCCCGAGCGCTTGGCCCGTGTCCTGTCGGTTCTGGAGCCCATTGCCGCAGAAACCGGCGCATCGATTGCCGATGTGATCGTGCTGGCGGGCAATGTCGGCGTGGAGCAGGCCGCGAAAGCTGCCGGGTTCGATATCGAGGTGCCCTTTGCACCGGGCCGTGGCGATGCGACCGACGAGATGACCGATGCCGACAGCTTCAAGTGGCTGGAGCCCGTCGCAGATGGGTTCCGCAACTGGATGAAGAAGGACTATGTCGTCTCGGCCGAGGAAATGATGCTCGACCGCGCGCAACTCATGGGCCTGACGGCGCATGAAATGACCTGCCTTGTCGGCGGTCTGCGCGTTATGGGCACCAACCACGGCGGCACGGCGCATGGCGTCTTTACCGACCGTGTCGGCGCGCTGACGAACGATTTCTTCGTCAACCTGACCGACATGGCATGGAAGTGGGAACCGAAGGGCCGCAATTCCTACGAGTTGCAGGACCGCAAGACGGGCAAGGCCAAATTCACCGCCACCCGTGCGGACCTTGTCTTCGGCTCGAACTCTATCCTGCGGGCCTATGCAGAGGTCTATGCCCAGGACGACAATGCCGGGAAATTCGTGCAGGATTTCGTGGCAGCTTGGGTCAAGGTCATGAACGCGGATCGCTTCGATCTGGCGTAAGCTGACCGGAAACCAAACGAAAAGGGGCGCCGCGTGCGCCCCTTTTTTCTATTCGCCTAAAGGCCTAACAGGGCGGGCAACTCATCCATCGACCGGAACAGACGCGCGCCTTCTGCCGCGAGTCTTGGCCCGTCACCTTCGGGCGCGTAGCCGAAACACCGCATCCCGGCCGCCTGCGCTGCCCGCGCGCCGGTGGGGCTGTCCTCGACCACGACGCAATGCGCCGGGTCTGCCCCCAGTGTTCTGGCAGCGTGCAGGAACAGGTCCGGCGCGGGTTTCGGCACGCCCACATGCTCGACCGAGAACATCCGCCCTTGCAGCCGCGCCCATGTCTCGGGGTGCTGGCCCAAGGTGACGCGCATCTTGGCGACACGCCCGTTCGACGCCACGCAATAGCCGATGCCAGCATCATCAAGCCGGTCCAGCACCGCCACGACACCGGGCATCAGCTTCGTGCCCTTGGCCAGACGTTCGTAAAGCCGGGCGTAGAAATCCTCTACCCAGCCCTCGGGCAGATCGGCCCCCATGCCACGCGCCTTTTGTGCAACGCCTGTCAGGGTACCGCCGATGAAATGCTCGGTCGCTTGCGCTACGCTCATGTCCAGCCCGTAGATAGCCAGCTCGTCGCGCAAGAAATGCATCATCACCGGCTCGCTATCGACCAGAACGCCGTCGCAGTCGAAAATCACCAGTTTCGGGGTCATGGGGTATAATCCAGCATGGTTACATAAGTGTCGCCGTAGCGGCGCTGATCGACCATCGCAAAGCCTTGGGGCGCAAGCTGCGGGGCGCTTTCCTCCCAGACAATGCGCGCGCCGGGGGCCAGCCAGCCGCCCGCCACGGCGGATGCCAGCGCCTTTTGCCCCAAGCCCTTGCCATAGGGCGGATCAAGGAACACAAGGCCAAAGCCCGCGCCGTGGTTTGCGCCCAGTGTCGTTGCATCGCGGCGGAACACCTTGGTGCGGCCCATGGCGCGCATCTTCTCTATGTTCTCGCGCAAGAGCGCGCGGGCCGCCGCGCCATCGTCGATGAAACAGGCGAAGATGGCCCCCCGCGACAGCGCTTCCAGCCCCAGCGCACCGGTGCCCGCGAACAGGTCCAGCACGCGGATACCGTCCAGCGCAATCGCATCGGCACCGTTGATAAGCAGGTTGAACATCGCCTCGCGCACGCGGTCGGATGTGGGGCGCAGATGCGCCCCAGCATCGCCCGCGCCGACATCGGCCAAGATCAGACCGCGAGATGTGCCGCCGATGATCCTCATGCCTGCAACAACGCTTTCAGGTCGCTCGCGGGATCAGCCAGCGCGGCGGGGTCGGGGGTGATCCCTTGTTCGATCATGCGTTTGCCGACCATGTAGGCGCGCGGATCGCCCAGCGCATCGACCGAGATCAGGCTGTCATCCTTAAAATACCAATGGCTGCGCGCGGGCGCTTCTCGCACCACCACGCGCGTGTAGCCCGCGTTCAGACCTGCGATTTGCAGCTTCATGTCGTATTGGTCCGACCAGAACCACGGCATGGGCGCATAATCGCGGCCCGCGCCCAGCATGTTGTCGGCCACGCATTCGGCTTGGTCTATGGCATTCTGCACGCTTTCCAGCCGCAAGCGCCCGCCCTGCCACGGGAAAGACGCGCAATCGCCAGCCGCCCAGATCGCGGGGTCGCTGGTGCGGCCCTGCGCGTCGGTGGCGATGCCGTTGTCCAGTGTCAGACCGGCGCTTTCGGCCAGATCGGTCGCGGGCGCGATGCCGATGCCGACGATCACGAAATCGGCGGGGAGCGCGGTGCCATCCGCCAATGTGACACCCGTCACCCGCTCGGTGCCGTCAATGTGCGCAAGGGCCGTTTCGGTCAGAATACGCACGCCGTGGCGTGCGTGCAGGGCATGGACGGCCTCGGCGGTTTCCGCCGCCGCCACGCGCGCCAGAATGCGCGGGGCCATTTCCAGCACGGTCACATCCAGCCCGCGCTTCGCGGCCACCGCCGCCGCCTCCAGCCCGATATAGCCACCGCCCACGATGACGACGCGCGCGCCCTCGCGGAATTCGGACGCCATCGCATCGACATCGGCCAAGCCGCGCACGGTATAGACGCCGGGCAAGGTGCCGCCGATGCTGGCAGGCAAGTGGCGGGGAATGGACCCGGTAGTCAGCGCAAGCGCATCATATGGCAAGACTTCGTCGCCCAGATGCACCTGCTTCGCGGACCGGTCCAGCCCTGTCACCCGCGCATCGGTGCGCAGCGTAATCCCCTGATCCGCGTAAAAGCTTTCCGGCCGCAGGAACAGCCGTTCCAACGCCATGTTGCCCAGCAGATAGGCCTTGGACAAGGGCGGGCGCTGATAGGGTGGCACGGGTTCTTCGCCCAGAAGCGTGATCAACCCGTCGAACCCTTTGGCGCGCAAACGGGCCACCAGCGATGCCCCTGCCTGCCCTGCGCCCACGACAACAATTCTGTCCATCCTGACCTTGCCCCTCTGGCCCAAACCGTGGCGAACCCTATATCGGTGGGAAAGCGAAACACAACCAACAGAGGGATGGATTATGTCAGTCAAAGTCGGAGATACGCTGCCAGAGGCCACGCTGTCGCGCATCGGTGCGGACGGGCCGGAACAGGTCGAGCTGTCCAGCCTGACCAAAGGCCGGAAAGTCGTGATCTTCGCCGTGCCCGGCGCGTTCACGCCGACCTGCCATTCGGCCCATGTGCCCAGCTTCATCCGCACCAAGGACCAGTTCATGGCCAAGGGCGTCGATGAAATCATCTGCATCTCTGTCAACGACGCCTTCGTGATGAAGACATGGGGCGAGGTGACGGGTGCGAATGACGCGGGCCTGACCCTGCTGGCCGACGGCACGGGCGCGTATACCAAGGCGCTTGGCCTGAATTTCGACGCGCCGCCCGTGGGGCTGATGGGCCGCTCGAAGCGCTATGCAATGCTGGTGGAAGATGGCGTCGTCAAAGTTTTCCTGCCTGAAGAAAGCCCCGGCACCTGCGAAATCTCGGGTGGCGAGGCGCTGCTCGCGGCAATCTGATGGCGGATGGCGGGGCGCTTTCGGTCACGCTGATCTCGTCCCTGGCCGAGATATCGGCGCAGGATTGGGACGCCTGCGCCTGCCCCGAGGCCGCAGATGGCCGCCCCGCCGACCCGTTTACCACGCACCGTTTTCTGCACGCGCTGGAAGCGTCGCGCTCTGTCGGCACCGGCACGGGGTGGGAGCCGCGCCATATTCTGGTCGAACAGGATGGCGCGCTGATCGCAGTCGCGCCGCATTACGTGAAATCGCACAGCCAAGGCGAATATATTTTCGACCATGCCTTCGCCCAAGCCTACACACGCGCGGGCGGTAGCTATTACCCCAAGCTGCAAAGTGCCGTGCCCTTCACGCCCGCAACGGGTCGGCGCTTCCTGTGCAAACCGGGGTGTGAGGACGCAGGCACAGCCACCATTTTGCAGGCCATGGCGCAGGTGGCGCGCGACAATCGGCTCTCCTCGGCCCATGTCACCTTTTGCACAGCAGAAGAAGCCGCCCGCGGGGCCGAGCACGGGTTCCTGCATAGGGTGACAGAGCAATTCCACTGGGAAAACTCCGGCTATGGCAGTTTCGACGATTTCCTCGGTGCGCTTTCGTCACGCAAGCGCAAAACCATCCGCAAGGAACGCGCCACGGCGCAGGGTTTCGGCGGCGAGATCCGCGCCTATACCGGCAATGACCTGCGGCCAGAGCATTGGGATGCCTTCTGGGAATTCTACCAGGATACCGGCGCGCGCAAATGGGGCACGCCTTACCTGACGCGGGCGTTTTTCGACATCGTGCAAGACACCATGCGCGACGATGTGCTGCTGGTTCTGGCAGAGCGCGAGGGCGCACCCATCGCGGGTGCCTTGAACTTCATCGGGCGTGACTGCCTTTATGGTCGCTATTGGGGTTGCGTCGAGGATCATTCCTGCCTGCATTTCGAGCTGTGCTATTATCAGGCGATGGATTTCGCCATAGCGCAGGGTTTGACGCGTGTCGAAGCGGGCGCGCAAGGCACGCATAAACTGGCGCGCGGCTATATGCCCAGCGAAATACACTCGCTGCACCATTTCCCCGAACCGGGATTTCACCAAGCGGTCGCGCGCTACCTGCGCGAGGAACGCGCGGCGATTGACTACGAGATGTCGACGCTGGCGAATTTCGCGCCCTTCCGCAAAAGTTGAGAGGTTTTCATGGCAGAGAAACTGACGGATCGCGCCGCGTTGGAGCCGCTTCTGGCCAATGGCTGGACCTTGGTCGACGGGCGCGACGCGCTGGAAAAGACCTACACATTCGCCAATTTCATCGACGCCTTCGGCTGGATGACCCGCGCGGCCATCGTGGCGGAAAAGATGAACCACCACCCGGAATGGTTCAACGTCTACAAGACCGTGCGCGTCACCCTGACCACGCATGACGCAGGCGGGCTGAGCGCGCTGGATGTGAAACTGGCCGAAGCCATGGATCGGCTGGCGGGCTAAGTTTCCGCTCGCCAAGTGGCGCGTTTCGCCCTATCGCGGGGCCATGGACGATTACACGATTTTCATGGCCTGCCTGCCGGGGTTCGAGCCGCTTCTGCTGGCAGAGGCGCAAGAGCTTGGCTTGCGCGGCGCGAAGGCATTGGCGGGCGGCGTCGAGGTTTCGGGCGGTATGGCAGAGCTGGCCCGCGCCAACCGCGAAAGCCGCATCGCCAGCCGCGTGCTGTTGCGTATTGGCGAATTCCGCGCGCTGCATCTGGCGCAGCTGGACAAACGCGCGCGAAAGCTGCCTTGGGCCGACTGGCTGCGCGCGGATGTGCCGGTGCGGGTTGAAGCGAGCTGCACCAAGTCGCGCATCTACCACCAGAAAGCCGCCGCACAGCGGATAGAGCGCGCGATTGCCGATCTTGTGGGCGCGCCAATCTCTGCGGACGGGCTGCGCGTGATGCTGCGGATCGACGACGATCTGGCGACCATCTCGCTCGACACATCGGGCGAAGGGCTGCACAAGCGCGGCTTCAAGCAATTCACCGGCAAAGCGCCCTTGCGCGAAACCATGGCCGCCGCGTTCCTGCGGCAGATGGGCTATGACGGCAGCCAAGCGGTGCTGGACCCGATGTGCGGGTCGGGCACTTTCGTGCTGGAAGCAGCCGAGATCGCCGCCGGTCTTGCACCGGGCCGCGCACGCGGTTTCGCCTTTGAACAGTTTGCAGCCGCCCGCGATCTGCCCCCGCAACCGGCACCCAACCGGGTGCCTGAACGTCGTTATTTCGGCTTTGACCGCGACCAGGGCGCAATCCAGGGCGCACGTGCCAACGCGGAACGCGCGGGCCTGTGCGACTGGACCAGCTTCACTTGCCAGCCGGTCAGCGCGCTCACGCGCCCCGATTGCGCGCCGGGGCTGGTCATGGTCAACCCGCCCTATGGCGGGCGTATCGGCAATATCGGGCAGCTTTACGGGCTATATGCCAGCTTGGGCAAAGTGCTGGCCGAGCAGTTTCAAGGCTGGCGCGTGGGGCTTGTGACAACCGAGGCCAAGCTTGCCCATACCACGGGGCTGAAGCTGGAGGCCGGCGCGCCCATCCCGCATGGCGGCATGAAGGTGCGCCTGTTTCAATCAGGCGCTCTGTAAGCCCCGCGCGACCCCGGTCAGATCGGGTGGAACAGCAGCAAGGTGCCGAGGGCGAGGGTCAGCAGCACCAACGTCTCTATCACGACAATCGCCATATGCCCCGGCCCAACGGCGCTCAATGCCTTGAGCGAGGTCTTGACGCCCAGCGCGGCAATCGCCGTCACAAGGCAGATGCGCGACGCGGTATTGACCTGCGTGACCAAGGCCTCTGGCAGATCGACCGCGCTGCCAAGGCCAACGAGTGCCAAGAACAGCACCATGAACCAGGGCAGAAGTGCCACGCGCCCTTC
Organism: Roseibaca sp. Y0-43; assembly: GCF_020667835.1. Lineage (GTDB taxonomy): Bacteria > Pseudomonadota > Alphaproteobacteria > Rhodobacterales > Rhodobacteraceae > Roseinatronobacter. Next base: position 44,464 of record NZ_JAFMPR010000010.1, read on the forward strand.
GCCCTGCCCTGCTCCGCTGGCGCGCAGCACCAGCCCGATGACAACCAGCACCACCGGCAGCATGGCCACGCGGAAGAGCTTGGTAATGGTCGCGGTTTCGCCCGCCGTGTCGGACACGGTAAAGCCCGCGCCAACGACTTGGGCCACGTCATGGATGGTGGCCCCGATCAGAAAGCCCTGTTCGACCTCGGAAAAGCCCAGCGCGCCGAACAGAAGCGGATAGGCCACCATCGCCACCGTGGACAGCGCGGTCACGGCCATGACGGTAAACAGCGTGTTGCGTTCCGTCTTGTCGTTATGCGGGATGACGGCAGCAATGGCCAAGGCCGCCGACGCCCCGCAAATCGCGACAGAGCCGCCCGTCAGCAGCGCAAACCGCCATTGCCGCTTGAACAAGGGGGCCGCGATGAAGCCCGTCGCAATCGTCGCGGCAATAAGCCCGACCAAGAGCGCCGCACCCGACAGGCCAATCTGCGCAAGATCTTCGAGCGCGATACGAATGCCCAACAAGCCGACACCCAAGCGCAGCACGAATTTCGCGGCGAAATCCACGCCCGCGCGGCAGGGGCCGCTTTCATGCATGAAGTTGAACGCCATGCCCAACAACAGCGCGAACAGCATGACCGGCGCGCCGTAATGCGCACCCAGAAAGCTGGCGGCGGCGGCGATGGTCGCGCTCAGTAACAGCCCCGGCAAAAGCGGTTTGGCATGGGCGGGCAAGTCGGCAAGGTTGGGCATTATGGGCTTTCCGCATGAATACGGGGCGCACGAGGGTAGACGCGCGCCCCGATACCGTCAGTCGCCTGCGATCAGGCGGAACGATAGAGCTTCGTCATCGAGAACTCGCGATGACCCAGCGCCTCGGCGCAGGTCAGGCGACCGTTGGCGGTGCGCTTGATCATCTCGATCAGCGCGTCGCCCGCCTGGTCGATGGTCATGTCGCGCCGCAACACGCCGGTTACGTCCACGTCGATATGCTCGGACATGGTGCGCAGCGTGCGCGGATTGCCAGAGATCTTGATGACCGGCACGATCGGGTTGCCAACCACGTTGCCCTGCCCGGTGGGGAAGGTGTGGATCACATAGCCTGCCGCCGCCATCAGCGTCACGCATTCCGCCGCCGCAGAGGACGTGTCCATGAAATACAGACCGTTGCCCTTGGACGGTGCTTCGGCCGGTTCCAGCACGTCGATATAGGTCGAGGTGCGGCCAATCTTCTCAAGGTTGCCGAGCGCCTTTTCCTCGATCGTGGTCAGACCGCCAAGGATGTTGCCCTTGGTGGGCTGGCTGTCGGACAGGTCGTTGGTCTTGTGCGCCTCGATCACGTCATCGGTATAGGCCTGCCAGGTCTTGCGGAACTTCGCCGCCGCTTCGGGGTTGGCCGCGCGCTTTTCGCAGATATGTTCGGCCCCGGTGATTTCCGAGGTTTCGCCGAACACGCCATACAGACCATGCGGCAACAGCTTGTCATACATGTTTCCGACAGTCGGGCAGGAGGACAGGCCCGTGGTGGTGTCGGATTCACCGCATTTGGTGGAGACCCACAGATCGGTCACGGGGCAGTCTTCTTTCTGAAGCTCGGTCGCCCACTGGACATATTCCTTGGCCTTCCAGCTTGCGCGGCGGATGGTCTCGAAATCGCCGTTCTGCTCGATCCAGAAGCCTTCGACGGGCTTGCCGGTCTTGGCAATGCCGTCAACGATGATCTTAGTCCATTCCGGTTCAATGCCGATGACCACAACGGCGGCCACGTTGGGGTTTGCGCCGGTGCCGATGATGGTGCGGAAATGCAGGTCCAGATCCTCGCCGAACTGCAAACGGCCATAAGCGTGCGGAATGGCCATGGTGCCTTTGACATTGTTCGCCACGGCCTCGCAGGCCGCGTTGGAAATGTCGTCCACCGGTAGGATCAGCACGTGGTTGCGCACACCCACGCGGCCGTTTTCACGCCGCCAGGCCTTGATCGTGTCTTGAGAAAAATCGAATGCCATGGTCGGTCCCCCTTACCAGCGCTTGGTTTTCAGATTGTGGGTGTGGACATGTCCGCCGACCTCTGCCGGGCCCACCATGCGACCGATGTCCTCGCCGTATTTGATGACCGTGTCGCCCTCGGCCAGGTCTTTCAGCGCGACCTTGTGACCGATGGGAATATCGGCCTTGGCGGTCAGGCGGAAATCGCTGTTATCCTCGGTGCAGACGCACAGCATATCGGTGCCGGCGGTCAGGCCCTCGACCACGACAACGCCGACATTGTCGACCTTGTCATGGACAAGCAGCTGGGGGTGGGTGTTTGCGGTCATGTCCTCTCTCCCTTTTAGATGAGGTGTCTAGCCACGGGCGAGGCCCGTGAGCGTGTCGTAAAGCTGTTGCGGGATGTCGATCTGGTCGGCGCGGCTTGCCCGCTCGGCCATGCGGCGCGCACCCGGCAGGCGGGCGCCATCCTGCGACTCAATCGCGGCGAAGATCGCCTCGGCCCGGTCGGTGAAACCGGGGGCAAAGCGTGCGGGATCCAGCACCAGCATGAAATGCGCAAGGTTCGGGGCTGGCCCCTTGTCGTCGAACAGCGAGCTGGCTTGATACGCGAAATGCGCGCCTGCAAGACCAGCGGTCAGCAGTTCCACCATCAGTGCCAGCGCCGCGCCCTTGGCCCCGCCCGACGGCACCATCGTGCCCGCCATGGCGGCATCGGCATCGGTGGTCGGGTTGCCATCCACGTCCAGCGCCCAGCCTTCGGGAATAGCCTGACCCGCCTTCTGCGCCAGCATGACCTTGCCGCGCGCGACATGGCTTAGCGACAGGTCGATCAGCAGCGGATCGCCCTTTGCGCGCGGCGCTGCAAAGGCGATGGGGTTCGTGCCATAAAGCGGCTTGTTGCCGCCCCAAGGGGCCATCGCGGCGGGCGCATTGGCGAAGGCCAGCGCGATTAGCCCCTCGCGGGCGAAAGGTTCCACCGCTTGGCCCGCCACTCCAAAATGGTGCGAGCGGGTAACGCTGACAGCAGCGACTCCCAGCTCGGCCACGACATCGCGGGCCGCTTGGGCGGCGGCGGCAATCGCGGCAAAGGCCAGCCCCAGCCCCGCATCAACGCGGATGACGGCGCCGTCACGCTCAACCGTTGGCGCGGCGTCGGCCACCACTTTGCCCGCGACCATCTGCGCCGCGTAAAAGGGCGCGCGGGCCAACCCGTGCGAGGGCAACCCTTCCTGTTCTGCCATCACCAAGGCCTGCGCGGCCGGTGCGGCCAGATGCGCGGGCATTCCCGCCTTGGCGAACACATCGACCACCAATTGGCGCGCGTCGGCAAGGCTGAGGGTGGTCGTTGACATGGGGCGGGGTTCCGATTCTCGTACCGTCATTCTCTGACTTCACTTCTATATAGTTTATATGATAAAGTAAGGTCAATGGCCTTACCGCTTTCTCGTTGGGTTTTCTGCATCTAGCAGGTAAAAACATGAAATCGTATTATTCGGAGGTGTCGATGTCTTTGCGCCCGGTTTCTCAGCCGCTCCACCAGCAGTTGCGCGACCTCATGCTGGCGCGCATCGAATCCGGCGAATGGTCGCCCGGCACGTTCCTGCCGTCAGAGACCCGGCTGGCCGAGGAATACGGCGTGGCCGTCGGCACATTGCGCAAGGCGCTGCTGGACATGGCCGCCGAAGGGCTGGTGCAGCGCAGGCAGGGCAAGGGCACGGTCGTGTCCAGCCATGACAGCGACGCGGTGCTGTTTCGCTTCTTCAATCTGCGCCGCGCCGATGGCACCACCTTTCACCCTGAAAGCCGGGTTCTGGACCGCACCCGCCGCCACGCCACCCCAGACGAAGCCAATGCGCTTGGTCTGGCCCCCGATGCGATGGTGATCTGCATCACCCGCGTGCGCGATGGCGACGGGGTGCCGCTGATCTATGAACATATCGTGCTGGATGCCGCCCGCTTCGGCAGCCTGCTGACCACGCCGGACCCGCTGCCGAACACGCTGTATCAGCTATATCAGACCGAATTCGGCGCCAGCGTGTTCCGCGCGCGGGAAAAGGTCACGGCCTGCGCCCCCTGCCCGGACTGTGCACGCGAACTGGGAATACCGGCGACCAGCCCGGTTTTGCGCGTGCATCGCGTGGCCGTGGATTACAACGGTGCCCCGCTGGAATTACGGATTTCCCACATCAATACCAGCGCCGTGCATTACCATGCCGAAGTCTGACCCGGTGATCTATGTCGATGCCGATGCCTGCCCGGTCAAATCGGAGGTCGAGCGCGTCGGCACCCGGCACCGCGCGCGGATGGTGATCGTCTCGAACGGAGGGATAAGGCCATCGCAAAACCCATTGGTCGAAACCATAATCGTCAGCGCGGGCGCGGATGAGGCCGACAAATGGATCGCAGAGCGCGCCGGGGCGGGCGATGTGGTCGTGACAAACGACATTCCCTTGGCTGCGAAATGCGTGGCGTCGGGCGCGCAGGTGTTGCGGCATGACGGGTCAGAGCTGTCAGAGGCCAATATCGGCAGCACTCTGGCCACGCGCGACCTGATGGCCGATGTCCGCGCCGCCGATCCGTTCCATCAAGGTCGCGGGCGCAGCTTTTCCAAGGCCGACCGCTCGCGGTTTCTGGACGGGTTGGAACGGGCGATGCAGCGGGCGAAACGTGGGCAGGGACGTTGAGCGCAATCGGCGGGCCGGGGGACTGCCGAAACGACAGAAGTTCGGCCGCGATTTATGGCAGCCAAATCCGACAACGCGCAGTGCTGAGTGATTGGCCGATCAAATCGGCAGGCCGCGGGACGGCCCGCCGATTGCGCGGCGGGCTTCGCCCTTGTTCCGCGCTGTCCTTATGACACCACCTGCAACACGATCTTGGCCGCATCCACCCGCCCCGAATCCAGATCCGCAAAGGCTTGCGGGCCGTCCTGTAGCGCGCGGGTTTCGACCCAGCCCAATGCGCCCAAAGCGCCCGCCCCAAGGGCAGCCAAGGCATCGGCGAAGTCTTGCGGCGTGTAGCAATACGATCCGGTCACGCAGATTTCCTGTAACGTGATGCGGCGGATGTCATAACCCTCTTGCCCCGGCAAAAGCCCTACATGCACGATCACCCCACCGGGCCGAACAAGACGCGAGGCATCGGCGCGGGTGGCTTTGGCACCCACCGCGTCGATCACCAGATCGAACGCATCCGCGCCGGGGTCATGGCGGGTGGGGTCGAACGTGTCTATCCCCGGCTCTGGCGCGAGGGTCGCGCGCCGCCCGGCATGGGGTTCGGCCACGTGAATGCTGGCCGCACCCATATGCCGTGCAACCAAGGCGGCGGCAACGCCGATCGCGCCCGCACCCTGCACCAGCACGCGCGGGGCCGCTTGGCCCAACCGCTCCAGCCCGATGCGCACCGCGTGCCATGACACCGCCACGGGTTCGGCAAGTGCGGCGTCGCGCATGGACAGCCGGTCGGGAATGGGCAACAGGTTGCGTTCCGGGATGGAGACGTATTCGGCAAACGCGCCCGGTCGCGGCGGCATGGAGATGATCGCGCGCGTGGGCGACAAATGCGGGCGGCCCGCGATGGCAGCAGGGCAGGACGGGTCCACCACCAGCGGGTTGATGGCCACCGCCTGCCCCTTGCGCGGCCCCTCGGCCACGATCCCCGCCGCTTCGTGCCCCAGCACCAAGGGCGCGGGACGGCGGTCGTCATAGCCATGATAGGCGTGCATGTCGGACCCGCAGATGCCCACGGCACGGACCGCGACCAGAACCTCGTCCTCGGCAGGCACCGGCGCAGGCAGCTCGGTCAATTCCATCTGGTTCGGCCCGGTGTAAAGTAGCGCGCGCATGGTCTGTCCTTATTTCGCGGTAAAGCCGCCATCGACGAAAAGCGTCTGCCCGGTAATGTAGCCCGACGCGTCAGAGCACAGGAACACCGTCGCCCCAAACAGGTCTTCCAGCTTGCCGTTGCGGCCTATCGCGGTGCGTGCCGCATTGGCGGCGGCAAGGTCGGGGTTGCCAAAAACCGGGGCCGTCAAAGGCGTGGGAAAGAAGCCCGGTGCGATGGCGTTGCAGGTGATACCCTTGGCGGAAAACTCTTCGGCCATGGCGCGGGTCAGTTGCACAACGCCGCCCTTCGCGGCCCCATAGGGCGCGGAATTGGCGAAGGCACGCACCGATTGCAGCGATGCGATGTTGAGCACCCGCCCCCAGCCGCGCGCCGTCATGCCGGGCGCCAAATGCTGCACCAACAGGAACGGCGCCCGCAGGTGCAGCGCCATGTGCAGATCGAACGCCTCTGGCGTGACTTGGTCGTAGGGCTGGCGCAGGTTCACGCCGGCCGCATTCACCAGAATGTCCACCTCGCCCGCCGATTGCGCCAGCCCTTCCAACGCAGCCGCATCGGCCAGATCGGTCGGGTGGGCGCTGGCGGTAATCCCGTCTGCGGCCAGCTCGGCCACCGCAGATTCCAGCTTGTCGGGCGCGCGGGCGGCAAGGGCCACGGACGCCCCGGCCAGACCCAGCGCGCGCGCCATGGCCAGACCGATGCCCGAATTGCCCCCCGTGACCAGCGCGCGCCGACCGCTCAGGTCGAACAGATGCGCCAGACGCATCAGACAGACTCGACCGGTGCGCCAAGGTCGAAATTATGGCCGGGGTAATACTTGGCCAAACGCACATCGGCGGTGCGGGCATGGGCCTCCATCCCTTCCAGCCGCGAGATGCGGGCGGTGCGGATGCCCAGTTCCTTGCTGGCCTCGCGACTTGCCTGCTGCCATGTCAGGGGCTTGAGGAACTTGTGCACCGACAGGCCCGCCGAATACTTGGCGGCGTATTTCGTGGGCAGGATGTGGTTCGGGCCGGAACACTTGTCGCCATAGGCGACGGTCGTTTCCTCGCCCACGAACAAGCTGCCGTAATTGGTCAGGTTCGCCATCCACCAGTCCAGATCGGCGCAATGCAGTTCCAGATGCTCGGACGCGTAGACATCCGACACCTCGACCAGTTCTTCGCGGGTGTCGCACAAGATCACCTCGCCATAGTCGCGCCACGCGGCATCTGCGGCTTCGCGCGCGGGTTCGGGCAGGGTGGCGATCAGCTCGGGCACGCGGGCCATGACGGTGTCGGCCAAAGCCTTGTCATCGGTGAACAGCCATGCGGGGGACTCATGGCCATGCTCTGCCTGCCCCACCAGATCGACCGCGACGATCTCTGCATCGGCGGTTTTGTCCGCAATGATCCCAATCTCAGACGGACCAGCAAACACGTCAATCCCCACCTTGCCGAACAGGGTTCGCTTGGCTTCGGCCACGAATTTATTGCCGGGGCCGACGATGACATCGGCAGGTTTGCCGGTGAACAAGCCATAGGCCATGGTGGCAATCGCCTGCACACCGCCCAGTGTCATGACAATATCGGCGCCCGCTTCGCGCATGGCGTAAAGCACATAGGGGTGCATGCCCCCGCCGCGATAGGGGGTCGAGCACGCGATCACGGTTTTCACGCCCGCCGCCTTGGCGGTGGCCACCGACATGCAGGCGGACGCGATATGCGCATAGCGCCCGGTCGGGACATAACAGCCCGCCACGTTGCAGGGCACCCATTTCTGGCCCGCCGTCAGGCCCGACGGCATGGTCATGTGAAAATCCTTGACCGACTCGCGCTGCGCCACGGCAAAGGTGCGCACCTGCTCGACCGCGAAGGCGATGTCTTCTTTCACCTGGTCGGGCACCTCTGCGGCGCGGGCGTCCATTTCTTCACGCGTCACAAGGATCGCGCCGTCCCATTTATCCAGTGCCTTGGCGTAGTGCTTGACCGCCTCTTCGCCCTCGGCCTCGATCCGGGCAAGCATCTCGTTCACCACGCGCTGCGCTTCGGCAGAGTTGGTTTCGGGCGTCTTTTCCGCCTTTTTCAGATAGGTCGTAGCCATCTGCGTGTTCCTTTGTCCTGGTCGGTTTGGGCAGCCCCGCTCAACGCATGAGCGGCGGCAGAAAAGAGGTTGAAAGCGCGGGGATGAAGGCGATCATCAGAACGACCACCAGCATCAGCAGCATGAACGGAATGGCGCGGTAGGCGATCTTCAGGATCGACTCGCCCGTCAGCCCCGACACGACGAACAAGTTCAGCCCCAAGGGCGGGGTAATGAAACCGACCCCCAGCGTGGTAATCATCATCACGCAGAACTGGACCTCGTTCATCCCGATTTCCTGCGCCAGCGGGAACATCAGCGGCGCAAGGATCACGATATTGGGCGTCGTTTCCATCACGCAGCCCGCGATAATCAGGATCGCGATCATCAGCAGGATGATGATGGTCGGGTTATCCGACACGGTGGTCATGGCATAGACGAAGCCCTGCGGCACACCGATGATGGCCATCGCTTGCGACAAGGGCAGCGAGAAGGCCACGATGGGCAGGATCACGCCGTTCACCTTGGCCGAAGAGATCATCATCGACGGGAAATCGGAAATCTTCAGCGTGCCCAGCAGGAACCCCATGAAGATGGTCACGGTCACGGCGGCGGCCCCGGCTTCGGTCGGTGTCAGACGGCCGGAAAAGATGCCCCAGAAGATGATGCCGGGGATCATGAAGGCATACCACCCCTTGGCCAGAACGCGACCAAGGTTCGCAGCCCATTCGCCAAAGCTCATCAACTGGCCTTCGGCCTTGGCCATGCGGCGGCTGACGATGATGTTGGTGACAAGGATCGACCCAAGGATCAGCAGGCCCGGAATGACCGCCGCCTTGAACAGCGTGCTGGCGGATATGCCCAGCACTAGGCCGATGACGATATAGGCAATCGAAGGCGGGATCAGGATGCCGGTGCAGGCACCCGCGGCCACAAGCGCGCAGGCATAGGGACGGGTGTAGCCCGCCTCTACCAGACGGTCGATGGTCATGCGGCCCACGGCGGCGGCACCTGCCGCGTCCGACCCGGAAATGGCCGAGAACATGCCGCACACAAGCACGGTCGCCGACCCGAAGCCGCCGCGCGCCCAGCAGGTCAGCGCATCGGCCACGTCCAGAAACTTGCGCGACAGGCCCGTGCGCACCAGCACGTCACCCGTCAGGATGAACAAAGGCACCGCCGTCAGCGCGAAATGGTCGATGCCGCCGAAAAGCGTTTCGCCCACCACGCCCACGGGCAAAGCCTGCGACATGACAAGGATGCCGATGGACGCCACCCCGATACAGGCCCAGATCGGCACGCCCAACGCGATCAGCACGAAGAAGACGATCAGCGGCAGGTAGAAATCCCAGCCCAGCTCGACCGTGAATTGTTCCAGTGTCCAAAGCATGGAAGCCCCCTCAGTCGAACAGCTTTTCGCCGGTGAATGGCGGCTCGTCCCGGCGCAGGCTGCCGATGTCGCGCCAGATGGATTGCAACAGGCGCGCCGTGACCATGCTGAAGCCGATGGGCACAGCCAGCAGGAAATACACCTTCGACACGCGCAGCCCGTCAGTGACAGACCCGAACCGCATGGATGTTTCGACCGCGTGCCACGACCAGATCACCACGGCCACCGCGACGGCCAGCATGATAAGATCTCCCAGCAGATACAGCAGCGTTTGCGCCCGGTGGGGCAGCGCGTGAAAGATCACGTCAATACGGATATGCGCACGGTCTTTGATTGCGGCGGATGCCCCGATCCAGACAAGGTAGATGAAAGAATAGCGCACCAGCTCTTCGCCCCAGATGGACGAATAGGCCAGCACTTCACGGCGGATCACCTCGACCACCATGGTCGTCACAAGCAGCATGTAGAAGAAGAGCAATGCCCAGCGTTCGGCATTGCGGTCCAATGCGCGCAGCATGGCCGGTCCCTTTCGGTCGCTATCTGGTCGGGGTGAAGGGGCCGGCGGGCGGTTGGGCCCGCCGGCGCGATGCTTTAAGCGTCGTGCACCGGGATACCGGCATAGGTATCGGCCGCTTCGGCCAGACCGTTGAACGTATCCATGTCGCCCGCGAGTTCGGTCTTGAAGTTGTCCCACTCGCTGCGCTGGTAGCCCACGGTTTCGCGCCATTCGTTCAGCTGATCTTCGCTCAGGCTGTGGAACTGCACGCCAGCCTTGCGCATTTCGGCCATGGCGTAGTTGCGCGCCGAAGGCACCTTCGCAAGGTTCTGCATCATGGTGATGCGGCCCGCTTCCTCGATCCCGTCCTGCACGTCCGAGGGCATGGAATTGAACCATTCCAGGTTCATCGAATAGACTTGGCTGTCGGGCACCGGCTGGTTGAAGGTGACGTGGCTGAGGATGTCGCGGAAGCCGAACACGTTCAGCGCGCCCACGGACGGGTCAAGACCATCGGCCACGCCCTGGGTGATCGCGGACGGGGTTTCGCCCCAAGCTACCGGCGTCGGGTTTGCGCCCGCCATCGAATAATACTGCTGCAACATCTGCGAGCCGGGCACGCGGAATTTCACGCCAGCCAGATCGGACGGCACCAGAACCGGGTTCTCGATCCCCTTGCGCAGCGCAATGACGCGCGGGTCGATGACGATATAGAACAACGGCTTGAAGCCGCGCTCTTCGACCTTGGGGTGAACGTTGTTGATCCAGGTGTCCGAGTTCACAAGGTTCACGAAGCGCTGGTTCGAGCCGCACAGATAGGGCAGGTTGATAAGGTCCACGACCGGCGCGAAGGGCGCGAAATTCGACAGCGAGTGCTGCGCGCACTGGATCGCACCATTCTGCACACCGCTGACCAGCTCGCCACCAGAGCCGAGCTGACCGCCGGGGGCAAGACGCACATAGACCTTGCCGTTGGTGGCGTTCTGGATGTTTTCCTTCAGGTCCAGCTGCATGATCGGATAGCTGCGGGTCGCGCCCAACACATAGGCGGTCGCGATGGTCATGACATGTTCGGCGGCGGCCTGGCGCTCGCGCTCTTCGGCGGCGGTCTGCGCTGCGGCTTCGGACGACCACAAAGTGCCGGCGGCCCCCGCGACAACGGCGGCGGTAAAGCTGCCGGTCGTGGCAAGTTTCAGGAAATTGCGGCGCTCCGCACTTTCCAGCTCCATGCGAGTTTTCTTGTCCGTCATGACCTGTCTCCTCCCTAGATATTGGTCAGTTTTTCTTGCGCTCGTGCGCTTCGCGCCCAAGGCTGCCAGCGGCAAAGCACAGCACCGCGATGCCCAGCAAAATCGCTTCCTGCTTCAGGCTGATGACCGGGCTGCGCGTGCTGGCCGCGTAAACCACATGCCCGAAATACCCGGAAAACAACGTCAGCGACGCCAACAAAGCCAGATTATCCCATCGTGGCATGATGCCTCCCCTCATGCGTGCCGCGTCATGTCCTTGCTTGTGTAAACGCTTACATACCGACCCCCACGAGTCAAACAATTTCTATATAGTTTACATAAAATAATTGAATGGCGGCGGCGGCGCGTGGTATGTAAATTTTACATTTTGCAAGGCAGCACCATGCCAAAACGTTCAAAACCCACGCTTATTGATATCGCTGCCGCGTGCGACACCTCTATCGCGACGGTCTCGCGGGCCTTGTCGAAACCGGGGCTTGTGCAACCCGAAACTCTGGAACGGGTACGCTCTGTGGCCGCCAGCATGGGGTATGTGCCCAACCGCCGGGCGCGCGCGCTGGTCTCGGGGCGCTCGAACACGGTGGGGGTGGCGGTGCCCACGCTCAACAGCCCGATCTTTTCCGCAACGCTGCAAGAAATGCAGAAAGCGCTTTCGGCCAATGGCTACCAACTGCTGATCGCTTCGCATGAATACGACCCCGCCGCCGAAGCGGCGGCGCTGTCGCAGCTCATCTCTCATGGCGTGGATGCCTTGGTCGTGGTGGGCGGTATGCGCCCACAATCGACATGGTCGCTGATCGACAGCGCCGAAATTCCGCTGATCCAGCTTTGGGAAGGGCGCGAGGGGTTCGACCAGGTTCGGGTCGACAACCATCTGGCAGGCGACCTTGCCGCACGCCACCTGCTGGAGCTTGGGCATACGCGCATTGGCGTCATCTGCGGCCATCGCGCGATGAATGACCGGCAGGCGGCACGGGTCGAGGGGGTGCGCCGCGCGCTGGGTGATGCGGGGCTGGACCTGCCCGCTGCGCTGATCTCGGAGCAGACGCCAACGATCATGGCCGGGCGGGCGGGCTGCGCGGAATTGTTGGCACACGACCCGCGCCCGACCGCGCTGATCGGCGCGATGGATATGCTGGCGATGGGGGCCATGCTGGAAGCTCAAGCGCGCGGCATATCCGTGCCGGGTGACATGTCGATCATCGGGATCGACAATATCGACGTCTCGGCGCATCTGTCGCCCGCGCTGACCACGGTCGAGATTCCGGCCACTCGTATTGGTGCCGAAGCCGCCGCAATGGTCCTGCGGCGGCTGGGCGATGAAAGCTTGGAATGTGAGAAACTGCTCTTGCCGATCAGCCTGGTCCTGCGCCAATCGACCGCCGCCTACCCCATGCGTTCCGACGCGTAAGAGCCGGGCGATGCCGGGAACACGACCGTCTTGTTCCCGTTCAGGAACACGCGGCGGTGGATATGCGCATGGATCGCGCGGGCCAGAACCTGGCTTTCGACATCGCGCCCAAGGCTGACATAGTCGCCAGCAGATTGCGCATGGGTCACGCGCACCGTGTCTTGCTCGATGATCGGACCTTCGTCCAGATCGGCCGTCACATAATGCGAGGTCGCGCCAATCAGCTTCACGCCGCGCTCGAACGCCTGCTTATAGGGGTTCGCCCCCTTGAAGCTGGGCAAAAAGCTGTGGTGGATGTTGATGATCCGCCCCGACATCTTGCGGCACATCTCGTCGGACAGAACCTGCATGTAGCGCGCCAGAACGATCAGTTCGGCGCCGGTATCCTCAACCACCTCCATTATGCGGGCCTCGGCTTGCGGTTTGTTGGCCTTGGTGACGGGAATGCAATGGAAGGGAATGTCGTGGTTCACGACCACCTTCTGATAGTCCATGTGGTTGGAAATCACCGCCACGATGTCGATGGGCAACGCCCCGATCCGCCAGCGATAGAGCAAATCGTTCAGGCAATGCCCGAAACGCGACACCATGATGATGACCTTCATGCGCGCCTTCTCGTCATGAAAGGCAAACTCCATGCCAAAGCGCGCACCGATTTCGGCAAAGGCGGCTTGCAAGCTGTCCAGCGTGGCATCCTGCTCGCTGGTGAAGCTGACGCGCATGAAAAAGCGGCCGGTTTCGATGTCGTCGAATTGCGAACTGTCGCGGATATTGCAGCCATGCTCTGCCAGAAACCCGGCAATGGCGGCCACGATCCCACGAGCGCTTTCGCAGGCAACGGTCAAGGCGAAGCTTTGCATGTGTTTTCCTTTTTCCTGCCCCGGCGGGCGCATCACGGCTTCACTATCAATCACGCCCTGAATTTCCCAGCGGGTGAAATGCGACACCACACCGGGCTTTTCCGGCGCAACCGCAAAAGGTTGCGCGCGATTGGCCGGTTGCGTTCGGCAGGATCGGTTAAAGCTCGCGCAATTCGCTGACGAAATCGTAGCGGTCGCCGCGATAGGCAGAGCGGGTGAATTCCACCATCGTGCCGTCGCGCAGGTAGCCGCGCCGCTCGATCCGCAGGATCGCGGCACCGGGCGGCACACACAGATGCCCCGCCTCTTCCTCTGTCGCCAACGATGCGGTTATCCGCTGCAAACCGGTCACGGGCTTGTTGCCAAGCCGGTCAAGCGCTTCGTAAAGCGAGCTTGTCACTTGGCCCAGATCGGGCAGGAAGCGCGCGGGCACGGTTGCCTGTTCCAGCGCCAAGGGTTCGTCATTGGCGGTGCGGATGCGCAGGAAGCGCGCCACTTGCGATGCCACGGGCAGGCCAAAGACCAGCACTTCCTCGGGCGAGGCGGGCGCAAGCACGCGCTCCAGCCAGACCGACCCCGGCGCCATGCCTCGGCGCGCAAGGTCCGCCGAGAAGCCCGCCAGAAGCGCCGAGGGCTGCTCTATCCGCGGGGCGACGAAGGTGCCTGATCCCTGCTTGCGCGACAGAACCCCCTCGCGCATCAGAAGTTCCAATGCCTTGCGCACGGTGACGCGCGACACATCCAATTGCTCTGACAGGTGGCGCTCGGACGGCAGCGCTTCGCCGACCGCGAACGCGCCGCTGCGCACCTGCTCGCGCAATAGCGCGGCCAAGCGCACATAAAGCGGGGTCGCATCTGATTTGCCCGACAGCAATTCGGGCCGCAATGTCATACCCGTGCCCCGTCGACATGGCGCAGCACGCCCTGCGCCTTGTCCAGCGCGGCATGGGCGGCTGCCAGATCATAGCCTTGGGCAACCAGAACGGCGGGTTTTATCTTCCAGCCCGTCATCTCCAGCGCAGCTTGGGCGGCAGCGTTATCGACCTGTGCGAGGCGCGCCACCATGCCCGTGGCGCGGCCACGCAACTTAATGTTCTGGGGCCGCATGTTCACCATCAACCCGCGATGCACATGACCCAGCCGCAGCATGATCTGCGTGGACAGCAGGTTCAGAATGGCCTTTTGCGCCGTGCCCGCCTTCATGCGGGTGGACCCGGCCACGGCCTCTGCCCCGGTTTCGGCAACCATGCCATGCTCTGCCACCGTGCAAATCGGCGCGCCGGGATTGCACGAAATTCCCACGGTCAGTGCGCCCGCCGCGCGCGCGGCGTCCAGCACAGCGACTGTAAAGGGAGTGCGCCCGCTGGCGGCAAGGCCGATGACCACGTCAACCGGGCCGATGCCGGCCTTCGCGACCTGCGCGCGGCCATCCTCGGCATTGTCCTCTGCGCCCTCAATGCCCAGCATCAGCGCCTGCTCCCCACCCGCGATCAGATACAGCGTGCGCGATTCGGGCCAGTCATAGGTCGGCCCCAGTTCGATCCCGTCCTGCACAGCGACCCGAATGGACGTGCCCGCGCCCGCATAGACCAGCCGCCCGCCCGCGCGCAGACGCGGCACCGCTGCGGCCACCACATCGGCCATCGCGGGCAATGCGGGCGCGATCGCGGCAATCGCGGCCATCTGCCCTTCGAGCATGGCGCGCAGCGCGGTCGCATCGTCCCAAGTGTCAATCTCGCGATAGCGGGGGTCGGCGTATTCGGTCATGGTCTGGTCCTTCAGGCAGGGGCCGGGTGCAGGCGCTGCCCGTTATCGTCGAAATAAAAGGCACGCGCCATGTCGGGGCGCATGATGACCTGATCGTTGACGGCATAGCTATGCTCGCCAAACAGCCGCACCGTGACCAACCCATGCGGGTCGGCCTTGACGTAAACCAGCGTCTCGCCGCCCAAATGTTCCACATGGCTGACACGGCCCGCGATCCCGTCGCCCTCTGTGGCCAGTTGGATATGTTCAGGACGTATGCCCACCGATTTGCCCGCCGCGCCCAGCGCGCCCGCGTTCAGGAAATTCATCTTGGGGCTGCCGATGAACCCTGCCACGAATTCGTTGGCGGGGTTGTTATACAGCTCCATCGGGGCACCGACCTGTTCGATGCGCCCGTCGCGCAGCACCACGATGCGGTCGGCCAGCGTCATCGCCTCGACCTGATCGTGGGTGACATAGATCATCGTCGCGCCAAGCTCGCGGTGCAGGTTCGCGATCTCTATCCGGGTTTGAACGCGCAACGCGGCATCAAGGTTTGACAGCGGTTCATCGAACAGGAACAGCTTGGGCTTGCGCACGATGGCGCGGCCAATGGCCACGCGCTGACGTTGCCCGCCCGACAATTCGCCGGGGCGGCGGGTCAGGTAGTTTTGCAGATCCAACATGCCTGCCGCGCGGTCCACCGCCGTGGCGATCTCTGCCTTGGGCTGGCCCGCCTGCTTCAGCCCCAGCCCCATATTGTCGCGCACGTTCAGATGCGGATAAAGCGCGTAGCTTTGGAACACCATCGCGATTTCACGCTGCGAGGGGGGCGTGGTGTTCACCAACTGCCCGTCGATCAGGATGTCGCCAGAGGTTATGTCCTCCAGCCCCGCGATCATGCGCAAGAGCGTGGATTTCCCGCAGCCCGACGGGCCGACAAAAACGCAGAATTCACCATCCTGCACCTCCAGGTTCACATCGCGGATCACATCGACCGAGCCGAAGGATTTGCAGGCGTTTTCAAGTTTCAGCTGTCCCATATTATCCTCAAGGCTTCAGGCGCACGGGCTGGCCGCTGCGCACGCTTTCATCTGCGGCAAGGCATATCGCGACCGAGCGGACGGCATCGGAAACATGGCGGCTAAGGTCATGGTCCTCGGTGATCGCCCTTGCCATTGCGGCGGCCTGACGATCGCACAAGCCTTGGTGGCCGGGGCTGTGGGCGAAATCGCGCAGGGTTTCCCCTTGCCCCGTGGGCGCGACGATCAACTGGTCAGCGGCGGTGTGCCCTTCGACATCGGCAGAGCCCACGCCAATCGGTGCGCGCAAGCTGACCGCGCCGCCGGGGCTGACCACGTCTTTCACGAAATGGGCGGTTTCCGACATCATCGGTCCCCAGCCTGCTTCATACCAGCCGCAAGAGCCGTCCTCGAACAGCACCTGGAAATGGCCGTAATTATACATCTCGGGCGCGATCTCATTCGACAGGCGCAGGCCCATGCCGCGCACTTCCACAGGCGCGGCGTCGGTGATCTGGCACATCACATCGACATAATGCACCCCACAATCCACGATGGGCGGCGTCGATTGCATCAGCGCCTTGTGGATCTCCCACGCCGGACCGGTGGAACGTTGGTTCAGGTTCAGCCGGAACACGTAAGGGCCGCGCAGCGCGCGGGCCTCTGCGATCAGCGCCTGCCATGTCGGGTGGTGGCGCAGGATATGGCCGACCATCAGCTTGCGTCCCGTGTCCTGCGCGACCTGCGCCACGCGCTCGCAATCGGCGACCGTGGTGGCAAGCGGTTTTTCCACGAAGACATGCGCGCCCGCTTGCATCGCCTTGATGGCCAGATCGGCATGGCTGTCGGAATAGGTGGCGATGGCGACCATATCGGGGTTCAGCCGCGCTAGGGCTACGTCGAAATCGCGCTCTATAGGCAGATGCGCCAAGGCATCGGGCAAGGCCACATCGCTGCGGTTGACCAGCCCGACCACGTCAAAGGCCGGGTCGGTTGCATAGGCCAAAGCGTGGCTTTGCCCCATCTGCCCAAGCCCCACGACAAGAACCCGGATCATTTGACCGCCCCTTTCGTGATGCCCCGGATCAGTTGCCGCGAGAAGATCAGATACAGCACCACCACCGGGAAGATCGCGAGCGACAGTGCCGCCAGCACCGCGTTCCAGTCGGTCACGTATTGGCCAAGGAAGATCTGGCTGCCCAGCGTCAGGGTCTTGGTGGCTTCACCCGGAGCAAGGATCAGCGGGAACCATAGGTCGTTCCAGATCGGGATCATGGTGAACACCGCCACCGTCGCCATGGCGGGCCGCACCAAGGGCAACGCGATGGTGAAAAAGATGCGGTATTCGCTCAGCCCGTCGATGCGCGCGGCGTTCTTCAGGTCATCCGACACCTGCCGCATGAATTCCGACAAGATGAACACCGCAAGCGGCAAGCCCTGCGCCGTGTAGACCAGCACCAAGGATGTGAGCGTGTTCACAAGCCCGGCGGCGACCATGATCTCCAGAATGGCGACGGTCCCAAGCCGAATGGGGATCATGATGCCCAGCGCCAGATAGAGGCCCATCAGCAGGTTGCCCCGGAAGCGGTATTCGGCCAACGCGAATGCCGCCATCGCCCCGAACAGCAGAACGAAAAACAGCGACGCGACCGTCACGATCAGGCTGTTCTGAAAATACAGCAGGAAATTTCCCTGCTCCAACACGGTCTGAAACCCAATGGGGTCGAAGGTTTCCGCCGTCGGCAGCGCCAGCGGGTCGTTGAAGATCGCGCGGCGTTGCTTGACCGAGTTGATGAGGATCAGGAACACCGGATAGAGCGCGAGGATCGTATAGGCGATCAAGATGGCATGGGCGGCGGCGGTCCGGCCCAGATTGCCGCGTGCGGATGTGAATGGATTGCTCATGCCCGCCCCCTAGAACTGATACCGCCGCAGGCGCGTCTGCACCCCGAACAGGTAGATCGACACGCCCACAAGGATGATCGCGAACATCACGGTCGCCACGGTCGCGCCCATATGCGGGTCGCCCAGTTGCAACTGGAACCCGAAGAAGGTGCGGAACAGGAACGACCCCAGAATGTCGGTGGTGAAATTCGGCCCCGCCAGCGCGCCTTGGGTGACATAAATCAGGTCGAACGCGTTGAAATTGCCGACGAAGGTCAGGATGGAAATGATGCCGATCGTGGGCAGGATGAGCGGCAGCTTGATCTTCCAGAATTGGCTGGCGCCCGTGATGCCGTCCATTTCGGCGGCTTCCAAGACCTCGTCCGGGATGGACAGCAGCGCCGCGTAGATCAGCATCATCGGGATGCCGACGAATTGCCAGACAGAGATCAGCGCCAGCGTCGTCAGCGCCGATTCCTCCAGCCCCAGCCACGGCGCGAACCAGTCGCCCAAGCCCAGCGCATCCATGAAGGTGGGGGCCACGCCCCACAAGGGCGACAGGATCAGCTTCCAGACGAAGCCCACGATCACGAAGCTCAGAATCGCCGGGATGAAAATGGCCGTGCGGTAAAAGGCGGCAAAGCGCAGTTTCGGCGTAGATAGAATAGCCGCCAGCGCAATGCCGATGGGGTTCTGCACCAGCATGTGGATGATGAAGAACCACAGGTTGTTCCAAGTCGCGTTCCAGAAACTGTCGGACCAACGCGGGTCGCCGAACAAGGTCTGGAAATTTGCCAAGCCCACGAAAACGCGCGTGCCATCCTCTGCGCGGGTGAACAGCGACAGGTTCAGCGTGCCGAAGAGCGGGATAATCATGATCGCGGTGTAGATCAGCACGGCAGGTGCCAGAAACACGACGATATGCCAACGGAACGGCCTTTTGCGGGCACGGTCGGACATGGGGCAACCTATGGGCTAAATTGCAAAGACGGGCAGCCCTGCGACCGGGCTGCCCAAGGCAGGTTTACTGCTGCGGCGCGTACCAAGAGGCCAGACCGCTTTGCATCTGCTCGGCCGCCTCTGCCGGGGTCTGGCTGCCCCGGATCACGTTGGCGGATGTGCCCCAGCTTTCGTTCGACAGGTTCGGCGTTCCGCGCGACAGGATCTGGTGGAACGGTCGGATCGAGCTTTCGCATTCGCCGCGCCAGCTGATGAATTCCTGCGCCAGCGGGTCTTCCAGCGACACCTCGGCATTCGACAGCGGGAAGAAGCCCGGAACGGCATTGGCGAACAGATTGGCGAATTCGCTGCTGCCCAGCCAGTTCAGGAACACGCGTCCCGCTTCGGCATTTGGCGACGCCGCGTTCAGGCCCATGCCCATGTCGGTATGGTCAGAGATATAGCAGGTGTCGCCCGCATTCTGCACCGGCGGCGGGAAAGCCCCCATCTCGAAATCGGCCTGCGCGCGGAAGCCCGCGATTTCCCACGACCCGGACGGATAGATCGCGGCACGGCCCAACGTGAACAGGTTCTGGCTGTCCGGGTAGCTTTGCGATTCGAACCCGCGGCCCAGATAGTCGGACCAGCGCGCCAACTGCTCGAACGGGGCGACGAATTCGGCGTCGGTCAGCTTGGCCTCGCCCGCGATCAGCGCGTTGCGGCCCTGCTCGCCCATCCAGTAATTCGGGCCGATATTGGCATAGCCCATCGTGGCTGCTTCCCACTGGTCATTCACGCCCATCGCCATGGGGATATAGCTGCCCTCGGCGGCAATCGCGTCCAGCACGGCGAAGAACTCATCGACCGTTGTCGGCTCTTCCAAGCCCAGCTCTGCGAAGGCATCGGCGTTGTAGATGAAGCCGTGGATCACCGACGCCATGGGCACACAGAATTGCTTGCTGCCATCATCGGTGGACCATGCGGATTTGGCGACGTCGGAATAATTCGCCATCCCCTCCAGATCGGTCAGGTCGGCAAGCTGGCCCTTCTGGAACAGCGCAAGCGAGGCGTCGAAGGCGCGGCAGGTGATGATGTCGCCCGCTGTGCCCGCATCCAGCTTGGAGTTGAGCGCAGAGTTATACTGCGCCGGCGCGGTTGGCTGGAAATCCAGCTTGATGCCCGGATGCGCGGCCTCGAATGCCGGGATGATCTGGTTGCGCCAGATCGAGATGTCGTCATTGCGCCAGCTTTCGATTGTCAGCGTTACATCCTGCGCCATAAGCGCGGTGCTGCTGAGCAAGAATGCCGAAGCGGCGATGGTGAACTTGCGTGCGGCCATGGTTGAACCCTCCGAGTTGCCTTAGGGTGCACCAACGCGATGCCCGCTTGCCGCGAAGCTGTCCGTTTGCATCCCCTATGCCACATGTAATGCCAAACTAATACCACTTGTCCAGAGATTTCTTTGGGCTTCGGGGCACCCGTGCCCCAAAAGGACAAATAAAAATCTGCCTTCATATTGAAAATAAATGATTTAAATGGAATTTTCTGGCCGTTGGCCCTTGCTATGCGCCCCCGACAGAGCGCCGCAGGCCGCGCGTTACCTCTTTCCTTTTGGTATTACTGTGGTATTACCACTCAAGAATGAGGTGATTGATGACTTTGCTTGTTGGCCTGGATGGTGGCGCCAGTGGGTGCCGGGCGCGCGCGGCGCGCGCGGATGGGCAGCTTGGCGCGATCATCGAGGGTGGCAGCGCCAATATCCATGCCGACCCGGCCGGCGCGGCGCAGCGCATTGCCGACACGCTTGCCCGCGTGCTGCATGCCGAAGGCTGGACCGACCCGGCCAGCCCCGACCTGCATATCGTGCTGGGCCTCGCCGGCGCATCCGAGACCGGTGCGGCCAGACCCCTGATCGCGGCCCTGCCCTATCGCAACGTCACCGTGTTGGGCGACATAGACACGTCCCTGTCGGGTGCATTTCAGGACGCGGACGGGATCGTCATGGCCATCGGCACCGGCTCTGTGCTGGCGCGACAAACACAGGGACAGATGCACCGCATTGGCGGATACGGGTTTAGCTTGGGCGATGAAGCTGGCGGCGCGTGGCTGGGGCGGCGCGCCCTCGGCGCCGCGCTGCATGTGCGCGACGGGCTTTTGCCCGACGCCCCGCTGGCGCAAGCGGTCTGGGCGCGGTTCGGCAGTTTGGGCCGCCTTCTGGATTTCGTGGCCACCGCGCGGCCTGCCGATTACGCAGCCCTTGCCCCGCAAGTGGTGGAACTGGACACCCAAGGCTGCGCCCTGTCGCGTGGCATTCTGGATGACGGGTGCGACTACCTGCTGCGCGCCATCCGACACTTGCAGGCAGGCGAGACACAGATCCCGGTCGCCGCGACCGGCGGCCTTGGACCGATCCTGCTGAAGCGCCTTGCGGGGCGGGCAGACCCGGCCCTGCACATAACAGACCCGAAAGGCACGGCACTGGACGGGGCGCTGTGGCGCGCCCGCAAGCTGGCACAATCCAAAGGACACAGCATATGACCCAGACCCATATGGCGCGCGAAGTCGCCGAGATCCCGGCGCGCGTCAGCGATCTGCTGGAAACGAACGCCCAGGCCTTGGCAGAGCTTGGCACCGCCCTGCGGGCCCATGACCCGCAGCTTCTGACCACCGTGGCGCGCGGATCGTCCGACCATGCCGCGACCTATCTGAAATACGCCTGCGAGATACTGACAGGTGTTCCCGTGGCCTCTGTCGGGCCATCCGTGGCGTCTGTTTACGGGGTGCCCTTGCGTTTGCCGCGCACGCTGTGCGTGGGCATTTCGCAATCGGGCCGTAGCCCCGACATCGTGACCATGACCCGCGCCAGCGCAGAGGCGGGGGCAAAGACCCTCGCCATCACCAACCACCCCGAAGCGCCCTTGGGTGAAAGCGCCGATTTCTGCCTGCCCTTGGGCTGCGGCACCGAGCAGAGCGTGGCCGCCACCAAGACCTTTGTCACCTCTGTCGTGGCATCTTTGGCGATGCTGGCGCATTGGTCGCAAGACGCCGTTCTGCAAGCCGCGCTCGCCCGTCTGCCAGAGGCCTGCGAGGACGCGCTCAAACAAGATTGGTCGCCGCTATCGGACCGGCTTGTCCGTGCGCCCGCGCTGTATGTTCTGGGCCGTGGCGCAGGCTATGCCATCGCCAGCGAAATCGCGCTGAAATTCAAGGAAACCAGCGCCCTGCACGCCGAGGCCTATTCCGCCGCCGAAGTGCTGCACGGCCCATCCGCCTTGGTCGAGCGCGGCTTTCCCGTGCTGGGTCTGATCTGCGATGATGCCGCGCGCGAGGGGTTTCGTGACACCGCCGCGCGGCTTGCAGGCCAAGGCGCGGACGTGTTCGTGACCGACAGCGTAAACGGCACGACCCAATTGCCCCGCGTGGCCCCGCTTCATCCGCTGCTGGACCCGCTGTTGCATGTCGTCAGCTTCTACGTCTTCATCGAAGCGCTTGCGCGGCGGCGCGGTCTGCAACCCGACACCCCGCGCCATTTGCGCAAAGTGACAGAGACCGTCTGATGACTCGCGCATTCCGGGCAGATCGCATTTTCGACGGCTGGCGCATTCTGGAGGGTCACGCCCTGTTGCTGGATGGCGACCGCGTGCAGGCCATTGTCGCCAAGGTGCCCGCCGGTGTGCCGGTGGTGGATCTGGGCGCGGGGCTGCTGGCTCCGGGATTTGTCGACCTGCAAGTCAATGGCGGCGCGGGCGAAATGGTGGGCCCTCAGACCGACCTTGACCAGCTTGCCCGCATCTGCGCCGCGCATCGGAACTTGGGCGCGACCAGCATTCTGCCCACGCTCATCACCGATCGCCCAGAGGTAACTGTGCGCGTGATCGACACCGCCCGCAAGGCGGCGGAAGCGGGGCTTCCGGGCTTTGCCGGGCTGCATCTGGAAGGACCGCATCTGGACCCGCTGCGCCATGGCGCGCATGACCCAGACTTGATCCGCCCCATGACGGATACCGATCTGGCGCTGCTGGAGCAGGCCGCGCGCGACCTGCCCGCGCTGATCGTAACGCTTGCGCCCTGTGCCGCCAGCCACGCACAGATCGCGCGGTTGCGCGCGGCCGGGGCCGTGGTCAGCCTTGGACATAGCGATTGTACCGCCGAAGATGCGCGTCAGGCCTTCGCCGCAGGCGCGCGCTGCGTAACCCATCTGTTCAACGCCATGAGCCAGCTTGGAAACCGCGCGCCCGGCTTGGTTGGGGCCACGCTGACGGGCGATGTTCAGGCGGGCATTATCGCCGATGGTGTGCATGTCGCGGCAGAGCCGTTGCGCATTGCCCTGACCATGACCGCGCCCGACCGGCTGTTTCTGGTCAGCGATGCGATGGCCGCCGCTGGCACAGACGCAACATCCTTTCTGCTGAACGGGCGCAGGGTATTCCGCCGTGACGGGCGTCTGACCTTGGCCGACGGCACGCTGGCGGGGGCGGATATATCACTGCCGCAATCAGTGGCCAATCTGGTGGCCCTTGGGGTCGCGCCAGAGCGTGCCTTGGCCATGGCCAGCCGTATCCCCGCCGATGTGATCGGGGCGGGCCATCTGGGCCGTTTCACCCCCGGCGCGCAGGCAGACATGGTGCTTTTGGATCATGATCTGCGGCTGCGTCAGGTCTGGTCGGCAGAGACGCTGACGGCCACGGCTTGACAGCGTGCACAGGGCCGGGGATCAGCCCAGATCGCGCGGGACGATGAAATCCACGCCGCGCCCGGTGCCCGGCTCGACCTTGTCCCATGACGGCGCGTCGAAATCCGCCACCAATGTCGCACAGGTCGGAAACCCGGCGAAGCCCGAATGCGCCATCGGTGCAGCCAACAAACGCGCCGCGAATTCGGCAATGCCGGGGTTATGGGCGATCAGCATGACCGTGGGCGCGGTGGCCTGACGCAAGCGCCCCATCAGCACATCCGGCCCGGCCAGATACAGGAAACGGTCGAACTTGGCGGTGGGCGCATCGGGCAATTCGGCGGCGATCAGTTCCCATGTCTGGCGGGTGCGCATGGCGTCCGACACCAGCGCCTGACCGGGCAGATACCCCTTTCCTGCCAGCCAGCGCCCGATGCGCGGCGCGGCATCGAAGCCCCGCGCGCTGAGCGGGCGGGAATGATCGCTATCAAGCGGATTGTCCCAGTCGGACTTGGCATGGCGGGTCAGGATCAGGCGCAGGGTCATCGGTGAAAATGCCTCATGTGGAAAGCGGATTGGGCCGGGTTGCGCCCGAACGCAGCAGAGACCGGGCAAGCACGGCGCACGGCACAGCCTTGGATCATACAATCCTGCCCGGCGTCGGTGTCCAGATACGCATGGCAGGCGGCGGTGTCATAGCCCTCGGGCGTCAGTGCCCCGACCGGGCAGGCTGTTGCGCAAGGTTGCGCGCAAGTGGCGCAGGGTTTGGCAACCTCGGGCAACGCGCCCAGCGGGTCTGCGAAGGCCAGCGCGCCGCGATAGGACGCCCATAGGCCCGACCGAGCACCGACCAAAAACTGCACGGGCGAGGACCAGACCTGCCCCGACGCCAGCGCCCATGTGTAAAACGGGTGCGGCGGCTGCGTGCCGAAGGGAAAGAGCGCGCGCGCCCCGAGCGCTGCGGCCAGCGCCGCGATCACCCGAAGCGACCAGCGGTCCATCGGGTCGGGTTGGCCATCGGTATATTCGGCGCTTTGGGTAAAGATGGGCCAGAAAGCCGGTTCATCCGGCGCAAGCAGAACAAGGCTTTCGCACCCATCCGGCAAAGCCACCTGCCCCGGCCCCACAAGCCCGGCCGCGTCCAGGCCTTGCCTGTGCGCCGCCTTACGAATATCGGCCAACGCCAGCAAGCTGCGTCAGCCCTTGGGCTGGATGCGCGGATCGCTGTCGCGGATGATGCTGCCCGCGCCGTGATCGGTGAACAATTCCAGCAAGCAGGCATTGGGCGCGCGCCCGTCCAGAATGACCACGGCCCGCACGCCGCCCTCTATCGCGGCCAGCGCGGTTTCGGTTTTCGGGATCATGCCGCCCGCGATCACGCCCCTGTCGATCAGATCATGCACATGGGCGGGCGACAATTGCGTCACCACGTCGCCGTTTTCATCCTTCACGCCAGCCGTATCGGTCAGCAAAAGCAGGCGATCCGCTTTCAGCGCGGCGGCAATCGCGCCGGCGGCGGTATCGCCATTTATGTTATAGGTCTCGCCCTCGCGGCCCATGCCCAGCGGCGCGATCACGGGGATGAAGCCGCCTTTGAACAGATGTTGCAACAGCTCCGCGTTCACCTCGACCGGGCGGCCGACAAGGCCCAGTTCAGGGTCATCCGCCTCGCATGTGACCATGCCGCCATCCTTGCCCGACAGGCCCACGGCACGCCCTCCCTCGTCCTGAATGGCTTGCACGATGCGTTTGTTCACCGACCCCGAAAGCACCATCTCGACCACTTCCATGGTCGCGGCATCGGTCACGCGCTTGCCGCGCACGAAATCGGACTGGATGTTCAGCTTGGCCAACATCTCGTTAATCATCGGGCCGCCGCCATGCACGATGACCGGGTTCACACCCACTTGGCGCATCAGCACGATGTCGCGGGCAAAGCTGGCCATCTCCTCGGCATCGCCCATGGCGTGGCCGCCGAATTTGATGACGACAATCGCACCTGCGTAGCGTTGCAGATAGGGCAACGCTTCAGACAGGGTGCGGGCGGTGGCGAACCAGTCTTGGGTCATAGGCTTTTGCTTCTTCATCAGGTCAAACCAGCGATAATCGCGCGTAAATTGGCAATGCCGTCGCCGGTCTCGGACGAGGTGACAACAAGTTCCGGGTAGGCGGCGGGGTGCTTGGCCAGCTTCTCGCGCACCTGAGCCAGCGTCTTTTCGCGGGCTGCCGCACCGATCTTGTCGGCCTTGGTCAGCACCACCTGAAAGGTCACGGCAGAGGTGTCGAGCATCCGCATGATCTCGGCATCCACCTCTTTCACGCCGTGGCGCATGTCGATCAGCAGGAAAGCACGGCGCAGCGTGGCGCGGCCCGACAGATAAGCCTTGAGCAGGCGCTGCCATTTCTCGACCACGGGAATGGGTGCCTTGGCGAAACCGTAGCCCGGCAGGTCCACAAGGTAATGGCTGTCCCCCGCTGTGAAATAGTTGATCTCTTGGGTGCGCCCCGGTGTGTTCGACGTGCGCGCCAGCGCCTTGCGCCCGGTCAGCGCGTTGATGAGGCTGGATTTGCCCACGTTGGAGCGGCCTGCAAAACAAACCTCCATTCGGTCGGCGGGTGGCAGCCCATCCATGGCGACCACGCCTTTCAGAAACTCCACCTGCCCGGTCATCAGCTTGCGGCCGGCTTCGATGCTCAGCTCATCCGCCTCTGGGGCCAAGGGAAAGGGAAGCGCGCTCATGCCACCAACTCCACCACGTCGCCCGCGCGGATCGGGCCGGATTGAATGACCGTGGCATAGACACCGAAATTCGTGTCGCCGCCCGCTATGCGCAAGGCTTTGAGAGTGTCATGGTCGATCTGCCCCGTCGCGCAATCGACCATGGTCGCGCGGCAACGGCCAATCGGTTCGACCACGCGCAGCCGCGCGTCGCCTATGCGCAACTCGCGCCCGATCAGGTTGCGCTCGGCCCACGCCTCCATCCCGTCCAGCCACAGGTTCGCGCGCCAGCGGTCCAGCCCCAGATCAGCCCCGATTTGCGCGCCAAGCGCTTCGTTGGACGCAAGGTTCAGAATCGAGACCGATTCGAAATCGGTATCGGTCATGCCCCGCCCGGCCTTGACCAGTTTCGCAGGCCCGGCGCGGCTGTCATCATGCAAGGGCCGGACCCATGCAAGAAACGCCGCCTCGCCCTCCGGCGTGTCGGGGTCGAAGGTCAGCGGGGCCAGATCGGGATGGGTCAGCGTCAGCAGCGCGCCATCCCAAGCCGCATTGATCGCTTGCAGGGCCGACGTCTTGGCCCCGCGCGTGAAATTCATGCAAGGGTTCCAGCCCGGCATCAGCATGGCCGCATCATGCGCAACCGCCCAATGCCGGTCCAGGGGCAGGCAGCGGCCTTCGGTCAGATCGACCGCGTCCAGCCGTTCCCGCCCATGCGCCTTGATGGGATGGCGGAAGATATGCGCCAGCCGCCACCCCATGGCGCTAGGACTTCTTCTTTTTCTTCACGCCGATATTGCCCAGCAGGTCGGGCCGCGACCCGTGCATGGTCATGATCGAGTATTGCTGGATGAAGGTGATCGTGTTGTTCGCGATCCAGTACAGGACCAGACCCGACGCGAACCAGCCCAGCATGAACATGAAGATCCACGGCATCCAGGTCATCACGGCTTGCTGGATCGGCTCTGTCGGCGCGGGGTTCAGGCGCATCTGGAAGAACATCGAAATGCCGAGGAAGATCGGCAGGATCCCGATGAAGATCAGCGACAGGAAGCTGTCGGGCGCAGGCGCGGCCCAAGGCAGCAAGCCGAAGAGGTTGAACAAGGACGTGGGGTCAGGGGCCGACAGGTCGTTGAACACCCCGAACCATTCGGCGTGGCGCAGGTCGATGGTGACGAAGATCACCTTATACAGCGAGAAGAAGATCGGGATTTGCAGCAGGATCGGCAAACAGCCCGCCGCCGGATTGACCTTCTTCTCCTTGTAAAGCTTCATCATTTCCATCTGAAGCTTCTGGCGGTCGTCGCCCGCGCGTTCCTTCAGCGCCATCATCTCGGGCTGAAGTTCCTTCATCCGCGCCATGCTGACATAGGATTTCCACGCCAGCGGCAGCAGAACCGCCTTGATAAGCAGGGTCAGCGCGATGATCGACCAGCCCATGTTGCCCAGCACGCCTTCGATGAAATAGAGCGTGGCGAAGATGGGTTTCGTCAGGAAGAAGAACCAGCCCCAGTCGATCGCGTCAACGAAGCGCTCGATGCCCAGCTCGCGCTCATAGGTGCGCAGCGTGGTCCATTCCTTGGCACCCGCGAAGAGCATGGTCTGCGCTTCGGCGCGCTCGCCCGGCCCGACGGTGACGGTCGGCATGTCGGCGCGGGTCTGATACACATCGCGCGCAGGCACATAGCGCGACACGGCCGTAAAGCTTTCGCCCGGCACCGGCACGATCATGGACATCCAGTACTTGTCGGCAATGCCAAGCCAGCCGTTTTCCTGCACCTCGACCACACGGGCATGGGTGCCTTCACGTTCGTCAACGCGGAAATCGCGCACATTGCCGTAGTCTTCTTCGGTCAAGGTGCCATCAGCGACCTCGATAAAGCCTTCGTGGCTGATGAAGAAATTTTCCAGATCGGCAGGTTCGCCATGCCGCGACAAGAGGCTGTAGGGCGCAAGGCGCGCGGTGCCCGTGCCGGTATTCTCGACCGCCTGGGTGATGGTGAACATGTAGTTTTCATCCACCGCGAAGCTGCGCACGAAGCGCAGGCCCGCGCCATTGTCCCAAGCGATGGTCACATCCTGACCGGGGGCAAGAGTGTCGCCTTCAACCACCTGCCATGGCGTATTGGCACCCGGCACGTCATCCCAGGACATATCGCGGCCCGGACGCCAGCCTTGCAGGGCATAGAATGCGTCTGTCTGGCCTTCGGGGGTCAGCAGATGCACGATGTCCGAACCGGGATCGGTCGTCTCGAAATAGTCTTTCAGCGACAGATCGTCGATCCGGCCGCCCAGCATGTTGATCGACCCGCGCAGGCGGGGCGTGTCGATGGTCACGCGCGGCAGTTCCTCGGCCACGGGGGCATCGGCCTCTGCCATGGTCTGCGCGCCCTCGGCAGGCGGCAGGCTCAGCTCGGCGGCCTCTTGCTCGGTTGGGGCAACCGGCTCTGGCGGCGGGAACATGTACATCCAGCCTACAAGAACCAGCAGCGAAAGCGCGAATGCTAGCAGTAGATTGCGATTCTGATCGTCCATGGAAGGGCGTTCCTGTGGTTGCGGCTGTCGCGCCCGGTTCAACAGAAGGGGCGCGCAAAGGTCAAGCGGTTTTCCCGGAAATGCGGCGTCACATCCCGCTTAGTGCGGGTCATCATGGCCCGCGCTGCCACGGGCAAGGCCAAGGAAATCGAACAGCTCGGGGTCGGGCATATGCGAGGGGCGCACGTTCAGCAGCGCGCGGAACATCTTGTTGCGGCGTCCGGGCGTGCGCTTTTCCCATTCGTTCAGCAGCGCCTTGACCTGCATCCGCTGCAAGCCGTCCTGCGACCCGCACAGATCGCAGGGGATGATCGGGTAGTTCATGGCACGGGCAAAGCGGTCGCAATCATCTTCGGCCACGAAGGCAAGCGGGCGGTAGACGAACAGGTCGCCTTCTTCGTTCACCAGCTTGGGCGGCATGGTCGCCACGCGCCCGCCATGGAACAGGTTCATGAAGAACGTCTCGAGCAGGTCGTCGCGGTGATGACCCAGCACGACCGCCGAGCACCCTTCCTCTCGGGCGATGCGATAGAGGTTCCCGCGCCGCAGCCGCGAGCACAGCGCGCAATAGGTGCGGCCCGCCGGCACCTTGTCCATCACGATGGAATAGGTGTCCTGGTATTCAATGCGGTGGGGCACCTGCATCCGCGTCAGGAACTCTGGCAGAACGGTCGCGGGAAAGCCCGGCTGGCCCTGATCCAGGTTGCAGGCCAACAGCTCTACCGGCAAAAGCCCCCGCCATTGCAGTTCCACCAATGCCGCCAGCAGCGTGTAGCTGTCCTTGCCGCCCGACAGGCACACCAGCCAACGCGCGCCCGGCTCTATCATGCCGTATTGGTCGATTGCCGCGCGGGTTTCGCGGATGATGCGTTTGCGCAGCTTGCGGAATTCGGTGCTGTCGGGCGCGTTTTGCAAGAGCGGCGGCAGGTCGGTATCGTCGAACATGTCAGTCCTTTCCGTGCTTGCAGGCATCATGCGCGGGGTCCGCGCCCGGAACCGGGTCATAGCCGGAACTGCCCAAGGGCTGGCAGCGGCCAAGGCGGCGGATGGTCAGCCATGTGCCCTTGAGCGCGCCGTGACGTTCCAGCGCTTCCATCGCGTAGGCCGAGCAGGTGGGCTGAAAGCGGCAGCCATGGCCGACCCATGGGCTGAACACCACCCGGTAAAAGCGGATGGGAAGCGACACGATCCACGCCAAGGGGGTCATGCGCGCCCCCCATGCAGCTTCCCCAGCGCCCGCGTCAGGTCGGCGACCATCTCGGCGAAACCGTGGCTGACCGTCGCGCCGGGGCGGCCCACCAGCACATAGTCCCAGCCGGGGCGCCCATGTTGCGCCATCACCTCGCGCGCCATCGCGCGCAAGCGGCGCTTGGCGCGGTTGCGCGTGACCGCGTTGCCGATTTTCTTGGAACAAGTGTAGCCCACGCGGATCAGCGCCGAGTCATCCCGATGGCGGGCTTGCAGCAAAAACGCCGGGCATGGCGCGCGCCTGGCCTTGGCCGCGCGCAGGAAATCGGCCCGCATTTTCAGCGTTTCAACACTCACGCATGACGAAGCCGGGCCAGTCAGGGCCGAGGCGCTGCCCCTTTCCCTGTCTGGACCCGGCACATTCATGCTGTCACCCATGGCGCGGCCCGAACCGGGCCGGACGGCTTAGGCCGTCAGCTTCTTGCGGCCCATGCGGCGGCGCGCATTGATGATCTTGCGGCCAGCCTTGGTGGCCATGCGCGCGCGGAACCCGTGACGGTGCTTGCGAACCAGATTGCTGGGCTGGAAAGTGCGTTTCATCGCTTGGCGTCCTTGTAAGTCATATTACGGTCGGTATGGCACGCAAAATCCCTGCCGGAATCGGCGGCCCTTAATCTCAGATGGGCGAGTTACAGGGGCCGCGCCGCCAAGTCAATTCGAAAACCCGGACCAAACGGCGCAATCGGTGCGGAATTGAAACATTCGGCCCGATTTTGTCACGCATGGTCAAGCCGGCGTGATAGGGCTGTCACATTGGCAACGCATGGGGCATTCAGAACGAAGTGCAGCCTGAAACCGCCAAGCACGAAGGACAAGCACCCGTGACAGACCCCAAGCAAACATCTACTTGGCGCGCAAGGCTGCCGCTGATTGCCGTGATCGTTATCGCCGCCATCGGCGCTTTTGCCCTGCGCGACTATCTGAGCTTCGAAGCCCTGCGCGAAAATCGCGAGGCGCTTCTGGCCTTCCGCGATGAAAACTACCTGCTGACGGCACTTGCCTTTGTCACGGCCTATATCGCGATCGTGGCCTTCTCGCTGCCCGGTGCCACGCCCGCCACGCTGACCGGCGGCTTTCTGTTCGGACTGTTTCCGGGGGCGCTGTTCAACGTGCTGGGCGCGACCATCGGCGCGGTTCTGATCTTTCTGGCCGTGCGCACGGGTCTGGGCAAGGGGCTGGCGGCCAAGATCGACGCCAGCGACGGGCGCGTGAAACGTATGACCCAAGCGATTCGCGACAATGGCGCATCGGTGCTGTTTTCCATGCGGCTGGTGCCGGTGCTGCCCTTCTTCGTCGCCAACATCATCCCCGCGCTGATCGGGGTGCGCACGTCGGTCTTTGCCCTGACCACGTTCTTCGGCATCATCCCCGGCGGGATCGTCTACACATGGGTTGGCGTGGGCTTGGGCGAAGTATTCGCCCGCGGGGAAACCCCGAACCTTGGCATTATATTCGAACCGCATATCCTTGGCCCGCTGCTGGGCCTGGCGGCGCTGTCCTTCCTGCCGACCCTGGTGAAATCCATCCGCAAGGAGCCGAAAGCATGACCACGATCACAACGGATATCTGTGTTATCGGCGGCGGCTCTGGCGGGTTGTCGGTGGCAGCGGGCGCGGTGCAGATGGGCGCGCGTGTCGTGCTGATCGAAGGCCACAAGATGGGCGGCGACTGCCTGAATTACGGCTGCGTGCCCTCCAAGGCGCTGCTGGCCAAGGCACGAGAGGCGAAGGCGCGCGGTACGAAGCCCACCGCCGCCGATTTCACCAATGCCATGGCCCATGTGAAAGCCACCATCGCCGCCATCGAACCGCATGATTCGGTGGAACGGTTCGAAGGGTTGGGCGTGCAGGTCATCCAAGGCTATGGCCGCTTCACCAGCCCCGACGCGGTCGAGGTGAACGGCACGACCGTCAAGGCCCGCCGCTTCGTCATCGCGACCGGGTCGAGCGCTTTTGTGCCCCCGATCGACGGCATCGACAGCGTGCCCTACATGACCAACGAAACCGTGTTCGATCAAAAAGCCTGCCCCGGCCATTTGCTGATTATCGGCGGTGGGCCAATCGGCTTGGAAATGGCGCTGGCGCATCGCCGCCTTGGGGCCGAAGTGACGGTAATCGAGGGCGCGAAAGCCATGGGCCGCGACGACCCCGAGGCCGCTGCTATCGTGCTGGACAGCCTGCGCGCCGAAGGGATCGACATCATCGAGGGCGCGCAGGTCGAGAAACTCTCGGGCCGCGCGGGCGCGCTGGAAGTGCAGGTCAAAGGCGGCACCATTTTCACCGGCACGCATCTGCTGGTGGCGGTCGGGCGCAAACCGAATATCGACAAGCTGGACCTGCACCGCGCGGGCATCAAACACGACCGCGGCGGGGTCAAGGTCGGGGCCGATCTGCGCAGCAGCAACAAGCGGGTCTATGCCATTGGCGATGTCGCGGGCAAAGGGCAGTTTACGCATCTGGCGGGGTATCATGCCGGTGTCATCATCCGCGCCATGCTGTTCGGCCTGCCCGCGAAGGCACGGGCCGACCATATTCCCCATGTCACCTATACGGACCCGGAACTGGCCCATGTCGGCCTGTCAGAGGCCGAGGCGCGCAAGACATACGGCGCGCGGCTGTCGGTCCACAAGGTGGGTTACGACCAGATCGACCGCGCGCAGGCCGAAGGGGCCACCACGGGCTTTCTGAAGCTGATGGTGGCCGGTGGGCGGCCCGTGGGCTGCACGATTGTCGGCCGTCAGGCGGGCGAATTGATCGCGCCTTATGCACTGGCGCTTGCCAACAATCTGAAGCTGTCAGCCATAGCCAACACGGTGCTGCCCTACCCGACATTGGCGGAAATCGGCAAACGCGGCGCGGGGGTCTATTTCTCTGGCAAACTGTTTGATAATCCTAATGTAAAGCGCGTGGTGCGGTTGGTGCAGAAATGGCTGCCCTGATCTGCCCCATGCACAACATGGGCAGATATGTTTTCGAACAGTCTTTCAGGGCGGTTTTTGTGGCTGGTCGTCATCTTCGTGATGCTGGCCGAGGTGCTGATCTTCGGCCCCTCGGTCGCGCGGTATCGGGCGGACTACCTGGAAGCGCGGCTGGAGCGGGCACAGATCGCCTCGCTCGCGCTGCTGGCCTCTGACGGGTCCATTGCGGGCGATCTGGCGGCGGAGCTGCTGGACAATGCGGGCGTGTTCAACGTGGTGCTGCGCCGCGACGAAGTGCGTGAACTTGTCCTCGCGTCGCCCCTGCCCGGCCCGGTGGATGCCAGCTTTGACCTGCGCGACGCCTCGCTTCTGGGGCTGACGCGTGACGCGCTTCAGGAAATGGCCCGCGCAGAACCGCGCATCATTCGTGTCATCGGCAACCCCGTGCAGCGTGGCGGGTTGCTGATCGAAATCACGCTGGACACGTCACAATTGCAACAAGAGCTTTGGGAATTCGGCGCGCGCATCCTTGTGCTGTCGTTGGCGATCTCGCTGTTCACCGCGCTGCTTCTGTATCTGTCCGTCCGTCTGTTCGTGGTCGCCCCCATGAGCCGCGTGATCCGGTCCATGTCCGACTATGCCGAAGCGCCGCAAGACGCGACGCGGATCATCACGCCAAAATCCAACATCGCGGAATTGCGCGAGGCCGAGGAAGCCCTGCAAAAGATGCAGAAAGACCTGACGGGGCTGCTGCGCCAAAAGGACCGGCTGGCGCAGCTTGGCGGGTCGGTCGCGCGCATCAGCCACGATCTGCGCAACATGTTGACCACCGCGTCCATGCTGGCCGACCGGATCGAGATGAGCGAAGACCCCAGCGTGAAACGCGCGGCCCCCAAGCTGGTGGGGTCACTGTCGCGGGCGATCAACCTCTGCGAATCGACCCTCGCCTTTGGCAAGGCCGAAGAGCCCCCGCCCCGGCTGGAACGGCTGCGCCTTGCCCCCTTGGTTGAGGATGTGGTCGATAGCGAGCGACTGGCCAGCAGCGGCGACATCACCTTCGTGACCGATGTCAGCCCCGGCCTGCACTTGCGCGCCGATGGCGAGCAATTGTTCCGCGTGCTTGGCAACCTGGTGCGCAACGCGCGGCAGGCGCTGGAAGCCGCGCGCAACCCCGGCGTGATCGAAATAACGGCCGCCGAAGCCGTGGTCGATGGTCAAGCCGGGGTCGCCATCCGCATTGGCGACAGCGGGCCGGGCCTGCCGCCCAAGGCCCGCGAGCATCTGTTCGAGGCCTTTCAGGGCGGGGCACGCAAGGGCGGTGTCGGCCTTGGTCTGGCCATCGCCGCAGAGCTTGTGCGCGGTCACGGCGGTGCGCTGGAACTGGTGCGCTCTGATTCCGAGGGAACCGAATTCCGGATATGGCTGCCCGAAACCGCGTGACAGGTTTTTGACAAAAACCCGCAAAAACCCCGCGCGCCCCCCCTTGCAAACCCCGTGCCGGGGGGGTAACTACCCGCCAACGCACCCGTAGCTCAGCTGGATAGAGCACTTGACTACGAATCAAGGGGTCAGAGGTTCGAATCCTTTCGGGTGCGCCATTCCCCTCTTTTTAT
Source organism: Roseibaca sp. Y0-43 (assembly GCF_020667835.1). Lineage (GTDB taxonomy): Bacteria > Pseudomonadota > Alphaproteobacteria > Rhodobacterales > Rhodobacteraceae > Roseinatronobacter. The sequence continues at coordinate 79,044 of NZ_JAFMPR010000010.1, forward strand.
GACAGGCACGCAATCAGGCGCGGCAGCAAATGTTCGGCTGCTGCGGATGCATTCATGGGGGCTTGATAGCCTTCGCCTATCACCAATAACAAAACTGATATTGATTTAGCTATGGCATTCTGTCTCAGGTTACATGGCAACCGAAAGGCCCGCCATGACCGACGCCAGCGCCGCAGACCAGTCGCAGATCCAACGGATCATAGACGCGCATCGTACGCTTGAAGGGCCGCTTCTGCCGCTGCTTCATGCCTTGCAGGATACGTTCGGCCACGTTCCCGCTGCCGCCCATGTCCCGATCTGCGAGGCGCTGAATATCAGCAAGGCAGAACTGCATGGCGTCATCAGCTTTTACCATGATTTCCGCGACGCGCCCGCAGGGCGGCATGTGCTCAAGATTTGCCGCGCCGAGGCCTGTCAGGCCATGGGCGGCGCGGCTTTGGCGGAGAGTGTCTTGGCCAAGCTGGGGCTGGATTGGCACGGCACCACCCGCAACGGCGCGGTCACTATAGAACCGGTCTATTGCCTTGGGCTTTGCGCCTGCGCGCCTGCCGCGATGGTGGATGACCGCGTCGTCGGGCGCGTTGACGCCGCCAAGCTAGACAAGCTTCTGGCCGAGGTGGGCGCATGAAGATTTTCGTCCCCATGGACAGCGCCGCCAAGGCGCTTGGCGCGGAAGAGGTTGTGACCACTTTGTGCAAGGCCGCACCGGATGCGCAGATCATCCGCACCGGCACGCGTGGCATGATCTGGCTGGAACCGCTGGTCGAGGTAGAGATTGACGGCATCCGCCACGGGTTTGGCCCGGCGGAACCGGGTGACGTGGCCGGTATTCTGGACGGCACCAGCGCCAAGGCACTTGGCCCGGTCGACGATCTGGACTGGATGAAGCGCCAGACCCGGCTGACCTTCGCGCGCGTGGGCGTGATCGACCCGCTGTCGCTGGCAGATTACACGGCTCATGGCGGGCTTTCTGGCCTGCGCCGCGCGCTAGACATGACCGGCCAGCAGATCGTGGACGAGGTGAAAGCATCCGGCCTGCGCGGTCGCGGCGGCGCGGGCTTCCCTACGGGCATTAAGTGGCAGACCGTGCATGACGCGGAAGCGCCGCAGAAATACATCGTCTGCAACGCCGATGAGGGCGACAGCGGCACCTTCGCCGACCGTATGCTGATGGAAGGCGACCCCTTCACCCTGATCGAAGGCATGGCCATCGCGGGTTTGGGCGTGGGCGCGACGCGCGGCTATGTTTACCTTCGCTCGGAATACCCGGATGCCATCGCGGTCATGCGCCAAGCGGTGGAACTGGCACGCAAGGCGGGCGTCTTGGGGCCGGATGTGTTGGGCTCTGGCCGCGCGTTCGACATGGAAATACGCGTCGGCGCGGGTGCCTATGTCTGCGGCGAGGAAACTTCGCTTCTGAACTCACTCGAAGGAAAACGCGGCGTTGTGCGCGCGAAGCCCCCCCTGCCCGCGCTGGAAGGCTTCCTTGGTCGTCCGACCGTGGTGAATAACGTCATTTCGCTTGCGACCGTGCCGGTCATCTTCGAGAGCGGCGCGCAGTTCTATGCCGATTTCGGGCTGGGCCGGTCGCGCGGGACCGTCACCTTGCAGATTGCCGGGAATGTCGCGCGCGGCGGGTTGTTTGAAACCGCCTTCGGCATTTCCTTGGCCGAGGTTGTGAACGACCTTGGCGGCGGCACGGCAACGGGCCGCCCGGTCAAGGCCGTTCAGGTGGGCGGGCCGTTGGGCGCCTATCTGCCGCCGTCGAAATTCGACGCGCAACTGGGCTACGAGGAGCTGGATTCCGAAGGCGGCTTGCTGGGCCATGCCGGGCTGGTTGTCTTTGACGACCGCACCGACATGCTGGGCATGGCGCGCTTCGCGATGGAGTTCTGCGCGGTGGAATCCTGCGGCAAATGCACGCCTTGCCGCATAGGTGCCGTGCGCGGGGTCGAGACCATCGACCGCATCGCGCAAGGCGACCCCGCCGCCATTCCGTTGCTGACGGACCTGTGCGCGACGATGAAGGACGGCTCTCTCTGCGCGCTTGGGGGCTTCACGCCCTTCCCGGTCATGTCGGCGCTGACGCATTTTCCAGACGATTTCGCCCGCGCGACGGAGGCCGCTGAATGAAGGACTTCATCATCCCTCCGGCAGACTGGAAAGACGACCGCGACATGGGCACGCCTGCCAAGCAAGGCGCGCCGGTCACGCTGACGATTGACGGGTTCGAGGTCACGGTGCCCGAGGGCACGAGCGTGATGCGCGCGGCGGCAGAGGCTGGCATCGCGGTGCCGAAGCTGTGCGCGACCGACAGTCTGGAAGCGTTTGGGTCGTGCCGTCTGTGCGTGGTCGAGATCGAGGGCCGTCGCGGCACGCCCGCATCATGCACCACGCCCGTCGCCCCCGGCATGGTGGTGCGCACGCAATCCGATACTGTGCGCAAGATCCGCCGCGGCGTGATGGAGCTGTATATCAGCGACCACCCGCTGGATTGCCTGACCTGTTCGGCCAATGGCGATTGCGAATTGCAGGATATGGCGGGCGCGGTCGGCCTGCGCGATGTGCGCTATACCGCACCCGAAGGCGGCATGGCCACGCATTTCGCGCCCCGCAATACATCGGGCGAGGCCAACCCCGAATGGCGGCCCAAGGACGACAGCAACCCCTATTTCAGCTATGACCCTGCCAAGTGCATTGTCTGCAATCGCTGCGTACGCGCTTGCGAGGAGGTGCAGGGCAGCTTTGCGCTGACCATCGAAGGGCGCGGCTTTGACAGCCGCGTGTCCTTTGGCGCGAAGACCGACAATGCGCTGGCGTCCGACTGCGTGTCTTGCGGGGCCTGCATTCAGGCCTGCCCGACCGCTACGCTGCAAGAGAAATCGGTGATCGAGATGGGCACGCCCGACCGGTCTGTCGTGACGACCTGCGCCTATTGCGGCGTGGGCTGTTCTTTCAAGGCCGAGTTGCAGGGCGACCAGCTTGTGCGCATGGTGCCCTATAAGCACGGCAAGGCAAACCGGGGCCATAGCTGCGTGAAAGGCCGTTTCGCCTATGGCTATGCCAGCCACAAGGACCGCATCCTGAACCCGATGATCCGCGACCGGGTTTCCGACCCGTGGCGCGAAGTGTCTTGGGACGAAGCACTGGGCTTCGCCGCCAAGAAGCTGCGCGGCATTCAGGAGCGCTACGGGCAGAAATCCATCGGGGTGATTACGTCGTCGCGTTGCACCAATGAAGAGACTTACCTTGTGCAAAAGCTGGCCCGCGCGGTGTTCGGCAACAACAACACCGACACCTGCGCGCGGGTATGCCATTCGCCCACCGGCTATGGCTTGGGCCAGACCTTTGGCACAAGCGCGGGCACGCAGGATTTCGACAGTGTCGAGCACACGGATGTCGTCATCGTCATCGGTGCGAACCCGACCGATGGGCACCCGGTCTTTGCCAGCCGCCTGAAGAAACGCCTGCGCGCGGGCGCGAAGCTGATCGTTATCGACCCACGCCGCATTGACCTCGTGAAATCGCCGCATATCAAGGCAGCCCACCACCTGCCCCTGCGCCCTGGCACCAACGTGGCCGTTGTCACGGCCTTGGCGCATGTGATCGTGACCGAGGGGCTGATGGACGAAGCCTTCATCCGCGAGCGCTGCGACTGGGAGGCGTTCCAAGATTTTACCGCCTTCGTCAGCGACCCGCGCCACAGCCCAGAGGCGGTCGAGATGCTGACAGGCGTGCCCAGCGCCGAATTGCGCGCCGCCGCACGCCTGTTTGCCACCGGCGGCAATGGCGCGATCTATTACGGGCTTGGCGTGACCGAGCACTCCCAAGGCTCTACCACCGTGATGGCGATTGCGAACCTTGCCATGCTGACCGGCAATATCGGTCGCCCCGGCGTGGGTGTGAACCCGTTGCGCGGGCAGAACAACGTGCAAGGGTCGTGCGACATGGGGTCCTTCCCGCATGAATTGCCGGGCTACCGCCACGTCAAACATGCCGATGTGCGCGAGATGTTCGAACGCGTCTGGGGCGTCACGCTTGACCCGGAACCCGGCCTGCGCATCCCGAACATGCTGGATGCGGCGGTGGATGGCACCTTCAAGGGGCTCTACTGCCAAGGCGAGGACATCCTGCAATCCGACCCCGACACCAAGCATGTCGCCGCCGGGCTTGCCGCGATGGACTGTGTCATCGTGCATGACCTGTTCCTGAACGAGACCGCGAATTACGCGCATGTGTTCCTGCCCGGCTCAAGCTTTCTGGAAAAGGACGGCACTTTCACCAATGCCGAACGCCGCATCAACCGTGTGCGCAAGGTCATGGCCCCGCGCAATGGCTACGCCGATTGGGAGATCACGCAGATGCTGGCCAATGCGATGGGGGCGAACTGGTCCTACATGCACCCCAGCCAGATCATGGATGAGATCGCGCTGACCACGCCCTCTTTTGGGGGTGTCAGCTATTCGGTTCTGGAGGAGAAGGGTTCCGTTCAGTGGCCCTGCAACGAAGCGCACCCGGACGGCACACCACTGATGCATGTCGACGGCTTCGTGCGCGGCAAGGGGCGGTTCATCGTGACCGAATATGTCGCCACCGACGAAAAGACGGGCCCACGCTATCCGCTGCTGCTGACGACCGGGCGCATCCTGTCACAATATAACGTCGGCGCACAAACGCGGCGGACAGAGAACGTGATTTGGCACGAGGCCGATTTGCTGGAAATCCACCCGCATGACGCCGAAAACCGCGGGCTGAAGGATGGCGATTGGGTGAAGCTTGCCTCGCGCTCGGGCGAGACGACGCTGCGCGCCAAGCTGACCGACCGTGTCAGCCCCGGCGTGGTCTACACCACCTTCCACCACCCCGACACGCAGGCCAATGTGATCACCACCGACCATTCGGATTGGGCGACGAACTGCCCCGAATACAAGGTGACGGCGGTGCAGGTCAGCCCCTCGAACGGGCCGACGGATTGGCAGGAAGATTATGCCGCGCAAGCCGTTCAGGCGCGGCGCATCCTGCCGGCGGCGGAATGATGATCCGGCGCGCGCATAGCAGCCACCCCGGCCTGTCGGTCCAACCCGAGCGGGCCGTCGCGGTGCATCGCACCCTGCCCGAAGAGGTGGCCGTGGCGATGGTGTTCGACGGGTCGAGCGCGGCGGTTATGATGGCCACGCCCGCCGATATGCAGGATTTCGCCACGGGCTTTGCCTTGTCCGAAGGCATTGTCACCGCGCCCGACCAGTTGGACGGGTTCGAGTTGGCCGAACACCCGAACGGGCTGGAAGCACGCTTCTGGCTGCGCGAGGACCGGGCCGAGGCGCTGGCCAGGCGCCGCCGCTTCATGGCCGGGCCTGTGGGCTGCGGGCTGTGCGGGATCGACAGCTTGGACGCTGCCGCCCGCGCGTTGCCGCAAGTGGGCGATGGCCCGCGCTTTAACCGCTCCGAGGTCGCGCGCGCCACCGACATGCTGCGCGACCAGCAACCCTTGCATGACCAGACTCATGCCACGCACGCAGCAGGCTTTCTGCTGCCGGGCCAAGGCATCGTTCTCGTGCGCGAAGATGTGGGACGCCACAACGCGCTGGATAAACTGATCGGCGCGATGGCGCGACAGGGGATCGACGCAAGCGCGGGCGCGATCGTGATGACCAGCCGCCTGTCGGTCGAACTGGTGCAGAAATGCGCTGTCGCGGGTGTGACCACGCTGATCGCCGTCTCTGCGCCCACGGCCCACGCGCTACGCTTGGCCGAAAATGCGGGCATGACGCTGGCGGCCTTTGCCCGTGGCGGGGCGTTTGACCTCTATTCCCACCCGCAGCGCATTGCAGACGAGGGGTCCGATGTCGCCTGAGAAAATGGTCCGCATGGCGAACCAGATTGCTACTTTCTTCAAGACCCAGCCCAAGGCAGACGCGCCCGCCTGCGTGGCCGAGCATATCAAGGATTACTGGGATCCAAGTATGCGCGCGCAGCTTTGCGACTATGTCGAAGCCGGTGGCGAAGGGCTGGATGACGTCGTGGTACGCGCCGCGCGGCTGACCTGCTGACGCGACAGGCTATCCCACCGCGCCAATGTCGGTGGCCGCAACCGCGACCGTCTTGATAACGGCATGGACCTGCACGCCGGGGGCTAAACCCATGGCATTGGCAGAGCGCCGCGTCACCCGCGCAAGCACCCGGCCCGCAGCCGTATCCAGCGCCACAATCGCGCCCGGCCCGTCGCCCGCGCGCATCTCGGCAATCGTGCCGGGCAGGATGTTCAGCGCCGACAAGCCTTGGGGCCGGTCGCGCGACAGGATCACGTCATGCGCGGCAATGCGGATGCGTAGCCCCGTGCCGGGGCTTGCGGTGACATGTGGCAGGAACAGGGGCAGGCCGCCTGCCTCTAGCTCTGTCAGCCCGTCGTCGTGATGGCGCAGGATGCGCGCGGTCAGGACCGCACCCACATCGCGCGCGCCGCCGGGGCGCAGTTGAGGGTTGCCAAGCACATCGGCCGCCGGACCTTGGGCCATGACCCGGCCGTTGTCCAAGGCGACCACGGTCGTCGCCAGCCGTGCTACTTCCGACGCGGAATGACTGACATACAGGATCGGCACCGACACTTCATCGCGCAACCGCTCGAAATAGGGCAGGATTTCCGCCTTGCGCGCATCATCCAGCGCGGCGAGCGGTTCATCCGCCAAGATCAGCTTCGGCGCGGACAACAGCGCGCGCCCGATGGCCACACGCTGCTTTTCGCCGCCAGAGAGCGCGGCGGGGCGGCGGTCCATAAGCGGGCCGATGCCCAACATGTCGACCACGCGGGCCGTGTTTTCGCGCGGTGCATCCTTGGGGGCGAACCACGCGCCATAGGCAAGGTTCTGGCGCACGCTCAGATGCGGGAACAAGCGCCCCTCTTGGAACACATACCCAAGGCGGCGTTTATGCGGGCGCAGGCGGATGTTGCGGTCCGTGTCCAGCAACACCCAGTCGCCCGACGCGATGCGCCCGTGCTGCGGCATCAGCAGACCCGCGACCGCGTTCACGATGGTCGTCTTGCCCGACCCGGACCGCCCGAACAGCACTGTCACCCCCGGCGGTGCCTTGAAGGCGGCATCCAGCTTGAAGCCGCCGAAATCATGGGTCAGCGACACTTCCAGCATCAGGTGCCCCCCACACGCGCGGCCACGCGACGCCCGATCAGTTCCGACAGCAACAGCGCCGCCATCGCCACCACGACCGACACGATGACCAGCCGCATGGCGGATGCTTCGCCGCCGGGCACCTGCAAGAAGGCATAAATGGCCGAAGGAATGGTCCGCGTCTGGCCGGGAATGTTCGAGACAAAGGTGATCGTCGCCCCGAATTCACCCATCGCCTTGGCAAAGGCCAGGATGGTGCCCGCGATGATGCCGGGCAGCGCCATGGGCAGCGTGACCGTCAGGAACACCCACAAGGGCGATGCGCCGAGCGTGGCGCTGGCTTGTTCAAGCTTTGGATCCACCGCCTCTATGGACAGGCGGATCGCGCGCACCATCAGCGGAAATGCCATGACGGCCGCCGCCACGGCCGCGCCGGTCCAGCGGAAAGCCAGCACCACGCCCCAATCGGCCAGAATCCGGCCCAGCGGGCCTTGGGTGCCAAAGGTCAGCAACAGCACATAGCCCGTGACCACCGGCGGCAGGATCAGCGGTAGATGCACCAGCCCGTTCAGCACTTGCTTGCCCGGAAAACGCCAGCGCGCCAGCGCATAGGCCACCAGAATACCCAGCGGCAAGCTGGCGAGCGTGGCCCAGAAGGACACGCGCAGCGACAGCGCCACCGCCTGCCATTCCGCCGGGCCAAGCCAATCCTGCATGTGCTATTCCGCCAAGACCACGAATCCCTGACGCTCGAACGCGGCGCGCGCGTCAGGGCCGCGCAGGTACTCCATGAAGGCGGCTTCGGCAAGCGTGTCGCGATTGGCCAGATCGGCAACCGGGTAGATGATGGGCGGATGAGAGCCTGCGGGGAAAGTGCCGATGATGCTGACATCAGGCGCGGCAGCGGCATCGGTGGCATAGACAATGCCCAAAGGGGCTTCGCCAATCGAGACAAAGGCAAGCGCCGCGCGCACGTTGTCGGCTTGGGCCACTTGTGCCTGCACACTGGACCACAGCCCAAGGTTTTCGAGTGCCGCCTTGCCATATATGCCCGCAGGCACGGCATCGACCAGCGCCATGGCCAAGCGCCCCTGCCCCAGCAGGCCAGCCAGGTCCAGCTCTGGCCCGATCTGAACCGGGGCCAGATCGGGCCCATGAGCGACCAGAACCAGAGTGTTGCCCAGAAGGTCGGTGCGGGTGTCAGGCTCAAGCAGCCCGTCACGCTCCAGCACATCCATCCAGTCGGTATTGGCAGAGATGAAGATGTCGGCAGGCGCGCCTTGCTGGATCTGGCGGGCAAGTTGCGACGAGCCAGCAAGCGACACGATCAGATCATGCCCCGAGGCCGCCTCGAACCCGGTTTCGATGTCGGCCATCGCATTGGCCATGCTGGCGGCGGCAAAGACCGTCACCTCTTCGGCCTGTGCGCCACCTGCGAAGACCGACATGGCAAAAGCGGCGCAGAGGGTTCTGGACGGAAACATGGGGGTGGACCTGTCATTGGATATGTTCAGGAAAACATATCGCAGCCACGCGCCGAGCGATCAAGCGTTATTTTTCATGGGACATATCGGACAGCATGGCCTGCAAGGCCGCGATCTGGTCCGCGCCAGCGTCCGCGACCGCCTGCTCCAAGGCGCGGTATTGGGTCAGCACGGCCAGTCCCGTTTCGGTCAGATAGGCCCCGCCGCCCTTGGCACCGCCGCGCGACGATGCGACCAAAGGCGCTTGAAACGCCGCGTTCATCTCCTCCACCAGCATCCAGGCGCGCTTGTAGCTCATGGACATGCTGCGCCCGGCGGCGGCAATGGACCCGGTTTCGCGGATACGTTCCAGCAAATCGGCCTTGCCGGGGCCAAGCATGGCGTCATCGCCAAAGACGATCCGAATGCGCAAACTGGGCGAAGGCTGGGTCATGGCCCCAACTATGCCAAAGCTGGCGCGTGGCACAAGCGCGGCGGCACGCCGTCACGCGTTCGGCTGAAGCGCGAAATAAAAGCGCGCGGCATCCATAAAGGCGCGACGGCGGCCCTCGGCCAAGGCCTCGGCCTCTTCATCCGTGCCCCATTGCGAGATTTGCCAATCCTCATCCACGCGCGAGGTTGTCCAGAGCGCCTCTGGCGTATTGAAGCCGTCAATCACCGCCAGCGCGATCAGAAGCGAGCCGGACATGGCAACAAGATCATGGAAACAGGTCAACTCAAACGCGGTCAGGCGCGCGACATCGGCGCGCAGGTTGTCCAGCAGCTCGGCAGGCTGGGGCGCGTGCACCACACCCACGCGTGGGACCGGCCGCACCCCGTAGCGATGCGCCGCCCAGTCCAGAACAGGATCCCACGCTGCCGCTTCCAGGTCCGTCAGGGTTTGCGGGGCCTCTGCCCGGTAGCACACAAGGTCGCTGTCGCCGTAATCGGTAATCAGCCCGGCCACCTCTGCCATCTGCCCGCGGACCTTGTCGATGGCGGCATTCGCGGCACGGGTGGCGGGCATGGTGGCGGGATCGATCGTCTTGGCTTGCGCGCGCCATTCCTCGGCAATGATTTCGGCAAAAGCGCTTGTCGGCACGATCAGCGCGGATTTTGCCGGTGTCTTGATCCCGCGCCCATCAAGGTGAACGGTCACGCCCCCTTCGACCTGGGCAATCGTAACCTCTTTCCAGAACCGTTTCTTGGCCCAACCGCTCATGCTGCTGCCTCTTGCCAGATCATCTGCAATGCACCCTCCAACTGTGCGAAGTCGTCAATCACGCGCGGGCCAAGCCGCGTTGCGGGATGGTAGCCCCATGCCACGCCCAGACCATGCAGACCAGCGGCGCGCGCCATGTCCATGTCGAACTCTGTATCGCCCACCATGACCGCATTGCTGGCCACGACACCGGTATCGGCCAGACAGGCCTGCAACATGGATGGGTCGGGCTTTGACGGGTGGTCATCGGCACAATGAACGGTCTGGAACAGACCCTGCCACCCATGCGCCGCGATGATATGGTCCAGACCGCGCCGCGATTTGCCCGTGGCAAGGCCCAGCGCGACATCATCCCGGCCGGCGAGCCGTTCCAGAACCTGCGCGGCACCGGGGTAAAGCGGCGACAGGCTCTCGGCCCGTGCCGTGGCAAAGCCATCCTTGTAGGATGCAACAATCCGCGCAAGTTCGGCATCGCCAATCCCCGGCGCAAGCCGCGCCATGGCTTGCGGCAGGGACAGGCCCACCACGCTCAGGCATTCCGCACGCGACGGCATGGGGCGGCCCAAAGCGGCAAAAGCCTGTTCCATCGCGTGCAGAATATGCGCTTGGCTGTCGACCAAGGTGCCATCCACGTCAAAGACCACAAGCTTCATCATTCGTCCTCGAACGGGTCGGCGGGCGCGTCGGCCTCGCGCCAGCCAAACAAGGCCCAGCTTTTGGCCATGTGTTCGGGCAAGGGCGCGGTCACACTCAGCGCAGCACCCGTGACGGGGTGCTCCAGCACAAGCGATCGCGCGTGCAGATGCAGCTTGCGGCTGACCTCGCCGCCAATGCCCGCGCCCCAGCCGTCGCCAAGATTTTCCTGCGCAGAGCCGCCATATTTACCGTCGCCAATGATCGGATGGCCCATCTCGGCCATATGCGCGCGCAACTGGTGGGTGCGGCCCGTGATGGGGGATAGGCCCATCCACGCCGCCCGGCTGCCCAGCCGTTCAATGACGACGAAATCGGTCATGGCGCGCTTTGCACCCTCGGTGCTTTCGACCTCGTTCGGATGAATACAGCGCATCTTCTCGGCCCCGCGCCCGCCGGTTTTCAACAATCCATAGCGCACGGTGCCCTTCAAGGGTTGCGGCACACCCGCGACCAAGGCCCAGTAAATCTTGCGCGTGTTGCGGTGGCGAAAGCTTTCGGACAAGCGCCGCGCCACACGCGGGGTGCGCGCCAGAAGCAGCACACCAGACGTGTCCTTGTCCAGCCGGTGCACCAGCATCGGGCGTTCCTTGTAATCGAACATCAGCGCATCGGCCAACCCGTCGACATGGCGCTTGCCCTGCCCGCTACCGCCTTGGCTGGGCAGGCCCGGCGGCTTGTTCAGCGCGATCACATGCTGGTCGCGGAAGATGACGCAAGAGCGGATCATCTCTGCATCGGCATCTGACGGGCCGGTTTTGATAACGGGTGGCGCGGCAGGCGCATCGGGCAAAGGCGGCACGCGCACGGATTGACCCGCTTCCACGCGGGCATTGGCCTTGACCCGCCCGCCATCGACGCGGATTTCGCCCTTGCGGCAGGCCTTCTCGATCAGCCCTTGCGTGATCTGCGGAAACTGACGTTTCAGCCAACGGTCCAGCCGCTGCCCGCCATCGTCTGGCCCGACCTGCCGTGTCTCTACCCTGCTCATGGCAATCCCCTGAAAATCGTCTGTCTCTTGCGCGCAGCCGCGCCCGAATGTCAACGCCCGCTCAGCCGCCCTGACGCTTTGCGCGCAGCTTCGCGAACCACGCCAGCCGTTTGCCCAAATCCCGCTCGAACCCGCGTTCCGGCGGCTGATAGAGCACCGGACGCGTCACACCATCGGGGAAGTAGTTCTGCCCCGAGAACCCGTGCTCGGCATCATGGTCATAGGCGTAACCCTCGCCGTAGCCCTGCTCTTTCATCAGGCCCGTGGGGGCGTTCAGGATGTGCTTGGGCGGCGGTTCAGACCCGGTTTTCTTGGCCAGTTTCAACGCGCCCTTCCACGCAACATAGCCGGCGTTCGACTTGGGGGCGAGGGCAAGGTAGATCACCGCCTGCGCCAGCGCCAGATCGCCCTCTGGGCTGCCAAGGCGTTCATAGGTATTCCACGCATCCAGACAAACGGCCTGCGCTTGCGGGTCGGCAAGGCCAATATCTTCGACCGCCATGCGGACCATGCGGCGCGCCAGGTAGCGCGGGTCTTCGCCGCCCTCGATCATCCGCGCCAGCCAGTACAGCGCTGCATCCGGGTCCGACCCGCGCACCGATTTGTGCAAGGCCGAGATCAGGTTGTAATGCGCATCGCCCGATTTGTCGTATTGCGCCGCGCGCCGCATCAATCGCTGCGACAGCGCCTTGCGATCCAGCTTGCCCGTGACCTGCCAGCCCATGACCTGTTCGATCAGGTTCAGCCCCGCGCGCCCATCGCCATCGGCCATTTCCAGAAGCGCCTCGCGCGCCGGGCCATCAAGCGGCAAGGCGCGGCCCAACTCCTTCTCGGCGCGTTGTGCAAGCAATTCCAAGTCGGCCAGCGTCAGCCGCTCCAGCACGATCACCTGCGCGCGCGACAGGACGGCGGCGTTCAACTCGAAGGACGGGTTTTCGGTCGTGGCCCCCACCAGCGTGATGGTGCCATCTTCCATATGCGGCAGGAAACTGTCCTGTTGCGCGCGGTTGAAGCGGTGAATCTCATCGACGAACAGCATGGTGCCGCGCCCGGTCTGGCGGCGCAGCTTGGCCGCGTCGAACACCTTGCGCAATTCCGGCACGCCCGAAAAAATCGCGCTGATCTGGACGAATTCCTGCTGCGTGTGATCCGCCAATAGCCGCGCGATAGTTGTCTTGCCGACGCCGGGCGGGCCCCAAAGCACAAGGCTGGCCAATTGGCCGCTGGCCAACATCGCGCCCAAGGGGCCATCGGGGCCGAGCGCTTTTTGCTGCCCGATCACCTCTGACAATGCACGCGGACGCAGCCGGTCCGCCAAGGGACGCGGGCCGGGTTTCGGGCCGTCAGAGGGCGCGGTATCGAAGAGGTCAGCCATGGGGCAATCTAGCGCGGCCCGACCTGCCGTTACAGCCGAAACCGCAGCGCGACTTGACGGCCTTCGCGGATCAGGTCGATGACCCATGTGCGCGTTTGCTCTTGCGACAGGCGCAGCACATCATCCGTGCTGCCCACGCGCGTGCCATTGATCGCCAACAACACATCGCCGGGCCGCAGGCCCACGCGCCCCGCAAGATCGCGGGCTTGGGTGACAAGAATGCCCTCTGCATCGGGCGCAAGGCCGAATTCGGAGATAACAGCGGGGTTGATGCGCATCACCTCTAGCCCCGTCAACGCGCTGCGCCCCGCGATCTGACGCGTCTCTCGCGCGGGCTGCTCGGGCGGTGCGATCAGCTCGATCGTGACCGCCCGCGCCTCTGACCCGCGGCGTGTTTGCAGCACGGATTGTCCGCCAATGCCCTTGGCCGCCAGCCGGAACATCATTTCCGGGGCGGAATTCACCTCGCCCCCATCGACGGACAGGATGACATCGCCCCGCTGAAGCCCGGCTTGCGCCAAGGGGCTGTCGGGGTGCAGGTCCAGAAGCACGACACCGGCGGGGATGGTCTGGTCAAACGCTTCGGCCAGCGCCGCATCGACCGCCTGCGCGGTCACGCCGGCCCAAGGCCGCTGGAACCGCTCGCGTCCCTCGCGGGCCTGCGCCACGACCTGCGCCACCAGATTGGCGGGGATGGCAAAGCCGATCCCGTTCGACCCGCCCGAACGGGTGATGATAGCGGTGTTCACACCAACCAATTCGCCCGCCATGTTCACCAGCGCGCCGCCCGAATTGCCGGGATTGATGGGCGCGTCCGTTTGCAGGAAATAGCCCCGGCCAGAGCCGACAGCGATGCCAGAACGCGCAAGGCCAGAAACAATGCCACTCGACACCGTTTGCCCCACGCCGAAGGGGTTTCCGATAGCAAGGATCAGGTCGCCCACTTCAACGCGGTCGGAATCGGCCAAGGGCAAGGCGGGCAGATCACGCGCGCCCTGCAATTGCAAAACGGCCAGATCGCTATCCTCATCGGTCAGCACTACATCGGCAGCGAATTCGCGCCGGTCATTCAGCACAACACGAATTTCCGTCGCTTCCCCGACGACATGGTAATTCGACACGACCAGCCCATCTGGGCTGACGATGACGCCCGAGCCCAAGGAGTTCTGCACACGCGGTGTGACCTGTCCGAAATTGCGGAACAGATCGCCGAAGAACGGGTCATCGGCAAAAGGGCTGCGGCGTTCGGCGACAACACGCTGGGCGTAGATATTGACCACGGCGGGCGCGGCCTGCTTGACGACTGGCGCGTAACTCAGCTGCACCTGCGCCATGGATTGCGGAACCGTCTGCGCCAGAACTGGCGGACAAAGCGATATGACCAGCGCCAAACAAAGCGGCACGATACGATACATGTCTGTCACCTCTCGCTGTGCTTTGATCCAGATATGGGGGCTGGCCCGGAAAAGCAAAAGGCCCGTATGCGCGGTGCATACGGGCCTGTTTGTCCGAACGGACAAAACCTTAGTCTTCGGCAGCCGCAGCGGCCTCTTCGCGGGCGATATCTGCCGCACCCTTGGCAGAGACGTCGCGCTCGACAAATTCGATGATCGCCATCGGGGCCATGTCACCATAGCGGAAGCCGGCTTTCAGAATGCGGACATAGCCACCCTGACGGTCCTTGTAGCGCGGGCCGAGGATGTCGAACAGTTTCTTGACGTCCTTGTCCTGCTTCAGCTGCGCGGCCGCCTGACGGCGTGCGTGCAGATCGCCGCGCTTGCCGAGCGTAATCAGCTTCTCGACGATCGGGCGCAGTTCCTTGGCCTTGGGCAGGGTGGTCTTGATCTGTTCGTGTTCAATAAGCGAACCGGCCATGTTGGCGAACAACGCCTTGCGGTGTTCGGCGGTGCGGTTCAGGCGGCGGTAGCCACGAGCATGACGCATGTAAAATCTCCTTCAACGTCGTGTTTTGCTTTGTCCGGCCATGGCTGCGTGACCACGGCTCTCCTTGGGGCATGTGCCCGGTAGTCTGGAACGGGCGCTCGGTGCGCCCGTTCCGCAGAAATCAGAACTGGTCTTCGAATCGCTTCGCCAGCTCATCAATGTTCTCAGGCGGCCATTCCTCGACATCCATGCCAAGATGCAGGCCCATACCCGACAGCACTTCCTTGATTTCGTTCAAGGATTTGCGGCCAAAGTTCGGGGTGCGCAGCATTTCTGCTTCGGTCTTCTGGATCAGATCGCCGATATAGACGATGTTGTCGTTCTTCAGGCAGTTCGCCGAACGCACGGACAGTTCCAGCTCGTCCACCTTCTTCAGCAGAAGCGGGTTGAACTCCAGACCGTCATCATCATCCTTCGAGCCAGCCGATTCAGGCTCGTCGAAATTGACGAAGATTTGCAGCTGGTCTTGCAGGATACGGGCCGCATAGGCGATGGCGTCTTCCGGGCGGACGGAGCCGTCGGTTTCAACCTTCATCGTCAGCTTGTCATAGTCCAGAACCTGACCTTCGCGGGTCGGCTGCACATCGTAGCTGACGCGCTTCACCGGCGAGAAAATCGCGTCAATCGGGATCAGGCCGATGGGCGCATCTTCCGGGCGGTTCTTGTCGGCGCTGACATAGCCTTTGCCAGTGTTGACCGTCAGTTCCATGTAAACCGACGCGCCATCGTCGATATGGCAGATGACGAGGTCTTTGTTCAGGATCTCGATCCCTGCCGTCGTCTCGATGTCGCCCGCCGTTACAACGCCCGGACCTTGGGCGGAAATCGACACGCGCTTCGGCCCTTCGACATCCATGCGCAGGGCGACGCTTTTCAGGTTCAGAACGATGTCGGTCACGTCTTCGCGCACACCGGGCACCGAAGAGAATTCATGCAGGACGTTGTCGATCTGCACAGAGGTGATCGCCGCCCCTTGCAGCGACGCCATCAGCACGCGACGCAGCGCGTTGCCCAGCGTCAGACCGAAGCCGCGTTCCAGCGGTTCGGCGATGATGGTCGCCTTGCGTGCGCTGTCAGCGCCCGGTTTCACGTCTAGCTGTGCCGGCTTGATAAGCTCTTGCCAGTTTTTATGGATCATGTGTCGCCTCCATTCTTGTCGCGGGGCCATGCCCAAGCCCGTGCGACGCCCGAGGATCTAAAAGACAGAAAACCAGACCCCGCGAAACTGCGGGGTCTGGCAAAAACCGGACCAACCTTAGACGCGACGACGCTTCGGCGGGCGGCAACCGTTATGCGCCATCGGGGTGACATCACGAATAGAGGTGATGTTGAACCCAACGGCAGCCAGCGCGCGCAGCGCCGACTCGCGGCCCGAACCCGGACCCTGCACTTCCACGTCCAGCGTTTTCACGCCATGTTCCTGAGCTTTCTTGCCAGCATCTTCAGCAGCCAGCTGCGCGGCATAAGGGGTCGATTTACGCGACCCCTTGAAGCCCATCGTGCCGGCGGACGACCACGAAATGGCGTTGCCCTGCACGTCAGAGATCAGGATCTTGGTGTTGTTGAAGCTGGAATTCACATGAGCGACACCAGCGGCGATATTCTTGCGAACCTTGCGCTTAACGCGCGTTTTATCACGAGCCATGGATCAACCCTTCCCTTACTTCTTCTTGCCGGCAATAGCTTTTGCCGGGCCCTTGCGCGTGCGCGCATTGGTGTGGGTGCGCTGACCGCGCACGGGAAGGTTGCGACGATGGCGCAGACCGCGATACGAGCCGATATCCATCATGCGCTTGATGTTCATCTGAACTTCGCGGCGCAGGTCGCCTTCGACGGTGTAGTTCGCGTCGATATGCTCGCGGACCGCCAGCACCTCGGCATCGGACAATTCGTTGACACGGCGGGTCGTTTCAATGCCGACTGCGGCGCAGATGTCTGCGGCAGCTTTCGGACCGATGCCGTGGATATAGGTCAGCGCGATGGGAACGCGCTTACCCGTGGGGATGTTTACGCCAGCAATACGTGCCACGCGGATAGTTCCTTTCGTTGCGGTTCCGTAACTCCAGAACCTTTTTTCACAACACGGGGCGCAATGACCCCCCGCGTGCATTCCAATACGAATAGCGCCTGTGGCAGTCCAAGCTGCCGCGCAGGCGCGATTCTCGTCTCAGGCGTGTCGGGTATGTGCTTTTGGGGCCAAGGTCAAGACCCGATGACAGCACCGGTCACAGGGGCACCGTGACGGTCGCATTCATCAGCCGTTTAACCACCGATTGCCAGTAGACGAAATAGGCAAGACCCAAGGTCAGGATGGTCAATATCAGCCACAGAATAGCATGGCCAAGGATGTCCGCAAAGCCCACATCGACCGACAAGCGCGCGACGGCGTTGCCGCTGGCATCCAACACAAAGGTTTTGTTGATCGGCGCTTTCAGGAAGTAATAAGGCAAAACGAACAACGCCAGCCCGAAGGTCACAAGTGTTAGAAGCACCCAGATCAGCAACTGGCCAAGCGCTTCTGTCAGGCTGAAATCGCAGCGAAACCGGTGGCCGGACCCTAGGATCATGCGTCGAGGATCGCCGCGATCTGGGCCGCAACCTCGTCCATGCTGGCCATGCCATCGACGCGCTTCAAGCCGCCCTTGGCGTGGTAATAGCCCAGCAGAGGCGCGGTTTGCTTGTAATAGGCGCGCAAACGGTCGTCGAAAACCTCTGGCGTGTCGTCCTTGCGGACGGGCTGGCCTGCGGCCTTCGCCTCTTCGGCGCGCTTCACGATACGCCCGACAAGGGCCGTGTCATCGACCACCAGCTCGATCACGGTGTGCAGCTTGGTGTCATGGCGCGCCAGCAACTCGCCCAAGGCGTCGGCTTGCGCCAGCGTGCGGGGAAAGCCGTCGAAGATGAACCCGCCAGCGGACCCTTCTTCCAGCTTCTCCTCGATCAGGCCGATGACGATCTCGTCCGTCACAAGCTCGCCCCGGTCCATCACCTCTGCCACGCGCTTGCCCATCTCTGTGCCAGAGGTCTTGGCAGCGCGCAGCATGTCGCCCGTAGACAGCTGCACCATCCCGCGCGACTGGACCAGCTTTTGCGCCTGGGTGCCTTTGCCCGCCCCCGGAGGCCCGATCAGGATAATATTCATCGCCGCGCCGGAGCCTTCGGCTTGGTGCTGCGCTTGCGCGACTTGCCGCGCAGGTTCGAGCGTTCCAGCAAGCCTTCATACTGGTGCGCGATCAGGTGCGATTGCACGCGGTTGATCGTATCCATCGTGACAGAGACGATAATCAGCACGGATGTGCCGCCGAAATAGAACGGGATCGCCAGTTGACCGCGCAGGATTTCCGGCAGCAAACAGACCGCCGCCAGATAGATCGCGCCAATGGTCACAAGACGGGTGACGACGTAGTCCAGATATTCCTCGGTGCGCTTGCCGGGACGGATGCCCGGAACAAAGCCGTTCTGGTTCTTCAGGTTCTCGGCCACTTCATCGGTCTTGAACGCCACGTTCTGCGTGTAGAAGAACGTGAAGAAGATAATCATGGCCGTGAAGAACAGCAGATATGCGGGCTGGCCGGGGCCGAAATACGCAAGGATCGTCGCCATGATCTCGGACTGCGAATTACCCGAGAAGGTGGCGAGCGTCGTCGGCAGGAGCAGAAGCGACGAAGCAAAGATCGCAGGGATCACGTTCGCCGGGTTCACCTTGATCGGCAGATGCGACGTGCCACCATCGAACACTTTCATGCCGACCTGGCGGCGCGGATACTGGATGCTGATCTTGCGGATCGCGCGCTCCATGAAGACCACGAAAGCGATCACGGCCACAACCATCACGATCACACCGATGATAACGGCAGGCGAAATCTCGCCCGAGCGGCCCTGTGCGAGGAAATTCGCCAAGGCTGCGGGGATCTCGGCAATGATGCCCACGAAGATGATGAGCGAGATACCGTTGCCGATGCCACGTTCGGTGATCTGCTCACCCAGCCACATCAGGAACATCGTGCCGCCGACCAGGGTGATGACCACGGCGGCGCGGAAGAACCAGCCCGGATCGGTCGCCAGATCGCCCGCTTCGAGCGACACGGCCAGACCGTAGGACTGCCCCAAAGCCAACATGACGGTCAGGTAACGGGTATATTGGTTCAGCTTGCGCCGCCCCAGTTCACCCTCTTTCTTCAGGGCTTTCCAA
The DNA here is from genome assembly GCF_020667835.1 of Roseibaca sp. Y0-43. GTDB lineage: Bacteria > Pseudomonadota > Alphaproteobacteria > Rhodobacterales > Rhodobacteraceae > Roseinatronobacter. Next base: position 98,048 of record NZ_JAFMPR010000010.1, read on the forward strand.
GGCTCATACATCGCGCCGATCAGCTGCACGATAATCGCGGCAGAGATATAGGGCATGATACCAAGCGCGAAGATGCCCATGCGGCTGATCGCGCCGCCGGTGAACATGTTCAACATGCCGCCAATGCCGGACGCGGCCTCGTCCATGAATTCGCGCAGCGCAAGCCCGTCGATGCCCGGAACCGGGATATACGTGCCGATGCGGTAAACGATCAGCAGGCCAAGCGCGAAGAAGATGCGTTTGCGAAGGTCGGTTGCCTTTGCCAGCGCCCCCCAGCTTGTATTTGCCGCGAGTTGGTCAGCACCAGAAGCCATCTGCGTCTCTCTCTGTCATGTCAGCGCCGCCAGACCGGGGTCCGGTCGGCGGCGCGAAAACCCTGTTATGGGTGATGTAAGGGGCTAATCATCCCCTCACAACCTTTATTCGGCTGCCGCACCTTCGTTTTTCGGTGCAGGCGCGATGATTTGAACCGAACCGCCGGCCTTCTCGACAGCGTCGACAGCCGATTTCGAAGCGCCCGTCACTTCCAGCGTGACCTTCGAGGTGATCTCACCCTTCGCCAGCACGCGCACACCGTCCAGCTTGCGGCGCACCAAGCCCGAAGCGACCAGCGCGTCTTCGGTGATGGTGGCTTTTGCGTCCAGCTTGCCTTCGCCGATGAACTTCTCGATCAGGCCAAGGTTGACGACAGCAAAGCTCTTGCGGTTGGGCTTGTTGAAGCCACGCTTCGGCAGACGCATGTAGAGCGGCATCTGGCCGCCTTCATAACCATTGATGGCCACACCCGAGCGGGATTTCTGGCCCTTGATACCACGGCCACCCATCTTGCCCTTGCCAGAGCCGGGGCCACGGCCAACGCGCATCCGTTTCTTGGTTGCGCCAGCGTTGTCGCGAAGTTCATTCAGTTTCATGTCGCTTCTCCTTTGCCGGAACTACCCCCCAGCGACGGATTGGGGCAAACACGGCGTGCAAAATTGAGTCGTGGCCCCCCTTGGGCCACCGGGGGCGTATACGAGCAAGGGGCGGCGCGATCAAGCCCCCTGTTTCGGGCCCGGCTTTCGCGCGCCCCAAACGCCCAGAACAATTCCGCCAAGGATCAGGCCAGAGGCAAGGGCCGCGCGGGCGCTGATCGGCTCTGCCAGCAAGAGCGCCCCACCCAGAAGCGCGAATACCGGGGCGGATAGCTGCGCAAGCGCCCCACGCGTTGCCCCAAGTGCGGGTAAGACCTGATACCACAGGGCATAGCCCAGCCCGGACGTGATGGCCCCCGAAAGGATTGCCAAAGCCACACCCATGGTGCTTGGGGCCGAACTGGACCCGGCAAGCAGTGCGGCCCCCAGCACCACCGGGCTGGCAAGGAGAAAATTCGACGCCGTCGCAACCAAGGGATCGGCCACTTTGCGACCAGCCAAGGAATAGACACCCCAGCCCACCGCCGCCAGCGCCATCAAGGCCAGCGAAACCGGCGGCAGGGGAACCGCCGTGCCTGGCCAGCCAAGGTAGACCAGCCCCGCCAGCGAAAGCGCCATGCCAAGCCAGCGCAGGGCAGCGGGACGTTCCCCTTCCAGAAGCGCGCCCGCGAACATGGTCAGTTGCACGCCCCCGAACAGGATGACCGCGCCCAGCCCTGCATCGAGCTGCAAATAGGCAAAGGAAAAGCCCACAAGGTAGGCTACAAGCCCCGCCACTGCGACCCAGTCGGGGCGCCGCGCAATGGCGCGCGGACCAGAGCGCAGGCTGACCAGCACCCAAAGCATAAGCGCCCCGCTGACCACACGCAGCGCGGCGAATTCAGCAGGCCCGATATGGTCGCCGACAAGCGCCGCGCGATTCAGAAGCGAATTCGCGGCGAAGGCGATCATGGTCAGAATGGTCAGGGCGAATAGGCGCATGAGTTCAGTTTCCGAAAGACCGCCCAGAGATGGCATAGCAGGCGCGGCTTCCCAACAAGGATTTTGCATCGCACAAAGCAAAACGCCCCGGCCATAACAGCCGGGGCGCTTGCAAATTCAAAAGCAGAGCGGATTAGCCGCGCTCTTCCACGATCTGCACCAGGTGCGGGATCGAGTTCACCATGCCGCGCACGGAAGGAGTATCTTCCAGCTCGCGGGTGCGGTGCATCTTGTTCAGGCCCAGGCCCTTCAACGTGGCGCGCTGAATGGCGGGGCGGCGGATCGGCGAACCGACCTGCTTGACGACGATGGTTTTAGCCATTGTGCTTACCCTTCCTTACGCGTCGGCGGTTTCGGTCTCGGCTTCAGGCTTGCGCAGGATGTCTGCCACCTTCTTGCCGCGACGCTGCGCCACCTGACGGGGGCTGGCCGAATTCTTCAGCGCGTCAAACGTCGCGCGGACCATGTTGTAGGGGTTCTGGCTGCCGAGCGACTTGGCCACAACGTCTTGCAGGCCCAGCATCTCGAACACGGCGCGCATCGGACCACCGGCAATGATACCGGTCCCCGGCACGGCCTGACGCATGACAACCTTGCCCGCACCGTGGCGGCCTTCGATGTCATGGTGCAGCGTGCGGCCGTCTTTCAGCGGAACGCGAACCATCTGGCGCTTTGCCTGTTCGGTTGCCTTGCGGATGGCTTCGGGCACTTCTTTCGCTTTGCCTTTGCCAAAACCCACACGACCACGCTGATCGCCGACAACCACGAGCGCCGCAAAGCCGAAACGCTTGCCGCCTTTCACGGTTTTCGACACGCGGTTGATCGCAACCAGACGATCGGCGAATTCCGGGGTTTCCTCGCGGTCGCGACGGTCCCGGCGGTTTTCTCTTTCTGCCATAATCGTCTCCTCAGAACTTCAGGCCGCCTTCACGAGCGGCATCGGCGAGCGCCTTGACCTTCCCGTGAAAGATGAAACCGCCACGGTCGAAATAGCACTCTTCGACGCCAGCGGCTTTCGCACGCTCGGCAATCGCGGCACCAATCTTGGCGGCTGCGTCCTTGTTGTTGACACCCACGACACCGAAATCCTTTTCCAGCGTCGAGGCCGAAGCCAACGTCACACCGCGCACATCGTCGATCAGCTGAACGCTGATGTTCTTGTTGGAGCGGTGGACAGACAGGCGCGGACGCCCATTGGCCATTTTCTTCAGTTTGTTCCGAACGCGCAGGCGGCGTTTTTGGAACAGCTTTTGCTTTGTGTTCGCCATCTTTCGCGCCCTTACTTCTTCTTGCCTTCCTTACGGAAGATATACTCGTCCTTGTAGCGGATACCTTTGCCCTTGTAGGGCTCGGGCGAACGCCACTTGCGGATGTTTGCGGCCACTTCGCCGACCTGCTGCTGGTCGATACCTTCGACAACAACCTCGGTTTGCTTGGGGGCGGAAACGGTGATGCCGGCGGGAACCTCGAAGATCACTTCGTGGCTGTAACCCAGCGACAGTTTCAGGTCTTTGCCCTGCATCGCGGCACGATAACCAACGCCGACCAGTTCCAGCTCTTTCTTGAAGCCGGTGGTCACGCCGGTGGCCAGGTTGGCGACCATCGAGCGGGTCATGCCCCACTGCTGACGGGCGCGCTTGGACAGGCCGCGCGGCTTGACGGTGACGGTGTTGCCTTCCAGCACGATATCCACGTCATCACCAGCGGTGAAGCTGCGGGTGCCCTTGGGGCCCTTGACCTCGATGGTCTGGCCCGAGACCTGCGCGCTCACACCCGAAGGCAGTTCGACAGGCTTTTTGCCAATACGAGACATCTCAGCCCTCCTTAGAACACACGGCAGAGCACTTCGCCACCAACATTGGCGGCGCGGGCTGCTGCGTCGGACATCACGCCTTTCGGCGTGGAGACAACCGAAATACCCAGACCATTGCGGACCTGCGGAATTTCACGAACACCGGAATACACGCGGCGACCGGGCGTCGAAATACGCTTCAATTCGCGAATGGCAGGGGCGCCATCGGCATATTTCAGCGAGATTTCCAGTTCGGCATGGCCACCTTCAGAGGTGACGCGCTCATAGCCACGGATGTAGCCTTCGCTTGCCAGAACATCGAGCACCCAGGCACGCAACTTCGACGCGGGCGTGCGCACGGTCGATTTGCCACGCATCTGCGCGTTGCGGATACGGGTCAGCATATCGCCGAGAGGATCGTTCATGGACATGATCCCTTCTCCTTACCAGCTCGACTTGACCATGCCCGGGATCTGACCTTTCGAGGCCAGATCACGCAGCGCGATCCGCGACAGTTTCAGTTTGCGATAGTAAGCTTTCGGACGGCCCGACAGCTGGCAACGGTTGTGCAGGCGGGTTTCCGAGGAATTCCGCGGCAGTTGTGCCAGTTTCAGGTTCGCCTTGAAACGCTCTTCCATCGGGCGTTCGGCATCGGCAGCGATTGCTTTCAGCTCAGCGCGCTTGGCGGCATATTTCGCCACCAGCTTCTGACGCTTCTTCTCGCGCTCGACCATTGCTTTTTTAGCCATTGGTTCTCTCCCTCTCGCGTCAGCTGGTGAAGGGCATGTTGAAATGCTTCAACAGCGCCTTGGCTTCAGCGTCGGTTCTCGCGGTGGTGCAGATGATGACATCCATGCCCCACATCTCGTCGATCTGATCGAAATTGATCTCGGGGAACACGATATGTTCCTTGATGCCCATGGCGTAGTTGCCATTGCCATCGAACGACGTGCCCTTGACGCCGCGGAAGTCGCGGACGCGCGGCAGCGCGATGTTGATGAGGCGGTCAAGGAATTCATACATGCGCGCACCGCGCAGAGTGACCTTCACGCCCAGCGGCATTTCCTCACGAACGCGGAAACCCGCGATCGAGTTGCGTGCTTTTGTGATGACGGCTTTCTGACCGGCAATCGCGGTCAGATCGGCCTGGGCCGACTTGATCTTCTTGGTGTCCTTGACGGCTTCACCAATCCCCATGTTCAGCACGATCTTGTCGAGCTTGGGGATCATCATGTCGTTCTTGTAGCCGAACTCTTCTTTCAGCGCCGCACGGATCTGGTCTGCATAGACCGTCTTCAGGCGCGGGGTGTAATTGGCTTGATCCAACATCAGACCGCCTCCCCGGTTGTCTTGGCATAACGCACCTTCTTGCCGTCTTCCATGCGGAAGCCGACGCGGGTTGCCTTGCCGTTGCTGTCCACAAGCGCCAGGTTCGACAGGTCGATGGGCATTGCCTTGGGCAGGCGGCCACCTTGGCTGGTCTGGCTTTGCTTGGTGTGGCGGATGGCGATATTGATGCCGTCAACGACCGCTTTGTTGTCCTTGGGCATGACGGCGGAAATCTCGCCCTGCTTGCCCTTGTCCTTGCCGGTCAGAACGACGACCTTGTCGCCTTTTTTCAACTTGGCAGCCATTACAGCACCTCCGGAGCGAGCGAGATGATCTTCATGAAGTTCTTCGCGCGCAGCTCGCGCACCACCGGCCCGAAGATACGGGTGCCGACAGGTTCGCCAGAGTTGTTGAGGATGACGGCCGCGTTGCGGTCGAAGCGGATCGAGGTGCCATCTTCACGACGGACTTCTTTCGCGGTCCGAACGACGACGGCTTTACGCACGTCACCCTTCTTCACGCGGCCCCGCGGAATGGCTTCCTTGACCGACACCACGATGATGTCGCCCACCGACGCATAGCGCCGCTTGGAGCCGCCGAGGACCTTGATGCACTGAACCCGGCGTGCGCCAGAGTTGTCAGCAACATCCAGATTGGTCTGCATCTGGATCATTTGGTTTCTCCCGACCTTTGGGCACTACGCCCAGGGTTTCGATAAGTCTGAAGGGTCCGGGTCTTACGCTTCAGCGTCGACCAGAACCTCCCAGCGCTTGGACTTCGAGATCGGTGCACATTCGATGATGCGAACGGTGTCACCAACCTTGAACTGGTTGAGCGGATCGTGAGCCCGGTATTTCTTGGTGCTACGAACCGTCTTCTTCATGACGGGGTGCGTGAAGCGGCGCTCGACCAGAACCGTGACGGTCTGTTCGTTCTTGTCGCTCGTCACCTTGCCTTGCAGGATGCGTTTGGGCATGGGCCAGCTCCTTAGTTCGCCGCCGCTTCAGCGGCTTTTTCGTTGAGGATGGTCGAAACGCGTGCGGCGTCACGACGGACCTGGCGAATACGAGCCGTGTTTTCCAGCTGGTTGGTCGCCTTCTGGAAGCGCAGGTTGAACGCTTCCTTTTTCAGCGCAACGAGTTCGTCACGCAGTTGATCCGGTGTCTTGGATCGCAGATCTTCGGCTTTCATGGCCATTCCTTCAGTCAACAATCACCGGAAGGCCCCTGTGACAGGGTCACCCTGATTCCCGGCGGAGGTGGATGAGCGTGCCGTATAGGCGCGTTGCGCCCGCTTGGCAAGTGCCCCTTCAAAAGAAGATGTCCCGGCCAATAGTTCAGCCGGGACATCCGAATGCAAACTAGGGTGCGTGCCGGGCACGCACCCTACGGATTACCAGTCTTCGCGCTGGACGACGCGGGTCTTGATCGGCAGCTTCATTGCGGCCAGACGCAGCGCTTCGCGCGCCACGGCGTCGCCGACACCGTCGATCTCGAACATCACGCGGCCGGGCTTGACCTTGGCGGCCCAGAAATCGACCGAGCCCTTACCTTTACCCATACGCACTTCGGTGGGTTTCGAGGTGACGGGCACATCCGGGAAGATGCGGATCCAGACGCGACCCTGACGCTTCATGTGGCGCGTCATGGCACGACGCGCAGCTTCGATCTGGCGCGCGGTGATGCGCTCAGGCTCGAGTGCCTTCAGGCCGTAGCCGCCAAAGTTCAGGTCGAACCCGCCCTTGGCTTCGCCCTTGATCCGGCCCTTGTGCTGTTTGCGGAACTTGGTCCGTTTCGGTTGCAGCATTGTCTTACTCCTTCAACCGGATCAACGGCGCGGGCGCTGAGCGCCGCCGCTGTCCTGAAGTTCCTGATGCCGACGATCGCGGGCTTGCGGATCATGTTCCATGATCTCACCCTTGAAGATCCACACCTTCACGCCGATGATGCCGTAAGCCGTCAGGCCTTCGGAATGGGCGTAATCGATATCCGCACGCAGCGTGTGCAGCGGAACGCGGCCCTCGCGATACCATTCGGTCCGTGCAATCTCTGCACCGCCCAGACGGCCGGCAAGGTTCACACGGATACCAAGGGCACCCATGCGCATCGCGTTCTGCACCGCGCGCTTCATGGCGCGACGGAAGCTGACACGACGTTCCAGCTGCTGCGTGATCGATTCTGCCACCAGCTGCGCATCAAGTTCCGGCTTGCGGATTTCGACGATGTTCAGGTGCAGGTCAGACGCAGTGAAATTCGCCAGCTTCTTGCGCAGGGTTTCGATGTCTGCGCCTTTCTTGCCGATGATGACACCCGGACGTGCCGTGTGGATCGTGACGCGGCACTTCTTGTGCGGACGCTCGATAATCACGCGGCTGATGCCGGCCTGCTTGCATTCGTCATGGATGAAGTCACGGATTTTCAGGTCTTCCAGCAACAGGTTGCCGTAATCCTTGCTTTCCGCGAACCAGCGGCTGTCCCAGGTGCGGTTGACCTGAAGGCGCATACCAATCGGATTTACCTTGTGACCCATTATGCTTGCTCCTCGGCCTGACGAACCTTGATGGTCAGTTCGGAAAACGGCTTCATGATCTTGCCGAAGCGACCGCGCGCACGCGGACGGCCCCGCTTCATGACCAGGTTCTTGCCGACCCATGCTTCCGCCACAACCAGCGCGTCCACATCCAGACCGTGGTTGTTTTCAGCGTTGGCAATTGCCGATTGCAGGCATTTCTTGACGTCGCCGGCAATGCGCTTCTTCGAGAAGGTCAGATCGGTCAAAGCGCGATCAACCTTCTTGCCGCGGATCATGGCAGCAACGAGGTTCAGCTTCTGCGGCGAGGTGCGCAGCATGCGCGTCTTCGCCATTGCTTCGTTCTCGGCCACGCGGCGCGGATTTGTCTCTTTACCCATGGCTTACTTCCGTTTCGCTTTTTTGTCAGCCGCGTGCCCGTAATAGGTGCGCGTCGGCGAGTATTCACCGAACTTCTGGCCGATCATGTCCTCGGTCACGCTGACGGGAACGTGCTTTTTCCCGTTGTAAACGCCGAACGTCAGGCCCACGAACTGGGGCAGGATGGTCGAGCGGCGCGACCAGATCTTGATAACTTCATTGCGACCCGATTCGCGTGCTTTCTCGGCCTTTTTCAGGACGTAAGCATCGACGAAAGGGCCCTTCCAAACTGAACGTGCCATGGATTAGCGACCCTTCTTCTTCGCGTGGCGAGACCGCAGGATATACTTGTCGGTCTGCTTGTTGGAGCGCGTCTTGCGGCCCTTGGTGTCCTTACCCCAAGGCGTAACCGGCGTGCGGCCACCCGAGGTGCGACCTTCACCACCACCATGGGGGTGGTCGATCGGGTTCATGGCGACACCACGCACCGACGGGCGCTTGCCCTGGTGACGGGTGCGGCCGGCTTTCCCGAAGTTCTGGTTCGAGTGGTCGGGGTTTGACACGGCACCGACGGTCGCGAAGCATTCCTGGCGAACCATGCGCAGCTCGCCCGAGGACAGGCGGATCTGTGCGTAGCCGCCGTCACGACCGACGAACTGGGCGTAGGTGCCCGCGGAACGGGCGATCTGACCGCCTTTGCCGGGCTTCATTTCAATGTTGTGGACAATCGTCCCGATGGGCATACCCGAGAAGGGCATCGCGTTGCCGGGCTTGATGTCTGCTTTCAGCGAAGCGACAACCTTGTCACCCACGGCCAGACGCTGCGGGGCCAGGATATAGGCCTGCTCGCCGTCTTCATACTTCACCAATGCGATGAAGGCCGTACGGTTCGGGTCGTATTCGATCCGCTCGACGGTGGCCGGAACATCCAGCTTGTTGCGCTTGAAATCGACGATGCGATACAGGCGCTTTGCGCCGCCGCCGATGCGGCGTGCGGTAATCCGTCCGGTGTTGTTCCGACCGCCCGATTTGGTCAGACCCTCTGTAAGAGCCTTGACCGGGCGACCTTTCCAAAGCTCCGAACGGTCGATCAGAACCAGCCCACGCTGGCCCGGCGTCGTTGGTTTATACGACTTGAGTGCCATGCTTTCTGTCTTCCGTTAGCTTTGCGTCCCCGAAGGGAGCGTTCAGTCAAAATTTGCAGGCCCCGGAACGAATCCGAGGCCTTGCGTGCGGAGCAGATAGCAGGTGGGTCAAGGTATGTCTATAGCCCCCCGGCTCTTTCTGGCACAGGCGGGCTACAGACGCCCAAATGCCTTATTCACAAGGTATTTGGGGAATTGCGCATGAACCTTACCTTGCGTCCAGCCCGCCCATTCGGCGCGTGCATCGGCAAATATCTGTTCCATCGGGCGCGCCGCCCCGCGTTGAAAGATCATGCCGATATTGGCATCGTCCATGACCGCGACGGGCGTCAGGCCGACCTTCGCCCCCAGCGCTTCCATGGAATACCGCGTGAACCCCAAGGTGTGCGCGAAATGCAGGCTTGCAAAGCCCTTGCGTTCAATCCCGCGCAGGGCATTGGGGGTTTCAAGATAGATCACCCCATCCGGTTCCAGCCAAGTCAGCATCCGCTCCAATGCGGCGCAAGGGTCAACCAAATGCTCGAACACATGAAAAGAGGTGATCCCGCTGAACAGCCCTTCAAAGCTCACATCCTGCCAGCGCCCGGTTTGCACCTCGAGCTTGCGCTCTTCGCGGGCGTAATGGGCGTAATCCTCGCCCGGCTCGAACCCGGCGGCGGAAAAACCGGCGGCGTTGCAGGTCTCTATGAACTCGCCAGAGCCGCAACCGAAATCCAGCACGCGCCCGCCTGCCGGCAAGAAAGCAGCAATACGGTCCAAACGCGGTTTCGCGACCGCCAGCCGCTTGTGACGTTTGCTTTCACTGGGGGCGCGAAACACAAGATGGTAATCTGCGCGATAGTCGGAGGCGTAGTATTGCTCCAACGCCGCTTCGCTCGGCAAGGGCACGTGGCGAACAAGGCCACATGTGGTGCAAACCCCTTGGTCAAGACGTTTCAACCGTCGGTCAATCGCAGCAAGCGGACGGTACTCCGTGGCTTGGCACAAAGGGCAAGCCATATGACCTTCCGAGACGTTGTAGCGCGTCAGGGGCAGGGCCAGAAGCGTCGGTAGTTTCACAACACCAGTTCCTTCAGGGGCGGTTCGGCGGCACGCTAAACAAAAATGCCCCGCCTGAAAAGGCGGGGCATTTCATGTATCTCGTTCCTCTGAAATCAGAGGCCGGTGGTCACGTCGATGGCGTTGCCTTCTTCCAGCGTGACATAGGCTTTCTTGACATCCTTGCGGCGCCCTTTGACGCCACGGAATGTCTTGGTCTTGCCCTTGGTGATGGTGGTGTTCACCGCCTTCACCTTCACGCCAAAGATCGCCTCGATCGCGTCCTTGATCTGCGGCTTGTTCGCATCGACCGCAACCTCGAACACAACCGCGTTGGCTTCGGATGCCATGGTTGCCTTCTCGGTGATGATCGGCTTGCGGATCACGTCGTAGTGTTCAGCTTTCACGCTCATGCCAGTCGAGCCTCCAGTGCTTCCAGCCCGGCACGGGTGATGACCAGCGTGTCACGGCGCAGGATGTCATAGACATTCGCCCCGATCGACGGCAGCACATCGACGCCATCCAGGTTGCGCGCGGCGCGGGCGAAGTTCTCGCTCACTTCCGCGCCGTCAATGATAAGGGCCTTTTTCCAGCCCAACTCCTTGGCGGCCTTGGCCAGCACAGCGGTCTTGGCTTCGGCCATATCGGTCGTGTCCAGAACCATCAGCTTGCCAGCGCCCGCTTTCGCGGACAGCGCCATACGCAGACCCAGAGCGCGCACCTTCTTGGGAAGGTCATGCGCGTGGCTGCGCGGGGTCGGGCCCTTGTACACACCACCCTTGCGGAAGATCGGCGCGTTGCGGTCGCCGTGGCGCGCGCCACCGGTGCCCTTCTGGCGATAGATCTTCTTGGTGGAATAGCTGGTTTCCGACCGGGTTTTCACCTTGTGGGTGCCGGCCTGGGCTTTCGCCCGCTGCCAGCGCACCACGCGATGCAGGATGTCGGCGCGCGGCTCGAGGCCAAAGATGGCCTCGTTCAGCTCGACTTCGCCGGCTTTGCCCGCTTGCAGGTTAACGATGTCGAGTTTCATATCACTCGCCTTCCTTCTTCTCGGCTTCGATCTCGGCCTCGGCAGCTTTCAGGGCAGCTTCCTGCTCTGCGGCTTCGGCTTCGAGCGCGGCCTGACGGGCTGCTTCTTCCTCGGCGGCTGCGGCAGCAGCGGCTTCTTCGGCGGCCTTGCGGGCAGCTTCAGCGGCGGATTTCAGCGCGGCGGGGACAATCGCGTTCTCGGGGAAGGGCTTCTTCACCGCGTCCTTGATCGTGACCCAACCACCTTTGGAGCCGGGGACAGCGCCCTTGACCATGATGAGGCCTCGCTCGCTATCAGTGCGCACGACTTGCAGGTTCTGCGTCGTCACGCGAACGGCACCCATATGGCCCGCCATCTTCTTGCCCTTGAACACCTTGCCGGGGTCCTGGCACTGGCCGGTGGAACCGTGCGAACGGTGGCTGATCGAGACACCGTGCGAGGCGCGCAGACCGCCAAAGTTGTGACGCTTCATAGCCCCCGCGAAACCCTTACCGATCGAGGTGCCCGCGATGTCCACGAACTGGCCTTCGAAGTAATGATCGGCGGTGATTTCCTCACCAACCTCGATCATGTTGTCAGGGCTGACGCGGAACTCGGCCAGCTTGCGCTTGGGCGCGACGCTTGCCTTGGCGTAATGGCCGCGCATCGGTGCCGGAACGCGCTTGGCTTTCGCCGTGCCCGCACCCAGCTGAACCGCGGTGTAGCCGTCACGGTCGGCGGTGCGTTGTGCAACCACCTGCAACCCATCCAGCTGAAGGACGGTCACGGGAACCTGGCGCCCGTCCTCCATGAACAGCCGGGTCATGCCCAGCTTCTTTGCAATAACTCCAGAGCGCATTGTCCTGGCTCCTTACACTTTGATCTCGACATCGACACCGGCGGCGAGGTCGAGCTTCATCAGCGCGTCCACGGTCTGCGGGGTCGGATCGACGATGTCGAGAAGACGTTTATGAGTGCGGATCTCCCACTGGTCGCGCGATTTCTTGTCGACATGCGGACCACGGAGCACCGTGAATTTCTCAATCTTGTTGGGCAGCGGGATCGGACCGCGGACCTGGGCGCCCGTGCGCTTGGCCGTGTTCACGATTTCCTGCGTGCTGGCATCGAGCACGCGGTAATCGAAGGCCTTGAGCCGGATGCGGATGTTTTGACCTTGCATCTTCTTTTCCCTCGATGGGCGAGGTGCGTGGATAACCACGCACCCTACCCGTCACGTTACTTGATGATTTTCGAGACGACGCCCGCGCCGACGGTGCGGCCGCCTTCACGGATGGCGAAGCGCAGCTTCTCTTCCATGGCGATGGGCGCGATCAGCTCGACTTCGAACTTCAGGTTGTC
>NZ_JAFMPR010000011.1 GCF_020667835.1 Roseibaca sp. Y0-43
GCGCAGTTCCTCTGGATAACGTGTTCCGTTCTTCATCTTTCCCATGACCCAGTATCCTTACTTCTGGGTCTCCGGCAAACAAGGGGCGGTTCAGGTCGGTGCCGTTGTCCGAGAGAGGCACTCCCTGTTGGGCCCGTTTTTCCTCCAAATCAGCCAACTACATCGCGCTGCGACTCTGCTAAGGCTCGTTGGCTGTGGATGTGGTTCGCCCACTTGCAGTTCCCTGCTTTCGGGCCTAGAGGCGTGAATTGTTCAACAACAAACGGTCTAAACGTGGGGCACCACTTGAATACACTCTGCATGTACCTGGCATGCGCTTTCGCGCAAGGTCGCGGCAAAATACCTCGTGCCCTTTTGCTCTTGCAAGGAACGAAACTTTACCGTGCATGACGGAACTGCATCTAGGATTGCGCTCCAATTTGCGTTCCTGATACGCAAAATGGCTTTTCTTGGGGGCTTTCGAGGTGCCACCGTTTGTCACTGAACGATCAACTGTGCATGAAGGGCACCGGCCGCGTTGATGGTGTTCAGAATGTCGATCATGTCGCGCGGGTTTACACCTAGAGCATTCAAGCCCGCCACTATTTCCGATAGCGATGTGCCACCTGTAACTTCCGCAAGCGCAACGGGAGGAGCGTCTTCCAGCTCTGCGGTGGTTCTGGGCACCACGATGCTTTCACCTTCGGCGAAGGGGTTGGGTTGAACGACAAGCGGTGTTTCCTCAACCCGCAGGGTCAAGCCGCCTTGGGCGACTGCAACGCGGCTGATGCGAACGTCCTCGCCCATGACAATCGTGCCCGATCTTTGATCGACGACAACGCGCGCCCGGCTGGTCGGACGAATGCGCAGGTTCTCGATCCGTGCCAGCGCATGTGCCGTCGAACGCGCTTCGGTGCGCTCTATGTTCAAAATGACTGTTCCCGGGTCTGTCATGCGCGCTGCGTTGCGCGAAAATTCGGCATTTATGGTTTGTTCAATTTGCAGAGCAGTCGAGAAATCCGGGACTTTCAAAGCGATGCGCACTTCCCTCAAGCTGTCCAAGGCGAAGTCGATTTCGCGCTCGACACGCGCGCCGCCTGGAATGATGCCTGCGGTTGGCACCCCGCGGACCACTCTTGCGGCGTCCCCCTCTGCCGACGCGCCGCCGGCAATGATGCTTCCCTGTGCGACGGCATAGATGGTGCCATCTGCCCCGTTCAAGGGTGTCATGACCAAGGTTCCGCCCAACAGGCTGCTGGCATCGCCGATCGCCGACACTGTCACGTCTATTGTACCACCGGCCCGCGCGAACGGGGGCAGGCTTGCGGTTACGATGACCGCAGCGACATTCTTGGGACGGAACTGTTCGCCGGTAACGTTTACTCCCAGCCGTTCGAGAATATTCGACATGGTGTCTTCGGTGAAAGGTGCGTTGCGCAAGCCATCGCCCGTGCCGTTCAGCCCGACGACCAAGCCATAACCCAACAAGTCGTTCGACCGGACGCCGTCGAATTCCACGATGTCTTTCAGCCTGACATTCGCATCCGCAAACCGCGGCGAAAGCAGGGCGACCATGGCGCAAAGGGCAATCAGGAAGGGTCTCATCGCAGATACTCTGTCAGGGAAAGACGCGAAAGCCGGGCTGTGATCATGTAAAGGGCATCCAGACGCTGGGTGGCGGTTTCCAATGCCGTTGCGGTCTCATAGGGGTCGGCTGCGAGCAACTCTGTGCGAACTATTTGCAGCGAAGTGGCTTTTGCCTCGGCCTGCGTTCTTGCGGCCTCCACTCTGGCTTCGGTTGCCCCAATACGGGCTTGCAGGCCGACACGGGACGCGTCGGCACCCAATAGCGCGGTGGAACTGAGGCTTAGAAGTGAGCGCCGCTGCGCCGCCGTCAGCGAGGGGGCAAGCGTTTCGCCCAAAGCGCCGAGCGCAAGAGCCGCGAGCGTGTCGCGGATTGCGTCTTCCGTACCGGCCAGCTCCGGTCGCAGGGTGATCCCATCGCCAAGGTCGACGCCCGCGGTCGCGGAGGGGCCGCCAAGATAGGCGATCGTGTCAAAATCGCCGCCGCTGGCGAACCATGTGTTCACATGGTCCCGGATGTCGTTCACCGATGCTCCGGGCGGAAGCGATGCTTCCAGCGAGGTCAGAATGGTGTCGGGATCGGCAAAGGGGCGTTCTTGGCCAGAGGTGCCGGAAAACAGGAAGCGGCCGGCAATCTTGGTGTTCAGAGCACCGATCGCATCGGCAAAACCGGTGCGCGCGCGGGCAGTGGCTTCTGACATGACGAGGTTGTCCGCTCCTTGCGTGCTCATCTGGAAGTCGAGCGCAAGTGTTTGCGTGATGTCGCCCAAGCGGTCGAGCGCGTTTTGCTGGCCTGAAAGGATGGTCGACAAGAAATCGGAATTGGCGATATGCCGTTCCGAGAGGTGGATCCCGTGCTCGACATGGGCGAGACGGGTCAAAGCCCCGTTCAGAGCCTTTGATCTGTCGGCATATTGGCCGGACGCGAGCTGCTCTGTCAGTTGCGACACGGTGTTTCGCAGGGACGTGCCGGACCGTCGCAGCATAAGGGATTGCGCGATGTCAGCGGTGCCGAGTTGGAACATGTCAGATCTCCAGTAATTGGCGCAGCATGTCGTCTATGGTGGTCAGGACGCGCGCGTTGGCCGCATATGCTCTTTCGAGTTCGAGCAGGTCTTGCATCTGCGCGTCAGTATCGACGCCCCTGCTGGCGAGCGTTTCCTGTTTGGCTGTGTAGCTTGCTTGCGCATAGGCCAGCGCGCTTTCCGCACCAAGGCGCTTAGTCGCGACGCGTGAGAGGGTTTCAGAGATATTTTCTGCCATGGAAAGTGCGGGCAGACCGGGTCCGAGCGTGCGGGGATCTGACAGGGCATCTATCATCCGCGACAGGTTTGCCGGGTCGACGCTGGGGCCGGGCATGGCCGCATTCAGGCCGCTGCGCAGGCGCCAGAGGCTGGACGAATCTGCCGGGTCGATCATGGGCGTGATGCGCAGCGCTTGCGCCGCACCGGTGGGGTCGGCGGGAAAGGACGTGCCGCTGGTCAGGGTGAACAAGCCCAGCTCACCCGCCGCCAAGCTGGTATCGGCGTCCGGGCCGGCAAAGCGTGTCAACAGATCCATCGCGAGCCGGTCAAGGTCGCTTTGGGCTTGGGGGGCGATGGTGTCGCGGACAGCAAGATTGGCCCCAAGTTTGCCACCGGCGAGAGTGCGATCCCCAAGCCCAAGTTCGCGCCCGTTGAGGGAGATGCTGGAAACTGCGCCAGAGCTTCGCGTATCGTCCGCGGCAATGCCGGGTGTCGCGGTGAAGCCGAATTCGGCCGCATCCAGATCGACAAGGATTTCGCCACGCGCGGTGACAAGCATAACCCTGTTATTGTCCCTCGGAATTTCGCTGACGGGCAAGAGTGTCGCAATGTCAGAGATCACGCGCTCGCGTTCGTCCATTAGGGCAAACGGGGTGCCGCCCAGCAGTGTCTGGCGCTGAATGTCCTTGTTCAGGCTGGCCACGCGCTCCAGCTGGGTGTTGAGCGTTGCGATGTCGGTTTCAACCGCCGTATCAGCCTGTTGGCGCATGGCTTGAATGTGCTGCCCTATCGCATTGAACTTTGCGGCGATGCGCTCCGCGTCTTGGGCCACGGCTTGGAGCGCGGCAGGCGAATCGGGCGTCGTCGCAGCTTGATGCAGGTTTGCGTCCAAGCGGCTGAAAAGATCGTTGAGCGAGCCGGTTTCGCCCGGCAATCCGTAAGCCTGTTCAAGTTCCGAGAGCGCGGCCGTTTCGATTTGCGCCGATTGCCGGACCGTGTCTGCGCTACGCACCGCAGCAAGCAAGACCGGGTCGACATCGCGAATAACGGCCCCGTTCCGCGCGACAGTCGATGCCCCGCCCGAGATTGTGCCGGTGGCAAGAGTGCTTCGCAGCCCATATCCTTCGATATCGGCATTCGCGAGGTTCTCGGCGACGACGCGGGTGCCCTGAGAGGTGAAGCGCAGGCCGCCCAATGCGATGTTGTTGGCAACTCCAAGGCTCATAGTCAGGTCACTCCGTCATGTCACTTTGTCTTAGCGCTTGATATTGTTGGTTTCCTGGAACATCTCGTCGACCGTCTGGATAACCTTGGCATTCGACGAATAGGCGCGTTGCGTCTGGATCAGGTTGGTCAGTTCTTCGGCCACGTCGGTCGCGGATTCCTGAAGCGCGAAGCCCACGAATTCGCCGACCGGGCCATCGCCTGCGTCCCACAGAAAGAAAGACCCGCTATCGCGAGAGACCTTGAAAGCCTGATCGTTCAGCGCGGTCAGGCCGTTGGGGTTCGGCACATCGACCAGCGGAATGCGGTAGAGGGTGCGGCGAAAGCCTTGGTCATAGACGGCATCGAGATTGCCATTCGCGTCGATCATCAGGCCAATCAGGTTGCCCGCGCCGAACCCGTCCTGCGTGACGCCTGCGGGCGAGAAGGTCGAGCCGCGCTGGGACAACCCGCCGGTTTCGCCGATCGCACCAAGTTCCATGGTGATCTGTTGCGCGCCGATCGTCAGGTCAATGCTGCCGGTGGTCCCGTCATAGGCCGGGGATGCGCCGACAGGCGTGACCGAGGCCAAGGTGCCGCCGGTGCCCGGCGCATCGCTGAAAACAAGGTCATATTCGCCGATCGTGGCCCCGCTGCCCTGGTCCACAATGCTCATACGCCACGAATTGGCCGCACCAGACGGCTGGAAGGACACATCAAGGGTTCCGGGCAAGCCCAACGTGTCGACATAGGCGACCGACAGGTAGGACGGATCCCCGGCGGCGCTTGGAAGCGTTTCGCTGGCCGGCAAGTTGACCGCCATGTTGATGGTGCTGGTCGGAAAAGAGGCCTGTTGGTTCACCCCCACCTGGATGGGCCGCAAGCCGGATGCGTTGTCGCGCACATTGGGCGGGACCGTGCCGTCCTCGTTGGCGGGCCACCCCATCAGCACCAACCCGGCAGGGTTGCGCAGGAAGCCGTCGGCATCCTGTCGGAACGAACCAGTCGTGGTCAGCAACAGGGGCGCTGTGCCGTCCTGCAACTGCGCGCCCAGTTCGGACGTGACGGGCAAGAACCCGCGCCCGTTGATGGCGATATCCGTGGGGTTTTGCGTGCCGATCAACGCGCCGCCTTGATCGACCAGCCGCAAGGTCGAGGTGCGCACACCCCCCGCGCTGTAAGCGCCTTGTCCTGCCAGCCCGCTGCCAATGACCATGGAGTGGAACGAGGTATGCGCCCGCCGGAACCCATAGGTCGCCGAGTTCGCGATATTGTCCGAAATGGTCGACAGCCGGGTGGCATTGGCACGCAAGCCGGAAATGCCTGCATTCAGGGAGGAAGTAATACTCATGTCCGCTCCGTCGCGTTGATGATTCTTTCCCCGACTATCGCCCCGCGGTGTTAATTTCCCCCTAATGCCCCCCTAACGCCGGGTTTGCCGCAAAAGCACCAGTTCGATGCGGTTGTTTTCGGGGGCCATGGCATTGCCGGTATCGGCCAGCGAGCGGTCGGCGTGCCCGGTCACGCGGCGCAGCCTGTCCGGGGGGAAATCGCTGCCTTCGACCAGTTCGCGCATGGCTTGGGCGCGTTGCACGGTCAGCCGCCAGACCGGATTGTCACGCAGCACGGCGGGAAAGGATTGCGAATGCACCCCGATGGCCAGCGGGTTTTCGACAATCCGAATGGCGCTGGTGATGAGCGCGGTCAGGTGCACCAGAACCGGCCGCGGCTCTGCGCCATCCCCCTCGAACAGGGGCGCCCCGGCAAGGTCTGTCAGCTCGAACACCAGCCCTTCATCGGTCAGCTTGATGTTCACATGTTGCAAAAGCTGTTCGGCGAAGGCGCTTTCGCCGGCAAGTGCCGCGAATTGGTCGGCCACGTCTTGCAATTCTGCGGTTTCGGCCTGAAACGCTTCTGCGGTCGCGACCTCATCCGTGACAGAGGTGACGGTCGAGAGCGAGGCCCCGCCGAACGCGCCATCGCTGCCAGAGGAGGAACTGTCGAGCGAGAAGGTCGGCGTGAAATAATCCGCGATCCCCTTGCGCTCATCCTCGGAGACGGAGCCAAGCAGCCACAGCATGAGAAAGAATGCCATCATGGCAGTCACGAAATCGGCATAGGCCACTTTCCAGGCCCCACCGTGATGCCCACCACCCGCGACAACCTTCTTGCGCTTGATGATGATCGGCCTGACATTGTCAGAACGGTCCATGTTCACCCACCTTTTTACCCAAGGACGACCCTAGCAGCCGGGTCTGAACAGAAGGTTAAGCTGTGCGCACAGGGTCACGTTTTTGCCATTGCAGCCCGTGTTTCATGGCCGGGGGCTTACTTTTGGGCGCGAAACCGCTAAACTGGCGCAAAAGAAAAATCGAGGCAGACATGAGCAGAACATTCCTCGCCATCGCGTTCGCGGTGCTTCTCTCCGCATGTGGCGGCAAAGAATTCTCCGCCCCCCGCAACCTTGACGACGCCTGTGCCATGGCGTCGGAGCGCCCGCGCTATTTCGCGGCCATGCGCGCGACCGAACGCAAATGGGGCGTGCCGGTGGCGGTGCAGGCGGCGATCATCCATGCCGAAAGCCGCTTCATCGGCGATGCGCGCACGCCGGTGCGCTACGCGTTGGGGATTATCCCGATGGGCCGCCAAAGTTCGGCCATGGGCTACAGCCAGGCGCTGGACGGCACATGGGACGAATACCGCCGCGAGACCGGCAACCGCCGCGCCGACCGCACCGATATTCGCGACGCGACCGATTTCGTGGGCTGGTATTCGAACAAGTCGCGCGAACGCAATGGCATTGCGCTGAACGACGCGCGCAACCTGTATCTGGCCTATCATGACGGGCATACCGGCTTCTCGCGCGGGACGTATAATTCCAAGCCGTGGCTTCTGGATGTCGCCAATCGCGTGGCCACGCGCGCGGTCATGTATGACCAGCAATTGCGCACTTGCCGCCGCTGGTAACTAGCCAAGCGCAATCCCGACTGCCGCGCCGCACAGGATCAGCGCCATGACACGGTTGGCCGCCCGCGCGTGGTGCGGCTGGCCCAAGAGCCATTGGCCCGCGATTGTCCACAGCGCGAAGGCCAGCGCGTTGTTCAGCGTGAAGATGGTGGCGACCTGCGTGATCCGGGCGGTGTCTGCCTCGGGGTATTGCGCGAAAAGCGTGGCCATGATGACCTAGGCCTTGGGGTTCAGCGCCAGCAGCGCCGCGCCATCGGTGGCGCGGGCGCGCGGGGCCATGGCGGCTTGCGGCGCACCGGCGCGCCACAGCGCCCGCGCCAGCCACAGCATGTAAGCCGCGCCCGCATAGCGCAGCCAGCCCATCGCGAGCGGCCCCGCCAGCGCCAGCAGGCCAGCGCCGGTTGCAACGGCGGCCAGAAAGGTCGCGGCATGGTAGCCCGCGAAGGCGGGCCAAGCCGCGCGCCAGCCCGCGCGCGCGCCGAGTGCGGCAAAGAACAGGTTGCCGGGGCCGGGGCTATAGGCCAGCGGAAACAGGAAGATCAGCAGGTTCAGCGTGGACATGGCGCGGCTCTGTTCGGGCAGGGATATGCCGCGATAGCGCGCATCGCCCGCGCCACCGACCCGAAAGCTGCGCAAAATGCACCCGCGCGGCATTCCAATTCGCGGCATATGGCACTAGATCAGGCGCAAGGATGCAAAAGGATGATCTTATGGCCGCGACCGATCTGACCGCCCCGCTGGCGCCCTTGACGCAAGACCTGCTGCGCGCCGCGAAACAGGCGGGTGCCGATGCTGCCGATGCCATCGCGGTTGACGGGCGCTCTGTGTCCATCGACGTGCGCAAGGGCGGGCTGGAACAGGCGGACCGCTCGGAAGGGCTGGAAATCGGTCTGCGGGTGTTCGTGGGGCAGCGTCAGGCGTGTATCTCGTCCTCTGACACCCGGCCAGAGACTTTGGCCGCCATGGCCGCGCGCGCCGTTGCCATGGCCCGCGAAGCGCCCGAAGACCCTTATGCCGGTCTGGCCGATAGCCGCCAGCTTGCCATGTTGCGCAGCGCCGAGGGGTTGGATCTGTGCGACCCCGCGCCCGAAACCGACCCCGCCAGCCTGCAAGAGGATGCCCGCCGCGCAGAGGCCGCCGCCTTGCAGGTCTCGGGCGTGACACAGGTGCAATCGGCCTCTGCCGCCTATGGCCAGCAAGCGATCTGGCTGGCCGCGACCAACGGGTTCAGCGGCGGCTATGCGCGCACGTCCCGCCACATAAGCTGCGTGGCCATTAGCGGCGAGGGCACGGGGATGGAACGCGACTGGTGCGGCGAGGGCCGTGTCTACCAGTCCGACCTGCCCGCCCCCGAAGAAGTGGGCCGCCTTGCCGCCGAACGCGCCGTCGCGCGGCACGGGGCGCGCCGCCCCAAGACCGGCGCCTACCCGGTCCTCTATGACGAACGCGTCGCCAGTGGCCTGATCGGGCATCTGGTCGGGGCGATCAACGGAGCCTCGATCGCGCGCGGGTCTAGCTGGTTGCGCGACGCGATGGGAGAGCAGGTTCTGCCCAAGGGGCTGTCGCTGGTCGAAGACCCGCATCGCCGCCGCACCAGCGCCTCGCGCCCGTTCGATGCCGAAGGCTTGCAAACCCGTGCCCGCGATCTGGTCGCGGACGGGGTGCTGCAAGGCTGGGTGCTGGACCTGGCCTCTGCCCGCAAGCTGGGGATGCAGAGCACGGCCAACGCCATGCGCGGCACGTCCGCGCCCCCCAGCCCCGGTACCACCAACTGGGCGCTGACCCAAGGCAGCGCCACCCGCGAAGAGCTGATCGCGCAGATGGGCACGGGGCTGCTGGTGACGTCGCTGATCGGGTCCACCATCAACCCCAACACGGGCGATTATTCGCGCGGGGCAAGCGGCTTCTGGGTGGAAAACGGCGAAATCGCCTATCCGGTCAATGAATGCACCATCGCGGGCAACCTGCGCGACATGCTGGGCCGGATCATCCCGGCCAATGACGCGCGCACCCATCTAGCCCATGTCGTGCCGTCTCTGCTGGTCGAGGGGATGACCCTTGCCGGTGACTGACGATCTGGCCCTTGTCACCCAGGCCGCGGAACTGGCGGGCCAGATCGCGCTGCGCCATTTCGGGCGCGCACCGCGCGCGTGGGACAAGGGGCAGGGCCAAGGCCCGGTGTCGGATGTCGATCTGGAAATCGACGCGGCGCTGCGTGATCTGCTGCTGGGCGCGCGGCCCGATTACGGTTGGTTGTCCGAGGAAACGCCCGACACGCCCGACCGTCTGAACCACGCGCGCATCTTCATCCTTGACCCGCTGGATGGCACCCGCGCCTATCTGGACGGGCAAGACGGTTTTTGCCACCCGGTTTGCGTGGTGGAAAACGGCCAGCCAGTTGCCGCAGCGATCCATGTGCCGCGCCTTGGGCATACCTACAGTGCCGCGCGCGGGCAGGGGGCGTTTCGCAATGGCCAGCCTATCCGCGTGGGCGAGACGGTGGCGGGTGCCTCGGCGCTGGCCGCGCGCAGCCAGTTCGACGCCACGCATTGGCCCGGTGGCGTGCCCGACCTGACGCGCCATTTCCGCCCGGCGCTGGCGTGGCGCATGGCCCTTGTGGCCGAAGGCGCGTTCGATGCCATGCTGACCTTCAAACCCGCGTGGCACTGGGACATTGCCGCAGGCGCGCTGTTGGTAGCCGAAGCGGGCGGCGCCGTCAGCGACGAGATGGGCGCGCCCCTTGCCTTCAACACCCTCGATCCGCGTGCGACCGGGGTGATTGCCGCCAACCCGGCCTTGCACGCGGCGCTGCTGGCGCGGCGCAAATCGGCATTGACGGATGCCCCCGCCCCGCGCGACGTTTAACGCCCATGGCACCAGAAGCAGGACGCGCGTGACTACCACCGCCACCGACCAGATGCAGGAGGCCGCCCTGCCCTTGCTGAAAGGGCTGGGCACCCCGCTGGTTTGGCTGCACTGCGACAGCCGCACCCGGCTGAACAAGTTCACCGCCCTGTCGGATGCCGTGTTGCAGGCGGATGAGGGGGCAGGTGTATTGCTGACCTATCCGCCCGATTGCCCGGCCCCGGTCGAAACCCCGCGCCGCCTGTCGGTGCCCTGCGCGGTCGATGCGCCGGGCTTCGTTCGCAAGGTTGCCAGCGCGGTTCCGGTCGCCGCCGCGCTGATCGCCGCCCGCAGCCTGTCGGGCGACATGATCGCGCAATGGGTCAAGGCGGGCACACAGGTTTTCGTGGCCGATGTCGCGGTGCCGCGCGTGGCGGGCAGTTGGTCGCTTGCGCCGGGGCACACGCGGCGGGTGCTGAACAAGCTGGCGCATGTCTTTCTGGCGTCCGAGCGGATGCGCGCGCCATGGCTGGCCGCTGGCCTGCCAGAGGAGCGGCTCAGCACCATCGGCACCCTCTCGCAAGCGCCGCTTGCCCTGCGCTGCAACGAGGCCGAGCGCGACGCCTTGGCCAGCGCGTTGCGCCAGCGCACCATCTGGCTGGCCGCAGGTGTGCCAGAGGCCGAGGAAGAGCTGATTATCGCGGTGCAGCAGGAAGCCTTGCGCGATTCTCACCGGCTGGTTCTGATCCTGCACCCGGCCGACCCGATGCGCGGGCCAGAGCTTCATGCCCGCGTCTCGACCCGGTTCAACGCGGCGCTGCGCTCGCGCGATGACTCGATCACGCCGGAAACGCAGGTCTATATCGCCGACACCGAAGGCGAGCGCGGCCTGTGGTATCGGCTGGCGGTGGCCTGCTACCTTGGCGGCAGTTTCACCGATGGCAGCAGCTTTTCCCCCATGGAGGCCGCGGCGCTGGGCTGCGCCATGGTGCATGGGCCAGAAGGCGGGCGCTATGGCGACGCGTTCGACCTGCTGACCGAGCGCCGCGCCACCCGTCGTATCACCCGCCCAGAGGCGCTGGGGCGGATGCTGCGCGCGGTGCTGCGGCCCGAGCAGGCGGCCGATATGGCCCATCGCGGCTGGCAGATCGTATCCGAAGGGGCAGAGGCCACAGAAAGCCTTGTCGCAGCCCTGCTTGCCCCCCCGGCGGAGGCGCGCTGATGCAACCGCCCGGCTTCTGGTTTCGCCCGCGCTCTGTCTTGGCCAGTCTGCTGTCGCCCTTGGGTGCGGTCTACGCGGCGGCCACCGCGCGCCGGGTGGCGCAACCCGCCCGCTATGCGCCCGATGTGCCGGTGATCTGTGTCGGAAACCTGAATATCGGCGGCACGGGCAAGACGCCGACGGTCATCGCGCTGGTGCAGATGTTGCAAGGCATGGGCGTGGCTGTGCATGTGCTGTCGCGCGGCTATGGCGGGCGGCTGAAAGGCCCGGTGCAGGTGATAGAGCGCAGCCACAGCGCCGATGATGTGGGCGACGAGCCGCTCTTGATGGCCGCCTTCGCGCCGGTCTGGGTGGGCCGCGACCGCGCGGTCACGGCACGCGCGGCGGTCGCGGCGGGGGCAGAGGCGCTTATCCTAGACGATGGGTTCCAAGACCCGGCCCTGCGCAAGGATCTCTCGCTTGTCGTGGTCGATGCCGCGCTCGGCTTTGGCAATGGCCGCGTGCTGCCCGCCGGTCCCTTGCGCGAACCGGTCGCTGCCGGGTTGCGCCGCGCCGACATGATCCTTGCGATCGGCGCGCCGCCGCAGATCGGGGCGTTTCGCGAAAGCACCGCATATACTGTGCCGGTTTTGGCCGCCGCGCTGAAACCCTTGCAGATGGGGCTGTCTTGGCCCGGTCAGCGCGTGCTGGCCTTTGCCGGTATCGGGCGGCCAGAGAAGTTCTTCGCCACGCTCCGGGCCGAGGGCGCGGTGCTGCTGCGCGCCGAGGCGCTGAGCGATCACCAGCCGCTAAGCGAGGCGCTGATGAAACGGCTGGAGATAGAGGCCAAGGCACTCGGCGCGCAGATGGTCACGACCGAGAAAGACGCCGTGCGCCTGCCGCGCAGCTTTCGTCAGAAGGTGATGACCCTGCCTGTGCGACTGGACTGGGAGGATGAGAACGCGATCCGGGCGGCACTTGGTAAAGTGCTTGCGTCCGACGCGCGCTAACCCCGGTCGAACAACCCGCTGACCGCGCGCGACACGATATTGCTGGTGCGTGGCTTTTGCGCGGCCACGAAGGGCAGGGGGCGACAGACGCTCATCGCGGCAATCCCCAGTCGCGCGGTCAGCGCACCGTTCACAAGCCCTTCGCCGAAGCGGCGCGACACTTTCGACACCACCCCGCCAGAGGCGACCGATCCCAGCATATCCTCGCCCACCGCCACGGCGCCCGTCGCCAGCAGATGTGCCACCACCCCGCGCAGCAGGCGAATGCTGCCCAAAGCGCCCGCGCGCCCGCCGTAGATTTCAGCAATCCGGCGGATCATGCGCAGGTTCACCGCCATCGCCGCCACCACATCGACCAAGGCCAGCGGCAACATGGCGGTCAGCAGGGCCACTTGGCGCGCGGCGGCCTCGACCTCTGTGCGGGCGGCTTGGTCCAAGGGCACCAGAAGCGTGGTTTCCGACAGGTGCAGCAGCCCCTCGGCATCGGGCTGGTCCGGGGCAAGCTCTGCCAGCCGGTCGCGGTGCCAGCGCATCTCTGGCCGCGCGGCGTAAAGCGCTGATAGCTGGTTGGTCAGTCGCAGCGCAAGATCGCGGCTGTCGTCGCTGCGCGCGCGGTCTGCCAGTTGGCGCAAATCGTCCAGACGGCGCAGGCGGCGAAATCCCATCCATTCGCGCAAGGCCACGCCCAAAGCGGCCAGCGCCACCAGCGCCAGAAGCCCGGTTGCGACCCAGCCCAAGGCCGGGTAACGCGCCAGAAGGCCGGTGGCGAAATCCCACGCGGCCAGCGACAGTGCCATCGTGAACAGCGCCAGCGCCGCCGCCCAGCCCATGCGCCCCAGCCATGTCATGCGCCGCCGTCCCAGCGCCAAGGTCGCCTGCATCGCCGCGCCGGTGGGCGGCGCATCTTCGGGCGGCTGGGGGGCCGTGGCGGGGGTGTCGGCGGGGGTGTCATCCAGCTCGAACAAAGTGGGGCCGCGGCTCATAGCATGTCTCCGATCAGGAATTGCGCGGCGCGGTCCAGCCGGATATGCGCCAGCCCGTCGCCGGGGCGGCGCGACAGCCCCACGGGGGCGAATTGCATCACCCCGAAATCGGCATCCAGCCATTTCGCCGCCCCGTCACGCGCAGGCCCGATCAGCGCCATCGGGTCATCCGGCAGATCGCCCGCGAAAAACGCCGCTTGTTTGCCGTTTTCCATCAGCGTGCCGCGCACGCAATCGAGGGTTTCGCCGCCGTGGCTGCGCTGGTCCTCCACCGTGGCGCGCACGGCGGCAATGGCCATGGCTTCGGTCCGGGCACCCGCGAAATCGGCCCGGTCGCGCGCTTGGCGCAACAGCGCCGCCATGATTGCGGTCAGCTTGGCGTGCTGGCTGTGGTGCAGATGGTCGGCCTTGGTCGCGGCGAACAGAATGCGTTCCACCCGCTTGCCGCCCAAAAGCCGCGTCAGCCACGCGTTTCGGCCGGGGCGAAAGGCCGACAGAAGTTCGGTCATGGTACGCCCCAGTTCGGCCACGGCATCCGGCCCGGCATGGACCGCGCCCAGCACGTCGGCCAGCACGATCTGGCGGTCTATCCGGGCGAAATGATCACGGAAGAAGGGGCGCACGACACGCGATTTATAGGCCTCGAACCGGCGCTCCATCTCGCGCCCCAAGCTGCCGCGCTGGTTGCTATGGGCCATGGGCGCAAAGGTCAGCGCGGGGCTTCCGGCCAGATCGCCCGGCAGCAGGAACCGCCCTGGGGAAATATCGGGCAAGCCCGCCGCGCGCGCCCCGCGCAGGTAGTCGGTGAAGCGGGCGGCCAAGTCTTGCGCGCGGGCTTCGTCATGGGGGGCGTCTGGGTCGATTTCGGCCAGCGCCGCCAAGTAATCCTTCGCATAGTCGCGCCGGGGCAGGGCGGCCAGCAAATCGCTGCTCCACCCTGCGAAGGACTTGTCCAGCAGCGTCAGGTCCAGCAGCCATTCGCCCGGATAGTCGATAATATCCAGATATTGCACCCGCGCACCGCGCAACCCGCCCAGCACCCCGCCAGAGCGCACGCGAAACGACAGCCGCAGTTGCGACACCTGCCGCGTGCTCTCGGGCCAATGCGGGTTCGGCCCGGTCAGCGCGGCCAAGTGGCGCTCGTATTCAAAACGCGGGATCGTGTCGTCTGGCTGGGGTTGCAGGTAGGCGGCTTCTATCCGGCCATCGCTGACGGCCTGCAAGCCGCCCATGCGCCCCCGGTCCAGCAGGTTCGCCACCAGAGAGGTGATGAACACCGTCTTGCCCGCCTGCGACAGGCCGGTGACGCCCAAGCGCAGCGAATTGTCGAACATCCCGCCCGTGATCGCGTGGCCGATTTGCGATGTGGTTTCTTCCACCCCGCGCAACACATCGCCTGCAACTCGCCCGATACCCATCAGCCCCGCTTCCTTGTCTTTACCCTAGATAGGGGGTGCCGCGGCTTGGGGGAAGAGGCGGGGGGCATCGCCCTCGGCCCAGACGGGGTGCTTGGCCATGACGGCGGCAAAGCGGTCAGAGGTCAGGAAACGGTCAAGCCATGCCTGAACGCGCGGCCAGGGCTGTGTGTCGAACCATGGCTTGTCGATGAACGCGAATTGCCGGACGAAGGGCAGCATGGCGTAGTCGGCCAAGCTGGGGCGGGTGAACAGCCAATCGCCCAAGGCATCCTCCAGCGCGGCCAGATGCGTGCAGGCAGCATCCAGATGCGCGCCCGCGTCGTCGTCCGGGTAGCGGCTGGCGTATTTCACCCGGTCCAGAGCGTGTTTGAACGGGCCGTCATTGGGGGCAATCCAGTCGCGGCCGGCGTCGGGCATGTCCAGCCAGCCCTCGGGGTCGGACTGCCGCAAGGCCCAGAGCATGATGTCGAGGCTTTCGTCGATCACGCCCGCATCGGTTACAAGGCACGGCACGGTGCCAGAGGGCGAGGCCGCCAGAAACGCGGCGGGCTTGTCCCGCAACAGGATTTCGCGCAGCTCAACCGCCACCCCGCTGGCCGCGAGCGCCAGACGCGCGCGGATGGCATAGGGACAGCGGCGAAAGGAATAGAGGATCGGGGTCATCCCGCCGGTCTAGCGCGCAGGCGGACAGATGCCAATTCAAAGACGCGCGGCGCTCTGCTAGAGAGGGCCAAACCCGGACTGGACCGCCCATGCAAGACGCCGATTTCTGGAGCAAGATGGCCCCGCGCTACGCCCGCGCCAAGATCGGGGATGTGGCGGGCTACGAGCGCAGCTTGCACCGGACACAGCCTTTCTTGCAGGGCGCGCGCGTGCTGGAACTGGGCTGCGGCACGGGGCTGACGGCGATGGCACTGGCCCCACATGCCGCAAGCTACCATGCCACCGATATTGCACCGGGGATGATCGAGATCGCGCAGGGGCGGCTGGCCGAAACCCCGGTCGCGGGTTTGTCCTTTGCGGTCGCGCAAGCCGAGGATTTCGGGCCGGACCGCTTCGATGTCGTCTTTGCGCAGAACTACCTGCACCTGCTGCGCGACCTGCCGGGCACCTTGGCGCATATCTACGCGCTGTTGCCCAAGGGCGGGGTGCTGATCGCGAAGACCCCGGTGCTGGGGCAAGCGCCGTTCTATATCCGCTGGCTGGTGCCGATCCTGCAAGCGCTGGGCAAGGCGCCGTTCCTGACCATGGTCACGGCAGCGGATCTGGAGCGGGCGCTGACACGGGCGGGTTTTGCCTGCGCGCCCACCGAATGGCACGCAAGCAGCGGACGCGACCTGCGCGCCTTCATCGTGGCGCGCAAGGTCTGAGGGGGTAGGGTGCGTGCTGAGCACGCACCCTACATCAGGCGCGCACCAGTTCCTCGTAGCTTTTCGCCACGTCGCGGGTGATCTCGCCCACTTGAAAGTGATAGTCCCCGATCTGGCCCACCGGCGTCACTTCGGCGGCGGTCCCGGTCAGCCAGCATTCGCTGAATGTCTCCAGCTCTTCCGGCAGGATGTGGCGCTCATGCACGACCATACCCTTGTCGCGCAGCATGGCGATGACGGTCTGGCGCGTGATGCCGTTCAGGATCGCGTCGGGGATGGGCGTGTGCACCTCGCCATCCTTCACGAAGAACACGTTCGCGCCGGTCGCTTCGGCCACGTAGCCGCGATAATCGAAAAACAGCGCGTCCGAGCAGCCTTTTTCCTCTGCCGCGTGTTTCGACATGGTGCAGATCATATACAGGCCCGCGGCCTTGGCAGCGGTCGGGATCGTCTCGGGCGACGGGCGGCGCCATTTCGCGATGTCGAGCTTTGCGCCCTGCATCTTGGCATCGCCATAATAGGCACCCCATTCCCACGCGGCCACGGCCAGGCGCACCGGGTTGCGACGGGCCGCGACGCCCATATCTTCGCCCGCGCCACGCCATGCGACCGCGCGCACATAGGCGTTGGTCAGGTTGTTGGCGGCCAGAACCTCGGCCTTGGCGGCGTCGATTTCTTCGGCGGTAAAGGGGATTTTCATGTCCAGCAGGCGGCCCGATTCAATCAGGCGCAGCGAATGCTCGTGCCCCTTAAAGATCTTGCCATCATAGCAGCGCTCGCCCTCGAACACCGAGGACGCGTAATGCAGGGCATGGCTCAGGATATGCACATTGGCCTCGCGCCACGGCACCAGTTTGCCGTCCATCCATATAAACCCGTCCCTGTCGTCATATGCGCCGGCCATCGGTGCCTCCATGCCCAAAGTTTTCAAAAGTTGCGCAGATTAGGTCCGCTTCGGACATAAAGTTACGCGAATTCGCTTGATTGCTAGCGATTCGGTCTTGGAATGTCAACAAGGCTGACATAACATTGCTGAAAGAGTGATCGTAACGGCAATTTCGGTAGGCAAGGCATGGTGCAACGCGGTCCAAACCCCGGTAGCGGCGAGAATCTGCTTTTCCTGACCGACGAGCAGCTGCGCAAAGGGATCGAGGCGATGTTCTTCGCCTATCGCGGCTTCACCGCCGACCCTGACCGCATTCTGGACGAATACGGCTATGGTCGCGCCCACCACCGCGCGCTGCATTTCATCAACCGCAGCCATGGCACGACGGTGAACAACCTTTTGACCACGCTGGGTGTGACCAAGCAATCGCTGAACCGCGTGTTGCGCGGGCTGATCGAGGACGGTCTGGTCGAGGCGCGCGTGGGCCGCACCGACCGGCGCGAGCGCAACCTGTTCCTGACCGACAAGGGGCAAGAGTTGGAGCGCAAGCTGGCCGAAGCGCAACGCGTGCGGATGCGCGCGGCCTATCGCGCGGCGGGGCCGCAGGCGGTGGCGGGCTTTCGGCAGGTGCTGGAAGCGATGATGGATGACGACATCCGCCAGACCTATCTGTCGCTGAAGGATGGCCGCTGATGCCGCAAGACACCGCCCCGCATCTGCTGATCGTGGATGATGACGAACGCATCCGCACCTTGTTGCAGAAATACCTTGTGCGCAACGGCTTCTGGGTGACGGCTGCGCGCGATGCGGCCCATGCACGACGGGTCATGGCCGGGCTGGCCTTTGACCTGATCGTGCTGGATGTGATGATGCCGGGCGAAGACGGTATGGCGCTGACCCGTGCCATCCGCAAGGACAGCGATGTGCCGATCCTGCTTCTGACCGCGCGGGCCGGGTCCGAGGACCGGATCGACGGGCTGGAGGCGGGCGCGGATGATTACCTGCCCAAACCGTTCGAGCCGCGCGAACTGGTCCTGCGCATCAACGCGATCCTGCGGCGCAGCCCGACCGACACCGCCGAACCCATCCGCCCGCAATTGCTGATGATCGGCCCCTTGCGCTACGATCTGGAAAAGGGCGAATTGCGGCGGGGCGATGACCCCGTCCGCCTGACCCAGACCGAAGCGGCGCTGATGCGGCTTTTTGCTCAACACCCCGGAGAGGTTCTGACCCGCGAGGCGCTGGTCGAGTATCTGGGCCGCGACCGCGCCCCCCATGGCGGCGAGGTGGGGCAAGAACGCGCGGTCGATGTGCAAATCACCCGCCTGCGCCGCAAGATAGAGAGCGACCCGAAATCGCCCCGCCACCTGCAAACCGTGCGCGGTGCAGGCTACATGCTGGTGGTGGAGTAGGGGGCCTATCGGTGGGGCGATGTGCGCGGTTCGCGGCCTAAAGCGCCCGCCAGCCAATATCGCGGCGAAAGAACCCTTCAGGCCAGTCGATGCTGTCCACCATCGCATAGGCGCGCGCCTGCGCTTCGGCGAGCGTTGCCCCGCGCGCGGTCACGTTCAGCACCCGCCCGCCATTGGCCAAGACTTGGCCATTCTCGGCGCGCGTGCCCGCGTGGAACACCATGTGAAAGCTGTCCTCGGCGCAATCCGCCAGCCCGCCGATCACGCTGCCCTTCGCGTAGCTGCCCGGATAGCCCTGCGCGGCCATCACAACCGTCAACGCATGGTCATCGGCCCAGTTGACACGGGCCTGATCCAGCCGCCCTTCGGCGCAAGCCAGCATCAGGTCCAGCGCCTGCGCACCCAGCCGCATCATCAAAACCTGGCATTCCGGGTCGCCGAAGCGGGCGTTGTATTCGACCAACCGCGCACGGCCGTTTTCAATCATCAGCCCGGCATAGAGCACCCCCAGATAAGGCATCCCGCGCCGCGCCATCTCTGCCATCGTGGGGCGCACGATCTCATTCAAGGCCTGCGCTGCAATCGCGTCCGTCAGCACCGGCGCGGGGCTGTAGGCGCCCATGCCGCCCGTGTTCGGACCGGTATCGCCCTCGCCCACGCGCTTGTGGTCCTGCGCGGTGCCGATGGGCAGACAGGTCTCGCCATCGACCAGCACGAAGAAAGACGCTTCTTCGCCCTGCATGAATTCCTCGATCACGACCTCGGCCCCGGCGCTGCCGAATTCGCCGCCGAACATGGTGTCGATGGCGTCCAGCGCCTCGTCCAGCGTCATGGCCACGATCACGCCCTTGCCCGCCGCAAGCCCGTCGGCCTTGACCACGATGGGCGCGCCTTGGGCCTGCACATAGGCGCGGGCAGAAGCGGCATCGGTGAAATGCGCATAACCGGCGGTCGGCGCATTCACGGCCGCGCAGATTTCCTTGGTAAAGGCCTTGGACGCTTCCAGCCGTGCCGCCGCAGCGGACGGCCCGAAACAGGTCACGCCCGCATCGCGCAGCCGGTCGGCCACGCCTGCCGCCAAGGGGGCCTCTGGCCCGATGACGACGAAATCAATCGCCTCTTCCTCGCAAAAGGCCAGAACGGCAGAGCCGTCGCAAATATCCAGATCGGCGCAATCGGCAATCTGGTCCATGCCCGCATTGCCCGGCGCGCAGATCAGCCGGTCGCATTTCGGGTTTTGCAGGATCGCCCATGCCAGCGCATGTTCACGCCCGCCGCTGCCCAGAACCAGGATATTCATCGCGCGCCCTCTCTTGGCCTTTGCCTGCGCGCGTTCTAGGCTTGTCGGGCATCGGTGACAAGGATGACCCGCGCGACATGGACCTGATTGACGAACCGCCCAGCAACACGCCCGAATTTACCGTGTCAGACCTGTCGGGCGCGGTCAAACGCACGCTGGAAGGCGAATTCGGCCGCGTCCGCGTGCGCGGAGAGGTGGGCCGCGTCGTGATCGCGCGCACCGGCCACATGTATTTCGACCTGAAAGACGACCGCGCCGTGATCGCGGGCGTTAGCTGGAAAGGGCAGGTGGCCCGGATGCAGGTGCGCCCCGAAGAGGGGATGGAGGTTATCGCCACGGGCCGCCTGACCACCTTTGCGCCGCAGTCGAAATACCAGCTACAGGTCGAAAGCGTTGAGCCCGCAGGTGCGGGTGCACTGATGGCGATGCTGGATGCACGGCGCAAGGCGCTGGCCGCCGAGGGGTTGTTCGACGCGGGCCGCAAGCGCCGCCTGCCGTATCTGCCACGCGTTGTGGGGGTCGTCACCTCGCCACAAGGGGCGGTGATCCGCGACATCCTGCACCGGCTAAGCGACCGCTTCGGCGTGCATGTGCTGGTCTGGCCCGTGGCGGTGCAGGGGCAGGCTTGCGCGCCGCAGGTGGCCAAGGCGATCGAAGGGTTCAACGCCTTGCCCAAGGGCGGCCCGATCCCGCGCCCCGATGTGCTGATCGTGGCGCGCGGCGGCGGGTCCATCGAAGACCTGTGGGGCTTCAACGAGGAAATCGTCGTGCGCGCGGCAGCCGCCAGCGACATTCCCTTGATCTCTGCGGTTGGGCACGAAACCGATACCACGCTGATCGACCACGCGTCCGACCAGCGCGCGCCAACGCCCACGGCGGCGGCGGAGATGGCGGTGCCCGTGCTGGCCGATCTGCTGGCGCATATGGCCAATCTGGACGGGCGTCTGGTGCGGGGTGGGGCGCAAAGCGTGGCGCTGCGCCGCCAACGCCTGCGCGATCTGGGCCGCGCTTTGCCCCGGCCCGAAAACCTGCTTGCGCCCGCCATGCAACGCTTCGACCAATGGGCCGAACGGGTGCCGGGCAGCCTGCGCGCGGCGCTGCAAAGCAAACGGCAAGAGCTGCGCAGCGCAGGCGCTGGGCTGCGGCCCACCACGCTGCTGGGCCAGATCGCGCGCGGGCAGGACCGCTTGGGCGCGCAGGTCGCGCGCGCCGACCGCGCGGCGCTGGCGCGGCTGGAGAATGCGGGTGCGAAGCTGTCGCGCGCCGACCGGATGCGCCCCGACATGCTGACCGTGCCCATCGCGCGCGGGGCCGATGCCTTGGCCAGCAACGCACAGCGCGCCGAGCGCGCGGCGAAAGCCCGGCTGGATACGCTTGGAACAAGGCTTGCGGCGCTTGAACGCTTGCGCCAGTCGCTTGGTTACCCTGCCACGCTGAAGCGCGGCTATGCCGTGGTGCGTGATGATGCGGGGGGCGTTCTGACCTCTGCCAAGGCGGCGGGGCAGGCGGGTGCGCTGAAGGTGGAATTTGCCGATGGCGAGATTGACGCGCTGCCCGGCAAACGCCCCAAGCCCGCGAAGGGCGCAGCCCCCAAGCCCGAACAGGGTTCGCTTTTCTAGGTGCTGACGCCCATCCGGGCATAGAACCGTGCAAGTTCGGGCGCGGTGGCGCATTCCCCGCAGAAAATCTGCACATAGCCCGGCACGCGGGCGATGCGGGTGGCCAGATCCTCGCGGACCTGCATAGAGATATAGCCGATCTGCGTCAGATACACGGTGCGCGCCCGGACATCTGCATCTGTCGGCGCATATCCGAAACGCTGGAACAACCCGCGAATCGCGTCTAGCCGCGTGGCATCCGCAGCCTCGACCCTTGCCATGACGGCGTCTGATTGGTGCGCCCAACCGCGCACGGCAAAATCCAAACGCGGGTCGAACACGGTTTCGTCCTGAAACACGACGATCAGGTTCAGAATGCCCTCGGCAATGCTGGCGGCATAGGCATCGCAGGCGGCGATGAAAGCGCCGGTATTCTGCGCCTCCCACTCTGCCAGAAGCGCGTCCAGAAGCGCGGTTCTATCCTTGAAAAACCAGTAGAAACTGGTGCGCGACAGGTCCAGTTTCGCGGCCAGGGGCTGGATTTTCACGGCGTCCAGCCCGCCGTCCAGAAAGGCTTGCCTGGCGGCAGCCAGCCACAGCTCGCGAGAGCCGCGCCAGCCGGTGGTTTTGTCCAGATCGCCCGATGTGTCCATGCCCGCAGGATAGGCGCAGCGCGGCTTGCCAACAAGCCAAAATAGACAGCGCTGAACGAATACTTGACACAACTGAACATTTTACGGTTTGCTGCCCCAAACCCTTGCGGAGCCAGCGCCATGTCGACCGACCCCCTTCTCCAGCCCTACCGCCTGAAGCACCTGACGCTGAAAAACCGGCTGATGATTTCCAGCCATGAACCCGCCTACCCCGAAGACGGGATGCCGAAGGACCGCTACCGCGCCTACCATGTCGAGCGCGCCCGCGCGGGCGTGGGGCTGACCATGACGGCGGGGTCGGCCAGCGTGGCGCGCGACAGCCCGCCCGTGTTCAACAACATTCTGGCGTGGAAGGACGAGGTCGTCGGCTGGATGCGAAAGCTCGCCGATGAATGCCATGACCACGGCTGCGCGGTGATGATTCAACTCACCCATCTGGGCCGCCGCACGCGCTGGGACAAGGCGGATTGGTTGCCTGTGGTGTCGCCCGGACACGAACGCGAACCGTCGCACAAGGCGTTCCCGAAAAAGGCCGAGGATTGGGACATCGCCCGCATTATCGAGGATTACGCCGATGCCGCCGAGCGGATGCAGGCGGCGGGGCTGGACGGGATCGAATTGCAGGCCTATGGCCACCTGATGGACCAGTTCTGGTCGCCTTTGACCAACGATCTGGACGGCCCTTATGGCGGCAGCCTCGACAATCGCCAGCGGTTCACATTTGACACGCTGCGCGCCATCCGCGACCGCTGCGGGCCGGATTTCATCGTCGGCGTGCGCTACACGGGCGACGAAGACCTGCCCGGTGGCCTGACCCGCGACGACGGGTTGGAAATCTCGCGCCGGCTGAAAGACAGCGGCATGGTCGATTTCCTGAACGTGGTCAAAGGCCATATCGACACCGATGCGGGCCTGACCGATGTGATCCCGGTGCAGGGAATGCGCAGCGCGCCGCATCTGGATTTCGCGGGCGACATTCGCGCGGCCACGCAATTCCCCACCTTTCATGCCGCGAAAATTCAGGATGTGGCGACCGCGCGCCACGCCATTGCCAGCGGCAAGCTGGACATGGTCGGCATGACCCGCGCGCATATGGCCGACCCGCATATCGTGGCGAAAATCCAGCGCGGCGAGGAAGACCGCATCCGCCCCTGCGTGGGCGCGAATTACTGTCTGGACCGCATCTATCAGGGCGGCATGGCGCTATGCCTGCACAACCCCGCCACAGGCCGCGAATTGGAGCAGCCGCATGTGGTGCCGAAAGCCGACTTGCCTCGCCGGGTGGTGGTCGTGGGCGCTGGTCCCGCCGGGCTGGAAGCCGCGCGCGTGGCGGCAGAGCGCGGGCATGACGTGACGGTGTTCGAGGCTGCGAATGATCCCGGCGGCCAAGTGCGCCTGACCGCGCAAACGCCGCGCCGGGCAGAGATGATGCAGCTTGTCCAATGGCGGCAGATGGAATGCGAACGCCTTGGCGTGCGCTTCCGGTTCAACAGTTATGCCGATGCCGACATGGTGCAGGCCGAAAGCCCCGATGTCGTTGTCATCGCCACGGGCGGATTGCCGCATACCGATGTGCTGGCTGCCGGGAATGAGCTGGTCGTTTCTGCTTGGGACATTCTGGCGGGCGACGTGGCCCCCGGCGAGAATGTGCTCATCTATGACGATGCGGGCGACTACCCGGCGCTGCAAGCGGCGGAAAAGATCGCCGCGACCGGTGCCAAGGTCGAAGTCATGACCCGCGACCGCACCATTGTGCCAGAGGTGATGGCCATGTCGCTCACACCGTCCATGCGCATTTTGCAAGGGCTGGACGTGACCTTCACCGTCGCGTGGAAGCTGGAGGCCGTCGCCCGCGATGGCAACCACCTGCTGGCCCGGATCGGTAGCGATTACGGCGGTGTTGCGCGCGAGCGGCGGGTCGATCAGGTCGTCGTCAACCACGGCACGCGGCCCTTGGATGACCTGTATTTCGACCTGCGGCCCCTGTCGGTGAACCAAGGAGAGGTCGATTACGAAGCCCTCGTCGCAGGCACCCCGCAACAGGTTCAAAGGAACCCAGATGGCGCGTTCCAATTGTTCCGCATTGGCGATGCGGTCTCGGCCCGCAACACCCATGCCGCGATCTATGACGCGCTACGCCTGTGCAAGGCGATCTGACATGCCGCGCCCCGCGCAAGAAATGCCGCAATCAGGCGCGCCAGAGGGCCGGATTCGGCGTCATTTCGCGGCAACTGCAAAGACCCCCTTCCACCCGCTATGAAGGCCGCCCAGATGCTCAGCAATTCTGACCTGCTTTACCTGCTCATGTCCCGCAAGCCGTGGCATTCCTTGCCGCAAGCCTTCTACACCGACCCCGATGTTTACGAAGCCGACCTGCGCAACATCTGGCAACGCGACTGGATTTTCGCGGCCCCATCGGCGGAACTGCCCAAGGGCGGCAGCTATATCACGCTGGAATTGGGCAATGCGTCTGTCATCATCGTGCGGGGTATGGACGGGGTGGTGCGCGCGTTCCACAATTCGTGCCGTCACCGGGGCAGCCGGATTTGCTCTGCCCATAAAGGCACCGCGCCGAAGCTGGTCTGCCCCTATCACCAATGGACCTATGATCTGGATGGCAAGCTGCTTTGGGCACGCGAGATGGGCGATGATTTCGACCCTTCCGCGCATGGTCTTGGGCTGGTTCATTGCCGCGATATTTCGGGCATGATCTTTATCTGCCTCGCCGAACACGCGCCCGACACGCGCGATCTGGAAGCGCAGGCCGCGCGCTACATGGGGCCGCATGATCTGGCCAATCTAAAGGTCGCGCATCAATCCAGCATTATCGAGGAAGCCAACTGGAAGCTGGTGCTGGAAAACAACCGCGAATGCTATCATTGCTCCGGCTCTCACCCATCGCTATGCGTGACCTTCCCGGATGACCCGAACCTTGTGGGCGCCGATGACAGCACCACCAGCAATGCGGGCCGCGCCCATGTCGACCGGTGCGAGGCGGCGGGCCTGCCCGCGAAATACCTGATCGATGCGTCCGAGCGCTGGCGCTTCGTGCGCATCCCGTTCCTTGGCAAGGCCGTCAGCTACACGCTGGACGGCAAGGCGGCTGTGTCCAAGCGCATTGGCCGCGTGCCCTTTGATGATGCCGGGTCATGCCTGTTCTTCCACTACCCGAATACAT
This sequence comes from Roseibaca sp. Y0-43, assembly GCF_020667835.1. Lineage (GTDB taxonomy): Bacteria > Pseudomonadota > Alphaproteobacteria > Rhodobacterales > Rhodobacteraceae > Roseinatronobacter. The sequence goes on from NZ_JAFMPR010000011.1 coordinate 24,831, forward strand.
GGAACCATTTCCTGTCCGACCAGGTTCTGACCTTTCGCGTGTTGCCGGTCGGGCCAATGCAAACGCAGGTCACGACCACATGGCTGGTGCACAAGGATGCCGAGGAAGGGCGCGATTATGACCTGAAGCGCCTGACCGAGGTCTGGATTGCCACCAATGACGAGGATCGCCGCATCGTCGAGGAAAACCAGCGCGGGATCAATTCGCCTGCCTACAAGCCCGGCCCCTATAGCCGCGCGCAGGAAGGTGGCGTGAATCAGTTCGTCGATTGGTATTGCCGCACGCTGCACAGCGCGCTGATGGGCCCGTCCCGTATCGCGGCGGAGTGACGCCCATGATCCCCATGCCGACCAAGGACAGCCCTGTCTGGTCCGACAGTGAAATGCTGGAATGCGTGGCGATCCTGCCAGAAGCGCCGGGGGTCAAGACCTTCGCCTTTCGTCCGCCCTCGGGGGCGATGTTCGTCTACCGCGCGGGACAATTCCTGACGCTGGACCTGCCGGTGCCGGGCGGCAATGTGCAGCGGACCTTCACGATCTCGTCCTCGCCCGTGACGGCGGCCTATGTGACCATCACCGCCAAGGTTCAGCCGGGGTCGGTGGGCACGGCCTGGATGCATGAGCATCTGCAAGTGGGGATGCGCCTGCGCGCTTACGGGCCTGCGGGGCTATTCCACCTGCCGCCGCAGCCCGATGGGAAATACCTGTTCATCTCGGCAGGCTCGGGTGTGACGCCGATGATGTCTATGGCGACCACGCTGTTCGAGCGCGGCGAAGACCCCGATATCTGCTTCATTCAATGCGCGCGGCGGCCCAGCGATCTGATCTTTCGACGGCGGCTGGAATACATGGCCTCGCGCGTGTCGGGGCTGGCCTTGCATTTCGTCGTCAGCCGCCCCGAACCCTACGAGGTCTGGACCGGTTATCGCGGGCAGTTCAACCAGTTGATGCTGGGGCTGATGTGCAACGACTACCTGGACCGCGACGTGTTTTGCTGCGGGCCGGAAGGGTTCATGGACGCGGTTCGCGAGATCCTGATCTCGCTGGGCTATGACATGTCGCGCTACCATCAGGAATCCTTCCACGCGCCCGCCGAAACCGTGGCCGAGATCACCGAATTCGACGACCCGGTGCCCGATGACAGCGCGCCCGCGCAGATCGTGTTCGCCCGCTCTGGCGTGACGGCAGACTGCACCGAGGGCGACACGATCATGGAAATCGCTCGCGCCAGTGGTCTGGCGGTGGCGTCGGGCTGCAATTTCGGCCTGTGCGGCACCTGCAAAACCCGCAAATTGTCGGGCGAGGTGCATATGGTCCATAACGGCGGCATTACCGAGGACGATATAGAGGCAGGCTACATCCTGCCCTGCTGCTCGAAACCGATTGGACGGGTTGAGGTTGAGGCATGACATGTTTCACGTGAAACGCAAGCTATTGTTTTAAATATGAAAAATCTGTTTCCTTGGCGTCCGGTGCGTTTGGCTGCGCCCAAACCACTGCGCGGTCAGATTGTCTTGGATCACCCGAATCAGCATATCCCAAGGGATTACGGGACGGCTACACGCGCACAGGGCGGTCAGGCTTGACGGCCCTGTGCGCGTGCCGTGCTGCTGTCTTTTAGGAAATGCGCGTGTCGATGCTGTTGAGCCAGTCGAACACGTCCTGTTCCAGCGCACTCACTTGTTTGCCCTGCGTTTCAAGGTCTGCAACTTCCTTCTGGAGCACGCCTTGCAAGTATTCATAGCGCGCTTGCAGCTCTCCGCTGCTCAGGTTGTGACCGTCGTTCAGCCCCTGCTTGAAATCCAACTTTTGTCTGGCTTGTTCGATCTTGCTGCCGATCGCTTCCAGCTTTGCGTGAAGTTCATCTGTCGTTGGCATGGGAACGCCTTTCCTTTGATTTCACCCGGAAAGACTACAGCCATTCCCTGAGCGGGGCCATAGCCGAAGGGTGGCGCGGTCAGTCAGAAAAGGGTGAGGACGAATGCTGTCCGCCGATCTTCTGCATCGACAGCCGTCACCCTCTGCGCAAGTCACCGCTCGTTCAAATGGTCGTGGATCACCTGCGCCAGCGCGTCAGAGATGCCCGGCACCGCGCGCAGATCGGCCAGCCCGGCCCGCGTGACGGCCTTGGCAGAGCCGAAATGCGCCAGAAGCGCCTTTTTGCGACCCGCGCCCACGCCGGGAATGTCATCGAGCGGTGATGCCGTCAGCGCCTTGGCGCGTTTCGCGCGGTGGGTGCCGATGGCGAAGCGGTGCGCCTCGTCGCGCAGGCGCTGGACGAAATACAACACCGGGTCATTGTGGCGCAAAGCGAAGGGGCGTTGGCCCGCGCGGTGGAATTCTTCCTTGCCCGCGTCGCGGTCCACGCCCTTGGCCACGCCCACCATGGGAATATCGGCCACGCCCAGCTCTTCCAATATGCCCGCCACCGCCGACACCTGCCCCGCCCCGCCGTCGATCAGCAAAAGGTCGGGCCATGCGTCCGACTGGCGGTCGGGGTCTTCTTTTTGCAGGCGGGTGAAGCGGCGGGTCAGCACTTCTTTCATCATGCCGAAATCGTCGCCGGGGGTGATACTCGTGTCCTTGATGTCGAACTTGCGATACTGGCTTTTGATAAAGCCCTCTGGCCCCGCCACGATCAGAGCGCCGACCGCGTGGCTGCCCTGGATATGGCTGTTGTCATAGACCTCGACCCGGTTCGGCGCGGCGTCCAGCCCGAAGGCATCGGCCAGCCCTTGCAAAAGCTTGGCTTGCGCCGTGCTATGCGCCATGCGGCGGGCAAGGCTTTCGCGGGCATTGCGCAGGGCGCCTGCGACCAGATCTGCCTTTTCGCCCCGTTGCGGCACAAGGATTTCCACCTTTCGGCCCGCGCGTTGGGCCAGAAGGTCGGCCATCAGGTCGGGTTCCTCCAGCCCGTGCGACAGCAAGATCTGCCGGGGCGGTTCCTTGCCGTCGTAGAACTGCGCCATGAAGGCTTCGAGGATTTCCGGCTCTGCCGCCCCTGCGCCGGTCGCCGGGTAGAAATCGCGATTGCCCCAGTTCTGGTTGGCGCGGATGAAGAAGACCTGCACGCAGGCCTGCCCCTTTTCCAGGTGCAACGCGATCACGTCCGCCTCTGGCACGCCTTGGGGGTTGATGCCCTGTTGTTGCTGCACATTGGTCAGCGCGCGGATGCGGTCGCGGAGTGCTGCGGCGCGCTCGAACTCCATCGCGTCAGAGGCGACCTGCATCTCTGCCGCGAGTTCCTTTTGCAGGTTCGTGTCCTTGCCCGACAGGAAGCGTTCGGCGTCAAGCATGAGCGCGCCGTAATCTTCTTCCGAGATATAGCCCACGCACGGGGCCGAGCACCGCTTGATCTGGTATTGCAGGCAAGGCCGAGTGCGGCTGTTGAAAACGGAATCGGTGCAGTTGCGCAAAAGGAACACGCGCTGCAACTGGTTGAGCGTGCGGTTCACCGCGCCCGCGCTGGCAAAGGGGCCGAAATACTTACCCTTGGTCGACCGCCGCCCGCGATGTTTGCGCAATTGCGGATAGGGGTGATCGCGGGGCAGCAGGATATAGGGAAAGCTTTTGTCGTCGCGCAGCAGCACGTTGTAGCGCGGCTTGAGCTGCTTGATGAGGTTCTGCTCCAGCAGCAGCGCCTCTGTTTCGGTCTTGGTGGTCAGGAACATCATCGAGCGCGTTTCGTCGATCATGCGCGCGATGCGGGCGGTGTGGCCCGAGGGGCGCGCATAGTTCGACACCCGCGCCCGCAGGTTCCGCGCCTTGCCGACGTACAGCACTTCCGAGCGCTCGTTCAGCATACGGTAGACGCCGGGAGAATTGTCCAGCACCTTCAGGTAGGACTGGATGCAGGCATGGCCGGAAAGGGGTGTGTCCTGATCTGTGTCGGGCATTTCAAGCTGTATTGGGGTTGGCTGCGTGTCGGGGCGATTCTATGCCGCGCTGCACCGAAATCAAAGGCTGTTCAACCGGAAACCTGTCCACGGAATCTGTGGATAACTTGGTGGATAGTCTTTGGAAGGCGGCGATTTTTCCTTGAGTCACAGGCGATTTCTTGCCGTGCCCAAAAAATAGGCACATAAATAAGCCTTTGAAAAGACGTGAAATATTTTTGGCACTGTTACAAGTCCTTGATAAACCATCGGTTTTGGTCGCAGTTTTGTGACGGTTTCGTGAGCGGTGCACAACTTGCGCGCTAAATGTCAGTTCTGGTTGTCATACCGGCGTGACATCGGGGGTTTGCCATGTCAGGTGCTGGCCCCCGTCGATGCACAAAAGCTGGCCCGTGACGGCCTTGGCGTCGATGAAATAACCCAGCGCCGCGGTGATGTCGTCAAGGTTCGCGCCGCGCCCCAGAACGGTCGCGCGGCGGCTGGCGTCATAGACCTCTGCGCTCTGGTCATGGGCCTGTAGCGTCGGGCCCGGCCCGATGGCGTTGACGCGGACTTGGCCGCCCAGCTCTTGGGCCGCCATGCGGGTAAAGGCCCACAGCCCCATCTTGGCAATGGAATAGGTCATGTGCTGCGGCGTCAGCTTGCGCACCTTCTGGTCGATCATGTTCACAACCAGCCCTTGCGCCAAGGGTTCGCCCTGCGCATCGCGCGCGGGCGGCGGCACTTGCGCGGCGAAGGCCTGCGTCAGCACGAAGGGCGCGCGCAGGTTGCTCATCATGTGCCGGTCCCAGTTTTCGCGGGTGGCGGTGGCAAGGCTGTCCTGTTCGAAGATCGACGCGTTGTTGACCAGCACGCTGATCGGCCCGCCCAAAGCCTGTGCCGCGTCTGGAATGATTGGCGCCAGCGCGGCCTCGTCCAACAGATCGGCCTGCACGCAGGTGGCGCGGCGGCCCATGGTGCGGATTTCATCGGCCAAGGCTTCTGCCTCTGCGCCGGAGTTGGCGTAGTGGATGGCCACGTCATAGCCGCGACCTGCCAGATACAGGCACATGGCGCGGCCCAATCGGCGCGCGCCACCGGTGACTAGGGCGTTGGGCATTGTCAGGCTCCGGTTTGGACAAGAACCCACAGATAGCCCGCATAGGCCAGAAGCAAGACCACGCCCCAGACCCGCGTGATGGGGGCCGCGCGCCAGATGAAGGGGGCCAGCACCAGCGATGCACCCAGCATGACCCACAGGTCCAGGCGGAACATCTCTGGCGGGAAGGTCATGGTGCCGAACAGCCCCGCCGTGCCGATGATGAACAGCAGGTTGAACAGGTTTGACCCAACAATGTTGCCCAGCGCGACTCCGCCCTCGCGCCGGATGGCGGCCATCACGGTGGCGGCCAGTTCCGGCAGCGACGTGCCCACGGCAACCAGCGTCAGCCCGATCAGCGCGTCCGAGACGCCCAGGTCACGCGCGATCGCCGTGGCCCCGGTGACAAGGAAATTCGCCCCCAGCGGCAGGCCGATACAGCCCAGCACAAGGAAAATCGCGATCTTGGGCCAGCCGATGCCGGGGTCCGCGCCTTCCAGCTCGTCCGGTTCGACCCGCGCTTTCAACCCGCGGCGAATGCTGTCAACCATGAAGAGCGTGAACGCCCCCAGCAGCACCAGCGCCTGCCATGTGCCGATCTGCCCGGTGAAGGCCACGGCGATGAACAGGACCGATGCGCCGATCATGATGGCATAGTCGCGCGCAATATCGCGCCCCACCGCCATGGCAGAGATCAGCGCGGGCGCGCCCAGCACCAGCAGGATATTGGCAATGTTCGACCCCACAACATTGCCCAGCGCCAGCCCGCCCGCATCGGCCATGGCCGCGCGCACCGACACCAGCAATTCCGGGGCCGATGTGCCAAAGGCCACGACCGTCATCCCCACCAGCAGCGCCGGAATGCCCAGCCGCAGCGACAGGTTCACCGCGCCTTTCACCAGCAGATCGCCCGCAAGCAACAGGGCGACAAGGCCGCCCACGACCATCCCGAGATCAAGCAACATAGGTTATTGGTCCTTGCAGGTGCAATCGTCCTGCCCCAGCAGGAAACGACCACAGGTTTTGCATTTGCGGGGTTTGGGCAGCTTGGCACTGCGCAGCCGGTCCAGCGGCGTGCGGCGGTTGGGGTTCAGCCATTTCTGAACCGCCCCCATCACGATCATGAACAACAGAAACCCGACAACGACTTTCAGCAACATGGGCTTACAACCCGAACCGTGCGTAAAGCGCGCGTTCTTCCGACAGCGCCAGCGCGTCTTGCATCAGCGACAGGCCGAAGCGCGACAGGAAGGGGCGGCGCGGTCCATAGGCGCGGAATTGCACCTTGTCGCCGTAGCGGTCCTTCATGGTGGGCACCAGATGGCCGATGCCATCGGCCAGCCCCAGCTCGACCGCCTGCGCGCCCAGCCAGAATTCGCCGGTGAACAGGTCTTGCTCGGCCAGCTTCGCGCCGCGCCGGTCTTTGACCTGTGCGATGAAGTTCTGATGTATCTGGTCCAGCAACGTCTTTAGCCGCGCCACGTCCTCGGGCTTTTCGGCGCGGAACGGGTCTAGCTGCGACTTGGATTGCCCGGCGGTGTAGACCCGGCGTTCGACCCCGTAGCGCGCGATCAGGTCTTGCAGGCCGAAGCCCGCCGAGATGACACCGATGGACCCAAGAATGGAATTGCTGTCGGCATAGATTTCATCGGCGGCGGTGGCCAGCCAATAGCCGCCAGAGGCCGCCACATCCTCGACAAAGGCGAAGACGGGAATGTCCTTTTCCGCCGCCAGCCGCCGGATGCGCGCGGCGATCAGCGCGCTTTGCGTGGGGCTGCCACCGGGCGAGTTGATGACCAGCGCCACCGCCTTGGGCTTGCCGCGCTTGAAGGCAGTTTCAATGACGGGGGCAAGGGCCACGTCATTCAGCCGGCCCGCGCCGGGGCCGCTGGCGATCATGCCTTGCAGACGGATCACGGCCACGCTGGGGGCCGTGTTCAGGAAGGGGATGAAACGTTTCATGCCTTGGCAGATAGGGGGGTCATGCAGGGCCAGCAAGAGGGTGCGCCAGATTATCCGCTTGCGTGGCGAAATAGGCTCTGCCCATATGGCAGGGCGAGGAGACTGCCCTATGCTCGACCGTCTGGAAATGTTCATGGCGCTGGCCGCAGAGCGCCATTTCGGCCGCGCGGCAGAGAAATGCGGCATCTCGCAGCCCTCGCTCTCTGCCGGGATCAAGCAGCTAGAGGGCGAATTGGGCGTGCAGTTGGTCTGGCGCGGCTCGCGTTTTGAAGGGCTAACGCCAGAGGGCGCGCGCGTGCTGGACTGGGCGCGCCGCATCGTGGGTGATGCGCGCAGCCTGCGGCAGGAAATGCGCGCGGCGCGGCATGGGCTGTCGGGCAATCTGCGCTTGGGCGTGGTGCCGACGGCGCTGCCCATGGTGGCCGATTTGACCGGCCCCTTCATCGCCCGCCATCCCGGGGTGCAGATCGAGATCCTGTCGCGCAGCTCGGTCGAGATCTTGCAACAGATCGACGATCTGCAACTGGATGCCGGGATCAGCTATCTGGACAACGAACCCTTGGGCCGCGTGGTGACAGAGCCGCTTTACACGGAACGCTACCTGCTTTTGACCGCCAAGACGCGGCCCTGCGCGGCCAAGTCGGAACTGGATTGGGCCGATCTGGCCGGTCTGCCCTTGGCGCTTCTGACAGAGGACATGCAGAACCGCCGCATCATCAACCATGAACTGCAACAAGCCGGCGTGCCGATTGCGCCGCGCATCGAATCGAATTCCATGATCGCGCTGGTCGCGCATGTGCTGACCGGCGAATGGGTCAGCGTGGTCAATGCCGATACCGCCGCGCTGTTTGCCGCGCGGCCCGAATTGGCGGCGGTTCCCCTGCGCGGGGGGCTGGGCGCGAAACATGTGGGCCTGATCGCGCCTTGGCGAGAGCCGCACACGCCCGTTCTGGCCGCCCTTCTGGCACAAGCGCGGCGCTTGTCGAAAGCGCGCGAGGGTGTGGCATGAAGGTGTTGCTGACAGGGGCCACGGGCACGATCGGGCGCGCGGTGCTGGCGCGTTTGCAGGCCTGCGGGCATGACGTGACCTGCCTTGTGCGCCCCGGCAGCGCTTTGCCCGAAGATATGTCGCGGCTGGACGCGGATCTTGCGCGCGGCCCGCTCGCCCCGGACGCCTTGGCGGGCATAGAGGCGGTTGTGTCCTGCATGGCCTCGCGCTCTGGTGCGCCTGCCGATGCGTGGGCCGTGGACCACGCCGCCAATCTGGCGCTGTTGCGCGCGGCGCAAGCGGCGGGGGTGGGGCAGTTCGTTCTGCTGTCGGCGATCTGCGTGCAAAAGCCGTTGTTGGAATTCCAGCGCGCGAAACTCGCGTTCGAGGCGGAGTTGCAAGCCTCTGGCCTGCGCCATGCCATCGTGCGCCCGACCGCGTTTTTCAAATCGCTCTCGGGGCAAGTGGCGCGGGTGCGCGCGGGCAAGCCGTTCCTGCTGTTCGGCGATGGGCGGCTGACCGCGTGCAAGCCGATCTCTGACCGTGATCTGGCCGACTACATTGTGGGTTGCCTGACCGATCCCGACCGGACGGGCATTCTGCCCATCGGTGGGCCGGGTCCGGCGATCACCCCGCGCGAACAGGGCGTGATGTTGTTCCAGATGACCGGCCAGCCGCCCAAGTTCCGCAGCCTGCCCGTGGGGGTGATGGACGCGATCATCGGCGCGTTGTCAGCCGCCGGTCGCCTTGTGCCATCCCTGCGCGCCAAGGCCGAGTTTGCGCGCATCGGGCGCTATTACGCGACCGAATCCATGCTGGTCTGGGACGGCACCCGATATGACGCAGACGCCACGCCCGAATATGGCACCGACACGCTGCACGACCATTACGCGGCCCTGTTGCGGGGCGAGGCGACGAGCGATCTGGGCGCACATGCGGTGTTCAAGGGCTAGTTCAGGTCCGCCGGGCACTCTTCGTACAGCCCGATGATGTGCAGCGCGTTAGAGCACATGATCCCACCCCATTGATAGCCGCGCAGCCCTTCGGAATACTCGATCTCGAACCATTCATAGCCGTCGAACATGACGCCGCTGCGCGCGAGGATCGCCACCGGCTCGCCATATGGTAGGCTGTCGGTGCGGGCAAAGTCTGTGCCCGGCCCGGCCCGCACATTCCCCCCGAGCGAGAAATTCCCCATGGCCGACACGACCGTGTTGTGGCTATCCGCTGTCGCTTGGCACATGACCGGGGCCTGACCATCGAAGGACAGTTCGACATCCGACCCTTTGCCGCGCACCAAGAAATGGCCGATGGGCAGGGCAATGTCATAGCCAAAGCCGGACCCGACAGGGGTTGGGGCCATCTCCAGCGCTTCGCTGTCCAGCATCAGGGTCGCGTTCTGTCCGGGCGTATGCGGGATGACCACCTGGATAGTGGGGCGATCAAGGCTGCCTTCGTCGCACATATAGACGGTGCCGGGGGGCACATCGCCTTGTGCAAGCGCAGGGGCAACGCAAGTGCAGGCAAGGGCTAGCGACAGGGGAATAAGGCGGATCATGGCGTGGTGCTCCGGTTGGGATGGGGCAGCCTAGACGCATGCCCCCGGTTCACAAAGCCTTAGCTTGCATAGCGCGTGGCCCCGCGCCGCCGGGCATCGACCGGCTTGGACAGCACCACGGCGTTATGCGCGCGCTGATCGCACCCCACGCGCGGGCATGTCCGGCAGTTGATGCCGATGGGCACGGGCCGCGTCTGGCTGGCGCGCAGGCTTTCGGCATAGCCGATCTGGCCCGCGTGATCGACATCGCAGCCCATGGCGACGGCCAGGCGCACATCGGTTGCAGGGCGTGACAGGCTGGGGCGGTCCACGGTGCGGGCAAAAACGAAGAACTGGCTGCGATCGGGCATTTCCACGAATTGCGGCACGATCTGCCCCGGCGTGCGGAACGAGGTATGCACATCCAGCCTTGGGCACGCGCCGCCATATTCGGCCAGATGGAAATCGGTCGCGTTGAAGCGCTTGGTCACGTTTCCGGCCTTGTCGATGCGCACGAAGAAGAATGGCACCCCCTGCGCGCCCGCGCGCTGCAAGGTGGTGGCGCGGTGGCACGCCTGCTCAAAACTGACGCCAAAGCGCGTGGCCAGATGCGCGAAATCGTATTTCGACCCCAGCGCTTCGGTCAGAAAGGCGCTATAGGGCATCAGCACGGCGGCGGCGAAGTAATTGGTCAGTTCCACCCGGCAGCGCGCCAGCCCATGCGGGTCGGTGATGCGCGATTGCGACAGAAGCTTGTCCAGCAGGTCGGCATGTTCGATCAGCCCGGCCACATGAACAAGCTGGAAGACGCGGTTGGGATAGTCTAGCGCCTCTGACAGGCGTACCTCGCGCGTAACCTCGTCGTAATCGCGCAGGGTGTCGGGCATCTCTGCAATCGTGACCAGCCGGACATGCAGGCCCAACCGGTCGCGCAGCAGCGCCTTCAGGGCGCTATAGGTGTCATCGGGCGCGACCTGTTTGCCGCCCCAGAAGGTGGCAGCAGCCGATTCGAGCACCGCGAAGTGATTCTGGTTGCGCCGGAAAAAGTTGTGGACGGCGGCTTCGGGCGAACTTGGCAGCACGTCGCCCGCATTCGTGCCGCTGGTCGCTAGCGCCATGAGTTGATCTGTCGCAGCCTGATAGGCGCGGTGCAGCGTCAGGAAAGACGCCACAAGGTCGGGACTGTGGATTTGCGCCGCGCGCAGTTGCGGCAAATCGGGGCGGTCGGCGTCGAACAGGTTGTCATGCAGCGCGGCGCGCAGGTCGGTCAGGGTGGCGGTGTCGTCATCTTCGGCAATGTCGCGCCATTCCACGCCATAGGTTTCGAATATCTTCAGCAATACCGGAACGGAAACCGATCTTTCGTTCTTTTCCAACAGGTTGACATAAGAGGTCGAAATTCCCAGCGCCCGCGCCATCTGGGCCTGCGTCTGTCCATGGTCCTGTCGCAACCGGCGCAAACGGGGGCCGATGAAGGTTTTTAGCATACCTTTGTATCCTGTAAAATTCACATATTTACAAAATTTATATCATGTAAATCTTCGCATTTACAGCAGGACGCGGAAAGAATTCACGATCCTGATTTTGTGCCGCATGGTTGTGTCATCGCGTTTGGGAGGACGCCTGCCATGACCATCGGACAACGCCACCTGTTTTGCCCTGGCCCCACGCCCATTCCCGAAATGGTGCGCCGCGCCATGAATGTGCCCGCCGAAGACCACCGCGCCCCCGGCTTTGGTGATCTGGGCCGCGATATCGCCCAAGGCCTGCGCCAGATCATGCGCATGGAGGGCGGGCAGATGTTCCTCTTCCCCGGTTCCGGCACCGCCGCGTGGGAAGCCGCGATCACCAATACGCTCTCGCCCGGCGACCGGGTTCTGATGGCACGTCACGGCCATTTCTCGGAACTTTGGGCGCAGATGGCGGTTCGCCTTGGGCTGGATGTCGAGTTGATCGACGTCGCTTGGGGCGCGGGCATTCCGGTCAAGGAAATCGAGCGCCGCCTGGGTGCCGACAAGGATGACCGCATCAAGGCCGTCTTTGTCACGCATAACGAAACCGCGACCGGCGTCACCTCTGACGTGGCTGCCGTGCGCCGCGCGCTGGACATGAATTTCCATGACGCGCTTCTGTTCGTGGATGGCGTGTCGTCCATCGGCTCTATCGAGTTTCGGATGGCCGACTGGGGCGTGGACCTTGCTGTCACCGGCAGCCAGAAAGGGCTGATGTGCCCGGCTGGCGTGGGTATCTTGGGCGTCAGCGACAAGGCTATGGAAGCTGCGAAACACGCCACCATGCGCCGCGCCTATTTCGAATTTGCCGACATGGTCCGCCTGCAAGCGGATGGGCACTTCCCCTATACGCCCCCCATTCCGCTGCTGCATGGAATGCGCGCGGCGGTCGATCTGCTGCTGGCCGAGGGCATGGATAACGTCATCGCACGTCATGCCCGCATGGCTGGCGGTGTGCGTGCCGCCGTTCAGGCCTGGGGGCTGGAGATGGTCGCCGAGCATGAAACGCTTTTCTCTGACACCGTGACCGCCATTCGCACGCCCATGCATATCGACGCGCGCGAGGTCATTTCCATCGCCCATGACGAACTCGGCGCCTCTTTCGGCGGTGGCTTGGGCCGTTTGGCGGGCCGGGTGTTCCGCATCGGGCATCTGGGCTGGGTGAATGAGGGCACCTTGGCCGGGGCGCTGTCGATGGCCGAAATGGCCATGTGGCGCGCGGGTATGGATATCGAACTGGGCGCGGGTCTTGCGAGCGCTCAACGCTATTGGTCCGACGGCAAGCGTCGCGACCGTCCGCGGGTCGTGGAAAGCACCCCGATCGCGGCTCAATAACATAACTCTGAAAGGGACATAGAATGTCACACACACTGCACCCGCTTCGGCGGCAACGGCTGCATCGTTCCGAACTGGCGGTGCCTGCGTCCAATATCGACATGGTGGTGAAAGCCGCTGACAGCGACGCCGATGTGGTGTTCCTGGACCTGGAAGACGCGGTCGCCCCGCCCGAGAAAGAGCAGGCGCGCAAGAACGCGGTCAAGCTGCTGAACGAAATCGACTGGGCGGCCAAGGGCAAGACCGTGTCGGTGCGTATCAACGGTCTGGACACGCATTACATGTATCGCGACGTGGTCGATATCATGGAACAGGCAGGCGACCGGGTGCACACGCTGCTGGTGCCCAAGGTCGGCGTTCCGGCTGACCTGTATATGGTCGAAGCCATGGTCAACCAGATCGAACAGGGTCGTGGCCTGAAGACCCGCGTGGGTCTGGAAGCGCTGATCGAAACCGCGCTGGGCATGGCAAATGTCGAAGCCATCGCGCAATTCGGTGGCCGTCTGGAATGCCTGCATTTCGGCGTGGCCGATTACGCGGCGTCCATGCGCGCCCGCACCACCAATATCGGCGGTCTGAATCCCGATTATCCGGGCGACCAGTGGCACGCCTCGATCACCCGCATGGTCGTGGCCTGCCGCGCCTATGGTCTGCGCGCGGTCGATGGGCCGTTCGGCGATTTCTCGGATCCCGAGGGCTACAAGGCTGGCGCGCGCCGCGCGGCCGCACTGGGCTGCGAAGGCAAATGGGCCATTCACCCCAGCCAGATCGCGCTGGCGAACGAGGTGTTCAGCCCGCCCGAGGCCGAAGTCACCAAGGCGCACCGTATCATCGAAGAGCTGAAGAAAGCCGAAGCCGCAGGCAAAGGCGCCGCGTCGCTCGATGGCAAGATGATCGACGCAGCCTCCGAGAAGATGGCCCGCAACCTGATCGAGGTTGCCGAACAAATCGCAGCCCGTGGCTAAGCCCTGAGAGGGAGGAGAGACAATGGATATTCATGAACATCAGGCCAAGGACATTCTGGCCAAATTCGGTGTCCCCGTGCCGCGTGGCGGTCTGGCCTATTCGCCCGAACAGGCGGCCTACCAAGCGCGCGAAATCGGCCTGCCCGTGGTCATCAAGGCGCAAATCCACTCGGGTGGGCGCGGCGAAGCGGGCGGCGTGAAATTCTGCCGCACCGATGAAGAGGTGCGTGAATTCGCCGCCAACATCCTTGGCCGCCAGCTTGTGACCAAGCAAAGCGGTCCGGCGGGCAAGGGCGTCTATCGGCTGTGGGTCGAAGCCGCGACCGATATCGCGCAGGAAGTCTACCTCGGCTTCGTTCTGGACCGGAAATCCGAGCGTATCATGATCGTGGCCTCTGCCGCGGGCGGGATGGAGATCGAGGATCTGGCCGAAAACGACCCTGACAGCCTTGTGCGCATGATTGTCGACCCGGCCACCGGCCTGTGCGACTTCGAGGCGCGCGAGCTGGCCTTCCGTCTGGGCTTGACCGGCAACCAGATCGGCCAGATGGTCAATACCCTGCGCGCCTGCTACCGCGCCTACCGCGATCTGGACGCGACCATGGTCGAGATCAACCCGCTGGCCATCACCGGCTCGGGCGATCTGGTGGCGCTGGATGCGAAGATGAGCTTCGACACCAACGCCATGTTCCGCCGCCCCGAAGTGGCCGCCCTGCGCGACCTGAGCCAGGAAGACCCGCGCGAGGCGATGGCGGCAGGCTCTGGCCTGTCTTATATCGGCCTTGACGGTGACATCGGTTGCATCATCAACGGTGCGGGCCTCGCCATGGCCACGATGGACATGATCAAGCTTGCAGGGGCCGAACCCGCCAACTTCCTCGACATCGGCGGTGGTGCCAGCGCCGAGCGCGTCGTGACCGCGTTCCGTACGGTTCTGACCGACCCGAATGTCAGCGTGATCCTTGTGAACATCTTCGCAGGCATCAACCGCTGCGACTGGATCGCGGCAGGCGTCGTCCAGGCCTACAAGGAAGTCGGCATGACCATTCCCGTGGTGGTTCGCCTGGCGGGCACCAATGTCGAAGAAGGCCGCCGCATTCTTGAGACCGCCGATGTTCCGATCATCACCGCAGGCACCCTGGCTGAGGCCGCCGAGGCCGCCGTCAAGGCGCGCCCCAACGCTGCCGCTGCATAAGAAAGGACTACCAGAATGGCTATCCTGATTACTCCAGAAACCAAGATCATCGTGCAGGGCATCTCTGGCCGCATCGGTCAGTTCCACGCGCAGGAAATGATCGAAACCGGCACCAATGTCGTGGGCGGCGTAACGCCGGGTCGCGGCGGCACCACGGTGCTGGGCAAGCCCGTGTTCAACACCGTGCGCGAAGCGGTCGAGGCGACCGGCGCCGATGCGTCGCTCATGTTCGTGCCCCCGCCCGTTGCCGCCGATGCAATGATGGAAGCGGCGGATGCAGGCATCCGCGTGGCCGTCAGCGTGGCGGATGGTATCCCCGCGCAAGACATGATGAAGGTCAAACGCTTCCTGCGCCGCTACAAGGCCGACCGCAAGATGCGCCTGATCGGGCCGAACTGCGCGGGCGTCATCAGCCCCGGCATCGGGTTCATGGGCATCATGCCGCCGCATATCTACATGCCGGGCCGCGTGGGCATCGTGGGCCGTTCGGGCACGCTGGGCTATGAAGCCGCCAGCCAGATGAAGGCGCTGGGCATCGGCGTCTCGACCTCGGTCGGCATCGGCGGCGACCCGATCAACGGCTCCAGCTTCAGGGATATTCTTGAACTGTTCGAGAATGACCCCGACACCGATGCCGTGATGATGATCGGCGAAATCGGTGGCCCACAGGAAGCCGAAGCCGCCGAATATATCCGCGATCACATGACCAAACCGGTCGCGGCCTATATCGCCGGTCTATCCGCTCCCAAGGGCCGGAAGATGGGCCATGCTGGCGCAATCATCTCTGCCTTTGGGGAAAGTGCGCAGGAAAAGGTTGTCATCCTTCAGGAAGCCGGCATCAAGGTCGCGCCGAACCCGTCCTCCATGGGGGCGACGGTGGCAGAGATTCTTGGCAAAAAGGCTGCTGCATAATGCACCCCGAAGGGTATGAAACCAAGGACGTGGCCGACCCCCAAGCATGGGTCGGCCGCGTGGAAGAACACGAAGGCGCGCTGACGCCAAATCTGGCCGGCATGATGGGCGCGACGCTCTCGCACGCATCGGCCCCGGCACATGATCTGCGCATCGGCGCGCCGCTGCCACCCTTGTGGCACTGGATCGCCTTCCCCGAATTCGTGCCGCTTGCCGAATTGGGCACGGATGGCCACCCGGCACTCGGGGGCTTTCTGCCGCCCTTGCCCTATCCGCGCCGCATGTGGGCGGGGGGCAATCTGGAATGGACGGGGGCGCTGGAAGTGGGCGAAACCCTGCACCGCCGCTCGGAAATTCTGGCCGTGACGGAAAAGCAGGGCACGACCGGGTCCATGTATTTCGTCCGCGTGGGCCATGACCTGCATGGCAAGGCCGGGTCCATCCGCGAAGAACAGGACATCGTCTATCTGGACATGCCCGACGAATTCCGCCCGCCCCGCGCCATTCCCGCGCCCGACGCGCCCGATTTCCGAGAAGTGGTGCCCATGAACGAAGCGCGGCTGTTCCGCTTTTCCGCCGTGACCTTCAACGCGCACCGCATTCATTACGACATGCCCTATGCCCGCGAGGTCGAGAAATACCCGGCCCTGATCGTGCACGGGCCGATGCAGGCCTGCCTGCTGATGGAAGCCGCCTGCCGCCATACCCGGCAGACCCCCAAACGCTTCCGCTTCAAAGGAGTGCACCCGATGTTCCACATCGAAGACATGGCCGCCGTGGGCCAGATGGACCGAGGAGCACCCGCCGTGGACCTGTGCAGCGTTGCCGCCACCTCGAACCACCAGTGTATGCAGGCCCGGATGGAGTGGTCCGCATGAGCGGCATCCTGAAGGGAATGCGCGTGGTCGAAGGCTCTGCCTTCGTCGCCGTGCCGCTGGCGGGCATGACGCTGGCGCAGATGGGGGCCGATGTCATCCGCTTCGACCGTGTCGAAGGGGGCTTGGATGCAGGCCGCTGGCCCGTGGCCAAATCCGGCGCCAGCATGTTCTGGGCGGGTATGAACAAGGGCAAACGCTCGATCGCGATCGACATGAAACACCCGCGCGGGCGCGAGATCATCTCGGAACTGATCTGCGCACCGGGCGAGGATGCGGGCCTTTTCATCACCAACCTGCGCGTCAAGGGCTGGATGGATTACGAAACCCTCTCGGCCCGCCGCCCCGACCTGTGCATGGTCACATTGACCGGCGACCGCGCAGGCCGCCCGGCGGTGGATTACACCGTCAACCCGGCGCTGGGCTTTCCCATGGCCACCGGGCCAGAGGGCTCGACCGAACCGGTCGCCCATGCGCTGCCCGCATGGGATTGCATCGCGGGCAACATGGTCGTCTCGGCGCTTCTGGCGGCAGAGCGCAAGCGCCTGCGCCATGGCCATGGCTCTGCGGTCGATCTTGCGCTCAAGGATGTCGCCGCCGCCATGCTCGGCCATCTGGGTGTGATTGGCGAAGTCGAGGTCAACGGCATCTCGCGCCCGAAATCCGGCAACGCGCTCTACGGCGCTTACGGACAGGATTTTATCTGCGCCGACGGCAACCGCGTCATGGTCATCGGCCTGACCGACAACCAGTGGCGCGGCTTGCAGAAAGTGACCGGCACGACCGAGGCGATAGCTGCGCTGGAAACCCAACTCGGCACCTCGCTCAAGGGCGAAGGCGCGCGCTGGGAACATCGCCACGCGATCACCGACGTGCTGCGCCCCTTCTTCGCCACGCGCCGCGTTGCCGATTTCGCCGAAGCGTTTGAAAAGGCGGGCGTCACCTGGTCGCAATTCCGCGACTTCAAACAGGCGGTGGCAGAGGACGAGGACATGTCCCTCGACAACCCGATGTTCACCATGCTCGACCAGCCCGGCATCGGCCGCTACCGCGTGCCCGGCACGCCCATGTCCTTCAGCCACGACCCGCGCGAAGCCCCACGCCGCGCGCCCGTCCTTGGGGAGCATACCGAGGCGATCTTGGGCGATGTCCTGTGCCTGCCCGACAGTGAAATCGCCTCCCTCTTCGACGAAGGCGTGGTGAAGCAGGGCAAGCCCTGACCCTTTCATCCTTGTCCAAATATCCTGGGGGAGTCCGACCCCGACACGGGGTCGGACGGGGGCAAAGCCCCCTGAAAGATAGACTTGGGCGCAGCCCGCTATTCGGTCAGCACCAACAGCTCTGCCGTGACCAATACCGCATTCGCGCCCGCCGCCAGTCGTCCCTCGATCATCCGCCCGTCCAACCCGATGCTGGCGGCGTCGAGATCCGCCCCTTCCGGCCCGACACGGCCCGCTGTCAGCAAGATCTCGGTCGCGTAGCTCTCCAATGCCGCGCCGCCCACCATCCGGGTGCCGATCAGGCTGCCCAGACCCATCACGCGGCCCGTCAGCCCCAGCCCGACCAGCGCCGCGCCAATATCCTGATTGGGCCGCAGCGTGACCAGATGCGCGGCTGTGCCACCTTCTGCGCCCGCCCGCGCCTCTGGCTGAAAAAGCGTAAACGCCGTTTCCGGGTCGGGCCGCGCCACAAGGCAGCCGCCCGTCAGCCCCCAGCCCGTGACCGTGCAGTCGCGGGCCAGAATCGCTTGGTCGGGCAGGATATGCCCCATATGCCGCGCGCCGCTCTCATCTTCCCAAATGCCATGGGTATGGGTAAACTGCGCGCCCTCTCGCCAGCCCAGATGGGTGCAGCCTTGCACGATCTGCGCGTCCGCGCCCATGTGGTGCGTGGCGCTATACCATGCGGCGTGTCCGTTCTGCGCGGGGCCGGGGATGACATAGGCAAGCGGGTCCATCGCGACATCGCGAAGTTCCAGAAACCCGCCATCGAAGGCGGCCAGTGCCTCTGCCACTGCCTGCCCGAAGGGCAGACCGCCGCGCAAGATCACCTCGACCGGGTGCGCCCGCACCGGCAACACGGTCGTGCGCGGGGCAAGCGCCGGGCCGGGATGGATGACGCGGCGTATCACGGCAATTGCCCGCGCGCGTCCAGTTCTTCGCGGATCATCTTCTTGGTGATCTTGCCATAGGCCGATTTCGGCAGCGCGTCCCAGAACACCACGTGCCGCGGCAGCTTGTAGCGGGCAATCTTGCCCGACAACCAGTCCAGCAGGTCGGCCGGTTCGTCCCCGTTGCACACGCAGACCGCCATTCCCACCTCGCCCCAGACCGGGTCGGGCACACCCAGCACCGCGACCTCGGAAATCGCGGGGTGCATCAGCAGCTTTTCCTCGATCTCGCGCGGGTAGATGTTCGACCCGCCAGAGATATACATGTCTGACGCGCGCCCCGTCAGGTAGACGAAGCCCGCCTCGTCCATATGCCCCAGATCGCCCGTCAGGAACCAGCCATTGCGGAAGGATTTGGCATTGGCCTCGGGGTTGTTGAAATAGCCCGCGAACACGGCGGGGCCGATGACGGCAATTTCGCCCGTTTCACCGGGTGCCACCTCGCGCCCTTCGGCATCCTGTATCTGCACCTGCATCCCCGTGCGCGCAAAACCGCAGGTGCCGATGCGCATCGTGTCATCGTCGATGTGGTGATGGGCGGGCGGCAGCACGGTGATGTTGCCCGTCACTTCGCCCAAGCCGAAATACTGCACAAGCACCGGCCCCAGCTTTTCCAACGCGCGTATCTGGTCGGCGCGATACATGGGCGCGCCTGCGTAAACCACGTAGCGCAAGCTGGAATGGTCGTGCTGGTCCACGGCGGGGTGTTCGACCAGCAGTTTCACGATAGTCGGCACGGTGAACATGTTGGTCACGCGCCATTTCGCGACCAGCGCCCAAAGCTCATCCGGGTCGAATTTCGCGCCCGTGGGCAGGATCGTTTTCACCCCATGCGCCACTTGGCTAAGCTGGTGCACGCCCGCGCCATGCGACAGCGGGGCCACGACCAAAGACGCATCCTCCGGCCCCGTCGCGGGCATCAGGTCGCACAGGTGGTTGGTGATGACGAAGGCCATCTGGCCATGCGTCAGCACCGCCGCCTTGGGCCGCCCCGTGGTGCCGGATGTGAAGAAGAACCAGCACGGGTCGTCGCGGTAGACCTCTGCCACGGGTTGCGGCTGGCCCATGTGGGGGGCGATAAGTGTGTCGTAATCCGGGCCGAAACTGGCCGCGCCAATAGCGATGGTGGGCAGGTCGCAGGCGGATGCGTGCTCCGCGAATTCCGCCCCGCATAACAGCAGCTTCGCGCCCGACGATTGCGCAAGGAAGGCCACATCCTCGGGCGATTGGCGGAAATTGGCGGGCACCCAGACCGCACCCGCGCGCCAGCAGCCGAACACCGCTTCGAACATCTGGTTGCAATTCGCCGATTGCACCAGCACGCGGTCGCCCTTGCCCACGCCATAATCCTGCACCAACACGCGGGCAAAGGCGGTGGCGCGCGCTTCCAGCTCGGCCCATGTCCAGACCTGCGCGCCCCAGACCAGCCCGATGTCATCCGGCGCGCGCCGGGCGCTTTCCGTCAGCAGATGCGACAGGTTCATCACGCGGGTCGAGACGGGCGTCATGCCTTGTGACAGGTCCGTGCTCACTTCACCCGCTCCATGATGGACACGTAGTTGGTGACAGCCGCGCCGCCCATGTTGAACACGCCCGCCATGGTGGCGCCGCGGATCTGCATGTCACCCGCGTCATGCGTCAGTTGTTGCGCTGCCATGACATGCATCGACACGCCCGTGGCCCCGATGGGGTGGCCCTTGGATTTCAGCCCGCCCGACGGGTTGACCGGCAGGCGCCCGTCCTTGGCGGTAATGCCCTCGCGGATGACGCGGCCGCCTTGGCCCGGTTCCGCCAGCCCCATCGCCTCGTATTCCAGCAACTCGGCGATGGTGAAGCAATCATGCGTTTCCACCAGCGACAGGTCGTCGAGCGTGACGCCCGCCTGCGCCAGCGCCTTGGCCCAAGCCAGCCGCGCGCCCTTGAATTCCAGCACGTCGCGGCGCGACAGCGCCATGATGTCATTGGCATGGGCGCGGGCGCGGAATGCGATCGCACGGTTCAACCCCGCCGCCGTTTCCGCATCGGCCAGAACCAGCACCGCCGCGCCATCGCTGACAAGCGAGCAATCGGTGCGCCGCAACGGCCCTGCCACACGCGGATTCTTGTCCGACACGGTGTTGCAAAATGCCACGTCGAAGGGTTTGCGCATATGCGCGATGGGGTTCGCCATGCCGTTCGCGTGGTTCTTGGCGGCGATCATGGCCAGTTCTTCGGACTTGTCGCCATGGCGCTGGAAATAGCTGGCGGCGATCTGGCCGAACAGGCCCGCGAAGCCGCCGTCTACTTCGGCTTCCTCGGCGCGGTAGCTGGCCCCCAGTAGAATATCGCCCACCTCTGCCGTGGGCGTGGCGGTCATCTTTTCCGCGCCCACCACCAGCGCGATGCGCCCACGCCCGGATTCGATGAAATCCATCGCGCCGTGCAGCGCGGCCGATCCGGTCGCGCAGGCATTTTCATAGCGGGTCGCAGGGGTATGGGCGAAGCGCTCATCCGCCATCGCGACAAGCGCGCCTTGGAAATCCTGGCGCGAGAAACCGTTATTGTAGACGCCCACGAAAATGCCATCGACATCTTCCGCGCCAATGCCCGCATGGTCCAGCGCCGGGGCAAGGGCAAGGGCCATCAGGGCTTCGGTGCTGTCGGCGTCGGATTTGCCGAAAGGGGTGTGGGACCAGCCCACGATCTGCGCGTTCGCCATGGTGTAACCTCCCGTTTGGGCCAGAGGTTAGACCGCGCCCCGCGCCTTGGCCAGAGCCGTGTGCGCATAGAAAAAGGCGGGCCGCTTGCGCAGGCCCGCCTTTCGGGAAAGGATACAACCCTTAGCTGTTGACAGCGTCTTTCAGGGCTTTGGCGATCGTCACCTTCACGGCGCGGTCGGCTTCCTTGGTCATCGTCTCGCCGGTGGCGGGGTTGCGGACCTGACGCTCGGGGCGGGCGCGGCACATGACCTTGCCGATGCCGGGCAGCGTGACCGCACCACCGGCCGAGACCTCGCGCATGACCAGCGCGGCAATGGCGTCCAGCGCGGCGTTTGCGGTTTTCTTGTCGGCGTCCATCTCTTCGGCCAGTGCGGCGACAAGCTGGGTCTTGGTCATCGGTTTCGCGGTCATTCGTCTCTCCATCTCTCGGGTTCGCCGCGCCTCGCGCGGCTGTGAACTGTGTTGCGAGGCGCATCTAGCCTTGTTTTCACGCAGGTGACAATTCCCACAGGCGCAGAAAAAACCCTTTTTCTGGGGAAAACCACTGAAAAATGCCGGTTGACGGCGCTTTCCGTCGCGGCATTCGGGCAAAAGCTACAAAAACGCGGTTTCGCTGAAGCTGCGCAGTTTCCGGCTGTGGATGCGTTCCAGCGGCATGTCGCGCAGCAATTCCATGGCGCGGATGCCGATCTGCAAATGCCGGGCGACCTGCGTCTTGTAAAAGCTCGATGCCATGCCGGGCAGTTTCAACTCGCCATGCAGGGGTTTGTCGGACACGCATAAAAGCGTGCCATAGGGCACCCGGAAGCGGAACCCGTTGGCCGCGATGGTCGCGCTTTCCATGTCCAGCGCGATGGCGCGCGACTGGCTGAGGCGCTGGACGGGGCCGGATTGATCGCGCAACTCCCAGTTGCGGTTGTCAATGGTGGCCACGGTGCCGGTGCGCATGATCTGTTTCAGCGCATAGCCTTCCAGCTGCGTGACCTGCGCCACCGCGTCTTGCAGCGCGATCTGGATTTCGGCCAGCGCCGGGATCGGCACCCAGACGGGCAGATCGGCGTCCAGCACGTTGTCTTCGCGCAGGTAAGCATGTGCCAGCACGAAATCGCCCAAAGCCTGAGAGTTGCGCAGCCCCGCGCAATGCCCGACCATCAGCCACGCATGGGGGCGCAGCACGGCGATATGGTCGGTCGCGGTTTTCGCGTTCGACGGGCCAACCCCGATATTCACGAGCGTGATGCCCGCGCCCTTGGCCCGCTTCAGGTGATAGGTGGGCATCTGCGGCAGGCGGGGCAGGGGAGGGATGTCGGCATCCGGGTCGGTGATGACCGCGTCACCCGGCGCGACAAAGGCGGTATAGCCGCTCTCGGGGTCGCGCAGCATGTCGCGGGCGAAGGCCTCGAATTCGTCGACATAGAACTGGTAGTTTGTGAACAGGATGTGGTTTTGGAAATGCTCGGGCGTGGTCGCGGTATAATGCGCAAGCCGCGCGAGCGAGTAATCCACACGCTGCGCCGTGAACAGCGCCAGCGGCAGCGACCCGTCGGCATTGCGCACCCGGTCGCCATTGACGATGTCGTCATTCGTTGTGTCCAGATCGGGCACGTCGAATACATCGCGCAAGCTGAGCGCCATCTCACCGCCTTCGGGCAAGGCCACGTCCCCGCGCCCGGCCATGGCGAAATGCAGCGGAATCGGCGTCGAGGACGGACCGATGCTGACCGGCATGTTGTGGTTTTCCATCAACAGCGCGATCTGCTGGCGCAGGTAATGGCGGAACAGGTCTGGGCGGGTGACGGTTGTGGCATATTCGCCGGGTTCCGAAACATGCCCGAAGCTCAGCCGCGAATCCACTTGGTCGAAGCGCGTGGTGACGAACCGAATCTCTGGGTAATAGGCCCGGTAGCGCCCTTTCGGCGCCGCGCCCTTGGCCAGATCGTTGAAGGCCGCGATCAGGAATTGCGTGGCGTCCTTGTATAGCGCCTCTAGCTTGGCCACCGCTGCATCGGGGTCGGTGAAGGTTTCATGTGGCGCATCTGGCGGCGTCAGGATGTCGGCAAAATTCATATCATGTCCAGTTCGGGCTTTGACGCAGATTGCCCCAAGCCCGCCCCCGCGACAAGCGGGCCGCCGCGTCAAATTGCGCTTCCCCCCTGCACGCCAATCGACTAGCGTTCGGGCATGACAACCGCATTCTATACCCATGCCGATGGCGAGGCGCACCAGACCCCGCACGGACACCCCGAATCGCCCGCGCGGCTGGCCGCGATTGCCGATGCCTTGGCCGCGCCCGAATTCGCAACCCTCGACCGCCATTCCGCGCCCATCGCCAGTGAAGAGCGCGTGCTTCTGTGCCACCCGCAAGCCTATATCGACCGCATTCGCCGCGCGCTGCCTGCGGCGGGCATATACCAGCTCGATGCCGATACACATGTGTCGAACATGTCCATGCAGGCCGCCTTGCGCGCCGTGGGCGGGGCCTGTGCCGCCGTGGACCGGGTCATGGGCGGGCAGGCGGGAAATGCCTTTGTCGCCATGCGCCCGCCCGGCCACCATGCCGAAACGGAAAAACCGATGGGCTTTTGCCTGTTCGGCACCGTGGCGATTGCCGCGAAATACGCGGTGGAAATGCACGGGCTGTCACGCGTGGCGGTGGTGGATTTCGACGTGCACCACGGCAATGGCACGCAAGACCTGCTGTGGGACGAACGCCGCGCGCTGTTCATCTCCAGCCACCAGATGCCGCTATGGCCCGGCACCGGCACACCTGACGAGCGCGGCGCGCATGGCAACGTGATGAACGTGCCGCTGAAGCCGGGCACCGATGGCGCGGCGTTCCGGCGTGTCTATGAAGATGTTGTGCTGCCGCAACTTGACCGTTTCGCGCCCGAGATGGTCCTCGTCTCTGCCGGGTTCGACGCGCATCGTGACGACCCGCTGGCGCAGCTTGACCTGCTGGAAGAAGATTTCGCCTGGGTCACGGGCGCCCTGTGCGATGTGGCGGAAAAACATGCCCAAGGGCGGCTGGTTTCCGTGCTGGAAGGCGGCTATGACCTGCCCGCGTTGGGCCGTTCGGTCGCGGCGCATGTCAAGGTCTTGATGGAGCGATCCGCATGAGCAGCGAAACCCCGATTGACGAAATGAGCTTCGAGGCCGCCCTGGCCGAGCTGGAGCAGGTTGTCACCCGTCTGGAACGGGGCGACGTGCCGCTGGAGGATTCGATCACGCTCTATGAACGCGGCGCGAAGCTGAAAGCGCATTGCGAGGCGCGGCTGCAAGCAGCGCAAATGCGGGTGGAAGCGATCCGGCTGGCCGAAGATGGCACCCCGAAAGCGACAGAACCGTTCAACCCATGACCAGCTTTCCCGCCGCCCTGAGCGCCGCCGCCGAGACTGTCGAGGCGCGGCTGCAAGCCGAGATCGCAACCCTGCCCGCAAGCGTGGTACGCGACGCGATGGCCTATGCAGCGCTGGGCGGCAAGAAACTGCGCGGGTTTCTGGTGCTGGAAAGCGCGCGGCTGCACGGGATCGGGCCAGAGCAATCCGTGGCCGCCGCGGCTGCGATCGAAGCCATTCATGCCTATTCGCTGGTGCATGACGATTTGCCCGCCATGGATGACGACGACCTGCGCCGGGGCCAGCCCACGGTGCATGTGAAATGGGATGACGCGACCGCCATCCTGACCGGCGACGCGCTGCAAACGCTGGCTTTCGGGTTGCTCGCGCAGCCCGATGCCGCGCCGTCGGATGCGGGGCGTCTGGCGCTTCTCGCGTCGCTTGCCCATGCCTCTGGCGGGGCGGGCATGGTGCTGGGGCAGGCGCTTGATATTGCCGCCGAAACCGCCACCACGCCGCTCGATCTGGACGCGATCACGGCCCTGCAAGCGGGCAAGACCGGCGCGCTGATCGAATGGTCCGCCTGCGCGGGCGCGCGCATGGCCGGGGCCGACCCCGCGCCGCTTGCCGCCTATGCGCAGGCGCTCGGTCTGGCGTTCCAGATTGCCGATGACATTCTGGATGTCGAGGGCGACGCCAAACTGGCCGGCAAACGCCTGCAAAAAGACGCAGAGGCCGGCAAGGCCACTTTCGTGTCATTGCTGGGGCTGGACGGTGCGAAAGCCCGCGCGCTTGACCTGATCGCACAGGCACAAACCGCCCTTGAGCCATACGGTCAACAGGCCGATCTATTGCGGGACGCGGCGCAATTCGTTATTGCCCGCAAGGCGTGATCCCCCGCGCGACGCAAACAGGACCAAGCCGATGCCCGATACCCCTCTTCTGGACAAGGTTCACAGCCCCGCCGATCTGCGCGGCATGACCGATGCCCAGTTGCGGCAAGTGGCCGATGAATTGCGCGCCGACACCATTGCCACCGTGTCCGAAACCGGCGGTCATCTGGGTGCGGGGCTGGGCGTGGTGGAGCTGACCGTTGCGCTGCACGCGGTGTTCGACACGCCGCGCGACCGGCTGATCTGGGACGTCTCGCACCAGTGCTATCCGCACAAGATCATCACCGGCCGCCGCGACCGTATGCGCACCCTGCGCCAGGAAAACGGGCTGTCGGGTTTCACCAAGCGGTCTGAATCGCCCTATGACCCGTTTGGCGCGGCGCATAGCTCGACCTCTATTTCCGCTGCGCTGGGCTTTGCCGTGGCGCGCGATCTGGGTGGTGCGCCAGAGCCTGCCTTGGGCGATGCGATTGCCGTGATCGGCGATGGCGCGATCAGCGCGGGCATGGCCTATGAAGCGCTGAACAATGCCGGCCATTGGGGCAAGCGGCTGTTCGTGGTGCTGAACGACAACGAGATGTCCATCGCACCGCCGACCGGGGCCATGTCCAGCTACCTGTCGCGGCTTTATGCCGACAAGCCGGTGCAAGACCTGAAACAGGCTGTGAAGGGGGCGTTGTCCTTCATGCCCGGCCCCATTCAGGAAGGCGCGCGCCGGGCCAAGGACTTGCTGAAACACGCCACCGTCGGCGGCACCTTGTTCGAAGAACTGGGCTTCAACTATGTCGGCCCCATCGACGGGCACGATCTGGACCAGCTTTTGTGGGTGTTCCGCACGCTTCAGGCTCGCGCGGACGAACCCGTGCTGATCCATGTGCTGACCAAGAAGGGCAAGGGCTATGGCCCCGCCGAGGATGCCGAGGATCGCGGCCATGCCCGCGCCAAGTTCGACCTTGTGACCGGCAAGCAGCAAAAGGCCACGCCCAATGCGCCCAGCTACACCAAGGTATTCGCGCAAGCGCTGATCGACGAAGCCGACCGCGACGACAAGATCGTGGCCGTCACCGCCGCCATGCCCGACGGCACCGGGCTGGACCTGTTCGCCAAGGCGCACCCGTCGCGCATGTTCGACGTGGCGATTGCGGAACAACATGGCGTGACCTTTTGCGCGGGGCTTGCGGCGGGCGGCATGAAACCCTTTTGCGCCATGTATTCGACCTTCTTGCAGCGCGGCTATGACCAAGTGGTGCATGACGTGGCGATCCAGCGCCTGCCCGTGCGCTTCGCCATCGACCGCGCGGGGCTTGTGGGTGCCGATGGCGCGACCCATGCGGGCAGTTTCGACGTGGCCTATCTGGCGAACCTGCCGGGTTTCGTGGTCATGGCCGCCGCGGACGAGGCGGAACTGGTGCATATGGTCGCCACTGCCGTGGCGCATGACGATGGCCCCATCGCCTTCCGCTATCCGCGCGGCGAAGGCGAGGGCGTTGAAATGCCCGCGCGCGGCGTTCCGCTGGAAATCGGCAAGGGCCGGATGATCCGCGAGGGCAGCCGCGTGGCGATCCTGTCCTTCGGCACCCGTCTGGGCGAGGTGCTGAAAGCCTGCGAGAGCTTGGGCGCGCAGGGGATTACCCCCACCGTGGCCGATGCACGCTTCGCCAAGCCCTTGGACCGCGAGTTGATCCTGAAACTCGCCGCCGAGCATGAGGCGCTGATTACCATAGAGGAAGGCGCGGTCGGCGGCTTCGGCAGCCATGTCGCCCAGCTTTTGTCGGACGAAGGCGTGTTCGACCACGGGCTGAAATTCCGCTCCATGGTGCTGCCTGACATCTTCATCGACCAAGCCAGCCCCAAGGCCATGTATGACGTCGCCGCCATGAACGCGCCGCAGATCGTGGACAAGGTGCTGTCGGTGCTGGGCAAGGACAGTCAGGCGAAATCAGCGTAAAGGGAAGCATCCGAGGGTGTGCGCCCCGGATGCTCCGCCAGTTTACCAAAGTGCCGGGTCGTTCAGCGCGGGCACGCAGGTTGCGGCCCCCTGTAGCGGCGTCAGCTCGGCGTCTGTCAGCGATTGCGCCAGCCAACCTTCGGGATAGCTGAGCGGCAGGGGCGCTTGCGCCATTGCCTCGTCAATCTGCTGATAGCCCACGCGCCCGTAGAAGTTGATGTCGCCATAAGTCAGCGCGACATCCACGCCCGCGCCGCGCAACTGCTCAAAGGCGTGGCGCAGCAGCTTCTGCCCCAGCCCCCTGCCTTGCTGCGCTGTCGCCACCGCCATGGGCGACAGGATGAACGCCCTGCGCGCATCTTCCGCGAAGCGCAGGCGGGTGAAGATGGCGCAGGCGTGCACGGTGCCCTCCTCCAAAGCAGAGAACACGAAAATATCCTCTGCGGGCGTGGTGGACAAAAGCGCCGTGACGAAATCGCCGATCACCGCACCTTCTTCCGCCCCTTCCGAAGCGGTGAAGGTGGCGCGGAACAGGTCGATGATGGCCTGCGGTTGGGCCATGTCTGTTGTAAATTCCATCGGTTTTTTCCTTCAGCGTTGGTTCAGTTGCGCGCGCACGGCGTCTATGCCCTGGCGCGATACACGGTAAGGCTGCCCGTTTTGCGAGCGGATGAAGCGCCGCCGTTTCAGGCGTAAAAACAGATCGAGCGTGCAGTCGGACAGCACGAAGCCGTCGCGGGTGAAGCAGGTGATCTTGCGTATCTTGCCACCGTCGCACCGTTCATGGTGGATGGCCCCGCCAAGGGCGAGTTCGTGCAAAACACGTTGTTCGTGCTTTGAGATATTCATCGGAGTGTCTCGATTTCGTGCAGATGCAAAAACAGGTCACTCGGCACGCTGCCAGAGTGGCCTTTCGGTTTCGCGTCCCTCTAGCCGTTGGCCGGGAACGGGCTTATGCCCGGGTCTCTTGCATAAAATCTCCGTCGCGCGGACATTCTTCCGCCGCGCCATACGAAAATAGCCTTGGCGCAGGTTGACGCCAAGGCTGCGGCTGTGAATTTGCTAGAAAACCCGACGCCTGTGGCGTCAATGCACGCTCACCGGCTCAAAGTCATTTTGGCGGGCCATGACAAACGCCATGGTGCGGTTCGTCACCAGCGCCAACTGGTCGCCTTCTTCGTGGTGGATGGCATACATCTCGTTCACACCGTGCAATTGCTCTCGGATATCGTCGGGCAGGTCGGCCACTTTCACGGGGCGGACATAGGCAATCGGCTTGGTGCTGGTCAGGTTCGGGAATTTGGTGTTCATTGGCTTCCCTTTCACTTGCGATCTATGCGGATGATCTGGACGGTTTCCTCGGGCTCGTGACGTTTCAGGTCGATATGCAGCAACCCATCACTTAGCGCCGCTTTTGCCACGTCCACCCCGTCGCCCAAGGCGAACACGCGCTGGAACTGGCGGGCGGCGATGCCCCGGTGCAGGAAAACGCGGTCCTCTGACCCGGCATCGGTCTGCTGGCCGCGCACCACAAGCTGGCGGCCTTCCAGCGTGATCGACAGGTCATCCTCGCGGAATCCGGCCAGCGCCAGCGTGATGCGAAAGCTGTGCGGCCCGGTCACTTCGATGTTGAAGGGCGGGTAGCCGTCGGCCCCGTTGCGCGCCGTGCGCTCGACCAGCCGTTCCATCTGGTCGAACCCCAGCAAAAGCGGGTGCGACGGGAAGGTGAGTTTGCTCATCTGCCATGTCCTTTCCAGCGTCCCTTGTCCAAGGCGACGGTGCGGCGGACCCCATGTCTGGCGGTCCCTTGCCCAAAGATATGGGTGCGGTGTGAACAATCTGCAAGCGCGCCCATCAAAGGCTTTTGTCGCGCAAGCATCCGGGCTAGTCTGGCGAAAAACAAGGCTGGTCCCGCATATGAACGCGCCCCATGAACTGACACATGAAGAGGTGTTGCGCCTGAAGCTGGAGGTGCTGCGCCAAAAGCACCGCGACTTGGACGAAGCGATTGCCGCCTTGCAGGCGCAGGGGCCGAACACGCAACTGACCGTGCAGCGCCTGAAAAAGGAAAAACTTGTGCTGAAAGACCAGATTGCCCGGATCGAGGACGAATTGACGCCCGACATTATCGCCTGAAGGAATTGCGCCTTCATGCCTGCCTTGTATAAGGCGGCAATCAATGTCGCGGGGTAAACATGGCACAGATCAAGGTCGGGATCATCATGGGCAGCCAGTCGGACTGGCCCACCATGCGCGAGGCAGCGGCGATTCTGGATGAATTGGGCGTGGCTTACGAGTCGCGCATCGTCTCCGCCCATCGCACGCCCGACCGTCTGTGGGACTATGGGCGCGGTGCCGTGGCGCGTGGTTTGCAGGTGATTATCGCGGGCGCGGGCGGTGCGGCGCATCTGCCCGGCATGATGGCGTCGAAAACCCGTGTCCCGGTCATCGGTGTGCCTGTGCAGACGCGGGCGCTTTCGGGCGTCGATAGCCTGTATTCCATTGTCCAGATGCCACGCGGCTACCCGGTGGCGACCATGGCGATTGGCGGTGCGGCCAATGCCGGGCTGATGGCGGCGGGTATTCTGGCGCTGCAAGACCCCGACCTCGCGGCGCGGCTGGATGCTTGGCGCGCGGCGCTGTCGGAGTCTATCCCGCAGGAGCCGTCCGATGACTGAAACCCTGCCGCAAGGCGCGACCATCGGCATTCTGGGCGGCGGCCAGTTGGGGCGGATGCTGTCGGCGGCCGCCAGCCGTCTGGGCTATCGCTGCCATGTCTATGACCCCGGTGCGAACCCGCCCGCGGGCGATGTCTGTGCGCAGGTCACAACCGCACCATGGGAGGATGTGGCGGCGCTGAACGCCTTCGCGGCCTCTGTCGACGTGATTACGTTCGAGTTCGAGAACATCCCCACCGCCACGCTGGACCTGCTGGAGGCCACGCGCCCCATCCGCCCCAATCGCCGCGCCTTGGCCGTGTCGCAAGACCGGCTGACCGAAAAGCAATTCCTGCGCGATCTGGGGTTGATGACGGCCCCGTTTGCGCCCGTGTCCGACGCGGAAAGCATGGCTGCCGCTGTCGCGCAGATCGGTGCGCCCGCAATCCTGAAAACCCGCCGTATGGGGTATGATGGCAAGGGGCAGGCGCGGATCATGGCGCCTGCGGATGCCGACGCTGCCTTGGCCGAGATGGCCGGGGCGGATGCGATCCTTGAAGGGTTCGTGGACTTCAGTCACGAAGTGTCGGTGATTGCTTCGCGCGGTCTGGATGGCCGGGTGGCGGCCTATGATCCGGGCGAGAACCTGCATGAGGGCGGCATCCTGCGCCGCACCACCGTGCCCGCGCGGCTGACCGGGTCGCAGCGCGCCGATGCGGTGCTGCTGGCCGGGCGCATCCTGAACGCGCTCGATTATGTCGGCGTCATGGGGGTCGAGCTGTTCGTCACGCAGCAAGGGCTGATCGTGAATGAAATCGCGCCGCGCGTGCATAATTCCGGCCATTGGACGCAGAATGGCTGCACCGTGGACCAGTTCGAGCAACATATCCGCGCGATCACCGGGCTGCCTTTGGGCGACGGGCACCGCTATGCCGATGTGGTCATGGAAAACCTGATCGGTGACGATATGGACCGCGTGCCCGACCTG
Source organism: Roseibaca sp. Y0-43 (assembly GCF_020667835.1). Classification (GTDB taxonomy): domain Bacteria; phylum Pseudomonadota; class Alphaproteobacteria; order Rhodobacterales; family Rhodobacteraceae; genus Roseinatronobacter. The sequence goes on from NZ_JAFMPR010000011.1 coordinate 55,774, forward strand.
CTGACCGAGCGCGACGTGGCGCTGCACCTATATGGCAAGCCAGAGCGCCGCGCGGGGCGCAAGATGGGCCACGCGAACCGGATTGTGTCGCGGGGGTAACGTGTCGTGACAGCCGCTCGTCCCAGAGCCTGCGACGCCGGATAATTCCGTTGGAAGTTTCAAGCTCACTGAAAGTGAGGCCCCGGATCAGGTCCGGGGCGCGATGGGAAAAGGTGGCAGGCCTGCCTATGCCTCGTCCAGCGCCGCCAACAACTCTGCCAGAAGCGCGTCCAACTCTGCGCGCAAGGCGGGGTTCGCGGCCCCCTCGGCGGCCCCCAGCCCTTCGCCCAGACTGGCGGCATAGGCCACGCGGTTGGCGATCTGCGTCTCGGCCAGTTGCGCGGCAAGCCCCTTGGCGGCCTCTGATATTTCGGCCCCCAGCTTGGTGCCCGCGCGGGCGCGGTTCAGCACCAGAAGCACCTCACGCCCCTCGCGGCGGGCAAGATCTAGCACGCCATCGGTCGCCCATAGATCGACATGGCTGGATGCGATCGGCACCACCACCAGATCAGCCGCGCGCAAAGCCGGGCGCAGGTCGCTGTCTGCCTTGGGCGGCGTGTCGATGATGACGAATTGCGCCATGTCGCGCAGCTTGCCGACCTCGTAGCCTACGCCCCAGGCCGATGCGGTGGAAAACTCCATCCCATCCGCGCGGCCCGCTTCGTGCCGGGTCATGAACCAGCGGCCCAACGACCCTTGCGGGTCGGTGTCCAGAAACGCGACCGACTGCCCCGCGCGGGCCAGCATCACCCCCAGATTGACGGCGAGCGTCGTTTTGCCCGACCCGCCTTTTTGCTGCGCGATGGTGATTACCTTGCCCTTGGTCATGTCCCGCCCCTTTTGCTGCGGTGCAGCATAGCGTAAGGCCGCCGCGAATGCACGTCAAAATTCAGGCGCGTTCATCCTTGGGCGAGCCCATGACAACCAGCGTGGTCAGCGTGTTCAGATAGGGGAACGCGCCCAGGTATTCAGTGTGGAAATGCTTGTAGGCGGGCAGGTCGCGCGCCTCGACCCGCAGCAGGTATTCGACTGTGCCGGTGATGTTGTGACACTCGCGCACTTGCGGCGCGGCGCGCATCAGGCGCTCGAACTCTGCCTGCGCGGCCTTGGTATGCTGCGACAGGCCCACCGTGACATAAGCGACAAAGCCGATCCCGGTCTTGGCCGGGTCCACCACGGCGCGATAGCCGGTGATGATGCCGCGCCGCTCCATATCCTGCACCCGGCGCAGACAGGCCGAGGGCGACAGGCCCACGCGGTCGGCCAGTTCCAGATTCGCGATGCGCCCCTCGCGTTGCAGGATGCGCAATATCTGTTGTGATTTATCGTCAAGATCGCTCATCAATTGCGAAGATAGCGCCATACGCGCAAAGTTTGCAAGAATTACGCGCCATTCAGACGCTAGATTGCGTGAAACTGGAGCAGCCCCATGACCATCGAGATTTTCGCCGCCCTTCTGACCTTCGCCTTCGTCACCGCCGTCACGCCGGGACCGAACAACGTCATGCTGATGGCATCGGGCGTGAATTTCGGCTTTCGGCGCACCATTCCGCATATGGTGGGCGTGGCCCTTGGCCATGCGTTCATGGTGTTTCTGGTCGGGATCGGGCTGATGGGGGCGTTCATCGGCTACCCGCCCTTGCAAATGGCGCTCAAGGTGGTGTCGGTGCTGTATATGCTGTGGCTGGCATGGAAAATCGCCACCGCCGTGCCGCCCTCTGGCACCAAGGTCGAGGGGCATCCGCTGACCTTCCTGCAAGCTGCCGCGTTTCAATGGGTGAACCCGAAGGCATGGATCATGTCACTGGCCGCCGTGGCGATTTATGCGCCGGATCAGCAATTCACTGCCGTGGCATGGGTGGCGCTGGGCTTTCTGAGCGTGGGTTGGCTGACAACGGTGATCTGGACCGCGGTCGGCGTCAGCCTGCGCCGCCTGTTGACCCGCCCCACATGGTTGCGTGTGTTCAACTACACGATGGCGGTGCTGCTGGTCGCCTCGCTCTACCCGGTGGTGTTTCAGGGCTGAAAGGCTTGCACCCTGTCAGGGCCGGGGCTAGTGTTTCCCTCGGCCCTGTGGCCCCACAAAAACACACATATCCGTGGGAGGATACCATGACATTCAAGACAACGGCCCTTGCGGCCGCAGTTGCGCTTTTGGCGGCACCTGTCGCGGCGCAGGAATTGTCCATCGCGACGGGCGGCACCGGGGGCACCTATTTCCCCTATGGCGGCGGTCTGGCAGAAGTCATCAACAACCATGTCGAGGGCGCATCCGCCAGCGCGGAAGTGACCGGCGCGTCGGTGGAAAACGTGGCGCTGATTGCGCGCGGCGATAGCGACATTGCCATTGCGCTGGCCGATACCGTGTTCGGCGCCTATACCGGCACCGGCGCGTTCGAGGGCCGTCAGGTGGGCGAGCTGCGCGCATTGGCCTCGATCTACCCCAACGCGGTGCAGATCGTCACGCTGGCCGGTAGCGGCATCAGCAGCATCGAAGACCTGCGCGGCAAGCGCGTGTCGGTCGGCGCGCCCGGCTCTGGCACCGAAGTCAGCGCGCAGACGCTGCTGGCTGCGAACGGCATCACCTATGAAGATTTCGATGAACAGCGCCTGAACTTCAACGAGACCGCCGATGCGCTGCGCGATGGCGACATCGACGCGGGCTTCTGGAGCGTGGGCCCGCCCACCTCGTCGATCCTGAACCTGGCGACCACGCGCGAGATTTCGATGATCGCGATGACGGAAGAGCAGATCGCCGCCGCCATCGCGGCAGAGCCGACTTTTGCCCCCTACACGCTGCGTGCGGGCCTGTATGAAGGCATGACTGATGGTGTGCCGACCATCTCCACACCCAATGTGCTGATCGTGCACGAGGATATGGACGAGGAACTGGCCTATAACATCACCAAGGCGATGTATGAGAACGTGGCAGAGCTGATTGCCATCCATCCGGCGGCCAACGACACCACGCTGGAATTCTCGGTCGCGGCAACGCCCATCCCCTTCCACCCCGGCGCGCTGCGCTACCTGGAAGAAGTGGGTGCCGCCGTGCAGGATCGCCAACGCCCGTGAGGCTGACGGCACTGGGGCGGCCCATGGTGGCCGCCCTTTTCCTGTGGCTGGCCGCGCCCGCTTGGGCCGACCCCATGCTTCAGGTGGTGGACCCTGCGGGCAAGGTGCTGGCAGAGCTGCCCTTTCCGCCCGAAGGCGAGATTTGCCTGAGCTGGGCGCATTCGGTGACGGGCGGGGCCGTGGCGGATTGTTTCGGCACCACATCGGGCCGCCTTGTCCTGCGCCGCAGCTACCTGCATGACTACGCCGCAGGTTTGGGAGAGGTTGCTGGCCGGGGCCGCGTGCTGCCTGCCGAGGGTGGCGGTTACTGGATTGTCGAGATTAATGAGCCCCTGCCCCCCACCGGCTTGCCCTTGCGTGTTGGCCCCGCCTTCGTGGGCCACAGCCTGACCAATGGCCGCGACACGATTGACCTGTCGGCTCTGGCCGCGAACCAGCGCGTCAGCTTGCGCGCCACAGACTGACCTGACGGGATAGACAGATGACCCAGACCGACCCGCAAGATGTGATCCCGGAGTCTATGCGCTCTGCCGACCGTGTGCAGCCGCGCCCCGTATTATGGGCGATCACGCTGACGGGCGTGGCGCTGTCGCTGTTCCAGCTTTACACGGCAGGTATCGAACCCCTTGGCCTGTTCTATCAGCGCACCGCGCATCTGGGGTTCATCCTGTTCCTTGCGTTCCTTCTGTTCCCGCTGACGGGCCAGTCGCGCCCGCGCACTTGGTGGGCATGGGTCATCGACGCGGGCTTTCTGGTCGCGTCGTTCCTGAGCGGGTTCTACATTATCTGGTATCTGGACGACATCATCGCCCGCGCGGGCTGGTGGACCACGGCGGATATTGTCGTGGGCATCGTCTGTATCGTCGCGGTGTTAGAGGCCAGCCGCCGCGCGGTGGGTTTCGGCCTGACGCTGATCGGGATCATCGCCATTCTTTACGCGCTTGCAGGCTCTCGGGGGGCGCTGCCGTGGCTGGGCGACATGATGCCGGGGATCTTGGCGCATCGCGGCGCCAGCGTGGACCGTCTGGTTGGCCAGCTTTACCTTGGCCAAGAAGGCATATTCGGCCTGCCCTTGGGCGTGGCTGCGACCTTCGTCTTCATGTTCGTTCTGTTCGGCGCATTCCTTGAAAAGACCGGCGCGGGCAAGTTCTTTATCGACCTTGCCTTTGCCGCGACGGGGCGCAAGCCCGGCGGGCCTGCGAAAGCGGCGGTCATCGCCAGCGCGGGCATGGGGTCGATTTCCGGGTCGGCCATCGCGAATGTGGTCACGACCGGGGCTTTCACCATCCCGCTGATGAAGAAGCTGGGCTACCGCCCTGCGCAGGCGGGCGGGGTAGAGGCGGCGGCATCCACCGGCGGGCAGATCACGCCGCCCCTGATGGGGGCAGGCGCGTTCCTGATCTCTGAATACACGCGCATTCCGTATATCGACATCGTTCTGGTGTCGATTTTCCCGGCGATCCTGTATCTGGGCACGGTCTACCTGTTCGTGCATATCGTCGCGATGAAGCAAGGGATGCGCGGGCTGGACGCGGCGGAACTGCCGGTGGTCAAGCAAGTGCTGGCGGCAGGCTGGCAATTCATCGTGCCGCTGATCCTGCTGGTGGTGCTGCTGGTCAATAACATCTCTCCCATGCGGGTGGGGTTCTGGGCGATTATCTCTGTCATTGCCATGGCGGGGCTGCGGGGCGCTTGGGCGCTTTATGCCGACGGGCCAATGACGGGCGCACGCATCCGCGAGTCGGTCATGCGCGGCATCCGCATGATCTTTGAATCGCTCGAACTGGGCGCGCGCAACGCGGTGGCGGTGTCGATCGCTTGTGCAGTCGCGGGCATTATTGTGGGCGTTGTGGGCCTGACCGGGCTGGGGCTGAAATTCAGCTCCATGATGGTCTCGCTTTCGGGCGGGAATATCGTGATCGCGCTGGCGCTGGTGCTGGTTGCGTCGCTGATCCTTGGCTTGGGCCTGCCGGTCACGGCCAGCTATATCGTGCTGATCGTGCTTGTCGGCCCCGCGCTGAACACCGAATTCGGCATCCCACTTCTGATCGCGCATCTGGTGGTGTTCTGGTATTCGCAGGATAGCAACGTCACGCCGCCCGTGGCGCTGGCGGGCTTCGCAGGCGCGGCCATTGCCGGCGCGAAACCCATGGAAACCAGCGTTCAGGCGTGGAAATTCGCCAAGGGTCTGTATCTGATCCCGGCCTTCATGGTGTTCAACCCGGAACTTATCATGGGCGGCCCGGTGCCCTATGTGATCTGGACGGGCTTCAGCGCGGCGCTTGGCCTGATCGCCTTTGCCGCCACCATCGAGGGCTACCTCTTCGCCCCCATGAAAGCGTGGATGCGGCTGGCGCTGGTTCCGCCCATCATCGGGCTGTTCTGGCCCAGCTTTGCCGCTGAACTGGCGGGCGCTGCGGCGATCTTGGTGCTTTTGGGGCTTAACTGGATGGCGGGGCGTCAGGATCGGACAGTTCTTGCGCCAGAAACCGCTCGAACGCGTCCAGATTAAGCGCATCATACTGGCCGAACGCCTGCATCCAGACCGACGCCTCGCGTAGGGCGTCGGGTTCCAGCTTGCACCATTTCACGCGACCGCGTTTTTCCTGGCTAATCAATCCGGCATTGGCAAGGATCGCCAAGTGCTTGGACACGGCGGCCAGCGACATGTCGAACGGCTCTGCCACATCGGTCACGGCCATGTCGTCTTCCAGAAGCATGGACAGAATGGCCCGCCGGGTCGGGTCCGCCAGCGCGGTAAAAACCTGGTCAAGCGATGGGGCGGGGCTGCTGCTCATGCGCCTATCTTTCGCGGGCGCGGGAAAAGGTCAACTGATTGGTTGAATATGCTGCAAGCGCGAAATCCAGCGTTCGGGCACGGGCCGTGAATCGCGGCGAAGGACAAATCCGTTAATTTTCAATATCTTATGAAGCGGGCTGCCCCGCGTTTGCTTGCTTGACTCTGAAGCCCCCTCTGCATAGCTTGCGCGCAACTTGTGACCGGGAGAGGGCATGACCGACAGCGACGAGCGTGAGCGCCTCAAGGCACTCGAGACGCGCATCTCGCAGGTTCGGGCCAAGCATGACCCAAAGCCGGCCGCGCAAGACCATCATTCCATGGCCCAAGTGGGCTGGCGCATGGTGATCGAACTGGTTACCGGCCTGCTTATCGGGGCCGGCATCGGATACGGGCTGGATTGGGTGTTCGACACCATGCCGCTGTTTCTGGTGCTGTTTACATTGTTGGGCTTCGCCGCCGGTGTGCAGACCATGATGCGCTCGGCACGCGAATTGGGCCTGAAAGCAGATCAATCGACCCCGCCGCACGCGGGCGCGGACAAAGAGGACTAGAGCTGTGGCAGAAGAAAGTGGCGGCCTTCACATTGCGCCCATGGATCAGTTTCGGGTCGAATCGCTCTTTGGGGGCGACATCGCCTGGTATACGCCCACCAACGTTACGCTGTGGATGGCGCTGACCGTGGTTGCCGCCACCCTGCTGATGGTCTTCGGCGCACGCGGTCGCGCGATGGTGCCTAGCCGCGCACAGTCAGCGGCGGAAATGACCTACGGCTTCATCTACAAGATGGTCGAGGATGTCGCTGGCCACGATGCCGTGCGCTTCTTCCCGTATATCTTTACCCTTTTCATGTTCGTGCTGTTCGCGAACCTGCTGGGCCTGATCCCCTTCGCCTTTACCACGACCTCGCATATCGCGGTCACGGCGGTGCTGGCATTTACCGTGTTCTTTACCGTCACGGCGCTGGGTTTCATCCTGCACGGCACCAAGTTCCTGAAACTGTTCTGGGTCAGCAGCGCACCCTTGGCCCTGCGCCCCGTTCTGGCGTTGATCGAGGTGATTTCCTACTTCGTGCGCCCCGTCAGCCATTCCATCCGTCTTGCAGGCGCGATGATGGCGGGTCACGCCGTGGCCAAAGTGTTCGCTGGCTTTGCTGCGGCACTCGGTGCCTTCTTCTTCCTTCCCATTCTGGCAGTGACCGCGCTTTATGCGCTGGAACTGCTGGTGGCCGTTATTCAGGCCTATGTGTTCACCATTCTGACCTGCGTCTACCTGAAAGACGCGCTGCACCCGGCTCACTAAGGGCGCAAGGTCCGAACCAAATCCAGCCAATTCCAACGTAAGGAGAAACGACTATGGAAGGCGATATCGTACAAATGGGCGCTTATATCGGTGCTGGCCTCGCATGCTTGGGCATGGGTGGTGCAGGTATCGGTGTGGGCCACGTTGCTGGCAACTACCTGGCAGGCGCGCTGCGCAATCCGTCGGCTGCTGCTGGCCAGACCGCATTCCTGTTCATCGGCATCGCGTTCGCAGAAGCACTGGGGATTTTCTCGTTCCTCGTCGCTCTGCTGCTGATGTTCGCTGTCTAAGATCGTCCCGACGTATCCTTACGGCTGGCGGGGCGCGAGCGCGCCTCGCCGGTGTTTTCCGGGGTTAGGGGGATGATATGGCAGAGACTGCCGCTTCGGGGCCGGGTATGCCCCAACTGGATGTAACCACATTCTCGAACCAGATCTTCTGGCTGGTCGTGGCCATGGTGGTTCTGTATTTTGTCATGTCGCGCGTGGCGCTGCCGCGTGTTGCCTCGGTTCTGGCCGACCGCCGGAGCGCGATCACCGCAGACATTGCGGCGGCAGAGGAATACAAGCTGAAAGCGCAGGAAGCCGAAGAGGCCTTCAAGAAGGCCGAAGCGGACGCCCGTGCCGAAGCCGCTCGTATCGTCGAGGCTGCGAAGGCAGAGATGCAGGAAGCGCTGAATGCGCAGATCGCCAAGGCCGATGCAGAGATCGCTTCCAAGTCGGCAGAGTCGGAAAAGCGCATTCGCGAGATCACCGCCAATGCGGTCGAGATGGTGAACGAGGTTTCTACCGACGTGACCAAGGACATTCTGGCGGCCTTCGACGTGAAAGCCGACGCGCGCAGCGTGAACGCCGCGGTGAAAGCCCAGATGAAGGGGGACGCATGATGTTGCGGATTGCTATTCTGGCGTCGCTTGTGGCCAGCCCCGCGTTTGCGGCGGTCGAAGGCAAGCCCTTCTTCTCGCTCTACAACACCGACCTGATCGTTCTCGCCGCATTCCTCATCTTCTGCGGTGTGCTGATCTATGCGAAGGTGCCCGGCAAGCTGGGCGGTTTCCTTGACAGCCGCGCCGAGACGATCAAGGCCGAACTGGACGAAGCCCGCCGCCTGCGCGAGGAAGCCTTGGAACTGCACGCCTCTTTTGAGCGCAAGCAGGCCGAGGTCAAGGAACAGGCCGCCCGCATCGTTGAAAAGGCCAAGGCTGACGCGCAGCTTGCTGCCGAACAGACCAAGGCAGAGATCGAAGCCTCTATCGCCCGCCGCTTGAAGGCCGCCGAGGATCAGATCGCGTCCGCCGAAGCGACGGCTGTGCGGCAGGTTCGCGATCGCGCGACTGCGGTTGCCGTCGCAGCGGCCAGCACCGTCATCGCCAAGAACATGGACGATGCACGCGGCGACGCGTTGGTTGATGCCGCCATCAAGGCCGCTGGCGAGCGTCTGCACTAAGCGCCCGCGCCCGACTTTGCGAAAACCCGGCCACCTGTGCCGGGTTTTTTCATGCGCGGGTCTTAGCCTTGTTGGGCGTGCTCATAGCGCAGGCGGGCAATCGCCTCGTTATGTTCGCTGCGCTTGTAGTCGTTCATAATCCGCTCGACGAAATCCAGATGCGCGGTGGCCGCGGCCTTGGCGGCGGCGGGGTCGCGCGCCTGAATGGCGCTGTTGATCGCCTTGTGCTGCGCCAGCAAATCGCCGCGCGTGGCGCGCTGGCGAAAGATCATCTGGCGATTGTAGAACACGCCCTTGTGCAGCAGGTCGAACATGGCCCGCATCATGTGCAGCATGATGATGTTATGCGACGCCTCGACAATCGACAGGTGAAACTCGGCATCCAGCTGCGCTTCCTCGGTCGGGTCGCGCTTTTGGTGCGCGGCTTCCATCCGTTTGTATAGCGTGTCGATGATCTGCAAATCGGTGTCCGAGCCGTAGCGCGCGGCGCGCTCGGCAGACATCCCCTCCATGTCGCGGCGAAAGCTGATATAGTCGAACAAGGCTTCGTCATGCTCGGCAAACAGCCGCACCAGAGAATCCGAGAACGCGCTGTCCAGCAGTTCCGCCACGAACACGCCCGCGCCCGCCCGGCTTTCCAACAGGCCGCGCGTTTGCAATTCGGCCAAGGCGTCGCGCAGGCTGGGGCGCGACACGCCCAGACGTTCGGCCAGATCGCGCTCTGCGGGCAAACGTTCGCCGGGGCGCAGCACGCCGCGCAACAGCAACAGCTCTATCTGCCGGACGACAGAACGCGACAGCCTCTCCGGCTGGATGCGTTGAAAGGGCATGGTTCCTCCTCATCCCCGCGCCCCGGGGTATTGGTAAAAAGATATGACCGGTTTACCCATGACGCAATGAAAAAGGGTGGCCTGTCGGGCCACCCTTGTCGTCCAATTGTAGAACACTCAGCCTTGTTGATGCGGCCGGATATAGATTTCCACACGCCGGTTCTGCTGCCGCCCCGCTGCCGTGCCATTATCGGCAATTGGTTGGGTCAGGCCGCGCCCTTCGGTGCGCACGCGCGAGGGGGCCACGCCATTGTTGAACAGCACCTGCGCCACGCTGGCCGCGCGCCGTTCCGACAAGTCCTGATTGTAGCTGGCCGACCCGGTATTGTCGGTATGGCCGACAACACGCACATCGCTGCGGGGGTAATTCACAAGGTTATTTGCGATCACCCGCAGGTCGTTTTGCAGGTCGGGGCGCACGCTCGCGCTGTCAGTCGCGAACAGCAGGTCTTGCGGCAGGGTCAGGATCAGCTCTTGCCCGGTGTTCTGGATATTCACATTGCCACCCAACTGGCGGCGCAGCTCTTCGGCCTGACGGTCCAGTTGCTGCCCGATCAGCGCACCCGCCGTGCCGCCGATGACCGCGCCCGCCAGCGCACGACGCCCGCCGCCATCGCCGGTGGCCGCGCCCACCACGCCGCCCACGGCAGCCCCGGTGAGAGCGCCGACCAAGGTGCGGTTTTGCGGGTTGTTGGGGTTCGGGGCGCAGGCGCTCAGCGCTAAGGCGGAAACAGCAAGAGTTACGGCCAGTTTCATCGGTATGCTCCTTCGCAGCGTTTGGCCCTGTCATACCATTCGCGCACGCTGCCGCCTATTGCCAAGCCGCGCGATGCGCAAGCTTTCGCCATCACGCTTGCGACAGCGGGGCCGCCTCGGCCTCTGTTCGGGCCGCTTCCCAGCCCAGCATGGCGCGTTTGCGCGTCAGCCCCCAATGGTAGCCGCCCAGCGCGCCGCTGCCTTGCAACACCCGGTGGCACGGGATGACAAAGCCCAACGGGTTGCGCCCCACCGCCGTGCCCACCGCGCGGGCGGCACGCTCTGAGCAGACGCGCTTGGCCACCTCGCCGTAGCTTGTGACATGGCCGGGGGGCACGTGCAAAAGCGCTTCCCAGACCTTGATCTGAAAGGGCGTGCCCATCATGTGCAGCCGCGCCGTGCCACGGGTCTGGAACAGATCGCCCATCTGCTCTGCCACCGCGCCCGCATCCGCGATGTAGCGCGCTTTCGGCCAGCGCCGGGTCATGTCGGCCAGCGTGCCGGGGTCGTCGATCATTTCAGCAAAGGCCAGCCCGCACAAGCCGCGTTCCGTGGCCATGGCCAACGCGGGGCCAAAGGGGCTGTCCAACCACGCGTGGCGAATGGTCAGGCCGTCGCCGCGTTTGGCGTAGTCGCCCGGCGTCATCGCCTCCCAGCGCAGGAACAGATCGTGCAGCCGCGCCTGCCCCGACAGACCCAGTTCCAGCGCCGTGTCGAAAGTGGAAAACCGCGCTTCCAGCAGCCGCCGCGCGTGGCCCAGCGTCAGGTATTGCTGGTAACGCTTGGGAGAGACCCCAGCCCAAGCGCTGAACACCCGCTGGAAATGCGCGGCGCTCAGGCCCAGCTCTGCCGCCAGATCGTCCAGACTGCGCGAGGTGCCGCCCGGCGCGTCGATCAGCGCAATCGCCCGCGCGATCAGCTTGTAATGATAGCTTTGGTCCATGGCGGTTCCTTTCGCCGCCCAACCTAGCCCGCCCGCTGCCGCCCCGCACCCCGAAACCTGCGCATTGCGCGTGTTTCACAAGTGCACTAAAGCACCCTAGTCCTTTGGGAGGAGGTCTTGCGTGAAACTCGGTGTCGCCTGTCTGGTGCTGGGCTATCTGCTCAGCCAGTTTTACCGTGCGTTCCTGGCCGTTCTGGCCGGCCCGCTGGCGCAAGATCTGGGCGTGACCCCGGATGATCTGGCGCTGTCATCGGGCCTGTGGTTCCTGGTCTTTGCGGCGGCGCAAATTCCGCTAGGGGCCGCGCTGGACGCAATCGGCCCACGCCGGACCACCGCGTTGATGCTGGGGATCGGCGGCACGGGCGGCGCCGCGATCTTCGCCATGGCGCAAAGTGCCACGCATATCCATATCGCGATGATGGCGCTAGGCGTGGGCTGCGCGCCGGTGCTGATGGCGTCCTATTTCATCTTCGCGCGCAGTTTCGCGCCCGCCGTCTTTGCCACGCTGGCGGGTGCGGTCATCGGCCTTGGATCGCTGGGCAACATCTTGGGCGCGTGGCCGCTGGCCTGGGCGTCAGAGGTTTATGGTTGGCGCGCCGCCCTGTGGGTCATGGCGGGAATCACGGCGCTTGTGGCTTCGGTGCTGTGGGTGGTCATCCCCGACCCGCCCCGCGCCACCGCCCCCGAGGGCACGAAAGCCCGCCTGCGCGACGTGCTGCGCATTCGCGCGCTGTGGTGGATGATGCCGCTACTATTCGTCAATTACGCGCCATCGGCCGGGCTGCGCGGGCTGTGGGTCGGCCCGTACATGACCGACACTTACGGCGCCGATGCCAATCTGGTCGGCCAAGTCACGCTGCTGATGGCCTGCGCCATGATCGCGGGCAATTTCGCCTATGGCCCGCTCGACCGGCTGCTTGGCACGCGCAAATGGGTCATCCTTGGCGGCAACCTGCTGGGGGCCGTGGCCCTTGGCAGCTTGGCGCTGGCCCCCGGCATGGGGCTTTGGGCCAGTGCGGCGCTGCTGGCGGCGGTGGGCTTTTTCGGGGCGTCCTTCCCCATGCTCATGGCGCATGGGCGCAGCTTCATCCCCGCGCATCTGACCGGGCGGGGCGTGACGCTCATCAACCTGTTTTCCATTGGCGGGGTCGGGCTGTTGCAGGTCGCAAGCGGGCATGTTCACGCGCTGGGGGGCGGGGCGTATGGGCTGCTCTTCGGCTTCTTCGCCGTGCTGCTGCTGGCAGGCTGCGCGATCTACCTGTTCGCCACGGACCGCACGGATTAACCGCCCAACACCGTGCCGGGGGCAAAGCGGTGGCCGTTCAGGAACGCCTCTGCGTCACTCGGGCGCTTGCCCTCGCGCTGCACGGCTAAGACCTGCACCGCGCCCGTGCCGCAAGCGATGGTCAACCCGTCGAGCACTTCGCCCGGTGTGCCTTTGCCCGTAACCGCCCGCGCGTCCAGCAGTTTCAACCGCCCCGCAGGGCTGTCGCACCACGCGCCGGGAAAGGGCGAGAGCGCCCGTATCTGACGCGCCACCACCTCGGCGGGTTGTGTCCAGTCGATCCGCGCCTCGGATTTGTCGATCTTGGCGGCATAGGTCACGCCGTCCTCCGGCTGCGGTTGGGGCACCAAGCTGTCCAACTGCGCCAGCGCCTCCACTATCAGACGCGCCCCAATTGCCGATAGACGGTCGTGCAGGGTGGCTGTGGTGTCGCTCTCGGCAATCGGTGTCGCCTCTCGCAACAGGACGGGGCCAGTGTCCAGCCCCGCCTCCATCTGCATGATGCAGACGCCGGTTTCCGCGTCACCCGCCATGATTGCGCGATGGATGGGCGCGGCACCGCGCCAGCGCGGCAACAGGCTGGCATGGATGTTCAGGCAGCCATGGCGCGGGGCATCGAGCACCGCTTGCGGCAGGATCAGCCCATAGGCCACAACGACCGCCACATCGGCACCCAGCGCGGCGAATTCCGCCTGCGCCTCGGCCCCTTTCAGGCTGACAGGGTGGCGCACGGGCAGGCCAAGTGCTTCGGCACGGGCCTGCACGGGCGAGGGGCGGTCCTTCTTGCCACGGCCCGCAGGGCGCGGCGGCTGGGTGTAAACGCAAACCACCTCATGCGCGGCATGGACAGCGTCCAGCGCGGGCACCGAAAACTCTGGCGTTCCCATAAAGACAACCCGCATCGCGTCCCCCTTCCTCTTGCACCAAGGCGACCAGACGCCTAACGCGCCTTCTGCGCGCGCCGCAGCAACATGTCGCGTTTCACCCGGCTGAGGCGGTCGAAGAACATTCGCCCGTCCAGATGGTCGATCTGGTGCTGCACGCTGGTGGACCAAAGGCCGACCATCTCGCGCTCTTCCCAAGCCCCATCCGCGTTCAGATAGCGGACCGTCACGGCGCGGGGCCGTTCGATCGTGGCGTGCACGCCGGGCAGGTTCGGACTGGCTTCATCATGCAGGCGCATGACGGCGCTGGCGTGCAGAATTTCAGGGTTCGCCATGCGTATGGCCTGCCCACGCGCCTGCGACGCATCGACCACGGCCAGCCGCAGGCTGATGCCGATTTGCGGCGCGGCAAGGCCCACGCCCGGCATTGCCTCCATCGTGTCGATCATGTCGGCCCAGATGGCGCGAATGTCATCCGTGATCGTATCGACCGGGGCGGCCTTGCGGCGCAGCACCGGGTCGGGCCATGGCAGGCAGCGGCGGACGCTCACGCGCGGGCCTTCTCGCGTTTGTATTTCACCATCTTGCGGGTAATCATCTGCCGCTTGATCGCGCCCAGATGGTCGATGAACAGCTTGCCGTTCAGATGGTCCAGCTCGTGCTGCGCGCAGGTGGCCCAAAGCGCGTCGAATTCGTCCTCGTGGGTTTTGCCGTCCAGCCCCATCCAGCGCATGGTCACAAGCTTCGGGCGCGTCACCTCGGCATATTGTTCCGGGATGGACAGGCAGCCTTCCTCATAGGTGTTGGTTTCCTCAGAGGACGCGATGATTTCCGGGTTTATCAGCACCATCGGGCGCTTTTCTGCATCATCCTCTTTCACGCAATCCATGACGAAGATGCGCTTGAGAACGCCCACCTGTGGCGCGGCTAGGCCCACGCCCGGCGCGTCATACATGGTTTCCAGCATATCCTCGGCCAGCTTGCCGATGTCGGACGTGACCGCGGACACCGGCTCGCACAGCTTTTTCAGCCGCGGGTCGGGATGGATCAGGATGGGGCGAATGCTCATGCACAGCGATGTAAGCGAAGCCTTGCCCGCGTTCAACGGCTTTTGGGCTTGAATGCCCCCGGAACACGGGTCAGCTTGGCCAAAACGGAGGGTAGACCATGACTTTCGACGAGATCATCGACCGGCGCGGCACGCATTGCGCGAAATGGGACATGATGCAGCCGATCTATGGCGTCTCGCCCGAGGATGGTCTGGCGATGTGGGTGGCGGATATGGATTTTCGCCCGCCCCAAGCCGTGCAGGACGCGCTGCAAGCGGTTCTGGACCATGGCGTCTATGGCTATTTCGGCGATGACAGCGCCTATCGCGCCGCCATTTGCTGGTGGATGGAACACCGCCATGGCTGGCAGGTGGACCCCGCGCATATCTCGACCACGCACGGTTTGGTCAACGCGGTGGGGCTGTGCCTGCACACATGGACTGCGCCGGGCGATGGCGTGATGCTGTTTACCCCCGTCTATCATGCGTTCGCTCGCACCATTCATGCGGCAGGGCGCAAGGTGGTCGAATGCCCGATGGTCGAAAACGATGGCCTCTACCAGATGGACCTTCAGGCCGCCGACGCGTTGGTCGATGACCGCACGCGCATGGTGATCCTGTGCTCGCCGCATAATCCCGGCGGACGGGTCTGGACGCTCAATGAATTGCGCGATCTGGCCGCGTTCTGTGCGCGTCATGACCTGCTGCTGGTGTCGGACGAGATTCACCATGACCTGGTGATGCCGGGGCATAAGCACATCGTCATGCCGCTGGCCGCGCCAGAGCATATGGACCGCATCGTGATGCTGACCGCACCCTCCAAGACATTCAACATCGCGGGTACGCATTGCGGGCAGGTCATTATCCCGGATGACCGTCTGCGCGCGCAATTCACCGCCACGCTGGGCGCGCTGGGCATTTCGCCCAACAGTTTCGGGCTGCACGCGGTGACGGCGGCCTATTCGCCCGCCGGTGCTGAATGGGCCGATGCGCTGCTGGCCTATCTGGACGAAAACCGCCGGGTGTTCGATGCGGGCGTGAATGCCATTCCGGGCCTGCGGTCGATGCAATTGCAATCGACCTACCTTGCTTGGGTCGATTTTTCCGGCACTGGGATGGATATGGCCGAATTCACGGCGCGGGTGGAGCGGGATGCAAAGATCGTCGCCAATCACGGCCCCAGTTTCGGCACCGGCGGCGCAAGCTTCCTGCGCTTCAACCTTGGCGCGCCGCGTGCGGTGATCGAGGACGCGGTCGTCCGCCTGCAACGCGCTTTCGGCGACCTGCAATAAGCCTGCCGCGCCGACCGCGCCGGCGGCAAGGCTCCGGGTCAAGCCCGGAGCGGGGGGCGCTTCTTGTAGCGTTTGAGCATCTGGCTCTGGCGGGGCCAACCCACACAACCCGCCGCGGCAGCAGAGCCGGGGCCTCTGGCCTGGCCCGACATGAAAACGCCCCGGCAAAATGCCGGGGCGCGATGTCTTGGCCCGAGCGCGGACTTAGCCCATCAACTGGCCCGATTCCGGCACCCAGCGGAATTCGGCGCCATCGCTGCCGGTATCGACATAGCCCACGGCGGGGAAGGGCATGTGGTAGCCGACCGCGGGAATGCGGTCGGCGGCGATCATGCCCAGCACGCGCCGGCGGCTTTCGGCCGCGGCGGCCTTGTCGGCGTCGAAGCGCACTTCCCAATCGGGGCGCGCCAGCGACCAGACGGGATGGTTGGCCAGATCGGCAAAGATCACCAGCCCCGCGCCTTCGCTTTCCAGACGGTAGACCATATGCCCCGGCGTGTGCCCGAAGGCGGCCATGCCGGTAATGCCCGTGACCACGTCATCGCCATCGCCCAAGAAGGTCATCATCTCGGCCATGGGGCGGACATTGGCGTCAAAGCCCTCATTGCCCGCCGCCGCCCAATGGTCGAATTCTGCCTGCCCGGTCACATAGCGGGCATTCGGGAAGGTGGGCGCGCCATCGGTCATCATGCCGCCGATATGGTCGCCATGCATATGCGTCAGAACCACGATGTCGATCTGGTCTGGCGTGTAGCCTGCGCTCGCCAGTGCCTCTGTCGTGGCCGCGCCATTCAGGCCGGTGTCGAACAGCACCAGTTCCGAGCCGGTATTGACCACGGTAGGCGTGAAATAGAATTGCGAGACATCCGTCGACAGGAAATTCGCGCGGCTGACTTCGGCGAATTCCTCGGCCGGGACGTTCATGCCGAAAATGCCCTGCGGTTCCTCGCGCGGGGTGGTGCCGCCCAGAATTGTCGTCACCTCGAACCCGCCAATCATGAAGCGGCGGTGGCGGGCAAAACTTGCGCCCATCATCGGCGCTTCGGCGCGGGCCAGTTTCGGGGCGCTCAGGCCTGCCAGCGGCAGGGCGGCACCGGCGGCGATCAGGCCGCGACGTGTCAGGGTGGTCATGGTCATTCCTCCTGTTGCGACTGTTGTCGAACGGGCAAGATAGCGCGCCGATCCCGCTTGTCGCCTGCGCAAGCGATCAAGGGCGGTCACAAAATGCACAGCACCTGCGCAAATTTGCGCCCGGTCGCGCGGGCTACAGGTGCAGCACCAGCGGGCAATGGTCCGACACTTCGGGCTGATAGACCACGTCAAACCGCGCGACCGCCGCCAGATCGTTGATGAACATGTAATCCGCATAGCGCTGGGGCTTGGTGTAATGCGAATTGCGGGTGCCCGGAAAGCCGTGATGCTGCACCAGTTCCGTCAGCCCGTGCTCTGCCAGAAGCGCCAGCGTCGCGCTGCCCGGAAGAAGGTTGAAATCGCCGCAGACGATTTGCAGATCGCCCGGTTCCGTCACCTGCCGCGTCATCGCCATCAGTCGCTCGGCTTGCGCGGCGCGGGCGGGTGTGTCCATCTTGCCCGCCAGATCGCGCAAGCCGTGCATTTGTGTCACGCTGACCATGCGCTTGCTGGCCGGGTCGAACAGGCGCATCGCATGGGCGCTGCGTGACCGTGGGTGATCGCCAAACCCATCGGCGGAAAATCCCTTGTGCACGAAGCCCTGCACCTGTGCGACGATGGCAATATCGGCGCGCACGAAGCTTGCCAGCCCCCATTGCGACGCAACAGGCGCATCGCCATCCCACAGCGCGCCTTGCGCCGCGGGGCAAAAGATGGCGCGGTGGTTCGGCAAGGCGTCACAGACCTCTTGGAAAAAGCGCGCGCGTTGCGGCAGCACATGGTCGCCGTCACGATAGGTCAGCCACTCTTTGCGGGCGTCAGGTGTGTGCACCACCTCTTGCAGGCACAGGACATCGGGCTGCGTGGCGGACAGATACGGCACGATCTTGTCGTGCAAGGTGCCACCCCAGCCATTCAGGCACATGATTTGCATGGCGCGCTCCATTTGGGTCGCGCAACCCTTTCACCTGCCCGCCGCGATGTAAACCGCGCACCCTGCCCCGGCCCCCGAGCCGGGGCGCGGCGTGCTCTTGCCCCCATGCGCACAAGTTGTGCGCGCTGGCGCAGATTGGCCCTGCGCGCGGGGCTGTTTATCTGACATGGCAGACGAAAGGAGCAATGTGATGGGTATCCTGATCGACGGCAAATGGTCGGACCAATGGTATGACACCAAGAAAACAGGGGGTGCGTTCCAGCGCGACACTTCACGGTTTCGCAACTGGATCACCGCCGACGGCAGCGCCGGCCCGACGGGTGAAGGTGGCTTCAAGGCCGAAGCCGGGCGCTACCACCTGTATGTGTCCTACGCCTGCCCTTGGGCGCATCGCACGCTGATTTTCCGCGCCTTGAAAGGGCTGGAAGACCTGATCGACGTGTCGGTCGTACATCCCGACATGCTGGATGACGGCTGGAGCTTTGCCAGCGATTTTCCCGGTGCGACCGGCGACAGGCTGTTTCAAAGCGGCCATATCCGTGACATCTACACCCGCGCCGACCCCAAAGTGTCGGGCCGCGCAACCGTGCCCGTGCTGTGGGACAAGGCGCAGGGCAAGATCGTGTCCAATGAAAGCGCCGAGATCATCCGCATGTTCAACACGGCCTTTAACCACATCACGGGCAATACGGACGACTATTACCCGCAAGACCTGCGGGCAGAGATCGACGCGGTGAATGCGCGCGTCTATGATACGCTGAACAACGGTGTCTACAAATCCGGCTTTGCCAGCACGCAGAAAGCCTATGAAGCGGCGGTCTATCCGCTATTCGACACGTTGGGCTGGCTGGAGGACCGGCTGTCGCGCCAAGCCTATGTCGCGGGCGACCGCCTGACAGAGGCCGACTGGCGGCTGTTCCCGACGCTGGTGCGCTTCGATCTGGTCTATCACACCCATTTCAAGTGCAACCGCGCCCGCATCGTGGATTACCCGGCGCTTTGGGACTATACGCGGCAGCTATACCAGCACCCCGGCGTGGCGCGGACGGTGCATTTCGACCATATCGTGCGGCACTACCATTACAGCCATGACACGATCAATCCGCACCGGATCATCCCGATCAACCCGCGCCCGGATTTCAGCGCACCGCACGGGCGGGCGATGGCCTAGGCCGGGGGCTGTCGCGGTTCGGGGTCAGCACCAGAACCGTGCTGACCGGCGAGCTTTGCGGCGCAAGCAGATCGACCGGGCCGCCCGCCACCAGCGCGGGCGCGCTCATGCCCGAGCGTTCCAGCTCTTGCTGTTTTGATGCGAAAATGGTGATGGGCGTGCCGTTGCGCACCATGGCGTAGATGTCTTCCATCTGCCGGTCTGTCACGGCAATGCAGCCATTCGTCCAGTCGCCGCGCGCACGCTGGTAATTCGGCCCGCGCCCATGGATGAAAATGTCGCCACCCGGACGCCAGCCATTGGCCCGCGCCCGTTCGCGGTCGGCCTGGTTCGGATAGTCGATCCCGATCGACAGGTGAAAGGCGCTGTTGGGGTTGCGCCGGTCGATGACGTAATCGCCCTCTGGCGTGCGGTTGTCGCCCTCGCGCTGCTTGTGTCCCTTCGGGTCTTGGCCCAGATCCACCCGGTAGCTTTTCAGGACCGTGCCGAAATGCAAAAGGTCCATCTGCCGCTCGGCCTTGTAGACCACCACGCGCGTGACTTCGGGGCCGTCATAGCTGCGAAACTTCGTCGGCGCGCAGGCCGTCAGGACGGCCAGAAGCGCCAAGGGCAGGAACAGGCGGGCAAGCTGCATCGAATCCTCTGGAATTTTTTGGCCACTATGCCCGAAAGCCCGGATTCTGCCAAGCTGCGCCCGCGCTCACGTTGGCGTCATTTCTCGCGCTCGGCCAGTTTCTTCTCGATCTCGCGCAGGCGGTTCAACACCTCGTCGCGGTAGTCTTCGGTGGCCTTGTTGCTCTCGGCGGCATGGGCGTCCTGCATCGAATTCACGATCAGACCGACCAGCAGGTTCACCACGGCGAAGGTCGTGACCATGATGAAAGGCACGAAGAACGCCCATGCGTAAGGGTAAACCTCCATCACGGGCCGTACGATGCCCATGGACCACGATTCCAGCGTCATGATCTGGAACAGCGAATAGGCGGATGAGCCCAGATCGCCGAACCATTCGGGAAAACTGTTCTGGAACAGCTTCGTGGCCATGACCGACCCGATGTAGAAAATCATCCCCATCAGCAGGAACACCGACCCCATGCCGGGCAGCGCGGTGATGAAGCCTTCGACCACGCGGCGCAGGTTGGGGCTGACCGACACCACGCGCAACAGCCGCAAGATGCGCAACGCCCGCAGTACGCTGAAACCTTGGGTCGCGGGCATGAGCGCGATGGCGATGATGACGAAATCGAAGATGTTCCAGCCCGACCGCCAGAATTGCCCCCGATGGGCGTACATTTTCAGCGCCAGTTCCAGCACGAAGATCGCAAGGCACAGCTTGTCCAGTGCCAGAATGACCGGGCTGGCGACCGCCATGATCGGGCCGGATGTCTCCATCCCCAGCAGAACGGCGTTGAACAAGATAACCCCGATCACCCCGTTGCGCACCCAAGACTGGTCCAGAAAGGCGGCGACGCTTGCGCGGCTGAACATGATCTTCCCCCGGAAACGATGTTTCGCGCAGATATGTTATCTTGCGAAGGCGGCTGCAAGCTCCACATGCGGGCTGAAGCGGAATTGATCGACCATCTGCACCCATTGCAGGCGGAAACCCGCATCGCACAGGATTTTCGCGTCGCGCGCGAAGGTGACGGGGTTGCAGGATACAGCCGCAATACGGGGCACAGGGCTTTCGGCCAGCGCGCGCGCCTGCGCCTCTGCACCCGCGCGGGGCGGGTCGATGACCACGGCGTCGAAGCGGGCCAAGTCTTCGGGCAAAAGCGGGTTGCGGAACAGGTCGCGGACCTCATGCGTCACGCGCTTCAGCCCCGTCGCGTGCCGCCAGCCATGGTCGAGCGCCGCAAGCATCTCGGCCACGCCCTCGACCGCGTGGACCTCTGCCTGTTCAGCCAAGGGCAGGGCGAAGGTGCCGCAGCCCGCAAACAGGTCGGCCACGCGCGGGGCGTCGCCCACGGCGTCCAGCACCGCCGCTTGCAGCGCGGCTTGGGCATCTGCCGTGGCTTGCAGGAATGCGCCGGGCGGTGGGGCCACGCGCGCGCTACCAAAGGTCTGCACGGGGGGCGCGGCCTGGGCGATCACCTCGCCCTCCCATGCCAGCCGGGCAAAGCCGTTGCTGCCCGCCCATTGCCCGAGCGTGGCCTGCATCGGGCCATCAAGGGGCTTGCCCCCCGTGACCGACAGGTCCAGCCCCACATCGGACAGCGTCAGCGCAAGCGCCAATTCGCCTTTGCGAGAGCCTGCGAGGCTAACCAACTCTTCCAACAGCGGCAGGGCGGCGGTCAGTTCGGGGCGCAGGATCAGGCAGTCGGGCACCGGCGTGACCGTGTCAGAGGCCCGCGCATGGAACCCCACAAGCGCGCCCTTTTTCAGCCGCCGCCCGGAAAACGTGGCCCGCCTGCGGCTGTGCAGAGGCGAGACATGGGGCGCGCGGAACTCTGCTTCCAGCCCCTGCGCGGCCAGCGCTTGCCGGATGACGCCCTCTTTCCAGTCGGTCACGAAGCCCTCGCGCGCATGTTGAAGCGCACAGCCGCCGCAGGCCTTGTAATGCTTGCAGGGCGCTGAAACGCGCTCGGGCGAGGGCGTGAGGATCCGCGGCGCGGCCATGCGGCCTTGGGCGATCTCGCCCTCGACCACCTCACCGGGCAGGGTGCGGGGCACGAAGACGGGGCCGTCGGCCACGCCGTCGCCATGATGGCCCAAGCGGGTGATGGTCAGCGCGCTCATGCGGGCCTCGCGGGGGTAAAGGCATAGCCCTCGGGCGCCAGCAGGGTGGCTTCACGCAGGCCATGGGGCTTGTCGGTCGGGCGCTCTATCACGGTCGCTGGATCGGAACGCGCCACGACCGCGTCCGGGTCCAGCCCGAACAGGTAGAACTGCGCGCCGCCGCCGCGCGGCGGGTTGTCCGGCACCAGCCCCAGCACTTGGTTGGCGTGAAAACTGGCGTCGGAATGTATTTGGAACACCATGCCGTCATGGGCGATGATCGCGTAATCGGCGCTTTCACGATACACGCTCAGACCCAGCACATCGCGCAGGAACCTCACCATCCCGGCCACGTCGCGGCACAACAGGTTTATGCCCAATCCGCGCAGGCCACGCCCGAAATCGGCGGCGTCAATGGTGTTGTAATCCGTGTTCTGTGTCATCATCCGTGCCCAGAAACCCGCCCGATTGCCGTGCCCAGAAGCGGGCATAGGTGCCGCCCTTGGCCAGAAGCTGTTCATGCGTGCCTTGCTCGACAATGCGGCCAGCGTCAAGCACCACGATCCGGTCAAGCTGCGCGATGGTGGACAAGCGATGCGCAATCGCCAGCACGGTCTTGCCCTGCATCAGCGGTTGCAACGCGTCCTGCACGGCGGCCTCGACTTCGGAATCGAGCGCCGAGGTCGCTTCGTCCAGCACAAGGATAGGCGCATTTTTCAAAAATGCGCGCGCCAACGCAATACGTTGGCGTTGCCCGCCCGACAGCCGCACCCCGCGTTCGCCAAGCTGCGCGTCATAGCCGCGACGGCCTTCGTGGTCCTGCAGGCCCTTGATGAACTCATGCGCTTCGGCGGCTTTCGCCGCGGCCTCTATCTCTGCCCGTGTGGCATCGGGGCGACCATAGCGTATGTTTTCCAGCGCCGAGCGGTTGAACATGGCGGTTTCCTGCGTGACCATGGCGATGTTGCGCCGCAGGCTTTCCTGCGTCAGCCCGCGAATGTCGCGCCCGTCGAGCGTGATGCGCCCGCCTTCGACATCATAAAGCCGCAACAACAGCGCCACGAGCGTGGATTTGCCCGCGCCCGATGCGCCGACGATCCCGATCTTTTCGCCCTTGGCGATATGCAGGTTCAGCCCGTCCACCCCGCCCGCATCGCGCCCATAGGCGAAGCGCACATCCTCGAACGCGACGGCACCGTCTGCGCGGCCAAGGTCCAGCGCATCGGGCGCATCTTTCAGATCGGGCCGGGGGGTGAGGGTGCGCATTCCGTCCTCGATCTCGCCAATGTTGGAATAGATGCCCATCAGCGTGAAGCTGACCCAGCCTGTCATCTGTGCAATACGAATGGCAATAGAGCCAGCGGCGGCAATATCGCCCGTGCTGGCCGCGCCTTGCGCCCACAGCCACAATGTGCCGCCGATCAAGAGCACCGGCAACACGCCCGCGATGGTCATCAGCGCGGTGCGGAACCAGACCTGCACCTCGCCAAACTCAACCGAGCGGTCGCGGAAACTACCCATCGCGTTCAGCGCGGCGCGATCTTCGAAATCGGCATGGGCGAACAGCTTGACGGTCTTGATATTGCTGATCGTGTCTACCACCTGCCCGCTGACGCGCGCGCGGGCATTGGCGCGCTTGCCCGCCCGTGCGCGCACCTGCGGCAGGAAATACCGGATCAGCGCCAGATAGCCCACCAGCCACACCGCCAAAGCCGCCGCGACCCGTGGGTCAATGGTCAGCAGCAGCAGCACCGACCCGATGATCGAGGCCAGCGCGAAGGCCATGGTGTTGATCGTCTCATTCGCCACATCGGTCAGCGCGCGGGCGGTCTGGACCTGCTTTTGCGCGATACGGCCCGCGAAATCATTGTCGAAGAAGGTGACTGGCTGGCCCAGCGTCCAACGATTGAGGCGCGATTGCACCAACACGAAGATATTGGGCTGAACCACGATGCTGTTGGCGGCAGAGGACATGCCGAAAGCGATGGGGCGCAGCACCATGAAGAACAGGATGAAGCCCGCCATCAGCCAGCCATGGGCGGCGAAGAACCCCTCTGCCCCGGTGTCGACCGCCGCGTCGATGATCTGGCCCAACAGCATGGCCGACACCACTTCGGTGGTGCCCACCAGCGCTGAAATGACAGTCGCCAGCGCCAGCACCGGCCAAGCACCCTTGACCGACCACAGCATGAAGCGCAGCAGGCTTTGCGGCGGCGGCCCGTCGGCATGGGCGAAACCGTCGATCAGCCCCGCCAGACGAAAGGCAAGGGTGGGTTTTTGCGAGGGGTCGGTCTTTTGCAGCATGGCGCGTCCTTTGGGCAGGACATAGGGCGTTGCGCGTGCCCGCGCCAGTCAGCCCAGCAGATCGTCGCGCGTGGAGGTGAAATCCGACGCGATCCAGCGCGCTTTCAGCGCGCGCAGGCGTTGGCCGAGCGCCGCGCCCTCCAGATGCGGCAGGTCGGCCGCGCGAATGGGGAAACGCGCGTTTGCGCCGCGCTTGATCTCTGCCTGCCAGTCGCGGGGCAGGGGGCTTTCTAATACAGCGGCACGCGCCAAAACGGCATCCGCGCCCAGATCGGCGCCCAGATCGTGACCCAGCACGGCGGGGGGCGTTGTCTGGCCGATGGCGTCGCGCAGGCGGGTCAGGTCGCGGGCTTCTGATTTGGTCAGGCGCAAATGGTCCGTGTCGGGCGCGAGCACCGCGAGGCGCCGCAACCAGTGCGGCGCGCGGCCCGCTTCCAGATGCACCAACGGGCCCAGAGCGCGCGGGTCGGCCCCCGGCAATACCCACGCCAGCACGCCCGCATGATGCATGGCCGCGACCGAAGGCGCGGGGTCGCGCGCGGCCAACAGCTTGCGCAACTCGCTGGTGACACGTTCCGCCGAGAGCCGCGCCAGCCCGTCAGCCCCTGCGGCGCAGGCGGCCAGCCCGTCGGCATCCAGCCCCTGCGCCGGGTCGCCATATTGTGCGTGGAAGCGGAAAAACCGCAGGATGCGCAGGTAATCCTCGGCAATGCGGCGGGCGGGGTCGCCCACGAAGCGAAAGCGCCTTGCGCGCAGGTCGTCCACGCCGCCCAACGGGTCCAGCACATGGCCCGAGGCATCGGCGTAAAGCGCGTTCATGGTGAAATCGCGGCGTGCGGCGTCGTCCTCGATCCGGTCAGAGAAGGCCACCTCGGCGTGCCGCCCGTCGGTGGCCACGTCGCGGCGAAAGGTCGTGACCTCGAACCCCTCGCCATTCACCACAAGCGTGACCGTGCCATGCTCCAGCCCCGTGGGCACCGCGCGAAGCCCCGCTGCTTCGGCCAAGGCGATGACCTGTTCGGGCCGGGCAGAGGTGGCGATGTCCACATCCGTCACCCCCTCGCCCAAGGCGGCATTGCGCACGCAGCCCCCCACGGCATAGGCCGCATGGCCCGCGCCGGTCAGCAGGCCCAGCACGGTCTGCGTGCGCGCATTTTCCAGCCAGTCGCCACTTACCCGCATTGCGCCATCCGTTCCGCCAAGCCGCGCAACATGCGCGCGCTGGCCCCCCAGATGTAATACGGCCCCCACGGCACCGCGTAGAAATGCCGCCATGTCCCGCGCCAGATGCGCTTTTCGATCACGTAGCGCCCGGGGTCCATGACAAGGACCAGGGGCGCGCGAAACACCTCTGCCACCTCGCCGGGTTCGGGGCGGGGGGTAAAGGCCCCTTCGATCCGCGCCAGAAAGGGTGTGACCAGGAACCCGGTCACGGTTTCATGCGTGGGCAGCGCGCCCAGAATGCGCACCTGTGCGGGGTCCAGCCCGATCTCTTCGCGCGCCTCTCGCAGGGCAGTGGCGGCAAGGTCGGGATCGTCCGCGTCCTGCCGCCCGCCCGGAAAGGCAATCTGGCCCGGATGGTGGCGCAGATGCGAGGCGCGCTTGGTCAGCACCACGCCGCCCGCATCATCCACCCCGATCAGCACGGCGGCAGCGCGCAGCTTGCGCGCGGGATCACGCGGCGCCAGCGACGGGTTCAGGTCGAAATCGCTCGACACCTCTGCCGGCAGCGCCAAGGCCGCGCGCAGGCGGTCATCCATTATCGGCCTCGAACCCCAAGGTTTCGGGCGCCATGACGTAGTGCGCGCCGCAGAACTGGCAGTCGGCGGTCACGGTGCCCTCTGGCGTGGTCATGGTGGCGATGTCCTTGGCCGAATAAATGGACAGCGCGCTGCGCACCTTGTCTTCGGAACAGGTGCAGCCGAAATGCACCGCTTGCGGGTCGTAGACGCGGGGCGCTTCCTCGTGGAACAGGCGGGCCAGCAATTCGGGCGGGCCGACCTGCGGGCCGATCAGCTCCAACTCCTCGACCGTGTCCAAGAGCATGTTGGCGCGGGTCCAGTTCTCTGCCTGCTCGGCAACCTCGCGCCGGGGGGCTTCGGAATTGCCGGGCATGTGCTGCAACATCACGCCGCCCGCGCGCCATGCCTGCGGCTGGCCGGGTTGCGTGGAACGGCCATAGGACAGCGCGAAGCGTGTGGGCAGTTGTTCGGATTGCGCGAAATAGGTCTCGGCGCAGGCGCTGAGCGACTGACCGGCCAAGGGCGTGATCCCCTGATAGGGCGTCATGTCCGGCCCCTGGTCGATCAGGATGGCGAAATAGCCCTTGCCGATCTGGCCGTAGGGGCTTGCGGCCTCGTCCAGCCGGTCGTGGTCGAAGCTGGCATAGGCGCGGATGCGCGCGGGCGCGCCCTCGTGCTCTGGCGCGTAATAGTCGGTCGCGATCAGCCGCACCGGGCCGTCGCCGCGTATTTGGATGGACAGCTTCCAACGCAGCTTGATGGTCTGGCCGATCATCGCGGTCAGAAGCGTCGCCTCTGCGATCAACCCTTCGACCAAGGCGGGGTAATCATGCTTCTCCAGCACCTTTTCCAAGGCGCCATCCAGCCGCGCGACGCGGCCCCGAATATCGCTATTGTCCAGTTGGAACGGCAAAACCGTGTCGTCCCAGGCGATCTGTTCGCCGATGCTCATGGTAAATATCCTTGCTGGTGCAGCGCGCAATGCGCGCATAGGCTTGCCCCCACATATAGGAATCAGGTTGGAAGGGCCAAGGATGATCCGCAGATTCGGCGAAGCGCGCGTGGCAGGCCAGCACTACACGCGCAGGCATGGGGCCTATGCGATCATCTTGCGCGGCGATTCGGCGCTTTTGACCCATCAGGCATGGCCGGATGACGAATGGCAATTGCCGGGTGGCGGCATAGACGCGGGCGAAAGCGCACCGCAAGCGCTACGCCGCGAGGTGCTGGAGGAAACCGGTTGGCGCGTGCAGCCCCTGCGGCGCTTGGGGGCGTTCCGGCGGCTGTGCTACATGCCGGATTATGACCTGTGGGCGGAAAAGCTGTGCACGCTTTACCTGGCGCGCGCGCTGCGCCCCGTCGGGCCGCCCAGCGAACCCGGCCACCGCGCGGAATGGGTGCCGTTGCCGCTGGCTGTCGCGCGCTTGGGCAATGCGGGCGACCGGGCGTTTCTGGCGGCCTTCCTGCGGTGACGTGGTATATCCGGCCTGCGCACGGGGGCGATCTTGGCGCGTTGCAAGCCCTCGCACGCGACGCGTTCGCCCCATATGTCGCGCAGATGGGTCGTGCCCCCGCCCCGATGCAGGCCGATCTGACAGCACCCGTCGCGCGCGGCGATGTGCGTGTGGCCTGCGCGCCGGGCGGGCCGGTCTTGGGCTTTGTGCAGTTCGGCGTTCTGGGCGGCGCGATGTCTCTGGACACGCTGGCCGTCTGCCCCGCGCATGGCGGGCAAGGCATCGGGCGTGGGCTGGTTGCCCATGTCGAGGCCTTGGCGCAGGCGCAGGGGCTGCGCGCGGTCACGCTTTACACCAACGCGGCCATGACCCGGAACCTGCGCTTCTATCCGGCGCTTGGCTACCGGCAGACCGGGCGGCGCGTGCAGGACGGGTTCGACCGCGTCTTCTTTCGCAAGGAAATGGCCTAATCCTGCATCGGTTGCCCCCGGTAATAGCGGGTGGCGGTCTGGCGCGCAGGTTTATAGGCGCTGAATTCCAGCAGCGCGCCCGACACGTCATCGCCGAATTCGTCGCGGCCCGCCCATGCCGCCAGGTCCCATTTCAGACGGTCCAGAAAACTTAGCCCGCGCGCCTTGTGCAGGCGTTGGAACAGGGCGCGCAAACCCTGCTCGCCGAATTCCGCGCCCGCGTCATTGGCGCATTCAACGATGCCGTCGGAATACAGGAACAAGCGGTCGCCGGGGCGAAGCTCGGCCTCGAAACTGGCATATTGCGCGCCGTCCAGCAGCCCGATGGGCAGCCCGCCCTCGCCCAGGTATTCGACCGCGCCGTCGCCGCGCTGGATCAGCGGGTGGGGGTGGCCGGCCTGCACCATCAGCACCCGCCCGGTCGAGAGGTCCACATCGGCATAGGCGATGGTCAGGTAGGCGTCGGTTTCGATCTCTTGCAGCATCAGCGTGTTCATGCGCGCGGCCACGTCATGTGGGGCGACGGCCTCTATCTGGCCGGTCATGTGGTTGCGCGACAGGGCGATGTTCTGCGATGTCGCGCCCCCCAGCATCCCGCCGATTCGCGCCCCCAGCAGGGCGGCGGCCACGCCATGGCCCGACACGTCCAGCGAATAGATGCCGACCCGGTCGGCGTTGATGGGAAAGGTGCCCACCATGTCGCCGCCGACATGTCCGGACGAGTGCAGCATCAGCGACAACTGGCTGCCGCCGAAATCGTGGAACCGGTCGCGGATCAGCGATTGTTGCAGTTTGCGCGCTTCCATCAGGTCGCGGTCGACCGCGTCATAAAGCGCCTGCAACTTGCGCAACGCCGCGCGCAACTCGTCATTGCGGGCGTTGACCTGTCGCTCCATCGCGATCAGCCGTTCGCCCGCCATAATGCGCGCGCGCAATTCCGGCGTGCTGACGGGCTTCGACAGGAAGTCGTCCGCGCCCACGTTCAGACCCTCTGCCACCGCGTTCTTGTCGTTCTTGGATGTCAGCAGGATGAAGTAGCAATAGGCATCGCGGTTCAGGCCGCGAAAGGCGCGACAAAACTCCAGCCCGTTCAGCCCCGGCATCATCCAGTCCGACAGAATCAGGTCGAACGGGTGGGATTTGCACAGCTCCAGCGCCGCATCGCCAGAGGCGGCTTCGGTCACGTCATACCCCCACCGTTCAAGGTTCTTCGCCAATACAAGGCGCTGCGCCGCACTGTCATCGACCACAAGCGCACGCTTATGGGCGATCGCCGCAATTTCGGCGGTATCCTGCCGGGTTACGTTTGTGTCCAAGCCAAAGGTCCATAGGTTCGCGCCCGCACGGGTGGGGCGTGGTTACAATGGCAGCGATGGATTAACGGGCGGTGAAAGCGCATGGCGGGAACAGTTTCCGCGCATCCTTACGATTCTTTAGGGGCTTTGCCGCAGTGTGACCCAAGCCAAGTCTGAGGGGTTTGATGTGATTGATTGGGCAAGAGTATCGGAATTGCACGAAGAAGTCGGCGATGACGCGCTGGAAGAGGTGCTGGAGCTGTTCGCGTCCGAGGTGGACGAAGGGCTGGTTCGCCTGCGAGCGGCCACAAGCCCCAAGGCTCTGGCCGCAGAATTCCATTTCCTGAAGGGCGCGGCGCTGAACCTTGGGCTGGACGAAGTCGCGCGCCTGTGCGCGCTGGGCGAGGCGGGGGCCATCGCCGGTGCTGCGACCGACAGCTACCGCGACGCGATCGCGCGGGATTTTCCCGAATGTTGCCGCCAGCTTCGGGCCGAATGGCGCACGCGCCTTGCGGTGCCCTAGGCCCGGCCTCAGATCACGAAATTCGCCATGATTTCGTCTTCGGTAATGTCGGAATAGGCAAAGCCCGCCGCGTCCAGCCGCGCAAACAGCCCGGTGAAATTGCCCGGATCGGTGGTTTCTATCCCCAACAGGACCGACCCGAAATTGCGGGCGGTCTTTTTCAGGTATTCGAAGCGGGCGATGTCATCGTCCGGACCCAGAATGCCAAGGAAATCGCGCAACGCTCCGGGGCGTTGGGGCAGGCGCAACAGCAGGTATTTCTTGGTGCCCGCGAATCGCATGGCGCGTTCTTTCACCTCTGGCAGGCGCTCGAAATCGAAATTCCCGCCAGAGACGACGCAGACGACCGTCTTGCCCGCGATCTGGTCGCGCAAACTGTCCAGCACGTCCAGCGACAGCGCGCCCGCGGGCTCCAGCACCAGACCTTCCACGTTCAGCATGTCCAGCATGGTGATGCAGATGCGGTTTTCAGGCGCGATCAGCACGTTTTCGGGGGCCACATGGCGCAGCCGCGCAAAGGTGCGCGCGCCGATCCGGGCGACCGATGCGCCATCTACGAAACTGTCGATGCGCGGCAGCGTCACCGGCTCGCCCGCGCGCAGCGCCGCTTGCAAGGACGCGCCGCCCGCGGGTTCCACATAGCGCAGCGCGCAATCGGGCGCGGCCTGTGCCAGATAGCTGGTCATCCCCGCGCTCAGGCCCCCGCCGCCCACGGGCAGCACGACCATGTCGGGCGCGGCATCCAGCTGCGCCATCATCTCGACCGCGACGCTGGCTTGGCCCTCGATCACGTCCTCGTCGTCGAAGGGCGACAGGAAATGCGCGCCGCGTTCCGCACAAAACGCCTGCGCCGCCGCGAGCGATTGGTCGAACGTGTCGCCCACCAGCCGGATTTCGACATTCTCGGCCCCGAAAGTGCGGGTTTTCATGATCTTTTGCTGCGGCGTCGTCACCGGCATGAAGATCGTGCCCTGCACCGCGAAATGCCGACAGGCAAAGGCCACGCCCTGAGCATGATTGCCCGCGCTTGCACAGACGAAATCGCGCCCCTCTGGCACCCGGTCCAACTGCTTGCGCATGGCGTTGAACGCGCCGCGAATCTTGTAGCTGCGCACCGGGCTCAGGTCTTCGCGCTTCAGCCAGATATCTGCGCCGTATTTCTGCGACAGGTAGTCGTTGCGCATCAGCGGTGTCGGCGGGAACAATTCGCGCATCGGCGCACAGGCGGCGGTCGCGCGTTTGGCAAAATCGCTCATGCCAGCGCCGCTTCCAGCTTGGCACGAACCGAGTCCGGCATGGCGGTGGACCCGCGCGTGTTCGGGTCGAAAAACACCTCGACCACTTCATAGGTGGCGTGCAACGCGCCGGTATCGGCGTGGCGCATCTCGAACAGGAAGACGCAGCTTTTCGTGCCGATCTTGGTGACGACGCCCGAAATTTCGATCAGGTCGCCCGCCTGCAATTCGGCCACGAAGCGCGTGGTCGCCTGCGCGGTCACGGTATGCACCCCATGCGTGGCCAGCATGTCGCGGTAAGCCAGCCCCAGCTTGGTCCACATGTGATAACAGGCATCGTCGAAGAAGGGCGCGTAATGGCGCACGTTCATATGCCCGAAATGGTCGTGGTGCCACGGGTGGATCACCCCGCGCAAAAGCTCTAGCGCCATGTTGCCTCTCCATCGCTCAAACCGTTGCAATAGCATATCCATGGCCCGTGCAAACCCCGTGCGGCCTCTTGCAGCAGGGGCGCAAAGCCAATAGACCGCTGGGCAACCGTGATCTTGCAATATTTCGGAGCCGCCATGCCCAGCCATGCCCCCAAGAAAGTCGTGCTCGCCTATTCCGGCGGGTTGGACACCTCCATCATCCTGAAATGGTTGCAAACCGAATATGGGTGCGAGGTCGTGACCTTCACCGCCGATCTGGGCCAGGGCGAGGAACTGGAGCCCGCCCGCAAGAAGGCCGAATTGCTGGGCATCAAGCCCGAGAACATCTTCATCGAAGACCTGCGCGAGGAATTCGTGCGCGATTTCGTCTTCCCCATGTTCCGCGCCAACGCGGTCTACGAGGGGCTGTATCTGCTCGGCACCTCGATTGCGCGCCCGCTGATTTCTAAGCGCCTGATCGAGATTGCCGCCGCGACCGGGGCCGACGCCGTCGCCCATGGCGCGACCGGCAAAGGCAATGACCAGGTGCGGTTCGAATTGTCGGCCTATGCGCTGAACCCCGAGATCAAGGTCATCGCGCCGTGGCGTGAATGGGATCTGACCTCGCGCACCAAGCTTCTGGAATTCGCCGAGGCGCACCAGATTCCGATCGCCAAGGACAAGCGCGGCGAAGCGCCCTTCTCGGTCGATGCGAACCTGCTGCACACCTCGTCCGAGGGCAAGGTGCTGGAAAACCCGGCAGAGGATGCGCCCGATTACGTCTATCAGCGCACCGTCGCGCCCGAAGCCGCGCCCGACCAGCCGGAATATGTCGAGATCAGCTTTGAGAAGGGCGACGCCACCGCCATCAATGGCGAAGCGATGTCGCCCGCCACGATCCTGACCAAGCTGAACGAGCTGGGCGGCAAGCACGGCATCGGGCGGCTGGATTTCGTGGAAAACCGCTTCGTCGGCATGAAATCGCGCGGTATCTATGAAACGCCGGGCGGCACGCTGCTTCTGGAAGCGCATCGCGGGATCGAGCAGATCACGCTCGATAGCGGCGCGGGCCATCTGAAGGATTCGATCATGCCGCGCTATGCGGAACTGATCTATAACGGCTTCTGGTTCAGCCCCGAGCGCGAGATGCTGCAAGCGCTGATCGACAAAAGCCAGGAACATGTCACCGGCACCGTGCGCCTGAAACTCTATAAAGGGTCGGTGCGCTGCGTGGGCCGCTGGTCGGATCACTCGCTCTATTCCGAAGCGCATGTCACCTTCGAGGATGACGCGGGCGCTTACGATCAGAAAGACGCCGCGGGCTTCATCCAGCTCAACGCGCTGCGCCTGAAACTGCTGGCCGCGCGCAATCGGCGGCTGAAGGGCTAAGCCCCTTCATCTTGCCCGAAATACTCCCGCCGGAGGCGCACACTCGCCTTTGGCACCCCGCCAGAGGAAAGGCCGCGCCATGACCAAACCTGTCGTTCTGTGCATCCTTGATGGCTGGGGGCTGAACCCCGACCCCAATGGCAACGCGGTCGCGCAAGCCGATACGCCCAATTTCGACCGCCTTATGGCCGATTGTCCCAATGCGACGCTGCTGACCCATGGCCCCGATGTGGGCCTGCCCAAGGGCCAGATGGGCAATTCCGAAGTGGGGCACACCAATATCGGCGCGGGCCGCGTGGTGGCGATGGATCTGGGGCAGATCGACCTTGCCATCGAAGATGGCAGTTTCGCCACCAACCCCGCCTTGGGCGATTTCATCACCAAGCTGAAAACCACGGGCGGCACGGCGCATGTGTTCGGCGTTGTCTCTGACGGGGGGGTGCACGGCCATATCACCCATATGAAAGCGGCGGTCGCGGCGCTGGCAGATGCCGGCGTGCCCGTCGCCATTCACGCCATCACCGACGGGCGCGACGTGGCACCCAAATGCGCCGAAGCCTTCCTTGCCGACCTGACCGCCAGCCTGCCCGAGGGCGCGCGCATCGCCACCGTCATTGGCCGCTACTGGGCCATGGACCGCGACAACCGGTGGGAGCGTGTCGAACGCGCATGGCGCGCGATCACCTTGGGCGAGGGCGCGCATGTCGCCAACCCTGCCCAAGCCGTGGCCCAGGCCTATGCGCGGGGCGAGACGGATGAATTCATCGCGCCCAGCGTCATCGGCGATTACAGTGGCGCGCGCGCGGGCGACGGGGTGTTCTGCCTGAATTTCCGTGCCGACCGGGCGCGCGAAATCCTTGCAGCCCTTGGCGCGCCCAGCTTCACCGGGTTTGACCGGGGCCAGCCCCCGCATTGGGCGGCCATGCTGGGCATGGTCGACTATTCCGATGCGCATAACGCCTTCATGACCACCGCCTACCCCAAGCAACAGGTCAAGAACGGCCTTGGCGAATGGGTGGCGGCGCATGGGTTGCGCCAGTTCCGGCTGGCCGAGACTGAAAAATACCCCCATGTCACCTTCTTCCTGAACGGCGGGACAGAGGCGCAGGCAGAGGGCGAAGACCGCGCCATGCCCAAAAGCCCCAAGGTGGCCACCTACGACCTGCAACCCGAAATGTCGGCGGGTGAAGTGACTGACAAGCTCGTGGCCGCCATTGGCGCAGGCTACGACCTGATCGTGGTCAATTTCGCCAATCCCGACATGGTCGGCCATACCGGCGATCTGGAGGCCGCGAAACGCGCCTGCGAGGCCGTGGATGCCGGGCTTGGTGCTGCGCTCGAAGCCTTGGACCAAGCAGGCGGCGCGATGCTCGTTTGCGCCGACCATGGCAATTGCGAAACCATGATCGACCCGGAAACCGGCGGGCCGCATACCGCGCATACGCTCAACCCCGTGCCCGTGGTGCTGGTGGGCGGACCTGCGGGCGCGCGGTTGCGCGACGGGCGGCTCGCTGATGTGGCCCCCACCATCCTGTCGCTGATGGGGCTAAAGCAGCCGCCGGAAATGACCGGCGAAAGCCTG
Source organism: Roseibaca sp. Y0-43 (assembly GCF_020667835.1). GTDB lineage: Bacteria > Pseudomonadota > Alphaproteobacteria > Rhodobacterales > Rhodobacteraceae > Roseinatronobacter. The sequence goes on from NZ_JAFMPR010000011.1 coordinate 89,826, forward strand.
ATCCAGACATGACGATCTGGCGCGCGATCTGTCTGGCGGTCGCGCTTTGCGCCACGCCCGCGCTGGCCGACCCCGCCACCCGCGCGCTGGAAGCGGCGCGCGCCTTGGAAGCGGCGACCGAAGCCCTGCAAGCCGCCACCCGCCAAAGCGACCGGATCGACGCGCTGACCGCAACCGTTCAAGCCTATGAAACCGGCCTTGCCGCCCTGCGCGAAGGCCTGCGCGAGGCGCAACTGGCTGAAGCGGCGCAGGCGCGGTTGGTGTCCGAACGTGGCGGCGATCTCAGCCGGTTGCTGGCGGTGCTGATGGCCACCGCAAGCCTTGATGACGGCTCGGTCCTAGTGCATCCCGAGGGCGCGCTGGCCGCCGCGCGTGCGGGCCTGTCGCTGCGCGACGTGGCACCCGCGCTGACGGATGAAGTGGCTGAACTTCGAGAGCAGTTAGAGGACATTGCCGCCCTGCGCCGCGCGCGGCAATACGGGCTGTTGGCGCTGGAGCAGGGGCTTGCCACCGCGCAAGAGGCGCGCACCACCCTGTCGCAAGCCATTGCCGAACGCGGCCCCCTGCCCAAGAACCTGTCAGACGATCCCGACGCCATGGCGGCGCTCGCGGCCAGCGCGGCCTCGCTCGATGCGTTCGCGCAGGATCTGGCGGCGCGCGGCAGCGTGCTGGGCGCGGGCAACACGTCCAGCATTCGCGGCTTTCGCGATGCGCAGGGCCAGCTTGCGCTGCCGGTGCGGGGCACCGTTCTGCGCGCCTTCAACGCGCCTGACCCCACGGGCGTGGTGCGCCCCGGTCTGGACATTGCCACCTTGCCCGATGCGCTGGTCAGCGCGCCTTGGGCGGGCACGGTGCGCTATGCCGGTCCCTTAGCGGGGCGTGGGCAGGTTGTCATCCTGGAGCCTGACGAAGACATCCTTCTGGTCATGGTCGGCTTGGGCGAGCTGCTGGTCGAGACCGCCGAAATCCTGCCGGCAGGCGCGCCCTTGGGCACGATGCCCGCACAAAGCGGTGATGACAGCGGCGCTGGCGGGCGCGGGCAAACACTCTATTTTGAAATGCGCGAGCAGGGAAACCCCATTGACCCGGCGGCGTGGTTCGCATTGACTGGCGCTCGACCCTGAGCGGATACGCCTCCGCCCGGAAACAGGCGCGCAAGGAGCGGAAAAGCGACATGATGAAAAGATTTGTTCTGGCAAGCCTCGGCGGTATCATCGGCGGCGTTGTGATCGCGACGCAGGTGACGGGCCCGCTGATGGCGCAGGAACGCGCGCAGACGACCGATGTCTATGAGCAGCTTGACCTGTTCGGCAACGTGTTCGAGCGCATCCGCGGCCAATATGTCGAAGAGGTAGACACCTCTGAGCTGATCGCCGCCGCGATCAACGGGATGCTGACCTCGCTCGACCCGCATTCCAGCTACCTGCCGCCCGAGGATTTCGACGATATGCGCACCCAGACGCGCGGGTCTTTCGGGGGGCTGGGCATAGAGGTGACGCAGGAAGAAGGTTTCATCAAGGTTGTCACGCCCATGGATGACACCCCCGCCGATCTGGCGGGCGTGGAACCGGGCGACCTGATTACCCATGTCGATGGCGAGCCGCTTCTGGGCCTGACCCTGTCCGAGGCGGTCGAGATGATGCGCGGCCCGGTCGGGTCCGAGATCATCGTGACCATCGTGCGCGAAGGCGTGTCCGAACCCTTCGATCTGTCGATCATCCGCGACACGATCCGCCTGCAAGCCGTGCGCGTGCGCACCGAGGGCGACACGGTCATCCTGCGCCTGACCACATTTAACGAACAAACCTATCCCAACCTGCGCGACGGGCTGGCCGACGCCGTGGAAGAGCTGGGCGGCATCGACAATCTGGGCGGTGTCGTGCTGGACTTGCGCAACAATCCCGGCGGTTTGCTGACGCAGGCCGTCAGCGTGTCGGACGCGTTCCTCGAACAGGGCGAGATCGTCTCGACCCGTGGCCGCGCCGAGGGCGAAGGCGACCGCTACAATGCCCAAGAGGGCGACCTGATCGAGGGCAAGCCGTTGGTGGTCCTGATCAATGGCGGCTCTGCATCGGCGTCCGAGATCGTGGCGGGCGCGTTGCAGGACCATCGCCGCGCGATCATCGTGGGCACCCGCAGCTTCGGCAAAGGGTCGGTGCAGACGGTCATGCCCCTGCGCGGCGACGGCGCGATCCGCCTGACCACCTCGCGCTATTACACGCCTTCGGGGCGGTCGATTCAGGCGCTGGGCGTGTCGCCCGACATCGTGGTCGAGCAGCCCATGCGCGCCCCCATTGAAGAGGCCGAGGACACCCAGCGCCCGCAACGCTCCGAAGCCGATCTGCGCGGGCGCCTGGACAATGGCGACAACCTGTCCGAGGAAGAGCAGCGCCAGATGGAAGAAGAACGCGAGCGCGCCGAAGAGGTGGCCCGCCTGCGGGAAGAAGACTACCAACTGGCCTATGCGCTCGACATCTTGCGCGGGCTGACCGCGCTGAACGGGCAGTAACGCGATGACGCCCAAGCAGATCGCGGCGCTGCCCTATCGGCCTTGCGTGGGGGTGATGCTTATCAACGCGCAGGGCTGGATATTCGGCGCGCAGCGGCTGGATAGCGACAGCCCGGCCTGGCAAATGCCCCAAGGTGGCATCGACGACGGCGAAAACCCCGGTCTGGCCGCGCTGCGCGAGCTGGAAGAGGAAATCTCTGTCACGCCCGACCTGGTCGCGCCCTTGGCGGAAACGCCGGATTGGCTGCATTACGACCTGCCGCCAGAGCTGCTGGGCAAGGTCTGGGGCGGCAAGTATCGCGGCCAGAAACAGCGCTGGTTCCTGATGCGCTACCTTGGCCGCGACGACCAGATCGACCTCGCCACGGAACACCCGGAATTTCGCTATTGGCGCTGGCAAACCGCTGACCAGATGCTGGCAGAGATCGTGCCCTTCAAGCGCGACATCTACGCCGCCGTGATCGACGAATTCCGCGACTGGCTGGCCTGAGCGGCCCAAGCACAACCACCCGCGCCGACCGCGCCAGCGGCAAGGCCCCGGGTCAAGCCCGGGGCGCGTGTCACAGGGCCCACCCGCCCCGGGCTTGACCCGGGGCCTTGCGGTCAACTGCGCCGGTGCCGCCCGTCAATAGAAACTCTGCGGATCAATATCTATGGCCAGCCGCATCTTGGCCCCCAGCTTGTGCGGGCGGACCCAGTCGCGCAAAGCGGCTTGCAAGGGCGCGCCCTTCGCGGCTTTGACCAGCAGACGCACACGGTGCTGTCCGCGAATGCGTGCAATCGGCGCGGGGGCAGGGCCGAAAACCTGTGCACCGATGCGGCGCAGGGGCGCATCACCCCGCGCCAGCGCCTCGCCCAAGGCGAAAAGCGGCTCCATCTCTGGCCCAGACAGGATGATCCCGGCCAAGCGCCCATAGGGCGGCATCCCCAGCGCGCGGCGGGCCTCGGCCTCTGCCTGCCAGAAGGCTTCCTCGTCGCCCGACAGGATCGCGCGGATCACGGGGTGCTCGGGCTGGCTGGTCTGGATCAGCGCGCGGCCCGGCTTGTCGGCACGCCCCGCGCGGCCCGCCACCTGCCGCGTCAGTTGGAACACCCGTTCGGCCGCCCGCAGGTCCGACCCAGACAGCCCCAGATCCGCGTCGATCACGCCCACAAGCGTCAGCAGCGGAAAGTTATGCCCCTTGGCCACGATCTGCGTGCCGATGATGATGTCCGCGCCGCCCGCCGCGATCTCCTCTATCTGGGCTTTCAGCGCGCGGGCCGACCCGAACAGGTCCGACGACAGCACCGCCACACGTGCGTCGGGCCAGAGCGCGCGAGCCTCTTCCTCCAGCCGTTCCACGCCGGGGCCGACGGGGGCCATGCGGTCTTCGGCCCCGCATTCGGGGCATGTGGTGGGAATGGGCGCAGTTGCCCCGCATTGGTGGCAGACAAGGCGTTGCAAGAAGCGGTGCTCGACCATGCGCGCGTCGCAATCGGCACAGGCAATCTGGTGGCCGCAGGCGCGGCACATGGTCAGCGGCGCATAGCCGCGCCGGTTCAGGAACAAGAGCGCCTGTTCGCCAGCCGCCAGCCGCGCCGTGACCGCCGCTTGCAGGGCGGGCGAAACCCAGCGGTTCGCGGGCAGGTCTTGGCTGCGCAGGTCGATGGCGGCCATGTCGGGCAGCGTGTTCGGCCCGAACCGTGTGCTCAGGTCCAGCCGGGTGTATTTGCCGGCCTCGGCATTGGCCCAACTCTCTAGGCTGGGGGTGGCAGAGGCCAGCACCACCTGCGCCCCGTTCAACGCGCCGCGCAGCACCGCCATGTCACGGGCGTTGTAGAACACGCCCTCTTCCTGCTTGTAGGATGTGTCATGTTCTTCATCGACCACGATCAGCCCAAGGTTCTGGAAGGGCAGGAACAGGGCAGAGCGCGCGCCCACGACCATCTGCGCATTGCCTTGGCCGATCATGCGCCACAGGCGGCGGCGCTCGGCTTGGGTCACGCCCGAATGCCATTCGGCGGGTTTCGCGCCGAAGCGTTTTTCCACCCGCGCGATGAACTCGGCCGAAAGCGCGATTTCCGGCAACAGGACCAAGGCTTGCCGCCCGGTGCGCAAGGTGTCGGCCACGGCTTCCAGATATACTTCGGTCTTGCCCGACCCGGTCACGCCTTTCAAAAGCCATGTGCCATAGCCGCCCCGGCCCTTGCGCAAGGCGTCCGCCGCGCGGGCCTGATCGGCTGACAGCGTGGGGCCGGGGCGCGCGGGGTCGAGGCGCGGGAAGGGTTGGTCGCGCGGGGCGTCGCGCTCTGCCAAGGCACCCGCCGCGACCAGCCCCCGCACCACGCTTGTGCCCACGCCCGCGGCCCCGGCCAATTCGCCGGGCGACAGGCCCGCGCCGCCGAACTCGTCCAGCGCGGCCAAGACGCGGGCGCGGGCGTCGGTCATGCGCTCTGGTAGGCCATCGCCGCGAAACAGCAGCTTGCGCGTGACCGGCCCATCGGCCAGCCCCGGCACGCGGGTCGCCAGCCGCAAAACCATGGGCAGTTGCGTCAGCGTATAATCGGCCAGCCGCGTCAGGAATTCCCGCAGCTCTGCCCGCATGGGAGCTGCATCCAGCACGCGGATGACCTGCCGCAGCTTGGCGCGGTCGAACCGACCCTCTGCTGCCCCCCAAACCACGCCCACCACGCGGCGCGGCCCCAGTGGCACCTGCACGAACGCGCCCAGCCAGCAGCCCCCTTCCGGCGCGCGGTAATCCAGCACGCGGCCCAGCGGCTCTGCGGTCAGAACCCCGCAGGGTGTCCCTTCGTCAAAGAATTCGGGCGTGTCCGACATGGGTTTAGGGGTTCCGCAAGTTTGCGCTATCAGCTATGACGCCACCGGAAACAGGTCGCAAGCCGAAGGGGGATGAAAATGAAATTCTTTGTCGATAGCGCCGATGTCGCTGCAATCCGCGAGTTGAACGAGCTGGGCATGGTGGACGGGGTGACGACGAACCCCTCTATCATCCTGAAATCGGGCCGCGACATTCTGGAGGTCACGCGCGAGATTTGCGAGATCGTGGACGGCCCCGTCTCTGCCGAAGTGGTCGCACTCGACGCCGACGCCATGATCGCCGAGGGGCGCAAGCTGGCAGAGATCGCGCCCAACATCACCGTCAAGCTGCCGCTGACATGGGACGGGCTGAAAGCCTGCAAGGTGCTGTCGGGCGAAGGCAAGATGGTCAATGTCACGCTGTGCTTTTCCGCCAACCAGGCGCTTCTGGCCGCGAAAGCGGGCGCGACCTTCATCTCGCCCTTCATCGGGCGGCTGGATGACATCGCGCTGGATGGTTGCGAGCTGATCGAGGACATCCGCACGATCTACGACAATTACGGGTTTGAAACGCAGATCCTCGCGGCCTCTATCCGGTCGGTCAACCATGTGCTGGACGTGGCCCGCATCGGGGCAGACGTGATGACCGCCCCGCCCGAGGTGATCCGCAAACTGGCCAGCCACCCGCTGACCGATGCAGGTCTGGCACAATTTATGAAAGATTGGGAAAAAACAGGTCAAAAAATCCTGTAACCTTGCTATAGTCCGCCAAAGAACACGAAAAAGCAGCAGTCAACGGACAGGCAAACCATGTCATCAGCGGCCATTGGCGCAGAGCTGGATCAGCTTCGCGCCCAAATTCTGTCGGACCCGGCCCTCATTCTGGACGACAAGGACGTGATGCGCGCCCTTGTCGCCGCATCCGAGCGCGAGATGGGCAGCAATATCGTGGACCTGCGCGGTCTGGCGATGGAGCGGCTGGAAGCGCGGCTGGACCGGCTGGAAGAAACCCACCGCGCGGTGATTGCCGCCGCCTATGAAAACCTGTCGGGCACCAACCAGGTGCACCGTGCCATCCTGCGGATGCTGGACCCCACCCAGTTCGAAGATTTCCTGCGCAACCTTGGCACCGACGTGGCAGAGATCTTGCGCGTGGACGCTATCAAGCTGGTGCTGGAAAGCCCCGAAGCCGGCCCCGATCCGGCGCTGGAGCGTATTTCCGACGTGCTGGTCGTGGTAGAGCCGGGTTTCATGGAAGACTATGTCAACATGGGACAGGCACCGACCACGCGGCAGGTGATCCTGCGCCAGACCGTGCCCGCGACCACGCGGCTTTATGGGCCGCGCGCAGCCGATTTGCGCTCGGAAGCGTGCCTGCGGCTGGATCTGGGTTCGCAGCGCATGGGCGGGATGCTGGTCATGGCGTCCGACAACCCGCATACGTTCAAGCCGGGGCAGGGCACCGACCTTTTGTCCTTCTTCGCGGGCATATTCGAGCGGTCCATGCGGCGCTGGCTGGCATGACGGCCCCAAGGGCGGCATTTCTGGCGCCCGCCATGGCCGACGCGCTGGCGCGCTACCTTGCGCGCAAACAGGGATTGGCCGGTGCATCCGCCAATACCATTGCCGCCTATGCAACCGACCTGCGGGGCTTTCTGGGGTTCATGGCGCAGCATCTGGGCGGGTTGGACAGCCCGCGCGCTTTGGGCACCATCACGCAATCCGACATGCGCGCCTGGATGGCGGACGCGCGCGGGCGCGAGCTGTCGGCCCGCGCTTTGGCCCGCAAATTGTCCGCCGTGCGCGGCTTTGCGCGGTTTGTCGCGGATGAGACGGGCATCGACATCTCGGCCATCCTTGCCACCCGCGCGCCGAAACACGCGCGCGGGCTGCCCCGGCCCTTGTCCGCGTCAGACGCGCGCGACGTGCTGGACACGGTCGCGCTGCAAACCACTGCCGACTGGGCGGGCTTGCGCGACATGGCCGTGGTCACGCTGCTATACGGCTGCGGCTTGCGCGTGTCCGAGGCGCTGTCGCTGACAGGTCGCGACGCGCCCTTGCCCGATGTGCTGCGCATGACCGGAAAAGGCGGGCGCGAGCGGCTGGTGCCGGTGCTGCCCGTCGCGCGCCGTGCGGTCGATGACTACCTGCGCGCCTGCCCGCACCCCATGGCCCCCGATCTGCCCCTGTTCCGCGCCATGCGCGGCGGGCCGCTCGACCGTCGCCATATCGCCCGCGTGATGGAAGCGACGCGAATGCAACTGGGCCTGCCCGCCAGCGCCACCCCGCACGCGCTGCGCCATTCCTTCGCCACGCATCTGCTGGCCAAGGGGGGCGATTTGCGCGCTATTCAGGAATTGCTGGGCCATGCCTCGCTGCGGTCGACGCAGGTTTACACGGCGGTTGACACGACCCGCCTGATGGATGTTTACGACGCCGCACATCCGCGTGCGCGCGGCTAACCCGAAAAAGGCCCGCCCGTGCTGCTAACGCTCAAAGCCTATTCCGTGCATCTGTTCACCGCCACCGGCGCGGTGTTCGCGATGCTTGCCCTGCTGGAAGCGGCCAAGGGCGATTGGGCGATGATGTTCCTGTGGCTGGTCGTGGCCTTCATCGTCGATGGCATAGACGGCCCCTTGGCGCGGCGTTACCACGTCAAGAAAAACGCCCAGATCATTGACGGCGTGCTTCTGGACCTGATTATCGACTACCTGACCTATGTGTTTATCCCGGCCTTCGCTCTGTTCCAGTCGGACCTTTTGCCGGGCTGGACAGGTTGGGTCGCGATCATCGCGATCACTTTCACCTCGGCGCTCTATTTCGCCGATACGCGGATGAAAACGACCGATAACAGCTTTCAGGGCTTTCCCGGCTGCTGGAACATGGCGGCGCTGGTGTTCTTCGCGGTGCAACCTTCGGCCGGGGTGATCCTGGCGGCGGTGGTGTTCCTGGCGGTCGCCATGTTCACCAAGCTGAAATTCATCCACCCCGTGCGCACCCAGCGCTGGCGCACGCTGTCGCTGCCCGTGGCGCTGGTCTGGACGGCACTCGCCGGTTGGGCGGCATGGGAAGGGTTTGCGCAGCCGGACATGGTGACATGGGGGCTGGTGGCGACCTCGGTTTACCTGATGTCGGTCGGCATTGTGCAACAACTGATCCCGGCGCGCTAAAGGCATTCGCACTTGCGGCATACCCTGCGCGGTGCCTATGTTAGCGCCATAGGTTACAGGAGCAGCGCGCCATGGAGATCAAGACAGTCGGCATCGTGGGGGCAGGCCAGATGGGCAGCGGCATCGCCCATGTCTTCGCGCTGTCGGGGCATGACGTGGTGCTGAGCGACATGTCGTCCGATGCGCTGTCGAAAGCGGTGGCGCTGATTGATCGCAACATTGACCGGCAAGTGGCCAAGGGCAAGGTCAGCGCCGAGGACAAGGCGGCTGCAATGGCGCGCATCCGCACCACCACGAAGCTGTCCGACCTTGGCCCAACCGACCTGATCGTCGAGGCCGCGACCGAGCGCGAATCCGTCAAGGCCGCGATCTTCGAAGACCTTCTGCCGCATATCCAGCCGCATACGATCCTGACCTCGAACACCTCGTCCATTTCCATCACGCGCCTTGGCGCGCGCACCGACCGGCCCGAGAAGTTCATGGGCCTGCATTTCATGAACCCGGTGCCGGTGATGCAACTGGTCGAGCTGATTCGCGGCATTGCGACGGATGAGGCGACCTATAAAACCCTGCTGGGCGTGGTGGAAAAGCTGGGCAAAACGGCGGCGAGTGCCGAGGATTTCCCGGCCTTCATCGTCAACCGCATCCTGGTGCCGATGATAAACGAGGCGGTGTATACGCTCTATGAAGGTGTGGGGTCGGTGAAGTCGATCGACGAGTCGCTGAAACTGGGCGCGAACCACCCGATGGGGCCGCTGGAACTGGCGGATTTCATCGGGCTGGATACCTGTCTGGCGATCATGAACGTGCTGCATGACGGGTTGGCGGATACCAAGTATCGGCCTTGCCCGCTGCTGGTGAAATATGTCGAAGCGGGCTGGCTGGGGCGCAAGACGCAACGGGGGTTCTACGACTACCGGGGCGAGGTGCCTGTGCCGACCCGTTAAGGGGGCGTCAGGCTGTTTCACGTGAAACGGTAAGGCGTTGATTTTATTTGTAAATAATTGGTTTGCGCGGCGTGCGGTGGGGTTACTTTGGGCTGCGCCCCGGACGTGATCCGGGGCTTTTGCCTTGGCGCGACTGGCTAAGAGGCCCCGGATCAGGTCCGGGGCGCGGTGCGTGTTTTGGCGCAACGCTTGCACAGATCGCCCCGCTCCGGACTTGAACCGGGGCCTCGATCCGTGGAGCGCTTAGCTTAGAGGCCCCGGATCAGGTCCGGGGCGTGGGGTGTTTGGGGCCGCTGCACCGCGCAAGGGATGCGCAAAGCCGGGTAAGGGGCGTCGCGCGCGGTGGCGCTGCGCGGGTGGAGCGGGCGCGCTTTATGGCGGCCATGTCCGAAAGACGGGGGAGCGGTGCGCAGGTGGAAGCCAAAGCGCCGCCGCTCGGGGGCGCGACGGCGCTTGCGCGGCGGGCCTAACGGCCCTTGATTCCGCGCCTTAGGCTAAGGTTTTTCCATATATTTTTTTACCGACGGCTGAAAATTTTCTAAATGACGTGCTGCCCAGTCAGAGGCTTCTTTTCTTTCTTCGTCTGATTTGAAAAAGTCCACTGGCAAGTAACCTGCATCACGAAATAAGTGATAGTTCGTCAAACGTCCAAAGAAAAACTGCACTAAGAATAGAGAAATAATAATTTTGTAGACTAGTTCATTTTCTGTAAATATGTCTAGTACACCCATTAGAAAGTTTGGCCTTGCTTCTGAGCTTAATAATATCGCGACGAAAAGCAAAATGTATATTCCTGTAGTGGTTATCTCACCTTCCATCGCTTTAGCTTGCGATTTTTCCCATTCATCTATTCGATTTGACATCTCACCTTTCGAGTTTTTGAAGGCATATTTTTTGGCGATTTCTACGCTCACACGACCAGATTTCTCTCTGTCGTTTAGGGCGCGAAACACTGGGACTCCAGAGACCTTGATTCGATCACTGACAATGCGCCTTATGCCATCAACAGGGCAATCGCGTTTGGCTCATCTCTCTGGGGCCGGCGCTTTCAAGCCATTGAGAATGCTGCGTAAGAACCCCTCATCCCACCCCGCGCGCTTG
>NZ_JAFMPR010000012.1 GCF_020667835.1 Roseibaca sp. Y0-43
AACCAAACCTCAGCTCAGCCAGCTAACCAACCGCGTCCCCGCCGCCGGTGAAGCGCTATCTAGGGAATCTAAATTTCCAGCGCAAGAAAGAAATGACGATTCAACCGAGGTTTTCTGTGGATAACCTGTAACAGGTTGTTTTTATTGAAGACAATCGGCGAGGCAGCGCTAACGGCAATAGGGACCGCCGCGATGTTGCGCTGTGTCGTAGTGGAAATGATTCTCGTGCATCCCGTCGGACCCCGGCCCCAGCGTGGTCCCGAAGATGCCACAAGCGTTCCGGTGCATTTCGCGCAAGGCCCGGCTATGGCGCGACAGGCGCGACCAATCATCGCTGACGGTTATGACCTCGCCATCGTCGAGCAGGATCGCGCTGATGTCGATGGCCTTGCCCTTGCCATGCTCTGAGATTCGCGCGCCGGGGCGGTGATTGCGCGTGCGGCAGACGTAATGCGCGGGCACGCGCAGACCGACCACACGGCTGCTGTTGCGCCCCAAGGCGGGCCGCATGGCTTGCGTGACCCAAGTGTGCAGCGCCGTTGCCGTCTGGCAATCGAGGGTCGCGGGCTGCGACAGCTTGATGCCGTCCACATGCGTGACCTGCACCGGCGCAGCCACACCGCAGCCGGGCGTGCTGGAGGTGATCGGCGCGATTGGCTGGCCTTCAAGACCCGCAACCCCGCACAGGTTGCCCGAGGCCCCGCGGCTGGCCTGCGCCGGACCATCGCCCATGAAAGGCACGACCCGACCGATCAGGCGCCCGACCCCGTCGGCCACCGGCACCCGTGGCCCGCCCGAACAAGCGGTCAGAACGGTCAGCGCGACAAGCGAGGCGGCGAGGGGTTTGAACATGGGCTTTTCCTTATTTCTTGTTGCGTCCGAAGTTTGGCGCATCGGTATCCTGCCCCGCGTCGATGATGCCGCGCCGAATGGCGCGGGTGCGGGTGAAATAGGCGTGCAGATGATCGCCATCGCCGCGGCGGATGGCACGTTGCAGGGCAAAGAGTTCTTCTGTGAAGCGGCCCAGAATTTCCAGTGTCGCCTCTTTGTTGCTCAGGAACACATCGCGCCACATGGTCGGGTCGCTCGCGGCGATCCGGGTGAAGTCGCGGAACCCGGCGGCGGAATACTTGATGACCTCGCTATCGGTCACGCGGCGCAGATCATCGGCCACACCGACCATGGTATAGGCAATCAGGTGGGGCGTGTGGCTGGTCACGGCCAGCACAAGGTCATGATGGGGCGGGTCCATCAGGTCGACCTGCGCGCCCATGCCCTGCCACAGGCGGGTCAGACGGTCGGTCGCGGCAGCATCCGTGCCGTCGAGTGGCGTCAGGATGGTCCAGCGATTGTCGAAGAGTTCGGCAAAGCCCGAACGCGGGCCGGAATGTTCGGTCCCGGCCAGCGGGTGGCCGGGGATGAAATGCACATGCGCGGGCATATGCGGGCCGACCGCGTCGATCACGGCTTGCTTGACCGACCCGACATCGGTGACGGTCGCACCCTTTGCCAGATGCGGCGCGATCTCTTGCGCGACGGCGGCCATGGCGCCCACGGGCACGCACAGGACCACCAGATCCGCGCCCTTGACGGCGTCGGCGGCGGTGTCGGTCACGCGATCGACCAGCCCGATTTCGGCGGCGATGGCACGCGTCTCGGCAGAGCGGGCTGTGCCGACAATCTCGGCCACCAGATCGCCCCGGCGCATGGCCAGCGCCATCGACCCCGCGATCAGCCCCAGCCCGATAAAGGCCACGCGCTGGTAGAGGTGGCTCATCCCTGCCCCTCCATGAAACCGGCGATGACATGGGCCACGCGGCGGCAAGCGGATTCGTCACCCACCGTGATGCGTAGGGCTTCGGGCAGGCCATAGCTGGACACTTGCCGCACGATCAGCCCGTCTGCCAGAAGCGCGGCGTTGCAGGCCTCGGCCTGTTCGGCGCTGGCAAAACGGGCCAGAACGAAATTCGCAAAAGAGGTATCGGTCGCCACGCCACAGGCGTTCAGCCGCTCGGCCAGCCAGTCCCGCAGGCGGGCATTCTCCGTCAGTGATCGACTGATATGGGCGGCATCGCCCAGCGCAGCTTCGGCCACGTCCAGCTGCGTGTTCGACAGGTTGAACGGCCCACGCAGGCGGTTCAGCACTTGCAGCACATGGGCTGGGCCATAGCCCCAGCCAATGCGCAAGCCGCCCAAGCCGTAAAGCTTCGAGAAGGTGCGCGTCATCACCACGTTCTCGCGGCTGTCGACCAGCGCCGCGCCGCCGTCATAGCCGTCGACATATTCGGCATAGGCACCATCCAGCACCAGCAGGGTTTGCGGCGGCAGGTTGTCGGCCAAGCGTTCAAGTTCCGACACGGGCACCATGGTGCCCGTAGGGTTGTTGGGGTTGGCCACAAAGACCAGCTTGGTGCGTTCCGTCGCAGCGGCCAGAAGCGCATCGACATCGGTCGTGCGCTCACGCTCCGGTGCTTTCACGGGGGTCGCCCCGGCGGCCATGGCGCTGATCGGATACATCAGGAAGCCGTGCTGAGAATACAGCACTTCATCGCCCGGCCCGGCATAGCCCTGACACAGGAAGGTGATGATCTCGTCCGAGCCGGCCCCGCAGATGATGCGCTCTGCATCCAACCCGTGATGTGCCGCGATCGCCGCGCGCAAGGAGGCGTGGTCGGTCGAGGGGTAGCGATGCAGATCCAGCCCCGCGCGCTGATACGCGGTGCGCGCCAATTCGCCCGCGCCAAACGGGTTTTCGTTGGAAGACAGTTTCACGACATCGTCGCGACCCGCGATCTTGGAGGTGCCGCCTTGGTAAAGGGCAATATCCATGATGCCGGGCTGGGGGCGGATCTGGTTGGGCATGTCTGGTCCTATGGAACGTGTGCCCCACGTCTTAGCGCCGCACAGGGGGCAGGGCCAGAACCCTTTGCGCCCGCCATGCGTCAGCCCGGCCGCCGCGTTGCACTTGTGCCGCGCGGACGGGCTATTCGGCGGCCTCTATCGCCTCGCCCAGACGGCTGGCGCGCGGATAGGTGCCCGTATCCGTGCGCGTGCGGGTTTCCAGAACCGGGCGATTGTCGGACACGTTGCCGGTTTCCTCGCGCACAAGGATGAAGATACCGCTTGCGATGATGATCGCGGCCCCCAGAATCGTATACAGATCCACCGCCTCGCCGAAGAACAGCGCGCCGAACAGAACCGCCCAGATGATCTGCGAATATTGCATCGGCGCAATCTGGAAAGCCGGGGCGCGCTTATAGGCTGCGATCACGCACAGGCTGGCCAGCAGCGCAAGAACCGACATCGCGGCCATCGCCCCGAAATCGGCGAGGGGCATGGGCCGATAGACGAAGGGCAATGCCGCCCCCATGACCAGAAAATTCGCCATCATGGGATACAGCAGCAAGACGACATTGCGCTCTTCCGCGCCAATCTTGCGCACGATGATCGACGCGGTCGCCCCGCCCAGTGCCCCCAAGAGCGCGGCCAAATGGCCAAGGCCAAGCTCTGTTTCCTGACCCGGACGCAGCACCACCAAAACGCCGGCCAGACCGACAAGCACCGCCCCGGCACGCCGCCAGCCGACCCGTTCGCCCAGAACCGGCACCGACAGAAGCGTAATCAAAAGCGGGGTGGCGAACAGGATCGCGTAGGTCTGCGCCAGCGGCAAAACCGAAAAGGCGTAGAACACGCTGACCCCGGTTACGACCGCGGCGACCGTGCGCAGCGCGGTCCAGCCCGGATAGCGCGGCAACAGGTTGCCGTCGGTGCGGTCGCGCATCAGCATAAGCATCGCCAGGGGCAGGCCCAGCAAAACGCTGAAAAACACGATCTGGAACGGGCTGTAATCGCCGCCCAGCGATTTGACGATCACGTCATGGGACGAGAACAGCGCGAAAGCCAGAAGCGCAAGCCCCGGACCCAATAGCCGTGACGAAGAGAGCTGCGACATGACAAACCTCTGTGCCTGCAATCATGGTACCGCTACCACGCCGCCACAGCCCGGTTCAACCGCTGGCGACCACGCTCGGCGGATAAACGGTGGCATTGCCTGCCTGCATGGCACCCTCTGCCCGGTCAAACCGCAAATAGGCAATCGCCAGATTGCCCGATTGCGTGAACAGTGTGCCGACGGGCTTGCCATCGGTCTCTATAGTGGTGCCAACGGGGGCCTGCCCCGATAGGCGCACGGTCGCAAAGCCTTTGCGCAGTTCGGTCTTGTGGTGCATCCGCGCCGTCACTTCTTGGCCGACATAGCAGCCTTTGCGGAAATCGACCCCGTTCAGGCGGGCAAACCCGGCCTCCAGGATAAAGGTGTCGTTGGGCTGCAATTCGATCCCGGTTTCGGACACGCAATGCGCCACGCGCAGCGCGTCCCAATCTGTGCCATCCTCGGGCAGGGCCACCCCATAGGCGCGCCAGCCCAGATCGGGGTGGCGCGGATCGCGCAGCGCACCCGCCGGCGCTGGCCCCGTGCCGCGGCTGACAGGCATATCTTCGCGGGCCAAGGTGACGGGCGCACGCAGCTTGTACATGCTCAGACGTTTGAACAGGTCATCGACCAAAGGGGTCGCGACATCGACAAGGATATCCGGCCCCTCGGCGACCAGAAAGAAGTCTGCAAGATATTTGCCCTGCGGCGTCAGCATGGCCGCGTAAACGATGCCATCGCTCGCCAGCTTGCGCGTGTCATTGCTGACCAAGCCTTGCAGAAACTTGGCAGGATCCTCGCCCGAAACGCGGATGATCGCCCTGTCCATCTCCGTCACCTCTTTCAACCCTTGCACCTATATAGGCACCGATACCCTGTCCGAACAGCGTTGCCTTGTCTTGCGTTTGAAACCACGGCGCGGGGGCGAAATGCCCCCGCGACCTTGTCAATGCGCGGGCCGGATGAAGGTGCCGTTGCGCAAATCGCGCATCGCTTGCCGAATTTCTTCGGGCGTGTTCATCACGATCGGGCCGTGCCATGCCACCGGTTCTTGAATGGGTGCGCCAGAGATGAGCAGGAAGCGAATGCCCTCTTCCCCCGCCTGCACCGTAACCTCGTCGCCGGTGCCAAAGCGGATAAGCGTCCGGTCGCCCGACATGTCGCGAATATTCACCTCTTCGCCCATGACCTCTTTCTCGAGCAGAACGCCAGAGGGGGCCGAGGCATCCGCAAACGCGCCGGACCCGGCAAAGACATAGGCGAATGCGCGGCGATAGGTGTCGACCTTGAAGGTCTTGCGCACCCCCGGCGGCACCGAGATATCCAGATATTGCGGGTCCGCTGCAATCCCGTCGACCAGGCCGCGCTTGCCCCAGAAATCGCCCACGATCACCCGCACCTTGGTGCCGTCATCGTCGATGACTTCCGGAATATCGGCCGATTTCACGTCTTGGTAACGCGGGGCCGTCATCTTCAGCGCGCCGGGCAGGTTGGCCCAAAGCTGGAAGCCGTGCATCTGCCCCTTGGCATTCCCGCGCGGCATTTCCTGATGCAGAATGCCAGAGCCTGCGGTCATCCATTGCACATCGCCCGCGCCGAGCGTGCCGGTATTGCCAAGGCTGTCGCCATGGTCGACCTCGCCCGCCAGAACGTAGGTGATGGTTTCAATGCCGCGATGCGGGTGCCACGGGAAGCCGCGCAGGTAATGCTCGGGGATCTCGTTGCGGAAATCGTCGAACAGCAGGAACGGGTCAAGCTCTGACGGGTCATGAAAGCCGAAGGCGCGGTGCAGGTGCACGCCTGCGCCCTCCATGGTGGGAACGGCCTTGCGGATGTCGAGTGTGGGGCGGATGGACATGGCATTTCCTTTCGCTGATGCGTTGCGTCAGAAAATGCCCCGCCTGATGCAAGAAACAAGGTGTGATGACCGCGCCAAGGCTGTTCGTTTTTGCACAAGGCACCTGTTATGGAACCGCCGTTTGCAGGTGGTCGTGCAAGGGATGCGCAGTGTCGAGGGTAGTGGCGGGAGGGTTCACCTCCGCTGGCGCGGGCAGTGCGTGGGCCGCTTACCTGCAAGGGCCAATGCCGCACCCGCGCTCCGGATGCACAAAGGCCACGGCACAAACGCGCCGCCCCAAACCCTATAGGTTTCGCGCCACCGTGGCGAAAAGATAAACCGCCGCGCCACAGGTGAGTGCGCCGAGCATGACTATGAGCAGACGTCGGCTGATCGGTATGGCCACAAAGCCCGCGCCGTCTGGCACCCCGGAGAGCGGCGCGTTCTGGCCGCGCACGCTGCGCACGAAATCGGCCAGCGGGTCGGGGTCGGACAGATGCACCCCCATGCTCTGCGGCCTGTTCTTGCGCCGATGCGCCGAGCGCAGGTCCGGCCAACGCGTCCAGACATCGCGCGGAACGGGCGCTTGCAGCGGCACACGGTTGGGGTTGGCAACGATCCCCACCCGCGCCTGCCGGTCGGCAAGTGTTTCGCTGCGCCGTCGTTCCGCCAGTTTCGCTTTTGACAAGGTCATCCCGAACCTCCCCCATGCCCTACCAGCCACAAGACTACCGGCAAGGGGTTTACAAACGATTACCGCGCCTGCGCCGCGCGCCGGGCACCTTGGAGCTGAACTCGGGCGGGCGCTTGCGCACCCATGCCAGAAACTTCGCCAGCCGCGGATGCGCGCGCAATGCCTCTACCGTGTTGAAATCGCGCGCCAATTCCGACTCGCTGAGTGTGGCATGGATTTCCTTGTGGCAGATATGGTGCAGCAACACGACCGGCCCGCCCTTGCCGCCGCGCAGCTTGGGGACAAGATGGTGCAGGCTTTGCGGCACCCCCAGCGGAATCGGGCGGTCGCAAAGCGGGCAGATCGGGTCTTGCATATCGGGCATGGTGCTGGCGGCGCTTTCGTTTTATCAGGAAGGTATCTAGATCGGGGTGCACCCCGGAACCACCTTGCAAGGCAAACCCATGCCGACCGAAAAGATTGCCGCCCTGCTGGATGACTGGAGCGCCGCGCTCGCATCCGGCGACCCGTCCATTATCGCGGACCTTTATGCCCCCGACGCGGTTTTGCTGCCGACAGTCTCGCATCAGATCCGGCTGGATCGCGGCCAGATCCGCCGCTACTTCCGCGATATCATGATGCGCCGCGCGACCTCTCGCTTCGTGGAGGTGCATTCGCGGCTGTTCGACACGATCGGCATCAATTCCGGCATCTACATCTTCAAGATGCACCGCGACGACGGCACCCCGTTCGACCTGATTTGCCGCTTCACCTTTGTCTACATGCTTCTCGACGGCGCGTGGAAGATCATCGAGCACCACTCGTCGGTCATGCCCGATCAGGTCTGACGGCGGGCGCAACTTTCCTGCAAAGCATCTTCCAGCCGGTCGAAGAATTTCGGGCTGGTGCCGTGGCCCATCTGGCTGCGCAACACCTTGGCCACTTCCGGCGTGGCGGCGACAAGTGCAAGGCATCCGCCCTGACGTTCCAGCCTGCGGGCCAGCCCGGCCATGGATTGCGCGCCAGAGGTGTCGACGAAGGGCACGCGCGACAGATCGAGGATCAGCATACGCGGCAATTCGGAAATGCGGTCCAGCACGCGGCCCATCGTGGCAGCGGCACCGAAGAAATACGCGCCGCGCAGGCTGTAGATGACGACATTTTCCGTCTGCTCGCGCGGGGCGGCGTCGGGCGGGGTGATGGGTTCCAGCTTGGCCGCTTCCGACATGCGCCGGATGAACACCGCACCGCCCAGCGCGGTGCCCGCGATAATTCCTTCGGTCAGGTCGCGGAACACCACCAGCAAGAAGGTTATCAACAACACCGCCGCATCCGCGCGGCTGACGCGCAGCAGGGTCAGGAATTCTTCCTTCTCGAACATGTTCCACGCGACCACGATCAGCACGCCCGCAAGTGCGGCCAGAGGGATATGCACCGCGAGGGGGGCCGCGACCAGCAGCACCAGCGCAACGAAAACGGCGTGCAACATGCCAGAGACCGGCCCACGGCTGCCCGCGCGCACATTGGTGGCGGTGCGCGCGATCGTGCCCGTCACGCAGAAGCCGCCGAACAGCGCAGAGCCGATATTGGCCACCCCCTGCCCCAACAGTTCGGCATTCGAGCGGTGGCGCTGCCCGCTCATGCCATCGGCCACCACCGCCGACAGAAGCGACTCAATCGCGCCCAGAAGCGTGAAGGCCACGGCGAAGGGCAAGGCTTCCAGAATGGCAGCAAGAGCAAAATCGGGCAGGTGCGGCGCGGGCAGGCTGCGCGGCAGATCGCCGAACCGGTCGCCAATGGTTTCCAGTGGCACGCCGGCATAGGCCAGCACGCCCCCAAGCGCGATCGCGATCAACATGCCCGGCCAGCCGGGGCGATAGCGCCGCAACAGCTGGATCAGCGCGACCGTCCCCGCCGCGACCATCAGGGTCGTCAGGTCGACCGTGCCGCGCGCGTCCCAGAGCACGGCCAGCTTGTGCAGGAACTCTGGCGGGGCTGCCTGATCCAGCCGCAAGCCGAAGAAATCCGCGATCTGGCTGGTGGCGATGATGATCGCAATGCCAGAGGTAAACCCTACCGTGACCGGGAACGGTATGAACTTGATGTAATCGCCCAGCCGCAACAGGCCGATCAGCATCAGCATGATCCCCGACAGGAAGGTGGCGAGGATCAACCCTTCCAGTCCGATTTGCATGACCGTTCCCGCAACCAGCACGATGAACGCCCCCGCCGGACCGCCGATCTGGTAGCGCGACCCACCCATCAGCGACACAAGGAACCCGCCCACAATCGCGGTATACAGCCCGCGCTCGGGGCCAACGCCCGATGCAATCGCGATCGCCATCGACAGCGGCAAGGCAACGATGGCAACCGTCAGGCCCGCAATCGCGTCCGCACGCAGGTCTGCCAGGCTGTATCCATTGGCCAAGGCCGTCACGCTCATCGGGCGCAAATCGTCAATCAGGGTCGAGGTGTCTTGGCTGGCCATGGTCGCTCCGCAGGTTTGCAGGCGTTTTTTGCCTCGTGCCGCGCATTGTCAAGGCGGCGCAACTGCGCATCTTTTCCGAAGCGTGATGTCCTTGGGCCCGCATTTGCCTTAAAATCACTGCAATCACCCCCTAAACACCCCGTGCTTGACCGGCCAAAACACGCCGGTGGCGGCTTGCGGTGTAAATGGCTTGTTAAACAAATGCTGCGATGGTCCCGCCAGTGTAATAGGATAAAGGTTATGCCCATGGTTGCGATCACCCGTCTCAGACCTGCCGAAGCGATTGACGTGGATTGCTCGGTCGTCGCGGCATTGTTCTGCGCGCACGGCCCGCTGAAGGCAGAAGACATGCTGATGGACCATGTCGCGGACCTGACAGACCGCATCGGTTTTCTGGACGATTCCGTGCAAAACCTTGGGTTGGGTCCGACGCTTGTGCGGGCCTCGGCGGAATTGCAGGATCTGGCCTTGCTGGCCAGCGGCATCGGGCTGACATCGCTGGCGACTGCGCTTCAGGCAAGCTCTGACGCGGCGCGCGCCGATAATCGGACCGCCCTGCCCGCACTGTGGGATCGGGTAAAGCGCATTGGCGATCAATCGCTTGTCCTGCTGTGGGACATTCCGCAATTGCGCATGTGACCGGTCCCCTCTGCCAGGCCGAAAAAGCCGCTGCACTTCCCGCTTTCGCTGCGCTAGTCTTTGTCCGACACAACGGAAGGACAATCCCGCATGAGCAGCTTGCCCCCCTACAGCTTTGCCCCGGACACGGACAGCGCGATCGACCTTTACCTGGTCGCCTCCGAAGCACTTGACGCATGGCTGGCCGGGCAACCCGACCGGCTGCAATCCTGGCTGCGGGCCACGGGCTTTGCCGCGAAACCGGCAGAGATTGCCCTTGTCCCCGACGGGAACGGTGCTGTCGCCTGCGCCATTGTGGGGCATGGATCAGAGCGTGACCGCCAGCGCGGGCGCTTCCTGCTGGGCGCGGCGCGGGCGCGCCTGCCACTCGCGACCTACCGCCTGCGTCACAGCCTGCCCCCGGAAGAGCTGGCCGAAAGCGCCCTTGGATGGTTGCTTGCGGCCTATTCCTACAGGTCCGGCACATCTGCACTCAAGGACAAGCTGCCAAGCCTTGTTGCGCCAGACGACGTGGATGCCGCGCAGCTTCAGATCATCGCGCAGGCAGAGGCGCTGACCCGCGATCTTATCAACACGCCCGCCAACCAGATGGGCCCGCAAGAGCTGGAAGAGGCGACCCGCGCCCTGGCCGCCAGATTCGGCGCTGATCTGACCGTCATCGCGGGCGACACGCTTCTGGCCCAGAACCTGCCGTTGATCCACACGGTCGGGCGCGCATCTGACCGCCCGCCACGGCTGCTGGACCTGCGCTGGGGCGAAACCGGGCCGAAGCTGACTCTGGTGGGCAAGGGCGTCTGCTTCGACACGGGCGGGCTGAACCTGAAACCCGGTGCCTCGATGGGGTTGATGAAGAAAGACATGGGCGGCGCGGCCACGGTTCTGGGGCTGGCGCAGATGGTCATGGCCTCTGGCTGGGACGTGCGGTTGCGTGTGCTGATCCCGGCGGTGGAAAACGCGGTCGCGGGCAACGCCATGCGCCCCGGCGACGTGCTGACCTCGCGCAAGGGGCTGACGGTCGAGGTGAACAACACTGACGCCGAGGGCCGCCTTGTTCTGGCCGACGCGCTGGCGCTTGCCTGCGAAGAGACGCCCGACGCGCTGATCTGCATGGCCACCCTGACCGGGGCCGCGCGGGTTGCCCTTGGGGCCGATATCGCGCCCTTCTACACCCATGATGACGCGCTGGCGGATGCGCTGGCCCAAGCCAGCCGCCGCGTGCGCGACCCGCTCTGGCGGATGCCGCTACATCCGGCGTATCAGTCCCAGATCGAACCGGGCATTGCCGATCTGGACAATGCGCCCTCTGGCGGGATGGCAGGGTCCATCACGGCCGCGCTGTTTCTGGACCGTTTCGTCGAGGGCGTGCCGCGCTTTGCCCATTTCGACATCTACGGCCACCAGCCCAGCGCCGCGCCCGCCCGCCCCAAGGGCGGCGTCGGCCAAGGCGCGCGCGCGCTGTTCGCGGCGCTGCCGGGCGTGTTGTCCCTGTGAGCGACCCGCGCATCACGCCTTTCTCGGGCCGGGTGGCGCATGACAGCCTGAGCGGCCAGGTCGACGCGCCTGCCTTCACATCCGGGCAGGCGGCAAGCATTACGGCACCCATCGTAGATCTGTTGCGCCGCCCCGGCGGACCACGCGACCGCCAGCTTTTGCGCGGCGCGCAGGTGCTGGAACTTGATCGCGCGGGGGCCATGTCCTTTGTGCTGTGGGACGGCTACTGCGGCTGGGTGGACCAGCACGCGCTTGGCGCGGCACAAAAGCCGACGCATTGGGTGCACGCGCCGGCCACGCATCTCTACACCGCGCCAGACCTGAAAAGCCCGGAAACCGCCAGCCTGTCGCTTGGTGCGCGGCTGCGAATCAGCGGCGAAACCGGTGCTTTCCTGCACACCGATTGCGGCCATTTCGTGCCGCGCCAGCATGTCGCCCCCTGCACGGATCACGCCCCGGACCCGGTGAGCGTTGCCGAATCCCTGCTGGGCACACCCTATCTGTGGGGCGGCAACAGCCGTGCCGGGATAGACTGCTCGGGGCTTGTGCAGATCGCGCTTCACGCGGCGGGGCGGGCCTGCCCTGCCGATAGCGACCTGCAAGAACACGCCTTCGCGCCCCATGGCTTGCCCCCCGGCAGCGCGGCCAAGCGGGGCGATCTGTTGTTCTGGCGCGGTCATGTGGCCTGGGTGACGGACCCCGAAACCATTCTGCACGCGAATGCCTTCACCATGTCCGTGGCCTATGAGGGGCGAGAGGAGGCCATCGCCCGCATCGCGCCCGAAAGCCCCGTAACATCACATATCCGCTTGCCTGCCCCATAGCGTGCTCCTGCACCATATGAGCATGGCAAGTCTGCGCCATCAGCCCTTGCGCGGCTTAGCCCGCAAGGTGGGATCGGCTTGCAGCGGGTCTTCGGGCCAAGGGTGCTTTGGGTATTGGCCGCGCATATCCTTGCGCACATCGGCATAGCTGGTGGCCCAGAAACCGGGCAGATCGGTCGTGACCTGCACAGGTCGGCGCGCGGGTGACAGCAGCACCAACCGCAAGGGCAGCCGCTTTGGCCCGACGGTCGGGTGCACAGCCTGCCCGAACAGTTCCTGCAACCGAAGCTGCACCTCTGGCGCGTCGCCCGAGTAGTCGATGGGCACACGGTTGCCCAAGGGGGTGACGAAGTGCGCAGGCGCTTGGGTGTCGAGCATCTGCATCTGTTCCCAGTCCAGCCGCGCGCGCAGCGCGGGCAACAGGTCGAGCGCGCGCAAATCCTCGGCGCTGCGCACGCCGTTCAGATGAGGGCCAAGCCAGTCTTCCAGCCCGTCCAGCAGCGCCGCGTCGCGCATATCGGGCAAATCCGCCCCCTGCGCGCGCAACAGTTCCACCCGCGCGATGAAGCGGCGCACGGCATCACTCAGCGGCAGGCCAAGATCGCGCAACCCGTCGCAGGCGGCACCGATCAGCGCGGTCGCATCCGGGTCACGCCAATGCCGTTCGGCCAGCACCAGCGCGCCAAAACACTCGCGTTCACGCGCCAGAATGCGGCGTTCGCGCTTTGACCATTCGCAGATGCGCTGCCAATGAAACCGGTCGCCATACAGGCCGCGCAACGCGCTTTCCGAAATCGGGACCGCTTGACGAATGCGTGCCTCGCGCGGGTCGCCGTCCGTGTCGGTCACGACCAGCAGACGGGTCTGCGCCAGCGGGTCGCCCTCTGGCAGCACAGCACCCTTGCCGCCTGACAGAACGAAGCGGGGCGCATCGCCCTTGCGGCGCAGCCCGATGCGGTCGGGATAGGCCAGCGCCGCCATCTCGGCCGCCGACACCCCCGTGCCACCCTCCGCCTGCCGGGCGATCCGGCGCTGGACATCGCGCGCACGCTCCAGCGTGGGGCGGTGCAGGTCATAAGGGTGGCGCGCCTGAAATGCCTTCGGGTCGCGCACCGCCTCCAGCCGCATGGTCAGGTCCACGGGCGCGCCGCGCAGCACATCGCCTTCGGACAAAAGCGCGGCCAAGGGGGCGGCATCGCGCCCTGCAAGCAGCACCATATGGGCAAGGCGCGGGTGCAGCGGATAGGCCACCATCGCGCGGCCATGCGCGGTGATGCGGCCCGCCGCATCAAGCGCACCCAGATCGACTAGTAGCGCGCGGGCCTCTGCCAGGGCGGCGTCGGGCGGCGGGGTCAGGAAGCGCAAGTCTTCGTCCCCGCCCCAAGCCGCCAATTCCAGCGCCAGCCCGGCCAGATCGGCGCGCTCCATCTCTGGCGGGGCGAAGGCGGCGAGCGCGCCCTCTTCCGCGCGCGCCCACAGACGGAAACAGACACCTTCGGCCACACGGCCCGCTCGGCCCGCCCTTTGTGTTGCTTCGGCGCGGGTCACACGCTCTGTGACAAGCCGCGACATGCCTGTGCCCGGATCGAACCGCGCGCGCCGCGCCAGCCCGCAATCGACCACGACCCGCACATCTTCGATGGTCAGCGAGGTTTCCGCGATCGCCGTGGCCAGCACGATCTTGCGCGCGGTCCGGTCGGGCGCGATGGCCGCACGCTGCGCCGCCAAGGGCAAAGCGCCGTATAATGGGCGGATCACGGCCCCCGGCACTTTTCCATCCAGCAGGGCCGCCACGCGACGGATTTCCCCTTCACCGGGCAGAAAAACCAGCATCGCCCCCTCGGTCTGCGCGGCAGCGTCCATGACCAGCGCGGCGGCGGCATTTTCGAACCGCTCTTCCTTGCGGCGGGGGCGGTCCAGCCAGCGGGTTTCGACGGCGAATGCACGCCCTTCGGCGGTCAGGATGGGTGCATTGTCCAGAAGCTGCGCGACCGGGGCGGCATCCAGCGTGGCCGACATGACGACCAGTGCCAGATCGGGGCGCAGGGCCGCGCGCACCTCGTAGGCTAGCGCCAAGCCCAGATCAGCATTCAGCGAGCGTTCGTGAAATTCGTCGAAGATCACCGCGCCTATGCCCGCCAGTTCCGGGTCCGATTGCAGCATCCGCGTCAGGATGCCTTCGGTCACGACCTCTATCCGGGTGCGTTTGGATACGACCGCTTCGCCCCGGATACGGTAGCCCACGGTCGCGCCCACGTCTTCGCCCATCAGCCGCGCCATTTGCTCGGCGGCGGCGCGCGCGGCGAGGCGGCGCGGCTCTAGCATGACGATGCGGCCCGCGATCTGGTCAAGTAGCGCCAAGGGCACGCGCGTGGTCTTGCCCGCGCCCGGCGGCGCTTGCAGCACCGCACGGCCATGGGTGGCAAGCGCAGTTTTCAGCTCTGTCAGAATATCGTCGATGGGCAGGCGCATGGGCGCGGTTATGCCCGCGCCGCGCAGCGCAATCAATGAGGCTAAGGCCCGTGGCGGCCCCGGCGCGTCTTGATCTGGATCATCGCATAGCGGGGAAACCCGCACTTTTCTTGCGGCCAACGGTATAGCGCAGGGGGAAATGGCAGATGAGCAAGAGTTTTGACCTGCCGCTTTACCCCTATGCGCGCCATGCCGACCAGGACCAGGATCAGGACAGACCGGCACGCCACCCCGTGGTGATTGTCGGCGCTGGGCCGGTCGGGCTGGCAGCGGCGATAGACCTTGCCCTGCACGAGGTGCCCGTGCTGGTGCTGGATGACAATGACCGCGTCAGCACAGGATCGCGCGCGATCTGCTTTTCCCAGCGCACGTTGCAGATTCTGGACCGACTGGGCTGCGGGCAGGCGGCCGACATGGGCGTGACATGGAACACGGGCCGCGTGTTTCATGGCGCGGGTGAAGTCTGCGGCTTTACCGTTCTGGACGAAGACAGCCACAAGCACCCAGCCTTCGTGAACCTGCAACAATACCAGTTGGAACATATCCTTGTGCAACGCGCGCAGGCGCTGGCGGCGCAAGGGGGACCCCTGCAAATTCGGGGGCGCAACCGGGTCGAAGCCATCGGCACCCATGATGACCATGTGCGGCTCAGCGTCTCGACGCCCGAGGGCGATTACGAGGTGCACGCGGATTGGCTGCTGGCCTGTGACGGGGCGAATTCGCCCACCCGTCGGATGATGGGTCTGGATTTCGTGGGCCGCGCGTTTGAGGACAACTTCCTAATCGCCGATGTCGTCATGCAGGCCGATTTCCCGACCGAGCGGCATTTCTGGTTCGACCCGCCTTTCAACCCCGGCCAATCGGCCATGCTGCACCGGCAACCGGGCGACCTGTGGCGCATCGACCTGCAACTGGGCCGCGACATTGATCCGGAGGTCGAGAAACGCCCCGAGCGCGTGATCCCGCGCCTGAAAGCAATGCTGGGGCCGGACAAGGATTTCGCGCTGGAATGGGTGTCGATCTACAAGTTCCAGTGCCGCCGGATGGAACGGTTCCGCAGCGGCCGGGTGATCTTTGCAGGCGACAGCGCGCATCAGGTCAGCCCGTTCGGCGCTCGTGGGGCCAATTCGGGCATTCAGGATGCCGATAACCTTTGCTGGAAACTGGCCGCTGTTGTGAAGGGCCACGCACCAGAGGCGCTTCTGGACAGTTACGAATTCGAACGCGTCTATGCAGCGGATGAGAATATCCTGAGCGCGACGCGGGAAACCGAGTTCATCACGCCCTCGACACAGGCCAGCAAACTGTTTCGCGACGCGGTTCTGGCATTGGCCGAAACGCAGGATTTCGCGCGCCCTATGGTCAATTCAGGCCGTCTGTCACGGCCCACCAGCTATGACGAATCCACGCTGACCAGCCCAGACGCCGACGGGCTGCCCGACATCACCCGCCCCGGTGCGCCCATACCGGATGCACCTGTGCCGGGTGGCTGGCTGTTGGATCAGACCGGCGGCGATTTTTGTCTGCTGTGGGTGAATGGCGCGCCGCCGCCGGACCTGCCGCAGCTCGCCCTGCCGCTGCGCGTGGTGCATATTGACCCGGTTCAGGCCCCGCTCGTGGCGCAGCGCTATCTGGGCGACGCAGCCCGCGCGGCCTATCTGCTGCGGCCCGATCAACATGTCGCCGCCCGCTGGCGCGCCCCCGAAACCAAGCCGCTGATCGCCGCGCTTGCGCGTGCGCTGTCCCAGCCAGAGGCCGCCCATGTCTGAGCTTATCCTGCATCGCAACCTGGACGATCCCGACGGGGTCTATGCCGATCTTGTCGCCGCGCATGATGGGCTAAGCAAGGCCGAGAGCGACGCGCTGACCGCGCGGCTGGTCTTGATCCTGGTGAACCATATCGGGTCACGTGATGTGCTGAATGCAGCACTTCAGGCTGCCAACAAAGCAGGCACGCTGGAGTGATCCTTGCGACGGCGCGCCTGAAATGCCCAATCGTGATGGGACCACGCCACGCTTTTGCCTTAATGTCGTCGTCAAACCGCTTGAATAGCTGTTAATAAGTTCTCAAAACGGAAACAATGCTCCGTTCTGGCAGACAGCGAGGCGCGCACCGGCATGGTGGACACGACACGGCTAGAAAAACTGTTGGGCCGCGCGCCCGATCCGGTCGCGAAGCGGCCCGGCTCTGCGTCGGTTCCGGCCACGCGCAGCATGGCGCTGTCGGGCCATCGGGACATGCGCCGCGAAGGGGCCGCGCGTGCCCTGTCGCCGCAACGCTTGGTGCAGGTCGAAGCGCAATGGGACAGCCTGCCGGGCTTTCGGCGCAACCCCAAGCCCGACGCCGCGATCAGCCAGTTCAACAAGCAAGCCCGCGCGCCCGAGATCATCGCGATGTTCGACGTGTTGCGCACGCAACTGGCACAGACCTTCGCCGAGCGCCGCGTGCGGACCTTGGCGATCACCGCGCCGCTTGGCGGCTGTGGCACCAGCTTCGTGACCGCGGGGCTGCTGGCCAGCTTTGCCCGGCGCAACGAACAGCGTGTGCTAGCGCTGGACCTGAACCTGGCCGCCCCGGCGCTGCACCGGTATTTCGAGCTTGAGACCCCCGGCCCGATGGATCGCCTGATCTCTGGCGCGGCCAGCCCGCATGAGCATCTGGTCAAGATCACCAGCCGCGTGGCCGTGGGCCTTGGCGCCGCAAGCACCACGCCGGACCTGCTGACCCAATCCATCTCGGCCCATGAACTGGCAGAAATGCTGGATGAGCTGACCGTCGAATTCGCGCCCGAACTTGTCATCTGCGACCTGCCGCCCTTGCTGGAAGGGGACGCCGCCATGACGATCCTGCCGCAAATGGGGGCAACGCTTCTGGTGGCCGACAGCACCAGCACGACCGCCGCCGAGATCACGCAATGCGAGCGGCTCTTGGCCGAAAAGAGCGATTTTCTGGGTGTGATCCTGAACCAGACCACCGGGGCCGTGCGCGGCTTCGGCAAGCGCAGTTAGCGAGCGGAGCAAGCGATGGGCCCCATCCAGACATTAGACGAGCTGTTCAGCTTCCTGTCGCGCCGCGCCGCCCTGATCGCGGCGGTTGCCTTTGTCGCAATGATCGGCGCGATCTTCGTGGCCCTGACGACAGAGCACACCTATCAAAGCCAGGCCGTCATCCAGGTCGAAGGCCCAAGCGTGGGCAGCGACGTGACGGCGGCGGCCGTGCCGTCCAGTGCCGCGCGGCGTCTGGCCTCGGTCGAGCAGCGGCTGATGTCGCGCGACAACCTGCTGGATCTGGCCGTGAAATACGACATGTTCACCGGCATGACCCCGCAAGAGCGTGTGGCCGGAATGCGGGAATCGATCCGTTTCGAGGTGGTCGCCGCAATCCGTGAACGCGCGGCCCTTGGCACCGATGTCACCAGCGAAAACCGTGCGCGCACCCTGACCGTCAGCGTGACCGAGGCCTTTGCGACCGATGCCATCGTCTCGCTCGTGCGGGTGATGACCGAAGCGGGCGATCCACAGGTCGCCGCCGATCTGGCCAATGAACTGGCGCAAGCGATCGTGCAGGAAAACGCTTCTGCCGTGGCTGGAAACGTGCGCGAGGCGGTGGATTTCTTCGCCCGTCAAGAAGAGCGGCTGAAGCAGGAAATCGACAGCGTTGCGGCTGAAATCGTGGCCTTCAAGGCCGAGAATTTCGAGCTTCTGCCCGAAGCCATGGAAGACCGCCGCACAGAGCAGGCGATCATCCGCGAAGAGCTTTTGCGCGCGACCCGCGACATTGCCGCGCTGGAAAGCGAGATCGCCGCGCTGGAAGAGCGCCGCACCCTGCGCGCGACCGAGCAGCGCCGGCTGAACGCCGCGCAGGAAGAACTGCTGACCGCCCAGCGCGAGTTGGACCAGTTGCGCCAGCAATCCGACGCCTTGGACCGGCTGGCCCGCGCCGCGCCGCAAGTGGCGTTCCAGTTGGATTCGCTTGAACGCCGCGAATTCCAGTTGCGCGAACAGTTGAACGAAATCGCCGACCGCCGACTGACCGCTGCCTTGGGCGAGCAGTTGGACGACGACCAGAATTTCGAACGGTTCGAGATGCTCGAAGCCGCCCTGCCCGCCGATTACCCGTCATCGCGGTCACGCGCGTCGATGGTTGTGATGGGTCTGGCCGCTGGCCTGTTTCTGGGCCTGATGCTGTCCTATGCCGCCGAATGGCTGAAACCCGCCTTGCGCAGCGCCGCACAGGTCGAGCGCGAACTGGGAATGCAGCCGGTGCTGGTGCTGCCCCGCATAGAGCTGCCCTCTGAGAAACGCCGCCGTACCATCGCGTGGAGCGCGGGCGGCGCGCTTGTGCTGCTGACGGGCCTTGCCCTTGTCGCCATGCGCATGAGCGGCTGAGAGGCACGGCATGGGCAACGCGATCGCATATCTCGTGCTGCTGACATGGCCCTTGGCCATTCTGGTCATGTTCAAGCGCATGTCGCCCGAGCGGGCCTTTATCTGGTCCATCCTGGGCGGCTACATGTTGCTGCCGCAACTGACGCGCGTGGGCCTGCCGCTATTGCCCGACCTCGACAAGGTGCTGATCCCGAACGTGACCGCCTTCATCCTGTGCCTTGCGCTGGTGCGCGAGCGCGTGGCGGTAGTGCCGCAGAATCCGCTTGTTCGGGTGCTGTTGGTTCTGTTCATCCTGTCACCCGCCTTCACGGTGTTCACCAACACCGAAGCGCTGCAATTCGGCATCGTCACATCCGACTACACCACGTGGATGGGCATTTTCACGCCCGCGAATGCCATGATCCCCGGCTTGCGCGTCTACGACTCGCTTTCCGTCGTGGTGGCGCAGATCATTTTCATGCTGCCCTTCTTCCTTGCGCGCAGCCTGCTCGCGCATGAGCGCGCTTTGGCCGAACTGCCGCGCGCGCTGGTGGTGGCCGGGCTGATCTATTCGGCCCCCATCCTGATCGAGAACGCCATCGGGCCGGAAATGCACCGCATGGTCTACGGCTATATCCAGCACGATTACGGCCAGTCCATCCGCTTTGGCGGCTTCCGTCCCTATGTGTTCATGCCCCACGGGTTGTGGGTCGCGTTCTTTGCCATGATGTGCTTTGCCTCGGCACTGCTGCAAGCGCGGCAGGCAAGCCCGGCAGAGCGCACGCGCGCGGTGATGATCGCGGTCTGGCTGGGGTTGATGCTGGTTCTGTGTCGGTCGGTCGGGCCTTGGGCGCTGACGCTCGTGGTGGCCCCGCTGGTGCTGTTCTTCGGCCCGAAAATGCAGCTGCGCGTCGCGTCCATGATGGCGGTGACGGCGCTGGCCTACCCGCTTTTGCGCGGCTCTGGCATCGTGCCCGCCGATGCAATGGTGCGTTTCGTCGCGGGTATTTCCGAGGATCGCGCCGAATCCCTTGGCTACCGCTTTACCAACGAAGACCTGCTTCTGGAGCGCGCCGCCGACAAGCCATGGTTCGGCTGGGGCGCATGGGGCCGCAACCTTGTTTATGACCCCGAAACGGGCGAGGCGATCACCATTTCCGACGGTCAATGGATCATCACCATCGGGCAAGCGGGTTGGCTGGGCTATATCGCAACCTTCGGCTTGCTGTGTGTCCCCATCTTCGCGGTCTGGTGGCGGTATCGGCAAATGCCGAATGCCGATATTCCCAAGGTGGTCGGCCTGCTTGCACTTCTGCTGGGCGCGAACCTTGTCGACCTGTTGCCCAACGCAACGCTTATCCCTTTCACATGGCTGCTGGCGGGCGCGCTTTTGGGCCATGCCGAATTGCAGGCCAACCGCGTGCAGGCCGCGCGCCTGAGCAAACTGCAAGCCGCGCCCACCCGACGCACGCTTTTGGCCACCGCGCAGCCCAAACGCACAGCCGCCCAATTTCGTTCCGAACAGGACCAGATGTCATGAGTACCGAGCAGAATTTCAACGAAAACGACATTGCCATCATCGGCATGGCCGCGCATTTGCCCGGTGCTGCATCCGTGTCCGAATTCTGGGACAACCTGCGCGCGGGCCGCTCCTCTATCCGCAAGCTGTCGGAACAGGAATTGCTGGACGCGGGCGAAAGCGCCGCGATGCTGCGCAAGCCCAATTACGTGCCCTATGCTGCCCCGTTGGACGGGTTTGCAGAATTCGACCCTGACCTCTTCGGCTTTTCCCCGAAAGAGGCCGCGATCCTTGACCCCCAACATCGCCAGTTTCTGGAAGTGGCGTGGGAAGCGTTCGAGAATGCAGGCCACCCGCCGCGCGGCGAAAAGGGCACCGTGGGCGTGTTTTCCGGCTGTGGCATGGGCAGCTATTTCTACTTCAACATCTGCTCGAACCCGCATCTGGTCGATGATGTGGGCATGTTCCTGTTGCGCCATACGGGCAATGACAAGGATTTCCTGACAACCCGCGTCAGCCATATCCTGGACCTGCACGGGCCTTCGGTAAACGTGCAGACGGCGTGCTCGACCTCGCTTGTGGCCGTGCATTACGCGGTGAACGCGCTGCTGACGGGTGAGTGTGACATGGCGCTTGCGGGCGGCGTGACAATCGAGCTGCCTCAGGGGCGCGGCTATCTTTACAAGGAAAACGAGATCCTTTCGCCCGACGGCGCGTGCCATGCGTTCGATCATCGCGCCCAAGGCACCGTGTTCGGCTCTGGCGCGGGCGCGGTCGTGCTGCGCCGGCTGGCCGATGCCGTGGCCGATGGCGACCGGATCATCGCGGTCATAAAGGGGACCGCCATCAACAACGATGGCGCACAAAAGGCGGGCTATCTGGCCCCGTCTGTCGAGGGGCAGGCACAGGCGATTGCCGAAGCCCATCAAATCGCAAGCGTGCCGTCGGACAGCATCTCTTACGTCGAATGCCACGGCACGGGCACCTATCTGGGCGACCCGATAGAGGTCGCGGCCCTGACGCAAGCCTTCAACAGCGACAAGACCGGGTTTTGCCGGATCGGGTCGGTGAAAACAAATATCGGCCATCTGGACACGGCTGCGGGCGTGGCCAGCCTGATCAAGGTCGCCAGCGCGCTTCAGCACCGCGAATTGCCGCCATCGCTGGGGTATGAGGCCCCGAACCCCGCGATTGATTTCGAACATTCGCCCTTTGTCGTGAACGACACTCTGACGCCGTGGCAGGCCTATGGCCCCTTGCGCGCGGGCGTCAATAGCCTTGGCGTAGGCGGCACCAACGCGCATATCGTGCTGGAAGAAGCACCTGCGCGCGCGCCGTCAGACGAAAGCGACTGGCCGTTCCAGATCCTGACGCTTTCGGCCAAATCCAAGGCCGCGCTTGGGGCGAATGCCCAGCGCTTGGCCGCGCATCTGCGCACGCACCCCGAGCAGCCCTTGGCCGATGTGGCCTTTACCCTGAAAGAAGGGCGCACAGAGCTGGACCAGCGCCGCGTTGTCGTGGCCGAAACCCATGCAGAGGCCGCCGACCTGCTGGAGCAGGACCACCCCCGCCGCGTGTTTACCCATACAGCACTCGACCGCCCCGACATGGTCTTCATGTTCCCCGGCGGCGGCGCGCAATACGCGGGCATGGCGCGCGAGCTTTATGAGACGGAACCGGTCTTTGCCGAATGGATGGACCGCGGTTTGGACCATCTGCAACCCAAGCTCGACTATGACATCCGCGCTTTGTGGCTGCCCGAAAAGGGGGCCGAGGCAGCGGCAAATGCCGCGCTGACCCGTCCTTCGGTGCAGCTTCCGCTCATCATGATTACCGAATACGCGCTGGCGCAGATGTTCATGGGCTGGGGGGTAGAGCCGCAGGTTCTGGTCGGCCATTCCATGGGCGAGAACACCGCCGCCTGCCTGGCCGGTGTCATGTCGTTCGAGGATTGCATCGGCCTTGTCCATTTGCGCGGGCAGTTGTTCGACACGGTGCCCGCGGGCGGCATGTTGTCGGTGCCCTTGTCGCTGGATGCGTTGCAGCCCTATCTGGATGACGACCACGATATCGCCTCTGTCAATGCACCCGAACTGACGGTGATTTCAGGCCCGCAAGCGGCGCTGGACCGTTTGCAGGCCAAGCTGGCAGCGGACGAGATCGACGCCACCCGCGTCGCTATCGACATTGCCGCGCATAGCCGGATGCTGGACCCGATCCTGGGCGCGTTCGGCGATTACCTGCGGTCGATCCCGTTGCACGCGCCGCGCTTGCCCATCATCTCTAACCGGACCGGCGAAGTGCTGAGCGACGCGGACGCAACCAACCCGGATTACTGGGTGCAGCACCTACGCAACACGGTCCGATTTGCCGATTGCATTGGCACGCTCAGCCAGACCCCGAACCGGATTTATATCGAAATGGGTCCGGGCAAGGCGCTGTCGTCGCTTGCGCGGATGCATGGCGCGGTGCCGGGCCAGCAGGTGCTGGCTGCCCTGCGCCACCCGGATGAAGAGATCGCGGATGACCTGTATCATCTGGGCGTTCTGGCGCGCATCTGGGCCTTGGGCGGCACGTTCGACTGGGCGCAAATCTGGGGTGATGCCAAGCGCCACCGGGTCGAGTTGCCGACCTATGCCTTCCAGCGCGCGCGCTATTTCATCGAACCCGGCCAAAGCACCGCCACGGCCGCGCCGCAGCTGGAGCGGATCGACGATATCTCCAACTGGGGCACCAAGATCGCGTGGAAGCCCGCCTATGCCGATTGCGACATCGACATCGCGACCGAACTTGGGCGCGATCCGCAGACATGGCTGGTCTTCGCGGACGAGGACGGCACCGCCGCCCCGGTCATCGACCGCTTGCGCCGCGCAGGCCACAAGGTGGTCGAGGTGCGCGCGGGCGATACCTATGCGCGCAAGTCCGACACCCTTTTCACCCTTGCCCCCGAACATGGGCGCGAGGCCTATGCGCGGCTGCTGGCCGATCTGATCGCCAGCGGCACCGCGCCCACGCGGATCGCGCATTTCTGGCTGGTTACGGGCAAAGAGCGGTTCCGCCCCGGTTCCAGCTTCCTGCACCGCAATATAGAGCAGGGTTTTTACGCGCTGATGTTCCTGGCGCAGGCCATGCAAAGCGAAACCCTTCCGCAGCCGGTGCATATGGTCGTCTTCACCAATGGCGCGCAGGCGCTGGAGGGCGAGGCGCTGCGCTACCCGGAAAAGGCCATGATCGCCGGTCCCGCCCGCGTGGCCCCGCATGAAATCGCTGGCCTGACCTGCGCGACGCTGGATATTGATGCCAGCGCCACGCCCGAAATGCTTCTGGAAGAGATGTGCGCGGCCCCCGCCAGCACCACCGCGCTGTTGCGCGCCGGCAAGCGCTACGGGCAGGTTTTGCGCCCCGTCACCCTGCCCAACGCCGTGCCGGACATTCCCGAAGGCGCGCATTGGGTCATCACCGGGGGGTTTGGCGGTATTGGCCTTAGCTTGGCCGAAGACCTGATCGCACGGTTCAAGGCCAAGATCACGCTTGTTGCCCGCACACCCCTGCCCGACCGCGCCGATTGGCTGGCTTGGCAAGCAAACCACAGCCCCGCCGACCCGACCACGCGCCGCATTCTGGCGGTCGAGCGGCTGGAAGCCTTGGGCGGGCAGGTGCATGTCGCGGGCGCCGATGTCTGCAACATTGACCAGATGCGCGACGCACTTGCGGCAGCCACGCAGGCCCATGGCGCGCCTTATGGTCTGATCCATGCCGCGGGCCACATGGCCGATGCACCGTTGCTGGCAAAATCCACGGGCGACGTGGAAGAGGTTTTCGCCCCCAAGCTGCACGGCCTGCGCGTGCTTGACAGCCTGTTGCCCGATGGCTCCTTGGACGTGATGGTGCTGTTTTCGTCCAGCTCCACCTTGACCGCGCCGATCGGGCAGGTCGATTACGTCGCCGCGAATGAATACCTGAACGCCTTTGCCCGCGCGCGGGTGGGCGGAAAAACCCGCGTGATCGCGCTGGATTGGGGCATCTGGGCCGAAGCGGGCATGGCTGCCGACGCGATGGCAACGCGGCTGGGCCAGACGCCCAGCACGCCCGCCAGCCCTTGCGCCCAACCGCTTTATGCCGAGATGGGGTTCGACTCGGCAGGCAATCGCCGCCTGACCACGACACTGGACAGCACCCATTGGATTGTCGACCAGCACCGCACCCGCGACGGTGCGGCCATCCTGCCCGGCACCGGTTATCTGGACTTGGCCGCACAAGCGCTGCGTGCCCAGGGCGAAACCGCCGCGTTCGAGCTGCGCGACCTCTATTTTTTCCGCGCGCTGGCCGTGGCCGATGGCGGCGCGCGCAAGCTGCGCGCCACGCTTGCCCGCACGCCCGAAGGCTATGATTTCAGCCTGCGTTCGGATGTCATGCAGGGCGGGTCAGAGGGGTATGTGCTGAATGCGCAGGCGCAGATCGCGCTGCTGCCCGCAGGCAGCCGTCCCGCCCCCATCGACCTTGCCGCCATTGCCGCGCGCTGCCCGGACGTGACCGAAGGGCAAGGGCTGGCCAGCCCGCAAGAGGCGCATCTGGCCTTCGGGCCGCGCTGGCGGGTGCTGAACCGCACGGCTTACGGCACGGGCGAGGGGCTGGCGCATCTGGCGCTGCCCGACGCGTTCACGGACGACCTGCGCGCGGGCCACATCCTGCACCCCGCGCTGATGGATCTAGCGACCGGTTGGGCCATGGGGCTGATCCCCGGCTATAACGGCGCGCATCTGTGGGTGCCCTTGTCCTATGGCAGCCTGCGCGTCTGGTCCGATCTGCCGCAGCAGATCCTCAGCCATGCCCGCTTGCGCAGCGACAGCGATCCGGGCTTCGCCAGTTTCGACATCACGCTCGCCACGCCCGAGGGCGCGGTGGTGGCAGAGATCACGCGCTTCACCATCAAACGGCTGGAGCAAGGCAGCTTCGCCGATGCACCGCCGATCCGTGCCACAGAGGTGGAACGCGACCAACAGGTCAACGCCACGCTCTCGCCCGCCGAGGAACGGCTGCGCGACATGCTGGCGCTGGGGATCAAACCGTCCGAAGGGGCCGAGGCCTTCTTGCGCGCGCTGACCCTTGGGGTCTCGCCGCTTGTGGTGTCGTCCATCGACCCCAAGGCCCTGATCGCGCAGGTCGCGGCAGAAGCCAGCGCCCCCGCGCCCGAAGGCGGGTTCGAGCGGCCCGATCTGGGCACCGACTACATCGCCCCGCGCAATGACGTGGAACGCACCCTGACCGGCCTGTGGCAAAGCCTGCTGGGCATTGACCAGATCGGGGTCGAGGACAATTTCTTCGACTTGGGCGGTCATTCGCTGATCGCGGTGCGCCTGTTTGCACAGGTCAAGAAAGCCTATGGCGTGGATTTCCCCATTTCCGTGCTGTTCGAAGCGCCCACAATCGCCGCCTGCGCCGCGATGATCGCAGAACAGACCGGTGCCAGCCTGGGCGATAACGGCGCATCCTCTGGCGACAACGTGGTGCAACTGCCCAAGCGCCGCCGCTTCAAGCACCTTGTGCCCATGCATGACGGCGAGGGGGGCGCGAAGCCGCCCTTCTTCCTGGTCGCGGGCATGTTCGGCAATGTGCTGAACCTGCGCCATCTGGCCACGCTCGCAGGCCGCGATCGCCCCTTCTACGGGCTGCAAGCGCGCGGGCTGTTCGGCGGCGAAGCCCCGCATGACCGCATAGAGGACGCCGCCGCCGACTACATTGCCGAAATCCGGCAGGTGCAGCCACATGGCCCCTACAGCCTTGGCGGGTTCTCTGGCGGCGGGATCACCGCCTACGAGATGGCCCGCCAGCTCGAAGCCGCCGGAGAGGTGGTCGAGATCGTGGTCATGCTGGACACTCCCCTGCCCAAACGCCCGACGCTCAGCGCGCCCGACAAGGCCATGATGAAGCTGGCCGAGCTGAAACGCAAAGGCCCGGCCTACCTGACGGAATGGTGGCAGGCGCGCAGCCGCTGGAAACGCAAGCTGGCCGATGGTCCGGCAACCGACAATGACGGCGCGTTCCACAATGCCGCGATCGAAGCCGCGTTCCGCAAGGCGGTGGCAGAGTATGACGTGCAACCATGGGATGGACGACTGGTCCTGTTCCGCCCACCGCTCGACCGGCATTGGAAGGTGACAGGCGGCAACTGGGTCAGCCGAGAGCGCGAATACGTGTTCCATGACAACCAATGGACCCAGTTCGCCCCGGCGCTGGAAGTGCACGAGGTGCCCGGCGACCATGACAGCATGGTGCTGGAGCCGAATGTCCGTGTGCTGGCCGCCAAGCTGCAAACCCTGCTGCCTGACCTGCCCTGCTGCAAGGAGGCCGCGGAATGAGCGAGACGGGATTCGGCCGCACAATCCAGCTTTTCCTTGTGGACGGGAAACCGACCGGATTGCGCAAAGCAAGTATTCACGGGTGGACAGGGCTTTTGTTCGTCAGCGGCGCATCCGCCTTCGGGGAGCTGACTGCGCGGACCGAAGTAGACCGCACAGGCGTTTACATCTTGGCCGGTCCTGACCCCGACCGCGCTGGCGCCACACGGGCCTATATAGGGTCTGGAAATTCGGTTTCGGAACGCATTAGGCAAAGCGCGTTGAAACGGGATTTCTGGGAAACCGCCGTCACCGTCACCACCAGCGACGATGACCTGTCGAAAGGTCATGCCGAATACCTAGAGGCCCGCTTGATAGAGCTTGCAGGGCAAGCCGGCCGGGTCGCGCTGGACAATGGCACAAAGCCCGCCATCACGCGCCGCCGTCTGCCCGAAGCGGACATCGCCAACATGGAACAGTTTCTAGCGAATTTGCGCATCATTTTGCCCGTGATCGGCCTCGACATGCTCAAGCCGCAACCGCGTGCTGTCAGCCAAACCTCGACGCCCGTGTCGGAACGCACACGCGGCGAGGTTCAGTTCGAAATCCGCCACAAGAGCGGCGTTCAAGCCACGGCGGTGGAAGAGGATGGCGAGTTTGTTGTTCTGGAAGGTTCGCAAGCTTTGGTTGCAACCGGATATGTTCAACAAAGCTACGGCGCGCTCAAGGAAAGGCTGATCGCGGATGGCGTGCTGATAAGCGATGCAGAGGGCAGGCTGAAATTCTCGAAACCGTGGTCTTTCAGCAGCCCTTCGGCAGCGGCGGCGGTCGTTCTGGACCGCAATAGCAACGGGCGGCTGGAGTGGAAGGTGAAAGACTCGAAGCAGACCTACCACGATTGGCAACAAGCCCGATCCAAGGAACAGGAGGCCGCGGAATGAGTGCGCGTGTTCTGACGGTTATCCTGAATTACCGCACGCCCGAGATGACCCTGCGTGCCGCGCAGGCGGCGCGGGTGGCCATGGCGAAGCTCGCGGGCGAGATCGTGATCGTCGATAATGACAGCGGCGACGGGTCCGAGCGGATCCTGCGCGAGGGCACGGCGGGCTGGCCCAAGACGCGGGTCATCCAGTCGGGCCGCAATGGCGGCTATGGCGCGGGCAACAATGTGGGCATCCGCGCAGGGCTGTCGGATGGCACGAAGCCCGATTTCGTCTATCTGCTGAATTCCGACGCCTTCCCCGACCCCGACGCCATTGCCCGGTTGCGCAACTACCTTGTGGCCAATCCCGATTGTGGCTTTGCCGGCAGCCGGATCGTGGGCGAGGACGGGGGCGACCACGTCACCGCTTTCCGCTTCCATTCGGTCTGGTCGGAATTCGAACGCGCGGCCCATACCGGCCCGATTTCGAAACTGCTGCGCAAGCATATCGTTCCCATGGGCGTGCCCCGATCGCCCATGCGGGTCGATTGGTGCGCGGGCGCAAGCGTGATGTTTCGCCAAAGCGTGCTGGACCGTGTCGGCCTGTTCGACGAACGCTTCTTCCTGTATTTCGAGGAAACCGACCTGTGCCACCGCATCGCCGAGGCAGGCTGGCACGGCATGTTCCTGCCCGACAGCCGGGTTGTGCATGTGGGCGGTGCTTCTACCGGGGTCACGGAGCATGTGCGCAAACCGCCCTATTGGTTCGACTCGCGGTTTTTGTATTTCACCAAGCGCGGCGGGCGCGGCTACGCGGCGCTGGCGACGTTGGCCTACCTGGCCGGGGCCGGCATCTGGACGCTTCGGCGCATCATCGAACGCAAAGATGACCGCATTGCGCCACATTTCCTGCGCGATCTGGTGAAACACTCGGCGCGAAACCTGATGCCGGGCGCGGCGGCCTCTCGGGTCGGTAAAGGGGCACGCGAAGCGGCCCGTTAGAGGTTTGGTATGAATTTTGACAGCATCCTGATTGGCGACGAAACCCTGACCGCAGAATGCGGCGCGCAGATTTTGGCGCGCGGGCATGGCATAAAGGCTGTCGTGACCGAAAACCCGCGCGTGGCCGATTGGGCCAAGACCGCCGGGCTGAGCGTGTTGGCCCCCGGCGCGGGCCTTTCCGCGCGCCTTGCAGGCCTGCAAGTGGATTGGCTGTTCAACGTGGCCGGGCTGCGGATGTTGCCGCGCGACGTGTTGGACCTGCCACGACTGGGTGCGATCAATTTCCACGATGGCCCGTTGCCGCGCCATGCGGGACTGAATGCCCCGGTCTGGGCCTTGCTGGAGGGCGCGCACCAGCATGGTATTGCTTGGCACATCATGGAAGATGGGGTCGATACCGGCGATGTGCTGGTCCGCGCCGATTTCGAGATCTCAGCCGAGGATACCGCGCTGACGCTGAACACCAAATGCTTCAGCGCCGGTCTGGACAGTTTCGCGCGCGTTCTGGACATGTTGGAGGCGGGACAGCTTGACCGCCAGCCGCAGGACATGGCCGCGCGCACGGTTCACGCCCGCGCCGACCGCCCTGCGCTTGGCGGGCAGATCGACCCGCGCCAGACGATGGCCGACATCATGCGCCTTGTGCGCGCCATGGACCATGGCCCCTATTGGAACCCGCTGACCACGCCCAAGCTGCGACTGGGCGATATGGTCGTTTGCGTGGGCCAGGCGGAGGTGGCAGAGGACCACGCCACGCCGGGCACCGTGCTGGATGTGACCGAAGACAGCCTGACCATGGCCTGCGCGGATGGCGCGCTGCGCTTCTCGGGCCTGACCTGCCAGCAGGGCCAGCCGCTTTTGCCTGCGGCACTTGTGGCTGCAGGCGACAGTGTCGTCGCGCCCGATGCACGTCTGCATGACGTCATGGTGCAGGTCGCAAATGCGGAAACCGGCTATCGCAACGCTCTCGGGGCGGGCACGCTCGGCCTTGGCCGGGGCGTGGCGTCTCAGACGCTGGCGCTGGATGTGGCCACTAGCGACAGCGCGCAGTTGATCGCCGCCTTCGCGGGCGCGCTGGCGGCGCGATTCGGCCGCCCTGCCCTGTCGCTTGCCTATGCCACGCGTGCGGGCAAGGATCTGGCCGACCATGCGCCCGATTTCATGCTGGGCTGGGTGCCGCTGTCGGTGCAAATGGACGAGTCTGGCCCGCTGACCAGCCTTGCCAGCCAGATCAGCCGCGCCAATCGCGCGCCCGCCATGGCGCGCGATCTGCCCGCGCGCGAGCCATCGCTTGGCCCGATTGCCCCGCCGGAGCTGGCCGTGACAGACGGCACCGCGACCGATGCGGCGCTGGTTCTGGACCTGTCCGGCCCCTGCCTGCGCTTTGACCCGGCTTGCCTGTCGCAAGATCAGGCCGAAGCGCTCAGGGCGCAGGTCGAACTCATTGCCCCCAAGCTGGCCGATATGCCGCTTGCGGCGCAGATCACCGCGCCGGAACCGCAAGCCGATGACAGCGTGCGGCCCTATGACCGCATCTGCATCCACCACGCGTTCGAGGCGCAGGTGGCCAAGACCCCTGAAGCCGAGGCGCTGGCCTTTGAACAGCAAAGCCTGACCTATGCAGAGCTGAACGCCCGCGCCAACCGCGTGGCGCATATCCTGCGGGGCATGGGGCTGCGCCCTGATACGCCGGTAGCACTTTGTGCAAAACGCGGGCCAAATCTGCTGATCGGGGCCTTGGGCATTCTGAAAGCGGGCGGGGCGTATGTGCCGCTCGACCCGGCCTATCCGGCGGACCGGCTGGCGCATTACCTTGGCGATTCCGGCGCGCCGATTGTCGTGACCGAACACGCGCTTCTGGATATGCTTCCGGACAGCGACGCAGAAGTGCTGCAACTGGACACCGACGCCCGTTTGGCACATGCGCCCGACACCAACCCTGAAAGCGCGGTGACGCCCGACAATCTGGCCTATGTCATCTACACATCGGGGTCGACCGGCACGCCCAAGGGGGTGATGGTTGAACACGGCAATGTCGCCAATTTCTTTGCCGGCATGGATGATCGCATCCGCCATGACCCGCCCGGCGTGTGGCTGGCGGTCACGTCGCTCAGCTTCGACATTTCCGTTCTGGAACTGTTCTGGACGCTCGCGCGCGGCTTCAAGGTCGTGCTGATGGGTGATGAGGACCGCGCGATGGCGGCCCGCGGCCCGGTGCGCGTGTCCGAGGGGCACATGGATTT
Source organism: Roseibaca sp. Y0-43 (assembly GCF_020667835.1). GTDB lineage: Bacteria > Pseudomonadota > Alphaproteobacteria > Rhodobacterales > Rhodobacteraceae > Roseinatronobacter. The sequence continues at coordinate 30,748 of NZ_JAFMPR010000012.1, forward strand.
CAGCCTCATGTATTGGGGCAATGACGATGGCCAAGGCCCGCAGAAATACCACCTGCTGCTGGAAGGCGCGAAATTCGCCGACACGCATGGCTTCTGCGCCGTCTGGACGCCCGAGCGGCATTTCCACGCCTTCGGTGGCCCTTTTGCCAACCCGTCCGTCTCGGGCGCGGCAGTCGCGGCTGTGACCAAGAATATCGCCGTGCGTGCCGGTTCTTGCGTGGCACCGCTGCATTCGCCCATCCGCATTGCCGAAGAATGGGCGATGATCGACAACCTGACCAACGGGCGCACCGGCATCGGCATCGCATCGGGCTGGCACCCGGTCGATTTCGTCATCCGCCCCGAAAACCGCCCGCCCCACAACAAGGCGGCGATGTTCGACACGCTCGACACCCTGCGCAAGCTGTGGCGTGGCGAGGCGGTCGAATTCGACAAGGGCGATGGCATGGTGCCAATCCAGACGCTGCCGCGCCCCGTCTCGTCCGAATTGAACATCTGGCTGACCACGGCGGGCAACCCCGAAACATGGCGCGAGGCCGGGCGCTTGGGCGCGCATGTGCTGACCCACCTGCTGGGCCAGTCGATTGACGAGGTCGCCGGTAAGATCAAGATCTACCATGAGGCCCTGCGCGAAGCAGGGTATGACCCCGCCAAGTTCACCGTCACGCTGATGCTGCACACCTTCGTCGCACGCGACCGCGACCATGCGCGCGAAGTGGCGCGCGGGCCGATGAAAAGCTACCTCAAGGCCGCCGCCGCGCTGGTAAAGCAATACGCCTGGGCCTTCCCGGCATTCAAACGGCCAGAGGGCGCCAAGAACCCGATGGATATTGACCTGTCCACCCTGTCCGAGGACGAGGTGGAGGGCATTCTGGACTACGCCTTCAACCGCTATTTCGAGGATTCGGGGCTGTTCGGCACGGTTGACGACTGCATCGAACGGGTCGAGCAACTGAAAGCCATCGGCGTGAATGAAGTGGCCTGCCTGATCGACTATGGCATCGCGACCGAGCAGGTTCTGGAAGGGCTTTACCCGCTGGCCGAAGTGGTCAAGCGCGCGAATGCCGGGCTGCAACTGCCCGATGACGACTTCTCGCTGGCAGCCCAAATCCTGCGCCACAAGGTCACGCATCTGCAATGCACACCGTCCATGGCCCGTATGCTGTGCCTGAGCGACGAGGCGCGCATGGCGTTGGCCACGGTGCCGAATGTCATGGTGGGTGGCGAAGCACTGCCGTGTGCCTTGGCGCAAGACCTTGCGGAATTGACCGGACAGCCCGTGCGCAACATGTATGGCCCGACAGAAACGACCATCTGGTCCTCGACCAACCTGTCACGCGGTGGCGCGGGCGTGGTGGGCCTTGGCGCGCCGATTGCGAACACAAGCCTGCATGTGCTGGACGACGCCCAGCGCCCGGTCCCGCTTGGGGCCGAGGGCGAGCTGTATATCGGCGGCGACGGCGTGACGCGCGGCTATTGGAACCGCCCCGAGATGACCGCCGAGCGGTTCATCCCGAACCCGTTCGGACAAGGGCGGCTATACCGCACGGGCGATCTGGTGCGCCGCAACCCGGCGGGGGGCATCGACTTCCTTGGGCGGGTGGACAACCAGGTCAAACTGCGCGGCCACCGCATAGAACTGGGCGAGATCGAAGCCGTGCTGGAAGATCAGCCCGGCATCACCGCCGCCGTGGTCATTGCGCGCGAAGATCAGCCGGGCGATGTGCGGCTGGTGGCCTATTACACCGGCACACCAACGGGCGATCTGCGCGCCGCACTGGCCGGGCGTCTGACCGCGCATATGCTGCCCGCGCATTTCGTGCCCATGGCCAGCCTGCCGCTGACGCCGAACAAGAAGATCGACCGCAAGGCGCTGCCTGCGCCTGCGCAAGCCGCGCCAATGCCAGACGCCCCGCGCGCGACCGCGCAGGCCAGCGCGGGCACCCAGGCCAGCATCGCGCAAGTCTGGCAAGATGTGTTGGGCGTAGCGCAGGTCTCTGCGTCTGACAATTTCTTCAAGCTGGGTGGGCATTCGCTGCTGGCAGTGCAGGCGCATCGCGAATTGCGAACGCGCCTGAACATGCCGGGCCTGTCGATTACCGACATTTTCCGCTTCCCGGTGCTGGGCGATCTGGCCCGCCATCTGGACGGCAAACAACGCCCGCAAGCCGTGGCCAGCGTGCAACCCTTGCACCCGAATCCCGAAACCCCACCGCCCGCGAGCGCTGCGCCAGACCGCATGGATGCCATGGCGCGCCGCAGAGCGATGCGCGACAGAAGGGCAGGTTCGAAATGATCCAGCAACGATTTTCCTATTCCGAATTCGCACGACCCTTGTTCAGCGACCTTGTCGCCATGGCATGGGCCGACCCGACTGCCCCCATGCCCCGCCTGATCGGGGATGAAGTGCTGGCCGTCGAACAGGTGCGCCCCACGCGGGCGCGCGAATTCGGCGCGGGCCGCGCCGCCGCGCGCGAAGCGATGGGCCTGCTGGGCCATCCTCCGCGCCCCGTTTTGCAAGGCGAGGACCGCGCACCTGTCTGGCCCACAGGGCTGACCGGGTCCATCAGCCACACCGCCCGCGACTGCATGGCCGTCGTGACCGACGCGCCTGAAATCATCGCGCTGGGGCTGGATCTGGAACCGGCAACGCCGCTGGAATCGGCGCTATGGCCCGAAACCTGCACGATGCCGGAAATGCACTGGCTGGCCAGCCTTGGCCCGTCGCAACGCGGGCATTTCGCCAAGCTGATCTTCAGCGCCAAGGAAGCCGTCTACAAGGCGCAATACCAGGTTAGCCGCCAGATGCTGGAGTTTCACGATGTCGCGCTGGAGATGGACCTTGCGAGTAACCGATTCGTCGCCACGCTGAAAACCGATGTCGCGGGCTTCCGGCCCGACGCACAACTGGCTGGCCGATTCGCAATTCTGGGCGCGGCCTTTATCTGCGCGGTCGAATTGCGGGCAGACAATGCGGGGCTGCTGCCGGGCTGACAGGGCTAGCGCTGGTGGTAGGGGGTTCCCACCCTGCAACATGTGCCAGCCCTTTGCAGAAGCGCGACAGAATGTACTGATCCCGGCTTTTCCATGGAAAAATCCGGGCCATCTGCTATTGTGCATGGGTCAGGCAGTTCGCGTTGTCAGTAAATTTACCATCGGTCATCAGTATCGGCGTCAACGCGACACAACATCGGCAGAGGTAACATGAAGACCACTTTTTTCGCCGCATTGGCGGGGGTAATGCTGTTGGCACCACAAGGTGCAATCGCTGGCCCGATCGAGAATGCGTGCCTACGCTCTGATCGTCCGCAGGCGTCGCGCGCCATGTGTCGGTGCATCGACAGTGTCGCCCAGACCACGCTCACCCGCTCGGAACAGCGCCGCGCCGCCAGCTTTTTCTCGGACCCCGACGAAGCGCAGCGCGTGCGCATGTCGACTTCGGCGCGCGATAACGAGTTCTGGGACCGGTATCGCGCCTTCGGTGCCACCGCAGAGCAATATTGCGCCGGGCGCTGATCCCGCCCGCCGCAGCAACCAATTCAGAACGCCCCTTGCGCATCGGCCAAGGGGCTTTCGCTTTTGTCAAAGGGCTTGGAACATCGGGAAACTCACGCCCAGCGACCAGGCCAGCACCAGCCCCAGCCCCAATCCGCTGGCGGCGGGCAGCCCCGTGCGACGGCCCACCCAGCCCGCCATCGTGCCGAATAGCAGGAAAAACAGCACGATGACCGGGAAGATGATGACGAGGAAGAACAGCCCGTCGAAATCGAGCGCCACGGCCAGCGCGAGCGAGCCAAGGAACGCACAGCGCACCACCACGCTGCGCCAGACCGGAGCGCGCCCGCCCTGTGTCAGCACCGCGTCGCCCAGAAGGAAGGGCACCGCGCCCAGCGCAAGCCCCGCGATGACAACAACGCGCCCGGCATGGGGCACGAAGGACGCCACGTAGCGGTCCAGCACCCCGCCGAACACGACGATGCCAAAGAACGCCACACCTGCCCCGATCCAGACGGCGCGCATGGGGAACTGCCCCCGCAACCAGCCAAAGCGCCAGCAGAAACCCAGTGTCAGCAGGCCATAGACGCCAAGATGCACCGCAAGGTAATCGGCGACAAGAACCGGCAGGAAACGCAATTCGAACGGCGCCAACAGCAGCGGCGTGGCCAGCGCCGGAACAAGCGCCGCCAGCAGAAACCGGCGAGCGTCAAACGGATCGACTCGCCCCGCTTGGCCTTTTGGCAAAGCCCGCGCCAAGGGCCAACCCAGCGCCACGGTGGCCAGCAGCAGAAGCGCAATCCAGCCGCCGCGTTCCGCTACATCCGCGCTACTCGCGCGTCCGAAGCTGCGATCCAGCCAGTCGCGCGCCTCGCGCAGCGATGTCGCGGAATAAAGCACGCCGACATGTTCGACCATCGGCGCGGTCACTGCGCGCCGCGCGACGCCGGAATCTGCGTCGGTCACGGTCTGGCCCAGTTCTGCCATCGGGTCGATCAGGCGCAGGGTGCGCAGCGCTTCTTCGGCCAGCCGCGTTTCCCACGCGCCTGCAATGGCCAGCAGGTTCGCGGGTTGGGTTGCGGTCACGGCCTGGCTGAACATGGACACGGCGACAACCGCATCGCCCGCAGGCTCTGCCAAGGCCGCGCGGATCACGATGTCGGACGCCATGGAATGCCCCAGATAGGCCAACCGCCCGTCCGCGCGCGGATGGGCCAGCGCCGCGCGGGCCACGCGGCCGGTTTCCTCCATCAGCAGGCGCGTGGTGCCGTCAATGGATGTAACATCGCCCGACATGGGCACCGGGTTGCGCCCATGGCCTTCGAAATCAAAGCTGGCCACGGTGTAGCCCGCTTGGGCCAGCGTAAGGGCGAACGGCTCCATCAATTGGCGCGACCCGGCGAAACCATGGGCGATGACGACAACCGGCGCAGCGCCGCCCCCGGCTTTCAGGTAAAGCGTTGCGGGCGTCTGGCCGGTGCCCGCAAGCGGGGTAATGACCAGCCCTGTGCGGTGCTGCTCTAGCTGCCAGATGGACAGGGCCATCAGAATCACGGCCAGGAAACCGACAAGAACCCGCATTCATCCCCCAAGACCGGGACTGGCCAACCCGTCCGCCGAATATCGGCCATCCCCTGCCCCACAGTTGCGGCGATTGACCCGCGTGACAAGGGCAGAAACGGGCTTGATCCCGCGCCAAGCGCCCCTTAGTAAGGCGCAAATTCTTCAGGCCGCCTGTCGGGCGGCCTTTCATTCATGCGAGGATGCCCATGCAAGTCACCGAGACGCTCAACGAAGGCCTGAAGCGCGGCTACACCATCACCGTTACGGCGGCTGAGCTGGCCGCGAAGGTCGATGAAAAGCTGGTCGAAGCCCAGCCGGAAATCGAGATGAAAGGCTTTCGCAAGGGCAAGGTGCCCATGGCGCTGCTGAAAAAGCAATTCGGCCAGCGCCTGCTGGGCGAAGCCATGCAGGACGCCGTCGATGGCGCGATGGACAGCCATTTCAAGGAAAGCGGCGACCGCCCGGCCATGCAGCCCGAGGTCAAGATGACCAACGAGGACTGGAAGGAAGGCGATGATGTGATCGTCTCGCTCAGCTACGAGGCGCTGCCCAAGATCGAACTGCCCGCGCTGGATGGCGTGACGCTGGAGAAGCTGGTCGTCAAGGCCGAGGATTCGGCGGTGCAGGAAGCGCTGGAGAACCTGGCGAAATCGGCCCAGAATTTCGACGACAAGGACGGCGCTGCCGAGAATGGCGATCAGGTCACGATGGATTTCGTCGGCAAGATCGACGGCGAGGCATTTGACGGCGGTTCTGCCGAGGATTTCCCGCTGGTGCTTGGCTCTGGTCAGTTCATCCCCGGCTTTGAAGAGCAGTTGATCGGCGTGAAAGCCGGTGACACGAAGGACGCGACCGTCAGCTTCCCCGATGATTACGGTGCAGAGCATCTGGCCGGCAAGGAAGCCGTCTTCACCTGCACCATCAAGGTCGTCAAAGCGCCGGCAGAAGCCGCGATCGACGACGAGCTGGCCAAGCAATTCGGCGCCGAGGATCTGGCGTCGCTGAAAGCGCAGATCGCCGAGCGTCTGGAAGCCGAATACGGCCAAGCCGCCCGCGCCGTTCTGAAGCGCGGCCTGCTGGATGCGTTGGACAAGGCGGTCGAATTCGATCTGCCCCCGTCGCTGGTCGATGCCGAGAGCAAGCAGATCGCGCATCAGCTGTGGCATGACGCGAACAAGGACAACACCGACGCGCATGACCATTCGCATGGCGCGATCGAGCGCACCGAGGAAAGCGACAAACTGGCCGTGCGCCGCGTGAAGCTGGGCCTGCTGTTGGCCGAAGTCGGTCAGAGCGCGCAGATCGAAGTGACCGATCAAGAGATGACGCAGGCCGTGATCGCGCAGGCACGTCAGTATCCCGGTCAGGAACGCGCCTTCTTCGAGTTCATCCAGAAAAACCAGCAGATGCAGCAGCAGCTGCGCGCACCGATCTTCGAAGACAAGGTTGTGGACCACATCCTTGAGAAGGTCAGCGTGACCGAGAAAGAGGTCAGCAAGGACGAGCTGCAAAAGGCCGTTGAAAGCCTTGAGGACGACGCAGCCTAAGCCGCGTGCACCATGAATGACAAAACCCCCGCCATGTGCGGGGGTTTTTTATTGGCGCGCGGGTGTCGCTTTGGGTCGGTGCATATGTCCAGCGCCCAATTGCGCCCGGTCGCGACAGCCTAAGCTGTCGGGCTTGCCGCCGCCACGAGGGCAATATCGGTTGCGGTCAGGTTGGCCGCGTTGTTGACGGTCGCCAAGATCTGGTCGTTCAGCCAGATCTGCGCTTGGTCCGGCAGGTCTGGGTCATGGGTAATGACCACTTCCGGCACCCCGAGCGAAGGGTCGTAGCTTAGCTGGATCACGTCCTCTTCGGCGCTGTAATCCAGAATCTGAACCGGCCCCTGCGCGTTGTCTGGCGACGCACCCAGAACGAACAGATCATCGCCCGCACCACCGTGCAGATGGTTGCCCGACGCACCATGCAACTGGTCATCGCCATCCCCGCCATTCAGGAAACTGCTCCCGGCATCGCCCACCAACGTGTCATCGCCGTCACCGGCCATGACCGTGCTTTGCCCGCTGCCCGAATGGAGAACGTCATTGCCGGTGCCGCCGATCAGCGTGTCGTCGCCGGCCCCGCCCAGAAGCGTATCACTGCCGTCACCGCCGACCAGACTGTCGTCGCCGGTGCCGCCATCCAGGTAGTCGTCGCCACCTGCGCCGGTCAGGATGTCATCACCCCCGTCGCCAATCAGCGAATCGTCCAGTTCGGTGCCACGAAACAGATCGCCCTGAGCACCCCCGACCAGCGTTTCGGCGGCGGGCGGCTCTGGGTCGGGGTATGTGTCAGAGCTGTGCACACGCAACCCCAGATGATCGAACAAGCCCATGCCGGGTGTGGGAACATCTACCGGGAAATCCGGGGCAACATCGCCGGTATCGCCGCCCACAGGGTCCGCATCCTCGTCCGGGAAGGACGGGCGAAGGAAGCCGGCAAGGTCGGACCAACGCTCATCCTCTGCCTCTGGCTGGTCGGGATCGTCCTGCGGGTCATTGTCTTGGCCCTGCGACAGGAACAAATCGCTGGCAGACAGGGCCGTGATACTGCCCAAAAGTCCCAAAAACAGCCACATTGCCAGACATCCCTCGATACTCAACCATAGGTTATGCCAGATTCGGCCGCCATGTCGAAGCACTATCCGGCCTGTGGCCTGCCCAAACTGAGAAACTGGTTAACAAGGCCCGCGGCAATTCCCCCTTTCCATTTCGATTGTCATGGTCTAAGGCAGCGCTTCGTGGCGCCATATGCCACCGCACTAATTGGCCTTGCTGGACGACATCCCGGCATGTGCCGTATCTGACCACTTACGCAAGGAGATCCCGATGTCGATTACGGCTGAAGACAAAGAAGCCCTCATCAAGGAATACGCGCGCGCCGAAGGTGACACCGGCTCGCCCGAAGTGCAGGTTGCCGTGCTGACCAAGCGCATTTCCAACCTGACCGAGCATTTCAAGACGCACAAGAAGGACAATCATTCCCGCCGTGGCCTGCTGAAGCTGGTTGCCACCCGCCGGAAGCTGTTGGACTACCTGCGCGGCAAGGATGAGGCGCGCTACCGCGTGCTGATCGCGAAGCTGGGCATCCGCCGCTAAATCGCGCCAATCACCACTAAAAGCGCCCGCCCCTCGGCGGGCGTTTTTGCGTTCAGGCCTCTGGCCAGCGCGGGGTTTCGCCGCGCCCTACCGCCCCGCAACAGGCTGGACAAGCGCCCCCGACCCAAGGCACAACGGCCCGACGCAAGGGTAAGAGGATGCGGGATGGAGATTGCAGCACTGGCCGACGCCGTCCTGCGCGGAGAGCGTCGCGCCCTCGCGCGGGCGATCACCCTGGCCGAGAGCGGGCGCACCGACCACCGGGCACAGGCCACTGACCTTCTGGAACGGCTGACCAAAAGCGGCCGCCAAGCCATTCGCATCGGGCTGTCGGGCACGCCCGGCGTGGGCAAGTCCACCTTCATCGAATCGTTCGGGCTTATGCTGATCTCGCAGGGGCTGCGCGTGGCGGTGCTGGCCGTGGACCCGTCCAGCAAGCGCACCGGCGGCTCTATCCTTGGCGACAAAACCCGGATGGAGCAGCTTTCGCGCGCCCCCGAGGCCTTTATCCGCCCCAGCCCCAGCCAATCGCATCTGGGCGGCGTTGCACGGCGCACGCGCGAGGCCGTGGCGCTGTGCGAAGCGGCGGGGTTCGACGTGGTGCTGATCGAAACCGTGGGCGTGGGCCAGTCGGAAGCCGTGGTGGCCGAACTGTCGGACGTGTTCTTGCTGCTGCTGGCCCCGGCTGGGGGCGACGAATTGCAAGGCGTCAAGCGCGGCATCATGGAAGCCGCGGACATGATTATCGTCAACAAGGCCGATGGCGACCTGAAGGCCACGGCAACGCGCACCTGCGCCGATTACGCGGGTGCCTTGCGCCTGTTGCGAAAGCGCCCCGCCGACCCAGAAGGCTTTCCCAAGGCACTGACCGTGTCGGCGCTGGAGAATGACGGCTTGCCGAAGGTCTGGGCCGAAATCGGCGCGCTGGTGGAGTGGCGGCGCGCACACGGGCATTGGACCGCGCACCGTGCCCGACAGGCCCGCCACTGGTTCGAGGAAGAGCTGCGCGAGATGGTCCTGTCACGCCTGCAAACCCCAGATGCGCGCCGGATGGGGGCAGAGTTGGGCGCGCGCGTTGAGGCCGGCGACATCGCACCTGCACGCGCGGCGCAGCAGATGCTGGCCGCCATCTGGCCAGAGATCGCGCAGGCACCGGAATCGCTTGACGCCAGTCGGGATAGCGCCTAAGAGCAGCCATCGAGTTTTCGGCCCTGTCTTCAGGGCCAGTTTCATTTGCGCTGGCCGCTGGATCGGCTGGCCCTGCACCAGACGAGGAAGAACCCATGTCGCGCCGTTGCGAACTGACCGGAAAAGGCCCGATCACGGGCAACAACGTAAGCCACGCCAACAACAAGACCAAGCGTCGCTTCCTGCCGAACCTGCAAGACGTGTCGCTTCAGTCGGAAACGCTGGGCCGCAGCTTCAAGCTGCGCGTGTCTTCGGCGGCGCTGCGTTCGGTGGACCATCGCGGCGGTCTTGACGCTTATCTGGCCCGCGCCAAGGACGAAGAGCTGTCGGCAAACGCGCTGAAGATCAAGCGCGACCTGGCGAAAGCCGCAAGCGCCGCCTGATCTGGCTGGACAAGCTATAGAAAAGCCCTCGGATCGCTCCGAGGGCTTTTTGCGTTGGACCGGTGCGTTTGCATCGTTGCAATCCGGTGGCGTCAGTGGCTAAAGAACGGCAACGGTCCCGTAGCTCAACTGGATAGAGCAGCCGACTTCTAATCGGCAGGTTGAGGGTTCAAGTCCTTCCGGGATCGCCAAATCAGCGCTTCGGCTTTCGGCCTGCTGCGCGCATTCGGCAGCATTTCGGAACTGCGCGGACCGCCGATATGCCTTGTCAAAGTTCTTTGCATGACCCGCCCGGAAATCGGCTATATGCCAAGGGGCAGATGAACCGGACCGAAAGCCCTATGCCCCGCGCGCTGATGATCCAAGGCACCGGCAGCAATGTCGGAAAATCCATGCTTGTGGCAGGGCTGTGCCGCGCGGCGCGGCGGCGCGGCATTCGCGTCGCCCCGTTCAAGCCGCAAAACATGTCGAACAATGCAGCTGTCACGCTGGATGGCGGCGAAATCGGGCGCGCGCAGGCACTTCAGGCTCTGGCTTGCGGGCTGGAGCCGCAAAGCGACATGAACCCGGTGCTGCTGAAACCGGAAACCGACACCGGCGCGCAGGTCATCGTGCAGGGCAAACGCCTGACCAGCAGCTCGGCCCACGATTACTTTACCCACAAACCGCGCTTGCTGAAGGCCGTTCTGGACAGCTTTGCCCGGCTGAAAGCCGCGCATGAGCTGATCATCGTCGAAGGGGCCGGCAGCCCCGCAGAGGTCAATCTGCGCCAAAGCGACATTGCCAATATGGGCTTTGCCCGCGCAGCCGACGTGCCCGTGATCCTTGCGGGCGACATTGACCGGGGCGGCGTGATCGCCCAGATCGTGGGCACGCAGGCCATATTGGACCCGGCCGATGCCGCCATGATCGCGGGGTTCCTCATCAACAAGTTCCGCGGCGATCTGCGCCTGTTCGACGATGGCTATACCCTGATCGAGGAACGCACGGGCTGGCGTGGCTTCGGCACCCTGCCGTGGTTTGCCGATGCGTGGAAACTGCCTGCCGAGGATGCGCTGGACCTTGACGCCCCCAAACGCGATGGCGGGCTGCATATTGTTAGCCTCTGCCTGTCGCGGATCGCCAATTTCGATGATCTGGATCCGCTCGCGCAAGAACCCGGCGTGCGGCTGACCATGCTGGGGCCGGGCCGCGCCGTGCCAGGTGATGCCGATCTGGTCATCCTGCCCGGAACCAAAAGCACGCGCGGCGATCTGGCCTTTCTGCGCGCGCAAGGCTGGGATCTGGACGTGGCGGCTCATGTGCGGCGCGGCGGTCATGTCTTGGGGATATGCGGCGGATACCAGATGCTTGGCCGCATGGTAGCCGATCCCGACGGTCTGGAAGGTGCCCCCGGCACCACCGAGGGTTTGGGCCTGCTGGATGTTCACACGGTCATGACAGCGCAGAAGCGGTTAAGCCGCGTCAAGGCCGTCCACGCCAAAAGCGGGGCCGCGTTCCATGGCTACGAAATCCATATCGGGCAGACCCATGGGCCGGATTGCAGCCGCCCCTTTGCCCATGTCGGCAGCGCGCCCGAAGGGGCCATGTCGCCCGACGGGCGGATCATGGGCAGCTACCTGCATGGCATGTTCGCCGATGACGGGTTCCGCGCCGCGATCCTGTCAGGGTTCGGGCAGAGTTCTGTGGCGGGTTATGACGCGCAAGTGGACCAGACGCTGGACAATCTGGCCGACCATCTGGAGCAGCATCTGGATGTAGCAGGCTTGCTGGCACAGGCGCGTTAAACCGCCGCAAAGGCCTGTTCGACCTGCGCCCAGTCCATGGCCGTGCCGGGCAGGCCAAGGCGCAACCAGCTATCGCTATAGGGAAAGAGGCGCGCCCAGACATGGTGCCGGGCCAGGCTGTCGCGGGCCTTGGCGGCATCCGGCGTGGCATAGGTGCGAAACAGCGGCGTGCCGCCCACCAGGCGCCAACCGGCTGCCGCTGCCAGATCGTCCAGCCGCGCCGCATCTTGGCGCAAACGCACGCGCGCGCGGTCTTGCCAGACGGTATCGGCCATGGCGGTCGTGGCAAGGGCGATTGCCGGGCCATTGACCGCCCAAGGCCCGGCCAACGCGCGCAGCCGCTGGGCCAGCGCATCCCCCGTCAGGGCAAAGCCCAGCCGCAGCCCCGCCAGCCCGAAGAACTTGCCGAAAGAGCGCAGTACGACCATGCGGGACGTGTCGGGCGTGATCTGCGGGGCCAGCGACAGGCCGCTTTCGGTGTCGGCAAAGCTTTCATCCACAACCAGCAGGCCGACATGATCTTGCACCGCGCGCAGGCTTTGCGGCGACCACATACGGCCATCGGGGTTGTTGGGGTTCACGACGGTCAGCAGGTCCGCACCGACGGCATCAGCGGGCTCTGACACCTGCGACACGGTCCAGCCCTGCGCCTGCAAGGCCGCCGCGTGTTCGTTATAGGTCGGCCCGACCACACAGGCGCGCCCCGGCGCGCGCAGGCGGGGGACAAGCTGGATCGCGGCTTGCGCGCCGCCTAGCACAACAACGGACCCGGCGGTGGCATAAAGCCGCGCCGCCGCGTCTTCCAGCCCGGCAATATCGGTCGCCGTCGGTAGGCTGGCCCAAGCGCGGGCGGGCACAGGCCCAACCGGATAGGGCTGAGGGTTGATACCGGTCGACAGGTCCACCCAAGACCCGCTGCCATAGCGCTGCATCGCGCGATCCAGATCGCCGCCATGGTCGCGCATGGGCTATCCTCCTGCCAAGGCCAAAACGGCCAGCACGCCGATCATCGCGGCCATGGCCCGCCGATACAAGGCCAGCCCGCGCGCCAGATCTTGCGGGGCCGGGTCCGGGCTGCCCGCGTTCAGCCACGGCTCTGCGGCGATCTGGTCGCCATAGACGCGCGGCCCCGACAAACGCCTGTTCAGCCCGCCCGCCATCGCGGCCTCGGGCCAGCCGGCATTGGGCGAGCGGTGTTTGCCCGCGTCCCGCCACATGATGCGAAACGCACGCCCGCGCCCAGCCGACAGCAGGGCGAAAAACAGCCCCGTCAGGCGCGCCGGGACCAGGTTGGCCAGATCGTCAAGCCGGGCGGCAGCTTTGCCGAAATGCTCATACCGGGCATTGCGATGGCCGATCATCGAATCCATCGTGTTGATCGCCTTATAGGCGGCAATTCCGGGCAGACCCGCGACCATGCCCCAGAATACCGGCGCGACAATGCCGTCGGACGTGTTTTCGGCAAGGCTTTCAAGTGCCGCGCGCGCAACGCCCGCGTCATCCAGCGCACTAGGGTCACGGCCAACGATCATGGACACGGCTTGTCGTGCCTGCGCCAGATCGCCCGCCACAAGCGGCGTGACGACGGCGGCCACATGCTGGTGCATCGAGCGCAGCGCAACCAGCGGCCAGGCCAGAACCCCGCCCAGCAGCACCCCCCAAAGGCCGGACGGCAGGGCGGCTTGCAACGCCGCAGCGATACCGCCAACCAGCAAAACGACGCCCAAGGTCACACCGGCACCCGTCGCCAAACGCCGCGCGGGCTGGCCGGTGTTCAGACGCGCCTCCAGCGCGGAAATCAGCGCGCCGATCCATGTCACCGGATGCCCGATCCTGGCATAAAGCCGCTCTGGCCAGCCGATAGCCATATCCAGCAAAGAGGCCACCAGCATCATTGCCGCAAAGCTCATGGTGCACAGCCCCCAGTGCAAAAGCGTATGACCTGCCGGAACCCGGCATGTTGCAACACGCGGTCTGCGACCGCGGGCACCTGCCCCGGCGCAAAGATCAGCCCGCGCGCAGACCCGGTATGCGCCCGCAAGACGCCAAGCGCTCCAAGCCGGTGCGCCACGCTTTCGGTGGGGTCATCCGACGGGCCGCGCAGGGCGGTGCAGCGCTGTGCCGAAAGCGTGGCGATGCGGGCAAGCTCTGGCAGGTCTGGTGCTTGCGACAGCCGGGCAACAAGGTCTGCAACGTCTGGAAAGGCCATGTCGGTCGGGTCGGTCGCCACAGGTGGCCCCCAGAAGCCGCCAATAACCTCGGCCCGAGGCAAAGGCGGCAGCGCAGCCAAAACCTGCCCCACTCGCGATGCCCAGACCACCCGGTCGGGATGCGGCAACATCAACGGATCGCTCGCCCCCTCGACGGCCAGACAGGCGGCGACCAGCTTGTCCGGGTCGCCCTGCGCCGCACGGGCCAAGGCCACCAGTGCCGCGGTCGAGGCACCGGCCCCGCCGCCGGGGGGCATGGTGGCGCATAGTCTGTAATGCCCCGCGCGCCCGCCAATCCGCACCAAGAAGTCGCGCGCGCGCTCCGGCGTCAGAAGATGTGGCGTCTGCTCCAGCGACAGTGCGCCATCGCCCGTTCGTTCGGCCGACGCCCACATCGCAGGACAGGCGACCGTCACCAGCGCGACGGGTCCGTCCGACCCAAGCCGCCCTTGCACCCATTCCCCGAAATGCCCGTGAACGCGCAAGCTCACACAGCGGCCCCTTCATTGGTGGCGATGATCGACATCCCATCCGGCAAGCATCGCAGCCGGGTCAACGACAAGGGCGCAATCTCGAATTTCAGGCCAAGCGCGGGCTGACCAAGCGCCAACCCGAGCGCCGCGCGCGCCGTGCCCGCGTGGGCCACCAGCACCAGCGGCCCCGACTGGCGCACCCGCGCCGCCAACTGGCGCAAGGCGGGATCGACCCGCGCCGCCATATCGGCAAAGCTTTCGCCACCGGGCGCGGTATAGCGGGCAAGCTTTTCCAGCGACAATGTGCCAAGATCGGGCAAATCGGCAAAGGCACAGCCCTCTGCCGCGCCGAAATCCTGCTCCCACAGGCGCGGGTCCGTGACCAGGTCACGCTTTGGAAACAGGGCTTTGGCCGTTTCGCGGCAGCGGCGCGCGGGACTGCTGACACTATCGCACCCGGCCAGAAGACTGCGCAACGGGTCAAGCCGCGCCGGCGCGGGCAGACAGGCGGCGACATCGGTGCGCCCGCACAACCGTCCGCCATGATCTGCGGGCGCGTGCCGCAGAATAACCAGTTCATCGCGGGCGATCGGCGTCAACGATGTCTTCCCTATCTCGATCATTTCTGATTTGTCACGGGATCATGGGAAAGTCGATACTCATCACCGGCGGCGCACGCTCTGGCAAAAGCACCTTCGCAGAGCGGATGACGCTGGCGCTGGGGTCGTCCGCGATCTACATCGCGACCGCCGAAGCCCATGACGGGGAAATGGCACAGCGGATTGCGCAGCACCAGGCGCGGCGCGGGCCAGAATGGCGCACCATCGCCGAACCGCTGGACCTGTGCCGCGCGCTGACGGAGAGCGACGGACAAGCACCCAGGCTGGTCGATTGCCTGACCTTGTGGCTGTCGAACCTCATGCTGTCCGGCCGCGACCCACAGGCAGAGACCGACCGCCTTGTGACCACCCTTGCCCGGCAAAGCGCGCCCGTCATCTTCGTGACCAACGAGGTGGGCGCGGGCATCGTGCCCGACAACAAGCTTGCCCGCGATTATCGCGATGCGTCGGGCATTCTGAACCAGCGGGTCGCCACGGCCTGCGACGAATTATGGCTCTGTGTAGCGGGCCACCCGCTGAAAGTGAAATGACCATGACCAATGAATTTTCCCCAACCTCTTTTGACCAGATCGCCGCGCTGGCAAGCCGATTGCCCAGCCCCGATGCCCCCGCCACGCAGGCCGCTGCCGCGCGCCAGTTGCAGCTGACAAAGCCGCCCGGATCGTTGGGGCGGCTGGAAGAGCTGGCGCTGTTCATGGCCGGTTGGCAGGCCGCAGAAAAGCCGCGCATCGACAAGGCCCAAGCCTTGGTCTTTGCCGGCAATCACGGGATCTGCGCCCAAGGCGTGAACCCCTTCCCGCAAGAAGTGACGGCGCAGATGGTCGCTAATTTCAAGGCCGGGGGCGCGGCGATCAACCAGCTTTGCGCGGTGTCGGGGGCCGACCTGTCGGTGATCGCACTGGATCTGGACCAACCCACCGCCGATTTCACCGAAGCGCCTGCGATGAGCGAGGCCGCTTGCCTAGAGGCCATTCGCACAGGGGCCGCCGCCGTCGACCAGACCGCTGATGTGTTGATCCTTGGCGAAATGGGCATCGGCAATTCGACCGTTGCCGCCGCGCTTGCCCATGCCGCCTTTGGTGGCGCTGCCGCCGATTGGGTCGGCGCGGGCACCGGCGCGGATGTGCAGGGCATCGCGCACAAGGCGGGCGTCGTCGCGCGCGGCGTGGCCCGTCATGCCGGGGCCACGGGGCTAGCCAGCCTTGCAGCCCTTGGCGGGCGCGAGCAGGCCGCAATCTGTGGCGCGGTTCTGGCCGCGCGCATGGCCCGCATCCCGGTATTGCTGGACGGGTTCATCTGCACCGCCGCCACGGCACCGCTTTTCGCGGCAAACCCCGCGTTTCTGGATCATTGCCTGATCGGCCATGCCAGCCGGGAACCTGGCCACCGCCGCCTGTGCGCCGCGATGGGCAAAGCGCCGATCCTGTCGCTGGACATGGCGCTTGGCGAGGGGTCGGGCGCGGCATTGGCACTTTCGGTGCTGCGCGGGGCCGTCGCCTGCCATAGCGGCATGGCAACCTTTGCCGAAGCGGGCGTGGCGGGCGGCTAACCCCGATGCAGCGGCTGCACCAAATCCGGCTGGCCATGATGATGCTGACCCGGTTGCCCATGGGCCACCTGTCAGAGCCTGCGCCGACGCTTGGCGTATCGGCTTGGGCCTTTCCCCTGGTCGGGATCGTGACAGGCAGCCTGGCTTGGGCGGTGCTGCAAGGGGCGCTGGCGCTTGGGGCAAGCACCACCATCGCCGCGCTGCTGGCTCTGGCTGCACTGGCATGGGCCACGGGCGCGCTGCACGAAGATGGGCTGGCCGATTGCGCCGATGGGCTTGGTGGCGGGCGCGATCGGGCGCATTGTCTGGACATCATGCGCGACAGTCGCATCGGCAGCTACGGGGTCGTGGCGCTTGTGCTTGTGCTGGGGCTGAAAGCTGCGGCTTTGTCCGAACTGGGCGCTCAGGCCACGCTGCTGCTGATGGTCCATGTCGGGGTTACAAGCCGGTTGATGATGCTGGGGGTTCTGGTCCGCCTTCCCCCGGCCCGCGACACTGGGCTTGGGCGCAACGCAAGCGGCGTCCCTCGCGCGGCCGTCCTGCCCGGCGTGGTTGTTGCCCTAACCTGCGCGGCCCTACTTGGTGCTGCCGGTGTCGCAGCATTGGCCTGCATGGGTCTGGCAAGTGTCGCCCTTGCCGCGATTGCCCAACGGCGCATTCAGGGACAGACCGGCGATGTGCTCGGCGCGGTTCAGACCATTTCCGAAGCCGTGGGGCTGACAGCCTTTTCGGTGCTCTTGCAGGCCTGAGACAACGGGCTATCCCCTCGGACTAGGTTGCGCGGTATGCCAGCGCGACGGTTGAGGCGTCTTCAATCACGCCACACGCGACCGCTATGCAAGATCGTAACCCAGTTGCGCCTCCAGCTCTCGGTCAAGCTGCGATCGGATATAGTCCAGATTATACGGCAATCGTTCCTTGGCATGGGCACGCCGTTCTTCCCAATCCGTGCGGTGATCGAAAATATAGGCAGGCTTCTTGTAGGGGCGCTTTGCCTGCAACCCGAATGCCGCCCCAAGCGTTGCAAGGCTGGCCTTTGGATCGGCCAGAAAGGCCTCGTGGCGCAGGATCGCCACATTGACACCGCGTTGCAGCAGCCCCAGCCAGCAGCGCGTCTTTATGGTCCGCATTTCGAACAGGTTTCGATAGGGCCGCCCCTCGATCACATGACGGTCGGCCTGCAAGACCTGGTTCAGGTGCAGCTTGCGGTCCAGCCCATGCGGTTTGGGTGCATTCATGACCGAAAGCCAAGGCGCGCGGATGAAGCCATCGAATTGAGCGCCCGCATATCCGGGACAACATGATAGGGCTTAGCATACATGCTGACACACCAGTCGAACGGATCGCGTAACGAGACCACGAACAGCGTCCGGGCACCGGCCGACAAAAAACCGGGCGCACCGTGTTTCCAGCCATAATCCGTGCCGAGCGCCAAGCCATAGACCTGACGAATAACCTTCTTGGTCACGTTCGTACCAGAAGAGCGCTCTCAGAAGACGACAAGTTCCTCTATCGGATCAGAGGTGGTGCGATGGCAAAGGATGCCATCGGATTTCAAAACACAGGTCATTCAATTTACACTGGGGGGATTATAAAATATTTTTAGTGCATGAGCTTTTTAAGCTGCTGTAAGAAGGGCGGCTCCGCAAGGGTGAACATCATGCAGAAGCCTGGATCGCAATGCGATGCGCGGGCGTTGCGTAATATTTTGTAATGATATGTATAATCTGGTTGCGGGGACAGGATTTGAACCTGTGACCTTCAGGTTATGAGCCTGACGAGCTACCTGGCTGCTCCACCCCGCGTTGGTTGTTTAGAGTTTT
>NZ_JAFMPR010000013.1 GCF_020667835.1 Roseibaca sp. Y0-43
GCGCTGTACCGGATCGGCTGGACCGTGCGGCGGCTGACCGGCGGACCCGCGCCGTTGGCGCGTCGGTCAGGTGTTGGCGACCTCGAGACCTTCCTTGATCGGCGCGCCCGTCCGGGGCAGGGGGAGCGTCTCGACGAGGCTAAGGCTCCCTCGCGCATGGTCGAGATGGCAGAGCGGGAAGCCTTCGATGACCGGGCCGCCGGATGGCTCGCGATGATGGATCAGGCCGAAGACCTCCACCCCGTAGCGCGGGCCTGCATGGGTTTTCATCTCTGGCACGTCGCGGAGCTTTCACCGGTCGATGACCCGCTGGAGGCCGCAGTGACGGCTGCGCGCGTCGCGATCGCCGATCTCGCGCCGTCGGGGAGCGCGCTCGGCGCGATCTTCGCCCCCATCGCCATGGGCGGGGGAGGGGGCTTCCGCGCGATCGGGGACCCGCCCGCCCGGTTAGCACGCTGGCTGAACGCGATGGAGAGCGCGACATTCGCAGCCCTGCGCAGGCTCGAGGAGATCGAGGCTTGGGCGGCTGCCGCAGAGCGCGCGATGGCCCCCCTCTCGGGCAAGACGCCGGCGATGCTGCGGAACCTCTTCGCAAGCTGGCCGCTGGTCTCAGTACAGATGGCCGAGAAAATGACAGGCACGCATCGGGCAACGGTTCAGCGCAACATCGACTGGATGGACGAGCAGGGCCTCATTCGGGAGGTTACGGGGCAGGGGCGATACCGAATGTGGCGGATCGCCGAAACGCGCGCGACAAAGGCCGGGGCGATCCCCGGCAGGCATGATGATCTGCTGGCCGAAAATTTCTTCGATGTGCTCGGTGCGCGCCAGTGAACTAGATTAACTGCCATCCGAACTAGGGGAAGAGCTGCACGAAGCTGCAGCTTTTTTTGCCATTCAACGAAACAACCGCGCCTGAATGATGCAGATCAGCATGCCGATCTATGCCAGATGCTAACAAACGACTGGTTGGATGCGGCCCGAAGGACCAGCGGGTAAAAGTCTGAAGTCGCAAATCTGGAACAGGAAATGACGAAGACATCTTCGGATCAGGCAAGAGAAGCAAGTGTCCCGACGGTAGACGCATCGGAAAACGTTAGATTGCCGGCATTGCAAATTGACATGTCGACCTCCGATCCGCCGAGCCTATCCAAGTGGCGCATCTGGCCGTGGGCAGTCGCGCTTCTGGTTGCTGTCGTGCTTGTTGCAGCCATCTATCTGCAGCCCTGGTCAAACGCACCGGTTTCGGTTGAGGCGGAAAGGGTGGAACTGGCTCCGGCAACACGGGTTCTTGCGGTCAATGGGCGCATAGCTGCGCAGCATACGGTCGATATCCGCGCGCTGGTGGCGGGCACCTTGCGCGATCTTCCGCTGGCGGAAGGCGACAGCGTGCAACAAGGCGACCTACTAGCCCGTGTCGATGCTGCAAGCCAGCAGGCAATCCTGCGTCAGGCAGTGGCAGGGCTGGATGCAGCGCTGGTTGCCGAGGCGCGGGCACAGGATGCGCTGAACCGCGCCGAGGCGCTTGGCCCGAACATCGCCCGCACTGAACGCGACGCGGCTGAACGCACGCTTCTGACCGCGGCACAAGAGGTTGCGCGCGCCACTGCACAGGTCGATCAAGCGCAGGTGCAACTGGACAAACATTTGCTGCGCGCGCCGATGGCTGGAACCGTGTTGGGATTAACTGTCGAGCCGGGGCAAACCATCGACACGTCGACCGTGCTGATGACCGTCGCGAACTTGGACCAGTTGATCGTCGTAACCAATGTGGACGAAGCTTATGCCATGCAGATCAAAGCTGGCCAATCTGCCGTCTTGCAACTCTCTGGCGAGGCCAGCACACATCTAGGGAAGGTCAGCTTTGTGTCGCAACAGGTCGATGCAGACACTGGTGGGTTGGCGGTCGAGCTGTCCTTCGACAGCCCGATACGCGCGCCTGTCGGGTTGACCGTCAGCACAAACATCGTGATCGATGAACGGCAGGACGCGATCACCGCGCCGAGGGCAGCCATCGACGGAGAGGCTGTTTTCGTCGTGACCGATGGCATTGCCACACGTCGCCCCGTGACCGTGATCGACTGGCCCGCCGGGCGGCTGATCGTGACCGACGGGCTGGAACCGGGAGATGTTCTGGTTCTAGATGCCGCCGCTGTGACAGACGGGCAGGCGGTCAGGGTTCTGGTACCCTGATGCTATATGGGCTCAAGATCGCGACTCGCTACCTGACCGCCAGCAAGGCGCAGACAGCGCTGCTGGTGCTGGGTGTGGCTGTGGGGGTGTTTATCTTTGTCTTCATGTCGGCGCTCATCGGTGGGCTGGCAGAGTTCATCCTGTCACGCACCGTTGGAGATATAAGCCATATCACGATCGAAGCCGATGACCCGGATCCGCCGTTGCTGATCCACCGCGATGGTCATGTTCTGGCGGCCATCGAACGCGGCCGCACCCGAACCGCGACCTTGTCCGATGCTGCGACCTATCTGCCCCTGATCGAAACGGTGCCGGGCGTCGTTGCCGTGTCGCCTCAGATCGGCGGGGCTGGGTTCCTCGCACGCGGGGCACAGGTGGCGCAAGTCAGCGTCACAGGGCTGGAACCGGGGCGCGAATCCGCAATCCTGAATTTGCGCGGCTACATTGTGGAAGGTTCTGAACGGCTAGGGTCGGGCATCGTTGTGCTGGGCGAGACACTTGCCGATGATCTGTCGCTGAAGCTGGGCCAAACGTTGCGCCTGCAATCCTCGATCGGGGCGTCGGCGGTTCTGACGGTGGGCGGCATTTACAGCACCGGAAACGGGATGATCGACGCCAGCAGCGTCTATGTCAGCCTGCCGACCGCGCGCACGTTGTTCGCGCTGCCGCAAGGCGTCACACGGATCGAGATCAAGCTGTCGGACCTGAACGCGGCCGACGCCACGGCCCTGCGGATCGCGGCCCTTACCGGGCTTGATGCAGTGCCTTGGACCGACGGTGCCGAGCAATTGATGGAGGCGCTGAATGCGCAGGCGCAGACCGGGTATTTCCTGAAGACCTTCGCGCTTATCACAATCGTGATCGGCGTCGCCTCGGCACTGCTTCTGTCCACCTATCGCCGCCGTCCCGAGATCGGGATCATGCGAGCGATGGGGGCGGGACGGGGCTTTGTGATTTTTGTCTTTGTCACCCAAGGGGCGTTGGTCGGACTGCTGGGCGGCCTGTCGGGCGCGGCGCTGGGATATCTCGCGCTGCTACCCTTCCCCTCGCGCGATGCTTTCGAGCCGGGCACCTTGCCGATGGACATCACCCAAGGCTCTTACGGGCTGGCCATTACCCTGACGGTGATCGGGGCGATCCTTGCGTCTATCCTGCCCGCGCGGTCGGCGGCGCGGGTTGATCCTGTCACGGCGATCGGGCAATGACCGCGTTGCTGCAGGTGTCGGACCTGACCAAGACCTTCGGGTCGGGAGAGGCGGAAACCCGCGTGCTGCGCGGCCTGTCCCTGACCCTTGCGGCGGGCGAGATGGCAGCCCTTTTGGGCCCGTCCGGATCGGGAAAAAGCACGCTTCTGACCATTCTGGGGACATTGATGAAGCCGACATCGGGCCGCTATACCATGCTGGGGCAGGATCTGGTGGCAGCCGATGACCGCGCACTGACAGAATTTCGTAACCGCCATATCGGTTTCGTCTTTCAGTTCCACAACCTGTTGCCCGATTTCACGGCGCTGGAAAACGTGGTGTTCCCCACCGCCGTGCGCGAGGGGCGCGAGACGGCGCAGGCCAGAGCACGGGGGCGCGACCTGCTTGTGCGCATGGGCCTTGAAGCGCGGGTTAATTTCCCATCTTCCAACCTGTCGGGTGGCCAGAAGCAGCGTGTTGCCGTGGCGCGCGCGCTGATGAACCGGCCTGAACTGGTGCTGGCGGACGAACCCACCGGCAACCTCGACCGCGATTCGGCCATGCAGGTGATGGACCTGATCGCGGAGATCAACCGGGACGAAGGCACGACCTTCCTGATCTCCACCCATGACGAGAAAATAGCGGGGCTGTGCTGCCGACAGATCGTGGTGGGGGAGGGGGTTGTGACGGGATAAGCTATTACGCAGATCTTGCAGGCATTCACGAGATATGGAAAAGTCTATCTTAAGCAATTTATGATTACGAGTAGCGCGATGAATGAAGACGATGTGAGGCAAGCTGTAGATCAGTTGATCAGTTTAACGAGATCGCGGGGGAAGATCAGTCAGAAAGCATTTGATACGACATGTGAGGATTATCTCGTTCGCCCGGAGATTGTCGCGAGTAGATTTTTGTTAAAAACGGGAAAGAACTGGTATGAATATAGGCTCAGTATTTCAAAGAAACAGAGCGACAACATAAAGATAGCTTTAAAAATTGCGCTTGATCGCTTTGAGCGTGAAAGCGGTTGGTTTGAAAGATACAAGCCCTTTACAGGGTCGTTGTTCACCTCGAGGAACCGTAAGTATGTTTACATTGGGTCGAGGCTGGATATAGACGGGGATTTGATCCATTATTTCATTCGAGTGAAAGACTTGCAAACGATGAAAGCAGATTGGTCAGACATTCATTGCAATTATCAAGCTCTGGGTGAGATTCTCTTCGACGCGAAATAGTCGTGAATTTAGGAGAGGCCATAAAAAATATTTCCACAATGGGGGCTTTGCGTAGCAATTCTTTGTCGTTTTTTTGTTTCAAGCCTTCACTGTCCCTCTCAGGAACATTCAGGCGAAGGTGTCTTTGACCAGTATGATCAGAGGCACTTATTCTTAAGAAGCGGTTATGCGTCAAAGGCGGCCATCCTCACTGGCCTCAAAGCCCCCCTCTATTCCGTCGCAACCCCGTCAAACGCTTCGTGCTGCGCGTCTGCCTCGGCCTTGGTTTTCCGCGTCACGCCGTCCAGATGTTCTGGTGGGCCGTAGAGCGTGTAGACCCGCAGAACCTTGTCGCCGGAATTGGTCAGGTTATGCGCCGCCCCGGCTGGCACGATTACGCAATCCCCGCTTTTGACCTTATGCGCCACCCCGTCGATCGAAGCGAGGCCCTTGCCCTGTTCGATGCGGAAGAACTGGTCATGGGTTTCATGGGTTTCGACCCCGATATCTTGCCCGGGTTTCAGCGCCATAAGCACCAGTTGCAGGTGATGCCCGGTATAAAGCACCTTGCGGAAATCGTTATTGTCCTCGGTCAGCGTTTCGATATCTGCGATATAGCCCTTCATGTCGATCTCCTGATGTGTTGGGAACATGGCCACTGCCAATGCATATCGGACGAATTCGCCCGCGCTGTGCTAATCTAGATCAGTCAGCAGGCGTCCATTTTGGGCGACACTCCGACGAAAAGGAGTGGCCATGGCAGAAGCATCCACGATTGGTCTGGTCCATGCCGTGCGCGGTGCGGTTGTCGATGTGCGCTATGGCGGCGGCGACTTGCCTGCGCTGAACGAGGCCCTGATGGTCGATTGGGACCAGCCCGGCGCGCTCATCCTCGAGGTGCAAAGCCATCTTGACCGGGCGACGCTGCGGGCCGTGGCCCTGCAGGCGACCGCCGGATTGTCGCGCGGGGTCTCGGTGCGCGCCACTGGTGCGCCGGTGATGGTGCCGGTGGGCCGCGCGGTTCTGGGCCGTCTGCTGGATGTTACCGGCACACCGCGCGATCTGGGCGATGCATTGCCGCCCGACACGCCGCGCCGGTCGATCCATGCCGCGCCGCCGTCGCTGGCCGCGCAAGGTGCGACGACCGAGGTGTTCGAGACCGGGATAAAGGTGATCGACCTGCTGACGCCAATGGCCCAAGGGGGCAAGGCAGCGATGTTCGGGGGCGCAGGCGTGGGCAAGACCGTGCTGGTGATGGAGCTGATTCACGCCATGGTCCAGAATTACGATGGCATTTCGGTGTTTGCAGGCATCGGCGAACGCTCGCGCGAGGGTCACGAACTACTGACCGAGATGGAGACCTCTGGCGTGCTGCCCGGCACGGTGCTGGTCTACGGACAGATGAATGAACCTCCCGGGGCCCGCTGGCGGGCGCCGCTGACCGCTTTGACCATTGCCGAGTATTTCCGCGATACGCGCCATCGCAACGTGTTGCTGCTGATGGACAACGTCTTTCGCTATGTGCAGGCCGGGGCCGAGGTGTCGAGTTTGCTGGGTCGTTTGCCGTCGCGCGTTGGGTATCAGCCGACGCTGGCCACCGAAGTGGCGGGGTTGCAAGAGCGCATCGCCTCTGTTGCGGGGGCGGCGGTAACCTCCATTCAGGCGGTTTATGTCCCCGCAGACGATTTTACCGATCCGGCCGTCACCACGATCTCGGGCCATATGGATTGCGTGATCGTGCTTAGTCGCGCCTTGGCAGGGCAGGGGTTCTACCCGGCGATAGACCCGCTGGCCTCGTCATCCACCTTGCTCGATCCGGCACTGGTGGGGGCCGATCACCACGCCATAGCGGGCGAGGTGCGCGAGACGCTGGCGCGCTTCGCCGAATTGCAGGACATCATCTCGCTTCTGGGGATCGACGAATTGGGCGCGGCTGACAAACGCATCGTGGCGCGAGCCCGGCGCTTGCAAAGGTTCCTCACGCAGCCTTTCGCCGTGACCGAGGCCTTTACTGGAATGCCGGGCAAAGCGGTCGCGCGGGCCGATACGCTGGTAGGGTGCCGTGCGATCCTGGATGGTGCGGCGGATGATTGGGACGAGAGCGCGCTATACATGGTCGGCACATTGGATGAAGCCCGCGCAAAGCAGGCCGCCGCATGAGCCCAACACTGCCTTTGACCATCCTCACCCCGTTATCGGTGGTCGTCAAGGAACCGGCGCTGAGCTTGCGGGCAGTGGATGCCAGCGGCAGCTTCGGGGTATTGCCGGGACATGCAGATTTCCTGACGCGGCTGGCATTGTCCGTGGTCTCCTGGACAACAGGCGAGGGCGCGGCACGGTTCTGCGCGGTGCGTGGCGGCGTGCTGACCGTAACGGCGGGCCGGGTGGCTATCGCCACCCGCGAGGCGGTGGTGGGCGACGATTTGGGCAGGCTGGACCGCGATGTGCTGGCGCGATTCCGCGCAGAGGAGGATGCAGACCGTGTTGAGCATACGGAAAGCACGCGCCTGCATCTGTCCGCCATGCGGCAGATGATGGCGCGGTTGCAGCGCAAGCCCGGGGGAACAATGAAATGACCGAACCGGATGAAACCGACCCTCTGATCCGTGAGGTCCACCGCCATCAGGCCCGCCGCGCCTCCTTTGCCAGAGACGGGGAGCCTTCGGTGGGGCGGCGCTTGGCGCAGATTGGTGTTCTGGGCTGGATCATCGTGGCCCCGATGCTGCTCGGTATTTACGTTGGTCGTTGGCTGGATGTGCGGTTCGACAGCGGCTTGTTCTGGACCGCGCCGCTGCTTCTGGTCGGACTTGGCTTTGGCGGTTGGTTCGCTTGGCGCTGGATGGGCAGCGCATGAGCGATCTGTTTTTCCTCAGCTTATGCCTTGGTGCCGGTGTGGCGATTGGGCTGGTCTATTTCCGATTGGTCAGGGTCAGCTCGGACCTCATGCTTGGCGTCGGGCGTGGCGGGTTGTGGCAAGGTCTTGCCCTGAGCGCGGCGCGTTTGCTGGTTCTTGGCGCGGTGCTGACATTCGCCGCTTTCCAAGGAGCGGGGCCGTTGCTGGCATTGTCCCTTGGTTGGCTGATCGGGCGTTTTGCCGTCTTGCGGTGGGCAAGCTGATGGATAGTCCGCTACTCTCTGAACCCCTGTTTCTGCTCGGCCCTGTGCCGATCATGGTATCGGTGGTAGTGACATGGGCAATCATGGTGGCTCTGGGGCTTGTAGCCTTGCTAACCTGCCGCCTGACGCAAGTTCCGTCACGGGTTCAGGCCGCGGCAGAATTGCTGGTCATCACGGTCGACAGCCAAATCCGTGACGTGACGGGGGCTGCACCTGCGCCCTACCGCGCCTTCATCGGCACGCTCTTTGTCTTTATCCTGATCGCAAACTGGTCGTCGCTGATCCCCGGCATTGACCCGCCGACGGCAACGATGGAGACGCCGGCGGCGCTGGCGCTCATTGTTTTCCTGTCGATCATCTTTTTCGGCATACAGGGCGGGGGTTTGGGTGGGTTCCTGCGCGGCTTTGCGCGCCCCAACCCGGTGATGATCCCGTTGAACATGCTCGAAAGCCTGACACGCACCTTTTCGATGTTTGTGCGCCTGTTCGGCAACGTGATGAGCGGGGTGTTCGTGATCGCCATTGTCGGCTCGCTGGCGGCATTGCTGGTGCCAATCCCACTTATGGCGCTCGACCTTCTGACGGGGGCCGTGCAGGCCTACATCTTTGCGATCTTGTCGATCGTTTTCATCACATCTGCCGTCGAAAAGGGCAAACCCCCGCCCGAAAAGGAGTCCTGAATGGATTACGAAAGCATCATTAGCTTGGTCAGCATCTTTGGCGCGGCCTTTGCGGTCTCCTTTGGCGCGCTTGGCCCCGCGCTTGCCGAGGGCCGGGCGGTCGCTGCCGCCATGGATGCCATCGCCCGCCAACCCGAGGCGGCAAACACCATCTCGCGCACGTTGTTCGTGGGGCTTGCGATGATCGAGACGACTGCGATCTACTGCCTTGTCATCGCGCTTTTGCTGCTCTTTGCCAACCCGATGATGCCATGAGCTTTGATCTTTGGACGCTTGGGTTTCAGGCGGTCAATGTCCTTGTCCTGATCTGGCTGTTGCAACGGTTTTTCTGGACCCCCGTCGCCGCCATGATCGTTGCCCGGCAGGAATCGGCGCAGAAGATGTTGGACAGCGCAGCGGCAGAGCGCGCCAAGGCAAAGGCGGAATCGGCCGAGATCACCGCGACCCGTGCAGGGATTCAGGACGAACGGCGCGCGATACTGGACGCCGCGCGTGCAGAGGCGGAAGCCGCCCGCGACTTGTTGCTGCAAGACGCGCGCGCCGCAGCGCAGGTGCTGCAAGACACCGCCAAGGCGGCCCGCGTCCGCGCCGCTGAAACACTCAAGCAAACCGCTATAGCAGAAGCGCAGGGGCTGGCCGTGACAATCGCCGGTAGGCTGATGGCACGGCTGGATGGGGCTGGCACCGATGCCGCCTTTCTGGGCTGGCTGGCAGAGGGGTTGGCCACCTTGTCTGACATGGACCGCAAGGCCTTGGCAGGTGCCACGATCACGGTTGTCTGTGCAAAAGAAGCCGACAATGACGCACAGGCCCGGATCACAGAAACCATAGCCGGGGCGCTGGGGACAACGCCCGACCTGACGTTTCGCACCGATCCCGACTTGATCGCGGGTTTGGAACTGCATGCGCCCCATGTCACCTTGCGCAATTCATGGCGCGCCGATCTGGACCGTATCGCTGCCGCTTTGGCGGACAAGGACGCTGAGTCCGATGCCGCATGATATCGCATGGCAGCATGACGCGGCCGCGCGTGTGGCGGCGACAGCACTTGGCCCATGTGCCGAGCATCGGGGACGGGTCGAAGAGACCGGTGATGGGGTTGCCATGATCTCGGGGCTGCGGAATGCCCGGCTGGACGAGCTGTTGCGATTTGACAGCGGTGCGGTCGGCTTTGCGCAGGTGCTAGAGCCGGACCAGATCGGTTGTGTTCTGCTTGATGAAGCAGCCGGCCTTCAGGCGGGCGATGCGGTGCGCGGCACCGGCGACGTGGTGCGCGTGCCGGTGGGTGCGGGCCTGCTGGGCCGGATCGTAGACCCGCTGGGCCGCCCGCTGGACGGGAAGGGGCCGGTTCAGGGCGCATCCCTGTCGCCCATCGAGCGCAAAGCCCCCGGCATTATCGAGCGCGACCTGGTCACGGACCCCGTGCAGACAGGCGTTCTGGTGGTGGATACCCTGTTCGCCCTTGGCCGGGGCCAGCGCGAATTGATCATCGGCGACCCGGCCACTGGCAAGACGACGCTGGCCATTGACACGATCATTGCCCAACGACACAGCGACATGGTTTGCATCTATGTCGCGGTGGGGCAGAAAACCTCTGCCGTGCGCCGCGCCGTGGATGCTCTGCAGACCCATGCCGCGTTTGACCGCTGCATCGTCGTAGTCGCAGGATCGGCCACACCGCCCGGCCTGCAATGGATTGCGCCTTTCGCGGGCATGACCATGGCCGAGCATGTTCGTGACGCTGGCGGGCATGCCCTGATCGTAATCGACGACCTGAGCAGACACGCCGCCACCCACCGCGAGATTGCCCTGCTGACGCGCCAATCGCCGGGGCGCGAGGCCTATCCGGGCGATGTGTTCTATGTCCATGCCCGCCTGCTGGAACGTGCGGCCAAGCTGTCTGCCGCAAATGGGGGCGGGTCGCTGACCGCGCTGCCGATTGCTCAGACCGAGGCGGGCAACCTTGCGGCCTATATCCCGACCAACCTGATCTCGATCACCGACGGCCAGATCGTGTTGGATGCCGCCTTATTCCAACAGGGGCAGAAACCCGCCGTCAATGTGGGCGTCTCAGTGAGCCGGGTGGGCGGCAAGACGCAAGCTCTGGCCTTGCGCAATGCCGCGAAATCGCTGCGGCTGGACTATGCGCAGTTTCTGGAAATGGAGGTATTCACCCGTTTTGGTGGCGTGATAGAGCCCCGCGTGCAAGCGAAGTTGACACGTGGGACGCGCCTGCGCGCGGTTCTGCGCCAAGACCAGCACGCACCGCTGCGGTTGATCGACGAGGTTGCACTCGTGCTGGCGGTGCAGAATGGCGTTCTTGATGCGCTTACAGTCAAGGCGGTCGACGCCTTTCGAGACGGCCTTGCCGGTGCGTTGGATGCGCAACTTGCCGACCTGCTGGTCCGTGTCGAGGCGACGGGCATCTTGACGAATGACGACCATGCCGCGCTTCTGGAACTGCTGCAAAAACGGGCCGCCCCCGATGGCTGACGCCGCACTGGCCGACCGAATTGACGGCATCGCACAACTGGGCAGCGTGGTGCGGGCGATGACCGGCATCGCGGGCGCGCGGGCGCGCACCGCCCGGGCGCAGGTCACGGCAGTCGACGCCTATGCCGAGAAGATGGTCGCGGCTTATACGCAGGTTGCGGGCAGCAAGGAACTGCCGTTTGCCGATATGCGGCCCGCGCTTGTCCTATTCTGTGCGGAACAGGGCTTTGTCGGGACCTATTCGGAACGTGTTCTGGACGCGGCGGACAAGGAAAACGCGGATCTGTTCGTGATCGGCAGTCGGGGTGCCGTGATCGCAGAGGCGCGTGGCCTGATCCCGGCCTGGTCTGCCCCGTTGCCCGTGCGCTCCGCCAGCGTGCCAAAATTCGCCGACCGGGTTTTGGCGGCGGTTTTGGCACAAGGCAAGCTGCGTCCCGTCGGCGTGGTTCACACGATCTGGAGCAAGGGGCAGGCGCAGGTCACGCAGCGCGCGCTTTATCCCTTTGCGCCCCAGAGCGGCGAACCCCAGCAGCCTAGCCCGCTTCACAACATAGCCCTTGGCGATTTGGTGGTGGATATCGCGCTGGACCGGCTGCATGCCGATATGACCCGCGCCGCCCTGCATGCGTTCGCCGCCGAGAACGAGGCGCGTATGGCCGCCATGTCGGCCGCCTCACGCCAGATCGACGAGGAACTCGAGCGCCTCAATGCACTGGCCCGCCGCGACAGGCAAGAAAGCATCACTGCCGAGATTATCGAGATCGCGTCAGGAGCCTTGGCGGCGGGATGATGGCACGAAAACCGCGCGCCACCTAACCTGCGTCAGCTTGGTCCTGATCACACTTGGCTAAACTCAGTCCAACACCAAACCAAGGAGAGTTGGGCCGATGCCAAACGCGAAGAAAACGGGGTTCCGTTTCCCCTCTGCCTTTACCATCCTGTTCGCATTGATCGTGTTGATGGCCGCGCTAACCTGGATCATCCCTGCGGGGCAATATGATCGCGTCGCCTCGGAAGCCTTGGGCAAGGACGTCCCCGTCGCCGGAAGCTATGCCCCGACAGAGGCCAATCCGCAGGGGCTGTTCGATGTGATACTTGCGCCCATCGCGGGCTTTTACGACCCGATGTCCTATGCAGCCCGCGCTATCGACGTGTCCCTTTTCGTGCTGATCATTGGCGGTTTCATCGGCGTTGTCACCGCGACAGGGGCTATTGATGCCGGTATCGCCCGGGCCATGGTCCGCCTGAAGGGGCGTGAGAAATGGATGATCCCGATCCTAATGGCGCTGTTCGCGCTTGGCGGCACGACCTATGGCATGGCCGAAGAAACGCTGGCGTTCTATGTCCTACTGATCCCGGTGATGATTGCCGCCAAATACGATGCGCTCACGGCGGTGGCGGTCATCCTGCTGGGGGCCGGGGTCGGTGTGCTTGGCTCGACAATCAATGCGTTTTCGACCGTCATCGCCTCTGATGCGGCTGGCGTCACTTTTGCTGATGGCCTGCTATTACGGCTGGGCATCCTTCTGGTCTGCTTTGCGGTAACGGTTGCGTTTGTCATGCGGTATGCCGCGCGGGTGCGGGCCGATCCGACGGCATCGCTCGTCTATGACAAAAAGGCTGCGAACGAGGCACATTTCCTGTCCGACGCTTTGGGCGAGACGGTGGCCTATACCGGCCTGCACAAGATCGTGCTCGGTCTTTTTGCGCTGACCTTTGCCGTGATGATTTGGGGCGTATCCCTCGGTGGCTGGTGGATGGCGGAAATGAGTGGCTTGTTCCTTGCCGCGGCCATCGCGATCGGCATCGTCGGGCGGCAGGGCGAGGGCAAGCTTGTCGACGCCTTCGTCGGCGGCGCGCGCGACCTGTTGGGCGTGGCGCTGATTATCGGGCTGGCACGCGGCATCGTGGTGGTGATGGATGCGGGATTGATAACAGACACGATCCTGCACGCGGCGGAAACCAGCGTGGCGGGATTGTCGCAGACCGCGTTCATCCTTGTCATCTACTGGATCGAGGTCGGGCTATCGTTTTTCGTGCCCTCGACCTCTGGCCTTGCTGTGCTGTCCATGCCGATCCTTGCACACGTCGCGGATTTCGCCGGCGTAAAGCGTGAACTTGTGGTCACCGCCTTTGCCACGGCCAGCGGCATGGTGAACCTGATCACACCCACCTCTGCGGTTGTCATGGGCGCGCTGGGTATTGGCCGCGTGCCCTATGAACGCTGGCTTCGCTTCATCTGGCCGCTGCTGCTTGTCCTCACCCTAGTCGTCATGGCCGCCCTTGCAATGGCCGTCACTTTTGGAGCTGCGCCATGACCCTGACATACGGTGTTCATTCCGAAGCGGGCCAGTTGCGCCGCGTCATGCTACACAGGCCCGGTCTGGAAATGGCGCGGCTGACACCAGCCAATGCCGAGAGCCTGCTGTTCGACGATGTGCTCTGGGTGAAACAGGCACGGATCGACCACATGGCCTTTGTCGACGCCCTACGCGAACGCGGCGTGGAAGTGGTGCTTCTGCGCGAGATGCTGGAAGCGGTGCTAACCGATCCGAAGGCCCGGCGTTGGTTGCTTGATGCGCGGATCAACGACAATTCCGTCGGTGTTGGGCTTGCCGATGACCTGCATGCCTGCCTGATGGAACTGCCCGCCAATGCGTTGACCCATTTCCTGATCGGGGGAATGAGCCGGGCAGAACTGCCGATTGCCACGGCGGGGGTCGTCGCCCCGATGCTGCGGGACGAGGATTTCTTGTTGGCCCCTATGCCCAACACCATTTTCACGCGCGACAGTTCCTGCTGGGTCTATGGGGGCGTCACGCTGAACCCGATGTTCTGGCCCGCACGACGGCTGGAGACGCTCAATCTGGCCGCGATCTATAAGTTCCATCCCGATTTCAAGGATGCCGATTTTCCCATCTGGTATGGCGACCCGATGGTGGATCATGGCGCGGCAACGCTGGAAGGCGGCGATGTGATGCCCATTGGCAACGGGGTTGTGCTGGTCGGCATGGGGGAGCGCACGACGCCGCAGGCGGTGGGGCAACTGGCCCAAGGGCTGTTTGCGGGCGCCGGGGCAGAGCGCGTGATCGCCTGCCAGTTTCCGCGCGCGCGGTCGTCCATGCATCTGGATACGGTTTTTACCTTTTGCGACCGCGATCTTGTGACGGTCTTTGCAGAGGTTACGGATGCGATCCAGACCTATTCGTTGCGCCCCAATGATACCGGCGGTGTGGCTGTCACGGCGGAAAAGGGGGTGTTCCTGGATGTGGTGGCCGAAGCCCTTGGCGTGAAAAAGCTTCGCACGGTGCCCACCGGCGGCGATGCCTACGAATCCCAACGCGAACAATGGGATGATGCCAATAACCTCTTGTGCATCAGCCCCGGCGTGGTTGTCGGCTATGAGCGCAACACTCATTCCAACACGCTTCTGCGCAAGGCCGGTGTCGAAGTCATCACCATTTCCGGCGCCGAACTTGGACGGGGGCGCGGCGGCTCGCATTGCATGACCTGCCCGCTGATCCGCGACGCTATTTGAAAGGACGAAGCCATGCCTCTAAACCTACAAGGCCGCAGTTTCCTGAAACTGATGGATTTTTCGTCCGATGAACTGCGCTTTCTGCTCGATCTGGGCAGAAACCTGAAAATCGCCAAAGCCACTGGCACGGAGCACCGTCTGCTGGAGGGCAAGAATATTGCCCTGATCTTCGAAAAAGACAGCACGCGCACGCGCAGCGCCTTCGAGGTGGCTGCCTTCGACCAGGGCGCACATGTTACATATCTCGGCCCCTCTGGCAGCCATATCGGCAGCAAGGAAACGATTAAGGACACTGCCCGCGTGCTGGGCCGGTATTACGACGCCATCGAATACCGTGGTTTCGGGCAGGATGATGCCGAAGTTCTTGCCGACTACGCGGGTGTGCCGGTCTATAACGGGCTGACCGATGAATTTCATCCCACCCAGATCCTTGCCGATCTGATGACGATGCGCGAATATACCCATAAACACCTGTCGGACATCGTCTTTTGCTTCATTGGCGATACGGGCAGCAATATGGGCACATCCTTGATGGTGGGGGCCGCCCTGATCGGCATGGATATTCGGCTGTGTGGCCCGCAAAGCCTGTGGCCCGACCCCGTTTTGGTCGATCACTGCCGCAAGCTGGCGGAAACCAGTGGGGCGCGTATCGTGCAGACCGAGAAATTGGCTGAAGCGGCCGAGGGATGCGATTTTATCTATACCGATGTCTGGGTGTCGATGGGCGAGTCGGAGAGCGTCTGGGCCGAGCGGATTGCGCTACTATCTCCCTTCAGCGTGACACAGCAGGTCATGGACCTTTCGGGCAATCCGCATACGAAATTCCTGCATTGTCTGCCTGCGTTCCACAACCGCGACACCCTGACCGGCGAAAAGATATTCCAGACCTACGGTATCGACTGCATGGAAGTAACGGAGGAGGTGTTTGAATCCCCCGCGTCGAAAGTGTTCGATCAGGCCGAGAACCGGCTGCATTCGATAAAGGCGGTTCTGGTCGCCACGATTGGGGGCTAAGCGATGCGGATCGTGATAGCCTTGGGCGGCAATGCCCTGCTGAAACGCGGCGAGCCCATGACTGCGGAAGCGCAACACACGAATGTCCGGATTGCGGCCACTGCCTTGGCCGATCTGGTCCGCGATCACCAGATCATCGTGGCGCATGGCAACGGCCCGCAGGTTGGGCTTATGGCGTTGCGCTCTGCCGCCTATGCGCCGGACAACCCTTGGCCGCTGGATATTCTGGGCGCTGAAACCGAAGGCATGATCGGCTATCTGATAGAACAGGAACTGATGAACGCCCTTCCGCCAGGCACCGAGTGTGCAACCTTGCTGACTCGTGTGGAAGTGGACCCGAACGACCCTGCGCTCAGCCGTCCGGTCAAACCCATCGGTCCGGTCTATACCGCTGCAGAGGGCGCGCGAGTGGGGCAGGACCATCGCTGGTCAATGGTAGAGGAATCGAGCGGCACTCTACGCCGCGTGGTGCCATCCCCCTTGCCCATTGCCATTCTGGGAATCGCGCCGATCCGCTTGTTGGTCGAAGCGGGAATTTGTGTCATCTGCGCGGGCGGCGGCGGCATACCCGTTGTGCGCGGCTCCGATGGCCGGATGGACGGGATCGAGGCCGTGATCGACAAGGACCGCACATCGGCACTTTTAGCGCAGGCCCTGAACGCAGATGTGCTGCTTATGCTGACAGATGTCGAAGCCGTATTCCGCGATTGGGGTGGCCCGGATCAGGCCGCCATCGCGACCATCACGCCGACGGAGCTGGACAAGATGACCTTTGCAGCTGGGTCCATGGCCCCCAAGATTGGTGCAGCCTGTGATTTTATTCGTGCAGGCGGCAGAATAGCGGGGATCGGTCGCCTGCAAGATGCCCGCGCGATTGTCGAGGGACAGGCAGGCACGCAGGTGCGCGCCGATCCGTTGGGGTTACCCGACTAAACTTTGCCCAAGCCATGGACCAGCCTGAAAGGACAGCCCATGCCGCGCCTGCCAGACACGCCGACCCCGCAGGTTCTGCCGGGCAGGCTTGCGGATTGGCAGCGCGCGCTGTCGCGCCATTACAAGCGGCTGGGCCATGCGTCACGCCAAAGCCGCTTCATGGTCGATTTGCCCGATAGAGCACTCCAAACCGTGGCGGACCGCGCCCGCCCGGATATCGTCCTAGGTATTTCGGAAGAGGGGCGGATTGTCGGGGTGCTGGAACTGTTCAAAGGCCGCGATGGACATGCTGAGATCGGAATTTCTGTTGAAGATTCCTTTCAGGGAAAGGGCTATGGCAAGGCGCTGTTTCTGGATGGGTTGGCGGCGGCGGACAAGCTTGGGTTGCGCACGGCGGATCTGTATTTTGCAAGTGAAAACAATGGCATTCGCAGCCTTGTTCACGGCGCTAGCGGGGAGATCCAGCAACGCGGTGCTGAATGCGAAGCCCATATCGACATTGGGCATTTCAAGCACGGCTTCGTAGATATGCATGATCCCGGCATACCCAGACCGACCCATTTTCATCACTGACCCTACCGCAGAAAACTACGGAAAAGACCCGGTTTTCCTTGGGTTTAGCGCGCGTTATGCCCCAGCAGTTAACGTAGATCAGCAAGTCAGAGGCAGAGCCATGCCATGATGATTTCGGTTTTGTGCTTTGGTCTTGCAGCACCTGTAGGACAGCACAATCGGAGGATCATGCGACATGAACTATCACGCAAGAATGCTGGCAACGGGCGCTTTGAGCGTTGCGACTCTCATGGGCTGCACCAATCTGGATGGCACACCGAACCAGCCCGGAACGGGCGCAGTGATCGGCGGGCTGACAGGGGCTGCGGCAGGACAGATCATCGGCGGTAATACCCGTGCCACGGTGATCGGTGGTGCCCTCGGCGCGGCCTTGGGTGGCGTGATCGGCACACAGATGGCCGCGCAAGAGCGCGAGCTGCGTCAGTCACTGGCGGGCACTGGAGCTTCGATCACGAATACCGGCAGCGACTTACGGGTCGTCTTGCCCGAAGCCGTCACGTTCCGCACCGGGTCTTCGGTCGTCGAGTCGGGGTTCCAACCTGCACTGGCGCGGGTTTCACAAAGCCTGAGCCGTCACCCGAATTCTAGCGTCCGGGTGGTTGGACATACCGATACCGTCGGATCAGCAGCGCTGAATAACCAGCTGAGCCAAGACAGGGCCTTAGCCGTGGCGCGGGTTCTGATCCGCAATGGCACCAACGCAAACCGGATCGTGGTGTCGGGGCGCGGGTTTTACGAGCCGATTGCCTCGAACAACACAGTGCAAGGTCGTGCAGAAAACCGCCGGGTCGAAGTCGTGATCACACCGACCGGCTGACACGATTTGCGCATGGTATCTTTTGAAACGGGCAAGGGGCGGCACCTTTGCCCGTTTCATTTTGGCAAAGCGTGAGGCCAAAAAGAATTCGACCAAATGCAAACCTGTATCAGTCGCTACTCGAACCCGATGGTGCATTGTCCTCAAGACGGCACGTTACCCTGCCGTTGTATGTTTGTTTCAAGTATCGAAGAAGCCACGTGAACCGCTTTTAGGGCCTTGCCCGGACGTGGTGACGAGGTTTCGTCTAGTTTGAACAGAACAAGAAAGGATCCATTGTCATGGACAACAAAGCTCCTGCATCAAATACCGCCGACAAGATGAAATCCGTCAAATCGGCTTGGGATGCGGCCCCCGCAGGCCCAAAGAAGGACGCAGCGCTGAAGCATTACCAGGCTGCCGAAAAAGCGCAGATTGCCAAGAATGACAGCGACTGCAACCGCGAACTCGACGCGGCCAAGAAAGCGCTCGTCTAAGGCGCGCACGCGTTTTGACCGCGCGCCCCGGCTGATATGCCGGGGCGCGCTTATCGCAGCATCGGGCCGTCCTGATCCAGATAATCGGGATCAAAGCCTGCAAGGCTGACAAGACCGGCAAAATCATCGAAGGTGACGCGGCCTTTCTGGAACGTCACTAGTCCCTGTTCACGCATTTGGCGCAATACGCGGTTCACATGAACCGCGCTCAGCCCCAAAACATCGGCCAGATGATATTGGGTCAACGGACAATCGAAACCGGTTTTATCACCGATGCCGACAAGCTTCAGGCGTGCAGCCAGTTCCAGCAGGAAATGCGCCATGCGCTGTTCCGCAGAGCGGCGGCCAAGGTTGACAAGATGCTCGACCACCATCGCCTCATCTCGAGAGGCGGCCCAAAGAACCGCCGTCGCAAGTCTTGGCGCTTCTGCAAAGCTGTCGAAAATGTCTGTCGCCAGAACTTCCGAAGCCTCGATCCGCGTGACAGCTTCCGTGCTGTGATCAGCGGTGCGAAACAGGATACTGCGCAGCCCCAGAAAATCACCAGGAAGCTGAAAGTCCACGATCTGCCGCTTTCCATCTGGCAGCAGTTTGAACGAGCAAGCCCACCCTTCGGCGAGGATGAAGGCCGTGTTATTTCTTTGACCTTCATGGATCAATTCGTGATTGGCCTGAAATACCCGCCTACGGCGATGGTAGCGTTGCAGGGTCTGAAGATCGGTTTCGGACAATGCAACGAAAGCAGACAGTTTGAGCGTCAGTGGGCTTTGCAACAAGGACATTTCGGGTTTTACCCTCGTTTGGCAGTATCTTACATTACCTTGCGAATATCCTGAAAACTTATTGAACAAGCTGCTTTAGATCAGTCCATCTTAGCACGATATCCCTACGATCACGAGGCGCCACCGCGCAAAGGGGCAGCGCTCCGTTCGACACACCCTACCAGAAAGCAAAGCAGATCATGCCCGTACCCCAAGACATTGCCGGAACAGCTGCCTTGTCCATCTGCGAGTCTCTCCTGCTCGCGCTGAATGATCGTAACATCCTGCCGGAAAAGGAAATCATCGGCATTCTCAAGGATGCTGCCGCTGCCCATGAATTTGTGCCAGATTCGGAGAATTCGGAAACTCATGCGGCGGTGGCCGCGTTGATCAACGCAATATTGGCCGGAGGAAATTCGGTCCGGCGGCGCTAGGCACGTTGATGTGCCGATCTGCAAAAGCGCGCTTTTCGGTGGGTGTCGCCCCGCTACACGAGGGTGCCGCGGCGGGGCCTCCTTCCGGGTTCAAGGATTAGCCTTTGCGGGCGCCTGCCTTGCCCTTGCCAGTCGTTTTGTGGAACATCGCGTCAGTCTTGCTTTCCTTACCGGCAGATTCCCGTGTTTTATAGTCACTGGGGTTCTTGACACTTTTCGGAGTGCCGATGGCCTTTTTCTTTTTATTTTTTTCCATGTCTTGCGCCTTTCACTGAAATGACCCTGTTCCGGCATCAACTGCGATGGAACAGGCCTTTGAATTTGCCGAATGCTTTTTGAAGTGTGCCTTCGGCCTTGCGCACCTTGCCCTCGGCTCTCAGTTGGGGGTCATCGGTCAGTTTTCCGATGGCCTCCTTGGCAGAGCCTTGAGCTTGTTTCGCGCTGCCTTCAATGCGGTCTTTGTTCATTATACGGCCTCCTCCGAATGGTATTTGCTTCGATATGACCAGAGTTAGGTTCTGATCTCTGACTACCCGAGACCGATGATTTGAACCCTTTTGTCATATGCCGCGCTAACTTCGATCAGTGACATTGCCTAGGGTCGCCGCGCCAAAGCAAAGGCCGCGAGAAAGGCCGCAAGCGGCAGCAGGGGCTGCGCCGTGCGGGACAAAGACGTGGCAAGGGCCAGGTCAATCTTGACCTGATTTTGCGCCTTGGCCGCCTTTGCCTTTGTTCGGGAAACGAACCCGCGGCTAGCCAACGTGACACCCAGTGCCAGACCTGCAAACATCGCGGCGAAGACAAGTGCCGCAATCGGAAAGCCCATGGCATCGGTGAGCGCCACCAGTCCCGCCGCGCAGACCAAGGCTGCGGCGGCGAAACCGAAAAGTATGGTCACAAGGGTTGCCGCAACCTGCACCTTGGCAGATGCGGCGCGGGCTGCGGCGAGATCGCGCAAAGCCCCAAGAAGCGGCATACCCATGACTGATCAGGCCTTTCGCGCGACAAGGCCAAGCAGCAAGCCGATGCTGGCGGCAATGCCAACAGCCGCCAAGGGATGATCGAGGATTGCTTTGGTGGCGGTCTTTTGCACATCCTGACCCGCTTGGTTGATCTGATGCCCGGCACTTGCGACACCACGCGTCACGTCATCGCTGAGCGTTGACGTCAAGTTTGCCAGATCCTTCCGCAAAGCGTTGATCTGTTCGCCGATGTCATGCTCGGGCGTGGTCAGTTTCGTATTAAGGGAAGGGGCCGTGTTCATCGTGTCGCTCCAGACTAGGATCACATGCCACGGGAAGTGCCGGGGCTCACATGGATAAGGCAGTTTCGATTGATCGCGTTGCAACGGTCAGTTGCACCAGCGGTTTTGTGACAGCGCCGTCAGCGCAATCCCAAAAAGCCCAATACGACCAGAACGATCACGACCAGCCCGACCAGATAAATCAGTCTGTTCATTTGCGCTCCTCTGCGGTTCACATCACCAAAAGTTGGCTCTGGGTCACTTTAGTCTTGTGACCGTGACGCGCTCCAACATGGATCAGTGTTTGGGCAAGACAGCGTGTCGCATCTTTGGCAAGCGTGCTTGGTCTGGCTGATCCAGGTAAGTGCGACGTTGGTGCATTCCGTCATATTTCTTGGTGCCGCCCGCATTCCGCAGCGGCATTAGAGGCCGCGCCGCCGCGTTTAACAGCCCCTAAAGGGCGCGGACGGCACCGCCTTGGAGAATAGACATGAGACAATCAAGCATCTTCGCACTCGTCGCTTTCGCCCTTGGCATTGTGTTGCTTTTCTTCGCGTGGCGTGGGTCAAACGCGCCGGTCGATCAAATGGCAGAGGCCATGACTGGTCGCTTCAAGGGCAATACGATGTGGCTGATGATTGCGGGCATCGTCGGGGTGCTTGCGGGTGGTGGTGTATTTGTCCGGGATCTGATGCGCGCTTGACCATCAGCTGCGGGCCCTGCGGGTCTGCACACCCAAACTTAAATCTGCATGTCGGCCTATCACCGGCGCGACATGCAGCACAGGAGTTGTCCAATGCCGTTACTTAATCTGCTTTTTACACTTGTCGTCGTCGGCGTCGCGCTTTGGGCGGTGAACAGCTATGTGCCGATGGATCGCAAGATCAAGAATATCCTGAATGTGGTGGTCGTGATCGTGGTCGTGATCTGGCTGCTGCAAGTGTTCGGTGTCATGGGCAATATCGGCGCGATCCGCATCGGGGGATGATGTTACGGGCGCAAACGCGGTTGGCACACGGACACCATCGCATCCTATGTCGCCGGGTGCGGCTACATAAATTGATTTTTCGAAATCCCGGGTTTTGGTGACAGACCCTCAACACAGTCGAGTGGAGCCCTTAAGGCTGCGCGAAACATCCCGCTTTGCCGACGATCAACGGTCCGACCGGACAAGGTCGGCGCATTCACTTGGTCAGGTCGTCTGCCATGGATAGGCAGATACAGCCACCCTCAAGTCACGACCGTTTGCTGATGAGAAATTCTCAGCCATATGTCGTCATCTTTAAGATA
The DNA here is from genome assembly GCF_020667835.1 of Roseibaca sp. Y0-43. Taxonomy (GTDB): domain Bacteria; phylum Pseudomonadota; class Alphaproteobacteria; order Rhodobacterales; family Rhodobacteraceae; genus Roseinatronobacter. Next base: position 21,961 of record NZ_JAFMPR010000013.1, read on the forward strand.
GCTCGAAGCGCAGAGTGCCTTGTAAATTGGCACGTCTGGCTTCTCGGCAGAGACACGGTAGGTGAGAATGGCGATGTCTTGACACCGCATGATGCGCCGTTCAGCCATTTTGACAGACCGCCAGCCGGTTCGCTGTTTGAGATGGGTCCATATCTGGTCGCCTTGGAGGATGCCGGGCGGGTAGGGGAACACCATAACGGCGTTGGTCGCCGTCGTCGCGCGCGCGTTGTCTGCGCCGCTGGTCCAGAAGTGTTCTTCCATGTCCCACAGAACAGCCTGTTCCTGGGGGGACAGCGATCCCAGCTTATGGGCCGCATGGGCCAATGTCTTCGAAGTCTCAGATGAAGTGCTCATTCGTCAGACCCTCCTGCGCCGATCAAGAATATCTGAAGCAGCAAAAAGGCAATTCCGAGTGCCACCCAAATCGTTTTGCTCGTGCTCATGCGGTCGCCAGTGACCGTGTCGGCAGATCGCTTTAGGCTGCCCGACATACGGCCTTCTGGCAACAGTTGGCTCAGATCGCGTGCGACCATTAGGTGATCGCTAGCCAATGTCGGCACGTCCCAAAATCGAGCAAGCTGTTTTCCCAGCCGCGCTTGCGCAGCGGCGCGCCCCAACGTGACCAATTCAGCGGTTTCTTTCCATGGATCGAGGCCGAGGCGCGCGAGCGTGGAAAGGACCGTCACGGCATATCCCCGCCGGTCCTTGCCAACCGACGCGTAGAGAAACCGCTCAAATTCGGGCGGGTGCGGGTTGAGCACATTCTGTGCGTTCATGGCTAATCCTATCTTTGGTTGCAGGAGCGCGGATCGCCCCTGTTTCCTATAGACTAACCCCAGCGCGGTCTTTGCGCGCTTACTCACATCAGTATTGGCGACCGGTCCGAGGTGTTTTGACCGATAGGGACTACGGAACTAACCTGTGTCAGCACGCCTCAAACATGTCTTGGCTATACAGAACGCACATCACTCGGCGGTTCGGTGCTCGAAGCCCAATGCCTTGTGCCAAGACAGTGATGACTGACAGATATGCCAACGTCGTGGAGACCAGAAATGACCATGCGGTCTACCAAAACGACGGTGACGTTTTCGCACCCATTCACCTTGGCGAGATACCAAGGCGAACTGCCTGCCGGAGAATACGAAGTTCTGGTCGAAGAAGAGTTGCTCCAAGGGCTGAGCTTCGAGGCATATCGACGGACAGCGACCTACCTGACGGTCCACGGCAGCGGGGGGCATGCAGGACGCACCGAATTGCGCGCGACGTCCGACAACGAGTTGAAAGAGGCTTTGGGCCGGGACGCGGCTCTGAAACATACCGACATTCACAACGAAGCGGAGGTTTCGCCGCGAAAAGATCGGCCATGAAACCCCGCGCATGGCTGAAGCTCAGCATTTACGGTGCGTTCATCGGCTATTTTTTGGTTGGGTGACTGACTTTACCTAGGGCCGTTGCCTGCAAGCGGCACATCGGTTCGTCGAACCGATGTTTTCGCACGGTGCGAATATAGTCACTTTGTAACAGATAATCATGCGGAAGAATTCACCCGCGCCGTCGTTCTCGTTTGAGACATGCGCGCGCCCAAAGCAAAGGAGCCGAAAGTGACCGACAGGCAACCAGTGCTGCCCGGACGTAGTTCGGGACAGGATTCCCCCTCCGTGAACCTGCCAGCGCCGGGCTGTGGGGTTCAGGTGCGCGAAAGAAATGGCATCTGGGAGGTGCAGGTCGATGGTAAATTTCGCGGCGACTACCTCCAGAAAGAACATGCACTCGCCGCTGCGGCCTTGCACAAGTTGTCGCTCCGGTGACCGTTAGCATTGATTTGGCGGTCGCGCAGGACTCTTCGATGCAGTTTGCCCAAAGAGACGGCTTACTACAGCATGCCGTCGAGAGCGAATTTCCGGATCTGCCCACCACCGGCCGAATGCGCTCAACGGCTGACCGAAGAACGAACGCCTGCCCGTGTAAAAGCGCGCGTGGCAATCGTTGGCCTCTGGCCAGGAGATAGGACGCGATGGGTCTGAACGAAATACCGGGTGGTGTTGCAATCGGGAAAGGCAGTTCTCCGATTGGGAGTGCATCCATGGAAGGTGATAGAAATGTGTCCTCTCGTGGTGCGTCTGACATGCGCGTGAGCATCGGGTGTCGTCTGCGCTATAGCTTCCCGCAACCAACGCCCATGATCGCGATTCTGAACGTGCACCTTTCGCGCTTCGGAAGTCTTGAACGCGCGGATAATCTCGTTGCATTGCCGAGCGTGCCGCTCGAAAGCTACCGGGACGGCTTCGGCAATCGGTGCACGCGCCTTGTGGCGCCAGAAGGCGACTTTACACTGTCGATAGATGGCATCTTCCGCGATACGGGCCTGCCCGACCCCGTCATTTCTGGCGCAGAACAGCACGCCGTTCAGGATCTGCCGTTCGAGACCATCGTATTTCTGCAAGGAAGCCGCTACTGCGACACCGATCTTCTTTCCGAGGAAGCGTGGCGGCTTTTCGAAAACACCGATCCCGGGTGGGCGCGCGTTCAGGCGATCTGCGATTTCGTGCACCAACATGTCCGCTTTGACTACATGCGGGCGAATGCGACACGCACCGCATCGCAGACGCTTGCCGAGCGCCATGGTGTCTGCCGCGACTTTGCCCATCTCGCCATCGCATTTTGTCGCTGCATGAACATCCCCGCGCGCTACTGCACCGGATATCTAAGCGACATCGGTGAACCTCTCCCGCACCCTCCCGGTGATTTTGCCGCGTGGATGGAGGTATTCCTTTCTGGGGAATGGCACATGTTCGATCCTCGGAACAATAAACCGAGGTTTGCGAGAATTCTGATCGCGCGCGGCCGCGATGCCGCGGATGTGCCTTTGACCCAGACATTCGGTCGGAACACTTTGACGGAATTCAGGGTCTGGACGGATGAATTGATCTGACTGTTTTTGCCTTGTTTGGCGATGCGCCATGTAAAGTGTGTCCACAGTCCCCATATAAGTAATTCCGATGCAAAGCATCCCGTTCCGTCATGGACGAGGAGTTGGCGTCGGCCAATCAAAGGATTGATGACATGTCTTTCAATGACCTGAAGAAGCGGGCAGCGGCCGCAATGACGCCAAAGCCTGTGGAGGCCGCGCAGGCCCCAGCACAGGAGATTGAGGCTGAACCCGCTGGCAAGGACGCGCCAGCGAAATCCAAGACGCCTTGAGCTTTGCACAGGCTAAGCGCTCCTTTCTTGAAAGGGGCGCAGGCGAACCGCTGTATTACGGGAGAGGATCACGCCTATGGAAGATCTGACAAGCAAGACAGTCGCGGTTTTTTCCCGACCGTTCACCGTTCCGGGTTTTGCCGAAACGCTCCCCGCGGGTGATTATGAGATTGAAACGGAGTTGGTGTCACCCCCTGACAACCAAGATCCCGAGGCTTGGAAAGCCTCTGTTCTGGTAAATCTTCATCCGCGGATTGCGCATCCGGGTCTTGCGCGGACCCTGACCGTTTCGCTTGCCGACCTTGACCATGCTCGGGCGAGGGACAAACTGACAGGCCGGGCGTTGTCTGACTTCTACCTTGAGGAAATGCTGGCTGATCCGATGGTCCGCCTCGTGATGAAGGCAGACGGCGTCTCAGAAGCGCATCTGAGACATCTCTACTCGGGGCGAGAGATAGCTGGTCCCGATCAGAATGTGCCTGCGGCGAGCGCGCCCATGCAAAAGGCCCGGGACGATGCCTCAATCAGGGCAGCAGAAAACGAAGGGATGCCGACGCGACCGGGCTCGGAGATTCCTGTGCACTCACACCACGCAGTGGGACTTACTTAATGGCGCACAAGTCAATCGATGACCCTGCAATGCCAGAGATTGTGTCCGCGCGGGCCCAAGGCGACGTTCCGCGGGAACGCCAATGCCTGCGATGCGAAACCTTGTTCTGGAGCGAGGGTTTCGGAGAGCGGATTTGTCGGCGCTGCAAGGGCTTGAACGCTTGGCGTAATGCCGCGCCTGTAAGTTCGGGTTCATCGCACCGCAACTGATCAGCATCGACACGCGAGCTGCATTCCTCAAACCACACTGGACCCTGTTTTGGCCCGTCTCGACATCCTTCACACCACCACCTACCGCTACCGTCAGGCGGTCAAGCTTGGACCGCACAGGCTGATGCTGCGTCCCCGCGAAACGCGAGAGTTGCGGCTGTTCTCACACGAACTGTCCATCTCGCCTCCAGCGACCGTAACCTGGGCGCATGATGTGGCCGGCAACGCGATCGCTACCGCCGTCTTTGACGCTCCGACAGATCATTTGGTGATCGATAGCCGCGCCACGGTAGAGCTGAGTGCGCCAGCCTGGCCAGTCTTTCCCATCGCGGCCTCGGCCGCACAATTCCCCTTCACATATTCTGCCGACGAATGGACGGACCTCGGTGCGCTGACAGTTCCGCAGTACGACGACGCCGATGGCCGCTTTGCCAACTGGATCGAGGGTTTTGTAATGGCGCGCCCGACCGACACGCTGTCGCTTCTGAAAGACATCAGCAATGGGGTGTTCACGCAGATTTCTTATCAGAGCCGTGACGCAGAAGGCACCCAGTCGCCGATTGAGACCCTCGACAGGGGATGGGGCTCGTGCCGTGATTTCGCGGTCCTGCTTGCAGAATCCGCACGCCGTCTTGGCCTTGGGGCTCGTATAGTCTCGGGCTATCTGTCCGATCCTGAAACAAGCCTCGTCGGGTCGGCAGGCGCCGGATCTACACATGCTTGGATCGAGATATTTATCCCTGGTGCCGGCTGGATTGCCTTCGATCCAACCAACCGAAGCGTCGGGTCGCAGAACTTGATACCAGTTGCCGTCGGTCGAGGCATTCACCAAATTTCTCCAATATCGGGAAAGATTTCAGAAGGCTCAAATGTCTTTTGTGATCTTTCGGTTGGAGTTTCGGTTCGAATGTCAGCGCCTTTCGGGGACGCGCTCTAGAAAGTGGGAATTGGCCTTAGAGTGTCCATAATACTAAGGCACCATTGCAAGAAAAAGACCTGTGCTCTGCGGTCTGAAAAGTCAGCGCCCGAAGCGCTGGACTAATTTCGTCACCGTGGGCAACTTAAGTTTAGTTTATCTTCGCGGTATATGCTCGTGGTGGAGTTTCGACGCTTCAAATAGGAACCCTACGCCCACAACTTCCCTTTCTGGATCGCCCCCGCCCCTGCTGATCGGCGGCAAAGAGTTCTGTGATCATGCTCTTGCCATTGTTGAATGGACCGGTGAGCGGCGAACCGCGTTGGCGTAGTGGTGGCGATCGCTCGAGCAGCTGCATCGCGTCATGTGCAGGCGCAGCAGCAGGATAACCGGGGAAATCGAATGCTCCGTTTTCGGCACCGATGGCTGAGGCTCTGACCGGCGCTAGCCGCGCCGCTATCCACGCAACATCGCCTAGATGGAAGCGCGTGGTCTGATCCGCGAATTGACCGCGCAGGGCCGCAATCGGATGTGGCGGACTACGAACTGAAGACTGCTCCAGACTTCGCTTATCACGTTTGTGGCAAAGGCGCCAAAGCCCTCACGCAGCAGAGCATCCTGAGAAACCCTATACACTTAATGCATTTGTTGCACTTATTTCACATATGGTGGTAGGCTGTACAAAATGGAGAGGAGACCACCATGAACATGTTGGCACACCGGCATCTTCCACCGACTCCGCAGGACGCGGCAATCGCGCGCGTCTCCGGACAGGCCCTTTCGCGCTTTGCGGCGACCCGAGGACCCTTGAAGCTTCGCGTTACAGACGCGGAGCAGATGGAACCGATCGAACTTCCTGCGGGCGCTGTTGCGCTACTCATGGAGGTCCTCGAGGCGATGGCTGCTGGGCGCGGCGTCACCATCATTCCTGAGAACGCCGAACTCTCGACTGTCCAGGCGGCAGAGGTGTTGAATGTCTCGCGGCCGTTCCTGATCAAACTGCTCGAGGATGGCAGTATCCCGCATCGGAAGGTCGGCAAGCATCGCCGCGTCCGAATGGAAGACGTCATGTCGTACAAGGCAGCCATCGACAACGAGCGCGAAGCCGTCCTTGATCAACTGGCCGCCGACGCACAGGAGCAGGACATGGGCTATGGCTCGAAATGAGCCAGTACACGGTGCTATTCGACGCGTATGTCCTCTATCCCGCACCCATGTGGGACGCGCTGATGCAATTGGCGGTCACGGATCTTTTCAAGGCCAAGTGGACTGCGGACATTCATCAGGAATGGATCGACGCGCTTCTGCGCAATGAACCTCATCGGGAGCGGGCGGCGCTGGAGCGAACCCGCGACTTTATGACATGGCCACACGCGACTGCCTGGTCACCGGCTATGAGGCCTTGGTGCCGGCCCTCATATTGCCGGATCCCGACGACAGGCACGTTCTGGCGGCCGCTATCGTCGGGCGCTGTGACGCCATCGTCACTCAGAACCTGAAGGACTTCCCACCAGAGGCACTTGCACCATTCGGCATCGAAACTCAGCACCCCGACGACTTTTTCCGGACCCAGCTTTCTCTCGCGCCCGGTCTGGTTTGTTCAGCGCTGCGCAAAGTTCGCGCGCGCCTCAAAAACCCGCCCAAGAGCGTTGACGAGTATCTGTCGATCCTGACACAGCAAGGGCTGGTCGCCACTGTAGCGGATCTGGAACAGTTCGCCGATCTGCTTTGATCGCTGCCGATTGGCTGCCAATCCGTCAGCGCCGGAGGTCGTGGCGGATGTGATCTGGCAAGCCGCCAACGAGTCCAGCGATCGCCTGCGTTTCCGTGCGGGTCCCGATGCCAAAGCGCTGCTGGACGAGCGCAAGGCCAAGGGCAATGCAGATTTCGTCGGAAGTCTGAAGGGACTGATGGATGGCTAAAAGTGCCGCTTGCGGCAGCTCGACGTTTCACGCCGAAGCGACGCGCGCTAAACGGGCAGATCCACATCTGCGAACAGGTTCGGGAAAAGACGCTCCCGGTAATCGAGAGGAAACGTCAGTCGCACCGGCGTCTTGGGCGATGCAGATGACAGATATCCAGCCGCGGTCAGCTTGCTCAGCGTGTTGCGCGCTGTGCGCTCGGATGTCTTGAGCACGATCTGTGCTTCACCGCGCTCCAGCGCGCCATAGCGAAGAACCGCCGAGATGAGGTCGGGCGCACGTTTGTCGTCGATCGTGTCTTCGACCAAACGCCGGTAGCGCTTTTCCAGGCCGCCAAGGTCGAAGAGCTTGGTCGAGAAGGTGATCTGATCCAGCGTCACCTTCAGGAACCATTCGCAGTAGGTCTTTAGAGCGGCCTCGGACAGATTGCCCCGCCCGTCGCGATCCCCTCGCCGAGGAGAATCGGCCATGTCCATCATGCGCTTGTATTCCCCCCGATCCGCCAATCCGCGCGCCAGACCGCGCGAGACAGACCAAAGCCCCTGACCGCCGATACCAGCCTCGAGCGCCATCGCATGGGACATCAGTCGACTGACACGCCCGTTCCCATCAGGAAAGGGATGAATGTAGTTGAGCCGGTGGTGCGCCGAGGCGATGGCGATGATCCGCCCGCTCGCGGAGCGAGCCGCTATCTGAAAGCGCTTGTCGAAGTGATCCATGAAGGCCGCAACCCGACCCGAAGACGGGGGCAGATGGCGACCGACAGCGACTTCGCTGTCGCCCTCCTGCCGCATGCGGCCCGGAATGATCGGCTCGCTCGTTCCATCAGGGTGCTCGATACGCCGGAACTCGTCGGGCATCTCGTCGTAGAAGGCCTTGTGCACCCAGGTCAGGAAGGCGACGGACGTTGGCCGGGGCAAGGTGCCTTCTCGATGCAGCTTGTCGATCGACCGCTGGACGATGACATGGGCACGGGCTTCCAGTGCAAGCGGGCGCGTCTCGGCCTCGAGCTCGGCCCCTGCGAGGGCGCGTTCGATGTCACGCGGGCGCGTGTTGTGCCCCTCGATCAAGTTCGAGTAGTAGCAGTTCATCACCCTGACCAGGTCTGCCAGTTCGGCCGCGCTGTCCGGGTGCAGGCCCTGTCCCAGCCCTGCCGCCTCGCGCTGGATTTCGACCGAAAGGTCCGCCAGGCTGGCAGGTATGTGCTCTTCGAAGAAACAAGGTTCGATCCGGCCGGGTGTTTCTATCATTTCTTGCCGATCTTGAGTGTCCAGAATTTGAAGCAATCGTTACCATTTTACGCCATGAAGTCCAAGCTTTTGCCGATGTACGTTGCCGATCATGGATGCCGATGTCCCATGTCCAGCTGTGACGCTTTCGCCGCGTCATGAAAGGACCACTCCACCGTCATCGCGAAATCTCGCCGGCCAGCACGGCTCTCCCATGAACTGCGAGCGTTGCGGTGAACCTGGGACAGCCGAACTGCCGGATGATATCGTCGACTCGCGCGTCGTAGGCTGCCTGCCCGATGAGCCGACACAGGTCTGACGCGTGAAACTGCCGGTTGCCGCTAGGTGCAGCCTTGATCTGATCGTGCAGCTCACGCTGCCGTGGATCCGCTGCCTGCCGTGGCGTCGGCGCTTCCGGCGGTCGGCTTACCGAACCGGGCGAGGTTCGCCATCGGCGCATGAACCCCAGCAGGTAGCCTGCGGGAACCCTGTCGTTCCCGCGCGCCCGGTTGAAGGCCAGGAAGCGGTCCCAGATCACCTGCGTGTCGACGTTCCAGCAGGGCAGGGCCCTCTTCGCAGCCTTGATCAGGTCCGCCCAACAAGT
>NZ_JAFMPR010000014.1 GCF_020667835.1 Roseibaca sp. Y0-43
CCGCTGCATCGACGAGGAGCGCGCGCGAGCCTTTGTGGATGCCAGGGAAGTGAGCGAGGAATACGGGCGGTTCATCGAGGCTGTCGAGTAGCCCCCCTCCCGCTGGCACTGGGCGGGCCTGATCCGATAGGCCCATCAGGCCCGCCACCCTGCGTCGCCACGGGCTAAACGCACGGCGGCTGGAGGGCGGTTTGCCGGAATGGCGGGAGGAGGGACGGGAAGTCGCGCGCGTCGGTTGACCTCAGGCCACCTCGTCAACCCTCGTTGTCACTTCCTTAACCCAAGCCATCAGCGCCGCGGGATCAGACGGTAGCTGAACTGCCAGCCCTTCCGCGAAACTCTCGAAGGCCGGTCGGTTGAGCGCATTTAGACCGACCAGAACGGGGATCTCCATCGCAACCGCCTCGGCGATCACGTCGCGGAACCCCCGCCCCTCCGCCTCGTGCTTTCCGAACTTGTTGACGATCAGCAGGTCCGCGCCGGATGAGAGGCTGACCTTGACCAGACCCACCGCCGTTTCAAGCGCGGCAGGGTCGAGGCGGCACCCCCGCGCCTGCGGGCCAAGATCCTGGCTGATGCGCAGAACGGGACCATCGGGCAGCACCCGCACATCCATGTCGCAGGGGCCGGCATCGGCGCGCTCGCTGTTGATCTGGACAGTGCCGCAGCATCTGAGGCCCCGGGCTGCGAGGTTCGCTGCCAGCCGTTCAAGCACCAGATCCGTATCGCCGCGTCCGGGCGCCATCGTGTAGGCGAGTTTCATGTCCGGGGCTCCTTCAGGATTGGCAAAAAGGTTGGAATTCAACCAGCGCACCGGCTGGCAGGGATTCGACGTCGGCGGGCAGAAACATCAGCCCGTCCGCTGGAGAGAGCAGCCCGACACGGGCCGAATGCGTGGCACCCTCGAAACCGACGACCTCGCGACCATGTGCATCGAAACCGGCGAGCCTGGCGGGCCGGAGTTCGCAGCGCCCGGGCTTGCGGCGGATTGGGCCTGCGATCACGACATGCCGTCGGGTCGGGGCGGGTCCCTCGCCGCTCAGGGCACGGACTAGCGCCAGTCCGAAGACCTGCCATGTGACGAAGGCCGATACCGGGTTGCCGGGCAATCCAAGCCAGTGCGCCTTGCCGATGCGCCCGACCGACACCGGCTTGCCCGGTTTGATCGCAACGCCGCTGAACAGGGTTTCGCCGCCCAATGCCATGACAGCCGGCTTCACATGATCTTCTTCGCCCACCGAGATACCGCCCGTGGTGATGACAAGATCGGCTTGCGCCGACATGTCGCCCAATTGACGGACAAGGCCGGCAAGGTTGTCGGCACCATGATCCGAGGCGACGATGTCGACATCCGCAGCTGCAAGGCTTGCCGTCAGCATCGGAGTGTTGACGTCCCAGATCTGGGCGGCCTCACGCGCGCCCCCGGCGCGGCGTACCTCGTCGCCGGTGACAAGCAGTGCTACGCGGAGCTTGCGCCGAACGCGCAGAATGCCTGCACCGGCGGCGGCACAGGCGGCGATCTCCCTCGGGCCGAGCCTGTGCCCCTTGTCCAGAACGGTCGCACCCTTGGCCATGTCGCTGCCCGCACGGCGGATGTTCAAGCGCGGTTCGGGTCGGCGCGACAGATGAATGACGTCCCCGTCACGCAGGACGTCCTCCTGCATCACGACAGCGTCCGCGCCATTGGGGATTGGCGCGCCCGTAAAGATCCGGGCCGCCACGGCTCCTGCAACCGGCGTCGTCACCGCCTGCCCGGCAGGCACGCGCGCAACGACTGGCAGCACCCAGGGTCCAGCGCCAGTCAGGGCCGATGTCGCGATTGCATAGCCATCCATTGCCGCATTATCGAAAGCCGGTGCCATGGACCGGGACCGGACCGGCTGGGCAAGAATGCGGCCAAAGGCGTGGTCGAGCGACAGGGCCTCGGTGCGGCCGACCTGTGCTACATTTCCTGCAATCCGGGTCAGTGCCTCGTCGATGCTGATCAGCGCGTGAAGCATGTCCTGACTGTCACAGCCGCAGCCCGGTGACGCGATGGCTTGATGGATGGTCATTGTGCTGCCTCCTCGGCGGAATGGGTAGGCTGGAAATGCCCGGGCCCGATGCTGCAATCGAGATCGCGCAGGCGCCCGTCCTTGAGCCCGTAAATCAGGCCGTGCACCCGGACATCAGCCCCGCGACGCCATGCCCTCTGAAGGATCGGCGTTTCGCAGACACGCCGCACGCCTTCGACGACGTTCAGTTCGGCCAGCCGGTCACGTTGTCCTTCGAGGTCGGGTTCGCGCCCCAGATCGACCGCGTAAGCGCGGGCCAGGCGCCGGATCGGCTCGAGCCAGTGATCGGCGAGACCGTGTGGCAGATCCTCGGTCGCGGCCTTGACCCCGCCGCAGCCATAGTGGCCGCAAACGATGATCTCGCGGACATGCAGAGCATCGACCGCGAATTCCAGCGCCGACAGGAGGTTCATGTCCGAGGAATGAACGATGTTGGCGACGTTGCGATGGACGAACACTTCGCCCGGATCGAGCCCCGCAACCACGTTGGCCGGAACCCGGCTGTCCGAACAGCCGATCCAGAAGAACTCGGGCGCCTGAAGGGCGGCAAGGCGGGTGAAATAGTCAGGCTCCTCGTCGTAACGTTGTTTCGACCACGCCACGTTGCGCGCCAGAAGGTCATTCAGCATCGGTCGTCTCCGGAAAATCTGGCAGCCCGCGTCTTGACCGCATGTGTTTCGACAGATCCCGCAGATCGGCCCGAGTCAGCCGGACCCGGGCGATCGGCAAGAGGATCGCGTTTTCGGCAACGAGGTGGCGCCGCACGTGGCCCGCAAACCTGGATAATACCCCGCGCTCCTTGGCAGACAGAGCGCCCTCCCTATCGAGGCACCCGGCCAGCATTGCACGCACGTCCGGCAGCAGACGCATCGCCTCATCCTGATCGGCCCTGATCCGGTCGATCACACCCTCGATCGCATCCTCATCCGTGCAGCGCCGGGCAAGAAGCGGGAACAGGTCCTCCGCCTCGTCGCGCAGGTGGACATTCAGTTCCTCGTTTAGAAACCGCAGCACCGTTGTCGCTTCTCGGCGATCGAGAATGTCGGCCGTTGCCAGCCCGTCGATCATTGCGCAAACTTGACGTTCGCGCAGGTGATCTTCGCTGATGAAATCCAGAGGATCAGCAAGCAGGCCCAGGCTCGTCGGCTTCTCACCGCTCCCACGCAGCAGAGGCTCTGACGGTTGCATGACACGTCCTTTCGCGTGGTTCAGATCGGCGCAAGACTTGCGCCGGTGATACTCGACCGGTCGGCGAGGCTTTCCACGAACGCCCTCGACGCATCGGCCCAGGCGGCTTTCTCCAGCGCCTGCGAGATCTTGGGGCGAACGGTTTCATAAGGCAGCACCTGCCCAGGTGCCGTCGCGTTCAGGCGGATAATGTGCCAGCCATGCCGCGACAGGACAGGTGCGGGCGTGATGCTCTCTTCAGTCAGGGTGCGCAGCGCCGCCTCGAACTCGGGCACGGTGTCGCCCGGACCCAGCTGGCCCAGATGACCGCCGGATGCCTTGGAACCGCAATCGCTGTCGCGGGCTGCAGCGGCGAACCCCTTGGCGTCACCATCAAGCCGCGCCAGCAGGGCAACGGCCCTTGCCTCTGCCAGCCCACGCTCAGCTTCGTCGCGCGGATCGCAGGCACACAGGATATGCGAAACATCCCAGAGCGGTGCCGAACGATATCGGGCAGGGTCCTTCTCCCATTCCGCGCGCACGGCATCTTCGCCGACGGGCGCGATCACGAGCGCCTCGTCCAGCAGGGCGCGGATCAGGGCTTCGTCGTCCGTCTCAAACCGCCCCGGCGCCAGCTCGAGCGGGTCGGCCGTCAACCCCCGTCGCTTCGCCTCTTGCAACAGCAGTGCGCGGATGGCCAATGCCTGTGCCGCCTTGCGCCAGGCGATGCCCGGCTTGTCCTTGGGGGCTTCGTGGTTCTGGGCCTCGGCGGCGATTGCCGCCGAGGGGATGGTTTCGCCGTTCACGACGACATCGGGAAACAGGGCCACGTTCATCTGGCTCACTCCGCTGGCGTCGTGGCGGTAGGACCGCGCTTGGCTTGCACCTTGTCATAGGCGCGGCGGCGTTCCTCTAGCGGGCGATGCCGCCGCGATCGTACGATCTGGTAACCCGGCCGCGTCAGCAGGTAGCGGAAGGGGGCCGCGAACCCGGACCAGATGTGGACGAGCCGCGTGAACGGAAACAGCGCCGTGATGATGAGACCGAGGAAGATGTGCAGCTTGTAGAGCCAGTGCACGTCGACGACGGTGACCCAGGCGTTGATGTTCCAGCTGACCACGCTCTGCGACCAGGTCATGAAGCGCACCATCTCCGAGCCATCCATGTGCTGCAGCGTCTGGGTGATCGTCAGCAGGCCGATGGCCAGCTGCAGCCAGATCAGGACCATGATCAGGATGTCAGGGAAGGTCGATGTCACGCGGATGCGCGGATCGACCAGGCGGCGATGAATCAGCATGGTCGATCCGATCAGTGCGGCGATACCAGCCGGGCCGCCGATCAGCACCGCCATCCATTGCTTAAGCGCATAGGGAATGCCGATGGCATCCAGCACCCAGATCGGCGTGAAGAGGCCGACGAGGTGACCGAAGAACACGGTCAGGATGCCGACATGGAACAGGATCGACCCCCAGATCAGCTGCTTTCGGCGCAGAAGCTGGCTCGATGAACTCTTCCAGGTGAAGGGGTCCCGTTCGTAGCGCACGATCGACCCCACGAGGAAGATCGTCAGCGCGACATAGGGCATGACCCCGAAAATGACGAAGTTGATGTCGAAGTCGCCGAACATATCATGCGCTCCTGTTAAAGGGTTTGGGGGCCGGCCGGTCCATCGCCGCGAGCATGTCGCGAACCTGCGGACAACCGGCGTTCGGGTCGGGGCCGAAGGTGACCTCGGTTTCTTCCCAGACGGCGTCGAGTGCCGCCAGGTCGGTCGGGTCGTCATCCGGCTGGGCCAGCATGACGGCCACCGCTTCAGCGTCGGCCTGCGTGTCGGCAAGCTGGGAAAGAGCGGCGAACACGGCGGCATATCCGCTTTCGCGCCGTACAAGCCGGGCGCGAAGGGCATCAAGGATGTGCGCCGCGTCCGCCAAGGTTTCCTGTACTTCTGCGAAGGGACGCGTTGACAGGAATTCCAACAGCACCGGCAGATGATCCGGCAGTTCCGAGGTGGCGGGCTCGAACCCGCCCTCCCGGTAGGTCTCGATCAGGCTGACCATTGCGCCGCCCCGGTCCCGGCTTTCGCCGTGGACGTGCTCGAAGAGATTGAGCGATAGCGTCCGCGACCGATCGAAGAGCATCACATAGCTCTCTTGCAGATCGTAGAGGTCGGCGTCTGCGAAACCATCGGTCAACGAGCGCAGCGCAGCCCGTGTATCGGCGGCGATGCGGGGATCGGAACCAAGAATTGTCCCGATCTCGGGCATCGCCTCCTGAAGTTCCCGCGAGGGATAGCTCAGGATCAGCGACAGGGCTTTCAGGGAACGGTCCAGCATCAGAAGGTCTCCTGCGGAAGGGCGAATTTCTTTTTCTTGCCGCCGAAGAGCGTCGTCTTGCCCGCCTCGCCGGTGGAACAGCCGTTGCCGTCGGTGAAGCCGCAGCCGCCGCGGATGTCGGCGCCATGCTCGTTCTGTTCGCGGTGCGCCGTGGGGATCGCGAAACGATCCTCGTAATCGGCGATGGCCATGATCTTGTACATGTCCTCGATCACCCGACCGGACATGCCGACCCGGGCGGCAATCGCCTCGTCGCGCACGCCGTCAACGCTGAGGGCCCGCATGTAGAGCCGCATCGCCGACATGCGTTCGAGGGCGTGAACGATGGGCTCCTCGTCGCCCGCCGTCAGCATGTTGGCGAGGTATTTGACGGGGATGCGCAGGGAGCGGACGTCGGGCATCTGGTCGCTCATCGCGATCTGGCCCGCCTGAGCGGCGTTCTGGATCGGGCTGAGCGGCGGGATGTACCACACCATCGGCAGCGTCCGGTATTCCGGGTGCAGCGGGAAGGCGACCTTCCAATCCATCGCCATCTTCCAGACCGGGCTGACCTTCGCCGCCTCGATCCAGTCTTCGGGCACGCCGTCACGGCGCGCCGCGGCGATCACCTCGGGGTCGTTCGGGTCGAGGAAGACGTCGAGCTGCGCGCCGTAGAGATCGGTCTCGCGCTCGGCGCTGGCCGCAGCTTCGATCTTGTCTGCGTCATAAAGGATCACGCCCAGATAGCGAATGCGCCCGACGCAGGTTTCCGAGCAGACCGTCGGCTGGCCGCTTTCGATCCGCGGATAGCAGAAGGTGCATTTCTCGGATTTGCCGGTGTCCCAGTTGTAATAGACCTTCTTGTAGGGGCAGCCCGAGACGCACATCCGCCAGCCGCGGCACTTCTCCTGGTCGATCAGAACGATGCCGTCCTCCTCGCGCTTGTAGATCGCGCCCGAGGGACAGGAGGCGGAACAGGTGGGGTTAAGGCAGTGCTCGCACAGGCGCGGCAGATACATCATGAAGGTGTTTTCATACTCTCCATAAATGTCCTTCTGCACCTGATCGAAGTTGTAGTCCTGAGACCGCTTCGAGAATTCGCCGCCGAGGATTTCCTCCCAGTTCGGACCCTTCTCGATCTTCTCCATCCGCTCGCCGGTGATCTTCGAGCGGGGGCGCGCGGTCGGGAACGCGGTCATGTCGGGCGCCGATTTCAGGTGGTCGTAGTCGAAATCGAACGGCTCGTAGTAGTCGTCGATCTCGGGCATGGCCGGGTTGGCGAAGATGTTCGCCAGGATCCGCCATTTCGACCCCTGCTTGGGATGCAGCTTGCCCGAGGCCGAGCGCACCCAGCCGCCGTTCCAGCGCTTCTGGTTCTCCCAGTCCGTCGGATAGCCGGTGCCGGGCTTGGTCTCGACGTTGTTGAACCACGCGTATTCGACACCTTCGCGCGTCGTCCACACGTTCTTGCAGGTGACCGAGCAGGTGTGACACCCGATGCATTTGTCGAGGTTCAGGACCTTGCCGATTTGCGCACGAACTCTCATTCCGCTGCCTCCACGTTCTGGGTTGCGGACCGGCTTGCGGGTTTGTCGAGCCAGTCGATCTTCTTCATTTTCCGCACGATCACGAACTCGTCGCGGTTGCTGCCCACGGTGCCGTAGTAGTTGAAGCCGTAGGACAGCTGCGCATAGCCGCCGATCATGTGCGTGGGTTTCAGGGTGGCGCGGGTCACCGAGTTGTGGATGCCGCCGCGATTGCCGGTCTTTTCCGAACCGGGCGTGTTCACGATCTTTTCCTGCGCGTGATACATGAACAGCGTGCCCTGCTTGATCCGCTGGGACACCACCACCCGCGCGGTCAGCGCGCCGTTGGTGTTGTAGGCTTCGACCCAGTCGTTATCGACCAGCCCTGCCTTCTTCGCGTCCACCTCAGACATCCAGACCACCGGTCCACCCCTGTTCAGCGTCAGCATCAGGAGGTTATCGGTGTAGGTGCTGTGGATGCCCCATTTCTGGTGGGGCGTGATAAAGTTCAGCACCACGTGCGGGCTGCCCTCGGCCGCGTCGTTGTTGACGGCGGCGGTGATGGTCTTCAGGTCCACCGGCGGGCGATAGCTGACGAAGCCCTCGCCGAAGGCGCGCATCCATTCGTGATCCTGATAGAGTTGCTGGCGGCCCGTCAGGGTGCGCCACGGGATCAGTTCGTGGACGTTGGTGTAGCCCGCGTTGTAGCAGACCTCCTCGCTCTCGATGCCTGACCATGTGGGCGACGAGATGATCTTGCGCGGTTGCGCGGCGATATCGCGGAAGCGGATCTTGGTGTGATGGGCGCCCTCCGCGAGGTGGGCATGGTGCTGCCCCGTGGGCTTTTCCAGCTCTTCCCAGGCCTTCACGGCCACTTCGCCGTTGGTTTCCGGGGCGAGCATCAAGATCATCTCGGCCGCGTCGATGGCGGTTTCGAGTTTCGGCTGGCCTTTGGACACGCCCTCGTCCAGCACGACCCCGTTCAGGTCGCGCAGATGCTTGACCTCGGTCTTGGTGTCCCAGTTGATCCCCTTGCCACCGTTGCCGAGTTTCTCGAGCAGCGGCCCGACTGAGGTGAACTTCTTGTAGAGGTTTGGATAATCCCGCTCGACCGCGATGTAGTTCGGCGCGGTCTTGCCCGGGATCAGGTCGCATTCGCCCTTCTTCCAGTCCTTCACATGCGCCTGCGCCAGTTCGGCGGCGGTGTCGTGCAACAGGGGAAGCTGGACGATGTCGGTCTCGACCCCTAGGACCTCGGGCGCGACTTCGGAGAATTTCCGGGCGATGGACTTGAAGATCTCCCAATCCGACTTGCTCTCATAGGCCGGGTCCACCGCCGCCTGCAGCGGGTGGATGAAGGGGTGCATGTCCGAGGTGTTCAGATCGTCTTTCTCGTACCAGGACGCCGTCGGCAGCACGATGTCGGAATAGACCGCCGTGGTGGACATGCGGAAGTCGATGCAGACGAGAAGGTCGAGCTTGCCCTTCGGCGCTTCGTCATGCCAGACGGCCTCCTTCGGCATCACGCCGCCTTCCTCGCCCAGATCCTTGCCCATCACCCCGTGGTCGGTGCCCAGCAGGTGCTTGAGGAAATACTCATGCCCCTTGCCGGACGACCCCAGAAGGTTCGAGCGCCAGACGAACAGGTTGCGCGGCCAGTTTTCCGGGGCGTCCGGATCCTGACACGACATTTCCAGATCGCCGGATTTCAGCTGTTCGGCGACGTAGTCCTTGATCTCCTTCCCAGCCTTCTTTGCGGCTTTCGAGACTTCCAGAGGATTGGTCTTGAGCTGCGGGGCGGACGGCAGCCAGCCCATGCGCTCGGCCCGGATGTTATAGTCTATCAGACTGATGTCCCAATCGCCCTCGGGTGCGGTCGGCGACAGGATCTCGCCCGCGCGCAATGTCTCGTAGCGCCACTGGTCGGTATGGGCGTACCAGCAAGACGTCGAGTTCATATGCCGCGGCGGTCGGTTCCAGTCGAGTGCGAAGGCTAAAGGTTGCCAGCCCGTCTGCGGGCGTAGCTTCTCCTGACCCACGTAGTGCGACCAGCCGCCGCCTTCCTGCCCGATGCAGCCGCACATCACCAACATGTTGATGATGCCGCGGTAGTTCATGTCCATGTGGTACCAGTGGTTCAGACCGGCCCCGAGGATGACCATGGACTTGCCATGGGTCTTTTCGGCGTTGCCTGCGAATTCGCGGGCGACCGCGATGATTTTCTCCCTCTCAACGCCGGTGATCTTTTCGGCCCAGGCGGGGGTGTAGGGACTGTCGTCGTTGAAATCCTTGGACACCCAGTCACTGCCAAGACCCCGGTCGAGGCCGTAGTTGGCGCAGAAGAGGTCGAAAACGGTGGCAACCAGCGCTTCGGATCCGTCGGCCAGTTTCACGCGGCGCGCCGGAATGTTCCGGGTCAACACTTCGGGGTGATCGCATTTCACGAAATCGCCCGTGGCCGCACCGCCGAAATAAGGGAAGTTAACGCCTACGACCTCATCGTGATCGCCATCCATGATCTGGCTGAGGCGCAGCTTGCTTTCAGCGCCCTTCGCTTTCTCTTCGAGGTTCCACTTGCCCTCTTCGCCCCAGCGGAACCCGATGGACCCGTTCGGAGCCACGATCTGACCCGACGCCTCGTCATAGGCGACGGTCTTCCAGTCGGGGTTGTTGGCCTCGCCCAGCTTGCCGTCGAAGTCGTCAGCGCGCAGCATCCGGCCCGGCACAAGGTGGCCGTCCTTTTCATCCAGCCGAACCAGCATCGGCATGTCGGTATACTTGCGGGCGTAGTCCTCGAAATACTCGGCCTGCCGGTCGAGGTGGAATTCGCGCAGGATCACGTGACCCATCGCCATTGCCAGCGCCGCGTCGGTGCCCGCCTGCGGGTTCAGCCAGATGTCGCCGAACTTGGCGGCTTCCGAATAGTCGGGGCTGACCACGGCCGACTTGGTGCCGCGATAGCGGACCTCGGTGTAGAAATGGGCGTCGGGTGTCCGGGTCTGGGGCACGTTCGAGCCCCAAAGCATCAGGAAACCTGCATTGTACCAGTCGGCCGATTCCGGAACGTCAGTCTGTTCGCCCCAGGTCTGGGGGGAAGCTGGCGGCAGGTCGCAGTACCAGTCGTAGAACGACATGCAGGTACCGCCCAGCAGGCTCAGGTAGCGTGAACCGGCGGCGTAGCTGACCATCGACATGGCCGGGATCGGCGAGAAGCCGAACACGCGGTCGGGCCCGTAGGTCTTGGCCGTGTAGGCGTTGGCGGCGGCGATGATCTCGGTCGCTTCGTCCCAGGTGGCCCGCACGAAGCCGCCTTTGCCCCGCGTTTTGTTGATCGAATTGCGCAGGGCGGGATCGCCCTGGATCGCGGCCCAGGCGGCCACCGGCGTCATCGTCTCGCGCATCTTCCGCCACGCCCGCATCAGCGCACCACGGATCAACGGGTTCTTCACCCGGTTCGCGGAATAGAGATACCAGCTGTAGGAGGCTCCCCGCGCACAGCCGCGCGGCTCGTGGTTGGGCAGGCCCGCACGGGTGCGCGGATAATCGGTCTGTTGGGTTTCCCAGGTGACGATCCCGGATTTTACGTAGATCTTCCATGAACACGACCCGGTGCAGTTCACCCCGTGCGTCGAGCGGACGATCTTGTCGTGCCGCCAGCGGTTCCGGTAGGTGTCTTCCCAGCTGCGATCCTCGCGGGTGGTCTGACCCCAACCGTCGGAGAATTGCTCCAGTTCCTTGCTCTGGAAGAAGTTCAGTTTGTCGAGCAGATGGCTCATTTGGCTGTCCTTTCGGGTGTCTGGGTCCGGGCGGCGAGCTCCGCCGCCCGGGAAATCAACTGAATCATTCAGCGGGCTGGGCTGCGGTGCCCTGCGGCGTGCGGCCATGTTCGATGTCGTGGAGAAGGCCGCCGGGGCGCGTGTAGACCACCCAGGTGATGACGACGCAGATCACGTAGAAGATCAGGAAACCCCACAGCGCCCCAACGGCAGACCCGGTCATCGCGATTGATGTCCCGTAGGCCTTGGGGATGAAGAAGGCGCCGTAAGCCGCGATGGCCGAGGTGAAGGCCACGATCGCGCCGGACTCCATCGCGATCTGACGCTTGCGCTCTTCAGCACCCAAGTGCGGCATCAGGCGCGGAATTTCGCGACCCATGATCACCGGGATCATCTGGAAGGTCGACGCGTTGCCGACACCGGTCAGGAAGAAGAGCGCCATGAAGCAGGCGAAGAAGCCGACGAAGGAGCCCAATCCAAGGAAGCTGATCACACCGAAGGTGGCGACGATCATCAGGGCGAAAGTCCAGAAGGTCACGCGACCGCCCCCGAACTTGTCCGAGATCCAGCCGGTGGCAGCGCGGCTCAGCGCCCCCACGAGCGGCCCAAGGAACACGTAGTTGAGTGCGTTCACTTCGGGAAAGGCCAGGCGCGTCAGCAGAGGGAAACCCGCCGAGTAGCCGATGAAGCTGCCGAAGGTGCCGGTGTAGAGGATGCACATCAACCAGTTCTGCTTGCGTCCGAAGATCACTGCCTGGTCGGCAAAGCTGGCGCGTGCATCTGCGATGTCGTTCATGCCCAACCAGGCCGCTATGGTCGCTGCGAGGATGAAGGGCACCCAGACGAAGCCTGCGTTCTGCATCCACAGCTGACCGCCGTCGGACATGGTCTGCGGTTGCCCGCCAAGTGCCCCGAAGACACCCGCCGTGATGACGATGGGCACGAGGAACTGCATGACCGACACGCCGAGGTTCCCCAGCCCCGCGTTCAGCGCCAGTGCGTTGCCCTTTTCGGCCTTCGGGAAGAAATAGCCGATATTGGCCATCGACGAGGCGAAGTTGCCGCCGCCAAAGCCGCACAGAAGGGCCAGGACGAGGAAAATCAGGTAAGGCGTGTCGGGGTTCTGCACCGCATATCCGATGCCCATGGCGGGCAGCAGCAGCGAAGCGGTCGACAGCGTCGTCCACAGCCGCCCACCGAAGATCGGCACCATGAAGCTGTAGAAGATGCGGAGCGTTGCGCCCGACAGGCCCGGCAAGGCCGCCAGCCAGAACAGCTGTCCCGGGGTGAAGTCGAACCCGATGGCGGGCAAGCGAGCCACGACCACCGACCACACCATCCAGACCGAGAAGGCCAGCAGAAGCGCCGGGATCGAGATCCACAGGTTCCGGCGTGCAACGGCACGGCCCTTTTCGGCCCAGAATTGTTGGTCCTCCGGCCGCCAGTCCTCCAGCACGCGCGGCATGGCGGTGCGTTCGGGGTGGTGAATGTCCTGCATCTCGGGCAGTTGCGGCAACTGGTCGAGCACTTCGCCATGCGCGGCGCGCTCCATCGCGCGGATCGACAGATGCATCCAGGTCAGTGCGATGGCGACCAGTCCGAAGAGCAGCGCAAAGCATGACGTGTAGATGCCGGTGAGATCGAGGAGTGCGCCGAAGGCGATCGGCAGGACGAACCCACCAAGGCCCCCGATCATGCCGACAAGCCCGCCGACGGCACCCACATGTTTGGGGTAGTAGACCGGGATGTGCTTGAAGACCGCCGCCTTGCCGAGGCTCATGAAGAAGCCCAGAGCGAAGAGCGTGACGATGAAGGGCCAAAGACCCATTTGCGTCGAGAAGGCGATGGCGCCGTCCTTGCCCTGGATGACGTAGTCCGTGGGCGGGTAGCTCAGCATGAACAGGAACAGCAGCGAAAAGCCGAAGGTCCAGTACATGACCCGGCGCGCGCCGAACTTGTCGCTGAGATGGCCGCCGTATGCGCGAAAGAGCGAAGCCGACAGACTGAACGACGCCGCCGCCATGCCCGCGAAGCGCACGTCGATTCCGTAGACGTCGATCAGGTAGTGCGGCATCCACAGCGCCAGCGCGACGAAGGCACCAAAGACGAAGAAGTAGTAGAGCGAGAAGCGCCAGACCTGCAGGTTCTTCAGCGGTGCGAATTGCTGCGCCAGCGACGGTGCCTTCGCCCCTGTCTTGCGCCGCTCGACCAGCTCAGGGTCGTCCTTGGCGAGCAGGAAGAACAGCACGCCGATGATGGCGAGCCCCGCGGCCCAGACATAGGCCACACCGTGCCAGCCATAGGCGACCATGACGAAGGGAGCGACGAACTTGGTGACCGCGGCGCCGACGTTGCCCGCACCGAAAATACCCAGCGCGGTCCCCTGGTGGCCTGCGTCATACCAGCGGCTGACATAGGCGACGCCGATGATGAACGACCCGCCCGCGAGGCCGATGCCGAGGGCCGCGATCAGATACATGATATAGCTGTCGGCCAGCGTCAGCGCCCATGTGGCCAGCGCCGTCAGGATCATCTGGCTCGAGAACACCAGCCGCCCGCCGTACTTCTCAGTCCAGACGCCCAGGAACAGGCGGGTGACCGATCCGGTCAGGATCGGGGTGGCGACCAGCAGGCCGAACTGGGTGTCGTTCAGGCCAAGCTCGGCCTTGATGGCGACACCGATGATGGAAAAGATCGTCCAGACCGCGAAACAGGCGGTGAAGGCGATCGTGCTCAGGCTCAAGGCGCGCGTCTGATCGGCGCGTGAGGCTGTTGCAACGGTCTGCATGGCGGGTCTCCGGCAAAAAGGGTCTTTCACCCCTGCGTGGGGATCAGTGCCAGACCTGACGCCACAGCGACGCTCATGACTTGATCTAGATCACAAAACTGAGAAAATGCTAACGAAATAAATGGCTTACAGAAATATGTCATCCGATGAGCGGGCGCAGATCAAGGCTGCGGTCGCGAAGGTCAACCGACGGGTTGACATATATCAATTGATTTGGTGACAATTGTTAAGCGCGCAAAGTCGAAGGGGGACCGACATGCCCGATTCCGAATACCGGGATATTCGAAAACTCGATCTCTTTGCGCAGATGGCGGATGATAATTTCACATCCTTGATGCGGGGCGCCTATGTGCAGAATTTCCCTGCACAGATCGAATTGATCACTGAAGGAGAACCGAGCGATTTTCTTCATATCGTCGTTTCGGGCTCGGTCGATCTGTTTTCGACCTGGAATGGCCGAGAGACCAGCATGGCGACCGTCCGCCCGATCTCGACCTTCATTCTTGCCGCGACCATCAAGGATGCGCCCTACCTGATGTCGGCCCGCACGTTGGAGAAAAGCCGGATCGCGCTGATCCCTAGTCAGGACGTGCGCGCGATCTTCGACGCCGACAGCAACTTTGCCCGTGCGATCGTCACGGAACTGGCGCAGTGCTATCGCTCGGTCATCAAGGCGCAAAAGGATCTGAAACTCAGAACCTCGCTCGAGCGGCTCGCGAACTACCTACTGAGGCAACAAAGGCACGCGGGAGGTGGGGCTGCGTTCGAGCTGGACTTCGAGAAGCGGCGCCTGGCCTCTGTGCTGGGCATGACCCCTGAAAATCTCAGCCGCGCCTTCAAGGGCCTGCAGCCCTATGGCGTTTCCGTGACCGGCACGCGCATCTCCATCGACAATCAGGCGGACCTTGAGCGCTTTGCGAAACCAAATCCACTGATTGATGACTTTTCAACCTGAGGGACTGACAGATGACCAAATCCATGCCCGGCGCCGCCGGAGATCTCGCCGAGGAACACCCTGATGTCTGGAAGGCCTATGCTGCCTTGGGCAAGGCAACGGCCGATTGCGGCCCCCTGACAGACCGCGAGAAGCGCCTCGTCAAGCTCGCCCTCGCGATTGGCGCGGGCTCCGAAGGCGCGGTCCATTCCCACACCCGGCGCGCCAGATCGGAGGGGATTGAGGCTGAGGCGATCATGCAGGTTGCGATGCTGGCCATCGGCCCGCTTGGCCTGCCTCGTGCCGTCGCCGCAAAGACCTGGATCGAAGACATCAAGGATTGACGTTCAGGGAAGCGGGCTGACCCCAAAAAGCAATGGATGCGCCCAGAGCAGCGCCCCGTAAAGCGCAACGCCTGCCGCAAGCCGTAGGAGAGTGCCCCCCGACAGGGACGCCAAGAGGAGCGGCGCCTCCGCTCCGCGATCAAGCATCCGTTGCCATTCTGGCCCCATCTCGCGGCGTTTGCGCCGGTCGATCAGTCGGCCTCCCAGCAGCGCGAAGGCGGCGAAGGTACCGAACAGGATCACATGGGCCAGATCTCCGTTGGGCACGACATGGGCCGCCGCCCAAAGCGCCAACGCCAGAAGCAGCGGGTGACGCGACAAGCGGACGATTCCGGGCCGTGCAGGATCGAACAGATCGTTGCGCGCCCCGCCGAACGAGAACGGGTTGGGCCGGCCGATGGACAGCGCGAGGATCAGGCAGACCGGCCCCATGACCGTCAGTGGGACATGGACCTGCCATAGGGCCCAATCCCAAAGGGTAACATGCGGTGCGCGACCCGCCGCCCCGATCAACCAGGAAAGTACCGCCAGCGACAGGACAGAATAGGCCAGTGTGAAGCCGGAAGCGCCTAGTCGAGCCTGAAGCCGAGGCCGCAACGGCCGGCGCACGGGCAAGGAATGCGACAGGAAGAACACGACATAGGCGAGGGCGAACTCGAACCATCCCATCGGTGCGCGCCTCAGACCCGCTTGGCGGCGGGCAGACGTAGCAAAAGCCCGCCGTAAATGACCGCAAAGCTGCCGAAGGCGACGATCCACGACAGCCCGGACACCGTGTGCAACGGGCTGGAAAATTCGGGCCATACGCCCCCAGCGACCCGCGCGAATACGGACAGGATCAGGGCCAGATAGATCATGACGGTCCCTGCTCCCGCCCGCAGGTCCTGCCCGGTATGACCAAGCGTGGCGCGTGTCATCACCGCCAGTGTCATCAGGCCGATTGCCCCCGCCATCCAGAAATGCTGCGCGCCCGCCATTCCGAAGGACCCGGGAGCCAAGATTTCTGCGGCCAATGCCAGGGCCCCCAACGGCACGAAGGCATAGCCTGCGTGCAACACAGTCACCAGCGGCTCGGCAAAGGTGTGGTGTCCGGCCCAACGGGCCAATCGCAGGGCGTGCAACACGCCTGCCAGCACAAGGGCCAGCCCGGTCGGCGTCCCGAGAGGCAGCACGACCCACAGCCCAAGCGCCACCAGAAGAGCCGCCAGCGCCCCCTTATCGAAGGGCTGCATCGGCGCTGCGGGCAGTACGGCGCTGCGCCGCTTCACCAGCCAGTTACGGGTGAAGGACGGCACTATTCGGCCGCCGATGACCGCGATCATCATCACGCCCGCGCCCAGGCTTAGTCGCAGGCCGTAACCTTGCGCGGCATACTCGCCTCGCGCGGCCTCCCAGTGAAACAGCGCGTTACCGAGGGCAAAGACCGCGAGCATCCCCAGCACGATCAGATTGCGCCAGTTCCGGCCCGCCACGATTTCGCGCCCGATCACCGTGGCCAGTACGACCGGGAAGGCAAGGTCGACCGCCGCCACCAGCAGCCCCGGCAACCCCGCCGAAAAGATCACAGCCACGCGCCCCACGAGCCACAGAGCCGCCAGTCCGCCCAGCGGCCAGCCGACGATAGGCAGGCGCCCCGTCCAGTTTGGCACCGCAGTCAGGAGAAAGCCCGCGACGACGGCGCCGAGATAACCGTAGAGGAACTCGTGTGCGTGCCATGACACGGGGTCGAAGGCTGTGGGCAACATCAGGTGCCCTGACAGCATCGGCACCCAAAACACCATCGCCAGCACGGCCCAGACCGCCGCACCGAAAAAGAACGGGCGGAACCCGTAGGTCAGGATCGCGGGTCCGGTCCAGGCGCGCATCTGTTCGGCGGTCGAGGTCATTTGTGGCGTCCCTTGCGCGCTCAGGCCGGCGCCGCGGCGGCAATGCGGCGGTAGCCCGCCGTGCCATGATAGAAACCGTTGCTCAGGCCCGCATCCCCGCTCAGCGTCGCAAGGCGGGCATCGGCCTCGCCTGTCGGCACGCGCCCATCGAGCACATCGCGAAACACCTGCGCTACCGCGACCATGTCCACGGCCTGTGGCATCAGCCGCAGGTGCGTGACGCCAACGGCAATCAGACGGGCGGCTTCGGGGAGCAGGTCGACATAGCTTTCCGACAGGGTCTGGATGCCGTTCACCCGCAGGATCGGCCGGTCGTCGCGGGTGCGGAGCGGCATGCCGTCGGGGTCTTCTTCACAGACGAACTGGCAGTTGTCCTTGGTGCGGCCGTGCGCGCGGGCGTGATAGCACCGCGCTGACACAGCCAGAGACGCGCGGCCGAAAACCTGCACCTCGACACCCAGGCCCAACGCAACTGCTGCCTGCGCCGCGGCTGCAATGGCCGGGGCCGGCATCTCGGCCGGTAGGCAGACATGGGTCGCGCCCTGCCCGGCCATCCAGGCTATCGTCGCGTCGTTGTAGGCGTTCATGAAGGGGCCGATCCGATGCGGACGCTTACCGCGCGCGTAAAGCCCTGCGGCGTTGTTCACCTCGATCTCGGGCGTGTCCATCGCGGCCAGATCCTCGGTTGCCTTGCGCTCGCGTTTCAGCATCACCTCGGCCAGCGTTGACAGGATCACGGTCTTGCCTGCGCGCTCCAACCGCTCGATCGTGGCCGGCAGGTCTGCCTCGTGGAAGGGCGCGCGCTTGGAGCAAATCACCTCGCCCAGATAAACCTCGTCGACGGGCGCCTCATCCGCGATGCGGGCGTAGAAGTCACGCCGTGCATCCGCGGACCAGTGGTAGGCGATCGGGCCGAGCGTCAGTTTCGTCATGGTATTCACCGCCATTTCTTTGTCTCGAAGGCGCCCTGGGTCTGCTTCTGCCCCTCGGTCAGGGCGATTAGGTCGGCGATGTTTGCCTCGCGTCCGGCCTTGATGTCATCCACCGCTGCGCGGAACGCACGCACAACGCCGCGGACATAGCTCTTCGAGCGCTGACGCCCTTCGATCTTGAAAGCATGCACGCCCGCCTCGATTAATTCGGGCAGGAGCCGCGACAGATTCAGGCTGATCGGTTCCTCGAAGGCGTAGTAGCCCTCGGGGCGATGGGGCGCGGCGTAGCGGCCCTTGCAGATCGTGGGATAGCCGGCCTTCTCCTCGGGCCCGAACCGGTCGATGGTGAAACCCGCGAGCTGCGAGGACATCGACCCGTCAGCGTCGCGCACATATTCCACATCTGAGGCGGGCGAGCACACCCCGTCCATGTTCGTGGATTGACCCGTCAGGTAATTGGTCAGGCTGCATCGCCCTTCCACCATCAGCCCGTGATTGCCGAAGATAAAGGTCTCGATCTCGCAGGGAATCTCGCGGCGGATCTGGCGGATCTCGGGGATTGTCAGGATGCGCGGCAGGACCACACGCTTTACACCGAAGTTCTCGCAATAGTAGCGGATCGCCTCGGGCGATGAGGCCGCGGCCTGTACCGACAGGTGCAGCCGGACGCCCGGATACATCCGGGCGATGTAGTCGGCCACGCCCATGTCGGCCACGATGAAGGCATCAACGCCCAAGCGCGCGCCGGTGTCCGCCGCATGTCGCCAGAGATCGACCTTGCCCGCAGGCGGATAGGTATTCAGCGCCAGCAACACCTTGGTGCCGCGCGCATGGGCATAGGTCACCGCCTCGGCCAGTTCATCGGGGGTGAAGTTCAGCCCCGGGAAGTTCCGCGCATTGGTCGCATCCTGGAAGCCGCAATAGACCGCATCGGCGCCCGCGTCGACGGCGGTGCGCAGCGCGGCGGGGGTGCCCGCGGGGCAGATCAGTTCGGCAAGGCTCATGCGTATTCCCTCGGTTTGGTGGCATCCGGATAGGCCCGCCGCAACCGTGCGAGAACCGCCCGTCCGGGTGTCCCGAACATCGCCGACGCCTCCTCGGCCAGCGAGCCGTCCATGTCGTCGAGGGCATTCCTAAGACGAACGACGGCCTCGGTGTCCCCGCTGATTTCCAGATCGCGCGAGAAGAAGGCCGCATCGCCGTCCTGCTCGGCGTCGATCAGTTCCAGAAGCAGCAAGAACCGCCCGCGGATCGTGGCCCCGACCTGCGGCGCCGTATCGCGCGGCACGGCGCGGAAGACGAGCGCCTGCGGGTCGGGGCGGAGATGCAGCGCAAAGGGCAGTTCCACGGGATCGATCAGGAAGTCAGTCGCCTGGTGCGGTCCGAGCCGCGCGAAGAGAGACGGGTGCCGCGCCGCGACCCGACGGACAACGCGCGTCAGGACCGGTTGCAGCACAAGGCAGGCAAGCCGCGCGATCGCGCCTTCGCCGGGCCGCAACCGGGCCGTTGGTTCGCTCGTCGGGATCATGATGGGTCCTTTCGCTCCCCCGATACGCCCTTCTCCGTCACGATCCTGTCGAGGGGAATGTCATGGGGCTGCGGGTAGATTGTGGTCAGTCGGGCTGCCGCCAGCGCGATGCCGATGGTGACGGGCCGCGGCGAGAGCGCGGCCAGTGTCCGGTCGTAATAGCCGCCGCCCCGGCCGAGCCGATAACAGCCTGCATCCCAGCCGAGGCAGGGCGCGAGCGCGATGTCGGGCGTCAGGACCTCCGCCTCGGGCGGCGGAACGGGGATGTTCCAATGGCCGCGCAGCATACGCATGCCCGGCATCCATCGTCGGAACACGAGCGGCGCTGCGGGGGTCTCCACCACCGGCAGCGCGATACAGACGCCCGCCGCGTGAAGATCGGACAGGATCGGGCGCAGATCCGGTTCTCCTCGGATCGGCCAGTAGCCGGCGAGCACGGTCTCCCGGAGGGTCCCGCGCGCGGCGAGGACCGTTTCGAGATGACTGCAGATAGAACTGCTCACATGCGCCCGTCCTGTCTGGCCCAACCCCTCCCTCAGGCTGGCCAGCCTTGCCCGCTCGGCTCGACGCCAGCGCGCCACGTCACGCGCCTGCTGCACATCCGTGCCAAGCGGATCGAAATAGGTCGGGTCCACCTCCGCCGCCATGCAGGGGGGCGAGGCATAGGCTCCCTGTCCGCTCATGGACACGCACCTTCCTCGGCCACAGGTGCGACAGCGGCGTTGCACCAGTCCATGACGGCAGCCTCGGTCAGTGTGAGGATCGTCGCCATGCCATCGGCATAGCGGTCGAACGCGGCCCTGTGGGTTTCGGAGAGACCCGTCAGGACAGGAACGCCGCGGGCAAGCGCCTCGGAGATCAGCGCGCGGAAGCCGCGCCCCTCTGCCTCGCTCAGGCCAAACTTGTTGAGGATCACGAGGTCTGCCCGGCCGGCCCGAAGCCGCGACATCGCCAGCCCGACGGCCTCCTCGAAGGCGCCCGCATCCATCCGGCAGGCGGTGGCGCCGGGTCCGAGATCCTGCGTGATGCGCCAGCGCGGCCCGTTGGGCAGAAGCCAGAGATCGCAGTCGCACGATCCCGATCCGGCATCGGGCGAGGCCGCGCGCAACGCACCCACCAGCCGGACGCCGTCCTGCGTTAGCCGGTCAGCCACCGCGTCCATAAGACGATCCGTCCCGCCGCGTCCCCCGACTGTCACTCCCGCAAGCCGCATCTTCGCCTCAAGCCTGCTCGAAGCGCGGGAACAGCACGTTGTTTTCCAACGCGATATGCGCAGCAAGGTCGTCGAACAGCGTCGTCAGGCCGCCATAGAGCGAGCGCCAGGAGCCGCAGGCGTGCTCGGGCGGTGTCAGATCGCAGGTGAGCCGCCGGATTAGCGCGATGTTTTCGGCGTGATCGTCATGGTCGGCGCGCATTACCGCGATGGGGTGCTCGATGCCCGGCCCGCCGCCCGCGCGCATGGCCGGAAACAGGATCATCTCCTCCTTCATCATGTGATCCTCCATCTCCCCGGCGAGCGTCCGGATGGCCGCGGCGAGCCCCGTGGGCGCCTCGGGATCGTCCGCGTGCACCCGCTCGACCCGGTCGGCGAGCAGTACGAGCGAGGCGAGATCCTCCCGATGCATCTCGTGATAGCGCGTCAGGATGTGATCGATCAGCGCGCCGGTCTCCTGAGGCACGTCCGTTTCTGGGAGGTCTTTCATTGCGGGTCCTTTCCCTCGCGCGTCGCCCGGTCCTTGCGTGGGCCGCAGCGAATTGGTATTTGAGATACGCATACCGCTCGTGAATGCGCATTTCAACTACCAAATCAGGATCGCGACCTTGCGCCTCACCTCCTTCACCGATTACGGCCTGCGCGTTCTGATGCGGATGGCGGGCGCACCCGACCGGGCCTTCACCACGTCGGAACTCGCCGATGAATTCCGTGTCTCCCGCAACCATCTGGCCAAGGTGATCTCGGCACTTGCCGCGGCAGGTCTTCTGGAGACCCGGCGCGGCGGCGGCGGCGGCGCCATGCTTGCCCGCGCGCCCGAGGACATTCGCCTGGGCGATGTGGTGGCGTTGCTTGAAGCCGATCAGGCTCTGGTGGAATGCTTCGCGGTCGGCACCAACAGCTGCACCCTGACCCCGCAATGTCGGTTGAAAGCGCGGCTAGCCCATGCCGAGGCGGCGTTTGTCGCCGACCTCAACCGCAGCACCCTGGCCGATTGCGTTTACCGACCGGAAAACGCCTGACGCGCCACCCACGCGATCCAGCCCCAGACCGCGCTGCGCAGGGCCATGGCGTAAACGGTACGCATCTCGAAGGCTCCACCTCGGGCGACATGCAGGCCGAACGCCGCGAAAACCAGCAACGTTGCGGCGAAGATCGCGAACGATAGGGGCCAGGCCCATCGCCGCCCCTGCCACAGGCCGAGACCCGCGACGACATAGGCAAGCCCGGCTAGCGTGTTGAACCACAGCACGAAGGGTACGACCGCCCCCATGTCGGCTGATCCGAGCAATGTTCGGCCACCAGAGAAAACGGTCAGCACGCCAAAGGCAATCGCAACACCGCCCGCTATGCGGCGCGTCAGACTGGTTCTAGGCATCGCAAGCGCCCTCCTTTGCGCGTAGAAGTTCCATCTGCACGTCAAACAGCCGCAACCCCTCAGGCACGAGCGCAAAGCCCCGGGCGCCGAGTGTCCAGCGGATGGCGACACCCTGCACCAGCGACGTCAGCAGGATGGCGACATCCTCTGGGATGACGTCCCGGCGCAGGTGACCCGCCGCCTGAAGTTCCCTGATCGCGGCGACAAGACGGCCCTGGAACACGCCTAGAAGCTTGCGAAACACCTCGCGCAGCGCTGGATTGTCCACCTGTAACTCGCGCGAGAACAGGATCGACGGCAGGGCTGGCGTCTCGGATATGGCTGACAGCTGCGCACCGATCAGCGCTTTCAGGCGTTCGTGCGGCCCGGTGGCCCCTGCCTCGGCCGCAGCCCAGTAACTCTGCAACCGGTCAGCGATATCCTCGGCCACCGCCAGCCAGAGCGCGCCCTTGGTGGGGAAATGCCGGAAGATCGCAGGCTGACTGAGGCCGATGGCCCGCGCGACATCTGTGGTGCTCAGCCGGTCGGGTCCGATCTCGTCGGCCAGTCGCAGAACCTCGGCCACAATTTGCGCCTTTCTCTCTTCAGCACTTTGACGGCCCGACATGAGTCACCTCTTGTTAGTTATAACTCACTAACATATACTGTTGACAACCGCAACCTCTATCCGAGTCGCGCACCCTGACCGAAAGGATCCTTGCCATGCCCGCCAGAACCGCCCCCAACGGCTATTCCCGCCTTCAGATCGCGCTGCATTGGCTCATCTTCGCACTGATCGCGCAGCAATATCTTTTCAAGGACGCGATGTCGGCCGCATGGGACCACATCACAAATGGGCTGGAGGCTGGGTTCGACCCGCTCGTGCTGGCCCATGTGGCGGGCGGCGCGCTGGTGATGATCTTCGCGCTGTGGCGGTTGACCCTGCGCGCCAGGCGCGGCGTGCCCCCGGCGATCGAGGCCAGCAAGGTACAAGGCATTCTCGCGAAGCTCACCCATGTCGGGCTTTACGCGCTGATGATCCTTATGCCACTCAGCGGGTCTGTCGCGTGGTTCGGCGGGGTCGAGGCCGCGGCGCAGGGGCATAACGTGATGAAGATCATCCTGCTGGCGCTGGTTGCGCTGCATGTGATTGGCGCGCTCTACCACCAGTTCATCCTGCGCGACGACACGCTGGCGCGGATGCGCCGGGCGCAGGGCTGAACCCATGCGCCTCGCCCCGCTCCTGGCGCTGCCACCCATCGCGCTCGGCATTGCCGCGGCGGTCTGGATGATCGCGTCTGCCCCCGGCCCCGCGCAGGTCGGGGGCGACGCGCCCGCGCTGCCCGTTCGGATGATGACGGTCGCGGCGCAGGATATTCGGCCCGCCGCGACCGCTTGGGGCAGCCTGCGCGCGGCGGAGACCTGGGTCGCCGTGGCCGAGGTGCAGGGCGAGGTGATCTGGCGCCATCCGGACCTTGAGCCCGGTCGCCTGATCCCGGCGGGGACGGGAGTGCTGAGGACCGACCCCGCCGACTACGAGCTGGCGCTGGCGCAATCGCAGGCCGACCTCGCGGTGCTGGAGGCCGAGCGCGTGCAGCTTACGGCAGAGGCGGACAACACACGGCGCATCCTTTCGCTGGAACAGAACCGGCTGGCCCTGACCGAGACCGATCTGGAACGCACGCGCACACTCGTCGCGCAAGGCGCCGTTCCGCAATCGCGCGCCGACGAGGCCGAGCGCGCGACCCTTCTGGCCCGCCGCACGGTGGCGGAACTGGAGAACACGCTCGCCCTGATCCCCTCCCGCGAGGCGCGGATCGCGGCACAGGTCGCGCGCAGCGAGGCCGCCATCGACCGGGCGCGCCGCTCGCTCGACCGCACGACCCTGACGACGCCGTTCGACCTGCGCGTAACCGAGGTGAATGCTGAGCTGTTTCAAACCGTCGCCCCCGGTCAGGTGGTGATCCGTGCCGACGGGATCGCGGCGGCCGAGGTCGTGGCGCACTTGCCGATAGACAGCTTTCGACGGCTATTGGGAGATACACCGGAGGGCATCACCCTTGCCGACATGATGCGCGACATGCCCGCCACGCGGATTGCAGTGACGCTTAGCTTTCTGTCGGACCCGAGGCAGATCTGGAGCGCCCGTGTTGTCGGGATCGAGGGCGCGCTGGATGCCCGTGCGCGCACCGTGCCGGTGGTGGTCAGGGTTGACGACCCCTATGAGGGCGCGGACCCGCCTCGCCGCCTGCCGCTGGTGCCCAACATGCAGGTGCAGCTTTCCTTTTCGGGCGCTTCCATGACAGGCCTCATCGCGATCCCCGAGGCGGCGTTGCATGGCGACATGGTGCGTATCCTTGGCCCCGAAGACTTGCTGGAATTGCGCCCCGTCACCGCCGCCTTCGCTCAGGATGGCCGCGTCGTTATCGCCGCTGGCCTGTCGCCGGGCGAACGCGTGGTGATCGACGACATCGCGCCGGCCATTCCCGGCATGGCCCTGACCCCGGTCGAGGTCCAGCCATGATACGCTGGTTCACCGGCCACCCGACGGCGGGCAACCTGCTGCTTCTATTGTTCCTTGCAGCGGGCATCTTTGCCGCGCCGGGCCTGTTGCGCGAAACCTTCCCCGATTTCCGCGCCGTCGAGGCCGAGGTCACCGTGCCCTACCGGGGCGCTGCAGCCGAGGATGTGGAAGCCGCGATCTGCGCGCCGCTCTGGGACGGAGTGCAGGGTGTCGAGGGGCTGGAAACCTTCACGTGCACGGCCCAGACTGGTCGCGCGCGGGCCGTGGCAACCATGGCGCCCGGTAACGATGCGCTGCGCTTCGTCAATTCGCTGCGCACCGAGGTGTCGGCCATCGACACCTTCCCCTACCGCGCCGATCCTGCCGTGGTGCGCGAATTGCACCGCTCGGATCCTGTCACATCGGTCGCCATCTCGGGCGATCTGCCTCTGGGCGAGCTGGACCGCTACGCTGACGCGCTGTTGGACCGGCTGACCGCCCTACCAGGTGTCGCGGGCGTCACGCGCGGCGGCCTCGGCACCCGGACACTGACCATCATTGCGGAGCGCGCCGTGCTCGACAGCCACGGGCTGACACCCACGACGCTCGCCACCGCCATCGCCGCGCAGAACATCGACCTGCCCGCAGGCACACTGGAGGGGCCGGGCGCGGAGCTGACCCTGCGCTTCACCGCCGAGCGCGATACAGCCAGGACGCTTGCCACGATCCCGGTTCTGGTGTTGCCCAATGGCGCGACCCTGACGCTGGGCGACGTGGCGGCGATCGAGGAACGCTTCGACCCGCCGCAAGACCGCGCCTTTGTCGATGGCATCCCCGCCATCGTGCTCGATGTCGCCAAGGCGCTCGATGCCGACGCGCTGCGGGTGCTCGACGGCGTCGCGGCGCTGGTGGCCGAGGAAACCGCCCGCCTGCCCGACACGATCACGGTGGAGGTGGTGCAGGACGTGACCTCCATCATCCGCGACCGGCTGGTGATGCTGGTTCAGAACGGGGTGATAGGCCTTGTGCTGGTGGTCGTCGTCATGAGTCTGTTTTTCCGACCTGGCTTCGCGATCTGGGCAGCGATGGGCCTGCCCATGGCCTTTGCGGGCGCCTTCGTCTGGATGGCGCTGACAGGGCTCAGCCTCAACATGATGACGCTGGTGGCGCTTCTGATGGCGATCGGGATCGTGATGGACGATTCCATCGTGATCGCGGATTCCATCGCGGTGCATGCCGCCAAGGGGGCCACGGTCGAAACCGTCGCGGCGGGCGTCGCAGCCGTGGCGCCCGGCGTGATCTCGTCCTTCCTGACGACGTTGGCCGTGTTCCTGCCCCTTGCCTTTCTGGCAGGCGAACTGGGGGCGGTGCTGGAGGTTCTTCCGGTGGTCCTGCTGGCCGCACTCGCCGCTTCGCTGATCGAGGCCTTCCTGATCCTGCCCCATCACCTGAAAGGCGGGATGAAGGACACCGCCGCATCCCGTTTTCGCATCCGCTTCGAGGCGGGTTTCGATGCCCTGCGCGAACGTGGCGTGGGCCGCTTGGCAGACGCCGCGATCAAGGCGCGCTGGCTTGTTGTCGGTCTGGCCATCGGGGCGCTGATCGTGACCGTCGGCGCCTTGGGCGGCGGCGTGGTCAAGCGCGAGGCGATGCCCGAGATCGACGGCGACGTGCTGGAGGCGCGGCTGATGCTGCCCGCGGGCACGCCGCTTGTGCGCACGACCGAGGCCGTCGCACAAGTAGAGGCGGCGCTGGACCGCGCGAACGCCCGCCTGTCCCCCGATCAGCCCCAGGCACAACCGCTGGTGATCCGCCGCATCACCCGGCTGGGCCGCAACCTCTCGGCGGGCGAGGCCGGTGCCCATGTCGCCACCGTCGCGGTGGACCTGCTCGGCGCCGAGACACGCAGCAGCACGTTGGACGAAATCGTCACGCTCTGGCGCGCGGAAATCGGCACTCTGCCCGGTGTGTCCTCGTTGATCCTGACCGAGCCGGGGATCGGCCCGCAGGGCATCGCGGTGGAATTGCGCCTGAGCCACCCCGACCTCGCCACGCTGGAGGCGGCGGGGCGCGCCACGCTGGCGGAGCTTGAAACCTATGCCGGTGTGCGCAACGCGATCCTCGATTTGCGCCCGGGCGCGCCCGAATTGCGGCTGAGCCTGTCGCCGGGGGCCGAGGCGCTGGGGCTGGCCGCAACGGATGTGGCAAGCCAACTTCGCGCGGCCTTTCTCGGCACACAGCTTGCGGAAATCCGGCGCGGCGATCTGGCCTGGGAAATCGAGCTGCGGCTTGCCGATGAGGACCGCGCCAACCGCGCTGACTTGAACCTTTTCGAGATCGCGCTGCCCGGTGGCGGCACCGTGCCGTTGTCGAGCATCGCCACCGTCACCGAAGCACGTGGGTGGGGAACCATCACGCGCCGCAACGGGTTGCGTACGCTGACCGTCGCGGCCGATGTGGACGGCCGCATCGGCAATGCCGACGCGATCACCGCCCGGCTGGCCGAGGGCTTTCTGCCGGACCTCGCGGCTGCCACCCCCGGCCTGATCTTCGAGATCGGTGGGCAGGCCGCGAATTCGGCGGAAACCGTCGTCTCGATCCTGCGCGGGTTCCTGATCGGACTGGTGGGCATCTACATCGTCCTCAGCTTCCAGTTCCGCAGCTATGTGGAGCCGCTGATCGTGATGATCACCATCCCGCTGGCGTTCCTGGGCGTCATCTGGGGCCATGTCCTGATGGGCTACAACATCTCCATGCCCTCGCTGGTGGGGGCGGCCTCGCTTGCGGGAATCGTGGTGAACAACGCGATCCTGCTGCTCGGCGTCATCAACACCCGCCGCGCCGAAGGACTGTCAGCTGCGCTGGCCGCAGGCGAAGCCGTGCGATCGCGGTTCCGTCCTATCTTCGTCTCGGTCTCGACGACGATCATGGGCATGGCACCCTTGCTGCTGGAATCCTCGACGCAGGCCCAGACGCTCAAGCCGCTGGTGATCTCGGTTGTCTTCGGACTCTTGGCTGCGACAGTACTGATCCTTCTAGTTTTGCCTGCGTTCTACGCAGCACTTGAGGACCTCAGGCACGGAAAACGAGGAACTGGCGAACTGGCGGGAGCTGGCTGATCAGCCACTTATTTTCGGAACGACAAGCGGGCTGAAGCATTCTGACGTTTGCCCGGCCAATGGCTGCTATGAGTCGAAGCCGGTCCCCGCTTGCCCTCTTGGCAATCTGCACTCCGTAACGGTTGTGTACTATCCCGCGTCCCTTACGTTCGGGGCGTGATGTGCCCAGGGTGCGCGCGATCAATCAAATCCGCTTGCTATCGTTAGTGTTGTTTTGTATCGCCGCACCATTATAGCTGGAGTCGGTGTCATGAATCACAAGGTCCGGACCGCAGCAGCAGCTGCGGCCATCACAGTATCGAGCCTCGTCGGTTCGGTCGAGCCGGCGCAAGCCTACCAGGTCGACTGTGCCATTCTGCTCTGTCTCGCGGGCGGCTGGCCGGCATCGGCGCCCTGTGCCCATGCGCGTGCGGTCTTCATCCGCAGGATCACACCCTGGCCGATCGAGCCACCCTTGCAGATCTGGCGTTGCCCGATGGGGGCGTCGTTCAACGCCCCTGCCCCGCTCTCGCCGATCGACCGGCTTTACGACATCGCCTTCCAGGAGGCACCTCAGGCCAGTGTACCGCAAGCTCCCCTGCCCCTGGTCCAAGTCCAGTCAGACGAGCAGGCCGACATCGACATTTCGGGCGACGCCTTCGACTTCGTCCGCAGCATCCGTGTTTTTCACATCCAGTTCAGCCAGCGCGAAAACAGTGAAGGCGACTGCAACACCTACGACGCGACGCGCCTCGGTTCGTATGGGGTGCAGGGTGACTATCGATGGACACGGTCGAGTGTTGCCCACGTCCCGCCCGCATCACAGCTGCCCGACACCGGGCACTGTAACTGGGTCAGCTACCGCTCGGTCTTTGTGGACTGGCGGGATCATGAGGGGAACTACGGCTTCGAAGAGGTACGCTACTGAACTTGCCCGGGCCTGCCGGAGGCGGGTCCGCACCCATTCATCTTGCACCTGTGACGGTGCACCGAACCCAAAAAGGGAAACGACGCCAGACCGAAAAGCCTGACGCCGCACTAGAAGAACCCGTGAACAAGG
>NZ_JAFMPR010000015.1 GCF_020667835.1 Roseibaca sp. Y0-43
CGCGCAGTTCCTCTGGATAACGTGTTCCGTTCTTCATCTTTCCCATGACCCAGTATCCTTACTTCTGGGTCTCCGGCAAACAAGGGGCGGTTCAAACCGTCTCTTTGCCGGATGTGGGCAAGCTCGAAGGATAGGTGCTTTTCAACCGCCACCGCATAAGGTTTGCAGTCGCAAGGGTAGCAGAAAAGCGAATTCTTATCTCCTAGAGGTCTCGGCCCGCACCAAGTCTACATCAGACCAGAAATCGCCTGCACAAGCGCGTTCTCCGTGACCTCTGCCGAGGAAAACTCATGTGTGATCCGCCCTGTGAACATGGCGAGGATACGGTCGGAAACGCGCAAGACCTCGGGCATCTCGGAACTGATGACGATGATCGCGTAGCCCTGCGATGCAAGATCGCGGATCAGGTTGTGGATTTCAGATTTCGAGCCAACATCAATACCCCGCGTGGGTTCGTCCACGATCAACACGTCCGGGCGCATCGACAACCATTTCCCGATCACGATCTTCTGCTGGTTTCCGCCAGACAAGTTACCAACAGTTTGCCGCCAACCCGGTGTGCGAATGTCGAGCTTGTCACGATACTGGTCGAAGATCGCGACCTCTGCCCCATCGCTGACAAATGGCCCTGCGGTCAGGTCATCGACCTGTGGCAAGGTCATGTTGTCGCGGCAATTCATCCCCAAAACCAAGCCTTGGTCCTTGCGATCCTCCGGCACAAGCGAAATGCCATTGCGCACGGCATCGATGGGAGAGTTGATCCGCACCTCTTGGCCATGCAGCAGGATTTTTCCGGCAGACGGGCTGCGCAGGCCGAAAATGGTTTCGGCAATCTCTGTCCGGCCCGCACCGACGAGACCGTAAAAGCCCAGAACCTCGCCCTTGCGCAATTGGAAGCTGACATCTTGGAACAGATCACCGCAGCTTAATCCTTGGACCTCTAGCGCTACATCGCCCAAGTCATGGGTCACGGGACTGCGCGACAGGTCCAGGCTGCGCCCGATCATAAGTTGCGTGACCTCGTCCTCGTTGGTGTTCGCGGTTTCCAGCGTGCCGCGATACTGCCCATCGCGCAAAACGCTAATCCGGTCAGTGATCTTGAATATCTCTTCCATCCGGTGCGAGATATAGATGATCCCAACCCCCTTGGCCTGAAGCCCTGCGATCACCTCGAACAGAACAACTTTCTCGGCATCGGTCAGCGACGCGGTCGGCTCGTCAAAGATAACCGCGCGGGGCGAGACGGTCAGCGCGCGCCCGATCTCAACCATTTGTTGGTTGGCGATGGACAGATCGCCGACGCGGGTTTTCGCATCAAACCCCACGTTCAGCGTTTTCAGAATCTCATCTGTCTGGGCATAGAGCGTTTCCCAATCGACGCGTCCGAAGCTTTTCAGCGGCAATTCGCCCAGAAAAATATTCTCGGCCACCGTCAATTCATCCGCAAGGCTGAGTTCCTGGTGGATGAACACCACGCCATTCGCCTTGGCCTGCTTGGGCGAGGTCATCGTGACGGGTTGCTCGGCGATGTAAATCTGCCCCTCGTTCGGGGCGTGGATACCGCCCAAGACTTTCATCAGCGTGGATTTGCCAGCGCCATTCTCGCCCATCAGGGCGTGCACTTCGCCGGGGCGCACATCGAAGGACACCCCATCCAGCGCGCGCACCCCGGGGAAGGTTTTGACAATGCCGTCAAGGCGAAGAACCGGTATCTGATCGGTCATATCTTCAACTCTCCTTGGCCCTTGCGGTTCAACTGGCGGTCCAGCACCAGAACGGCGATCAGGATCAACCCGATCACAAGGTTCACTGTCTGCGTATCGGCCCCGATATGGCCCAGCCCCTTGCGCAGGATCTGGATGGCCAGAACACCGCCCAATGTCCCGATAATGGACCCGTAACCGCCGGCCAGCTTGGTGCCACCCAACACAACGGCGGTAATGGCCCACAATTCGTAAAGCATACCGTCATTGGGGTTGACCGACCCGCTTTCGGAATAGAACACCACCGCCGACAGCGCCGCCAGAAAGCCGATCAGCATGAAGTTCCAGACAAAGTGAGGCCCAACGCGGATGCCGGCATTCACCGCCGCTTCGCGGTTGTTGCCAATGGCATAGGCATTGCGGCCATGGACAGTTCTGGTCATCAACAGCCACAGCACAAGCGCCGTGCCCAGCAAGAACCATGTCGCGGTATGCAGGCCCAGAAATTGCGCTTCGGCGAAATCTACCAAGGTCCAGTTCAGGTGGCTCGTGGGTTGTTCACCGTTAAACATAAAGACAAGCCCGCGGAACCCAAGCATCGCGCCCAAGGTCACGATGAACGCATCGACCCCGGTTTTCCAAACCAGAAGGCCATTGATCGCCCCCATGATGACGCCTGTCATCAGCGCGAAGATCCATGCCAGCGGGATCGCCCAGTCGCCCAAGCCTTGCATGAAAGGCCATGTCATGCTGTCGAGCATGACAATGGCGGCAAGGGCAAAGATCGCCCCCACGCTCAGGTCGATATTGCCGTTAATCATGATGATCGTCATGCCCAGCGCGATGATCCCAATGGGCGCGGATTGCTTCAGCACCAGCAGCATGTTGTCATAGGCAAGGAAGGGCTGGTCCGACACCGACAACTGGTCGCCGATGATCGAGAAGAACGCCAGTTCCAGCAGGATGAAGCCCCAGATCGCGCTTCGCTTCAACAGGTCTTTGCGGTTGCTCATGACTCCGGCCTCCTTACGCGATGGGGGACCACAAGCGGCCCCGCTTGGCGGCCACATCCAGCCAGACGGCCAGGATGATGATGACCCATGTCACGATGTATTGGACGTAGAAATCCAACCCGACCAGCAGCAGCCCATTCTGGATGAACCCAAGGATCAGAACGCCGATCACGGTTTTGAACACGGTGCCAGAGCCGCCCAGCAACGATGCGCCTCCAAGGATGACGGCGGCCAGAACCTCTAGCTCCATCCCCTGCCCCACGGTGTTTTGGCTGCCCAAGCTGCGGCTGGCCTGCAACAGCCCAGCAACGGCCACGCAGAAGGCGGAGATCAAGTAGGTGTAGAACACCACCCGCGCTCGCGGGATGCCCGAGAAGGTCGCCGCCTGACCGTTGCCGCCAACAGCATAGACCTTGCGTCCGAACGGCGTTTTCGCCAACAGCATGGCCAAGAGTGCGGCCAAGGCCGCGAATATCAGGATCGGCACAGGAATGCCCATGACCTCGCCCTGGCCGAAAACCGAGAACCAAGTCCCTGATTTATCGGCAATATCCATGTTCTTGCCGCCCGACCAAGTCAGCGTCAGGCCATGAATGGCCGATAACATGCCAAGGGTTACGATCAGCGAATTGAGCTTCAGATACCCCACCAGAAACCCGATGAACGCGCCCAGACATAACGTCATGGCAAACATGGCAGGTATCGCGAGCGCGGGTCCGATCTTGTCATGCAGATCCAGCACCACGATGGTGGAAAAGGACATCATCGACCCGACCGACAGGTCCAGATTGCCGCCGATCACAACAAAGGTCACGCCCAACGCCATGACCCCAAGAATGGCCGAAGAGCGGATCACGCCTGCGATATTGTCGATGGCAATAAAGCGTTGGTTCGCCAGCGCGAAGCCGATCATGAAAACGACAAAGGCGATCAGGATGCCCTGCTTCGCCAGCACCTTGCCGATGTCTTGTTTGGTCAATCCCATCTTGTCCCCTCCCAAGGACGACGCCGTCAGACCAGCGTCATGCCCCCGTCAATCATGATGATCTGGCCGGTCATGTAGTCGCTGTCACGCGAGGCCAGAAAGGTCGTCGTCCCGGTAATGTCTTGCGGGGTGGCGACCCGGCCTTTCAGAATATCGGCCGAGAACTCTTCCATCGCCTGACCCGGCCGTTCGGCGGCACCGATGGCCATAAGGTCTTGGTCGACCTGTTCCCACATCTCGGTTGCGACCACGCCCGGCGCGAAACCCGTGACGGTGATGTTATGCGCAGCCAGATCGCGCGCGCCCGATTGCGTCAGCGACACCACGGCCCATTTACTCGCGCAGTATGGCGCGACGTTACCAAAGCCCTGACGGCTGGCAATGCTGGCGGTGTTCACGATCTTGCCACCCGTGCCTTGCGCGATCATCTGGCGGGCGGCTTCCTGCATCCCGATCAGGCAACCCAAGCCATTTATTCCCATTATGAAATTCCAGTTGGCTTCGGTCACATCGAGGAAATTCATCGGCTTGTTGACGCCCGCATTGTTGAATTTCACATCCAGACGCCCGAACCGTTCCACCGTATGCGCGATCATGGCGCGCACTTGTTCGCGGTCGGTCACGTCGACGGCGGCATGTGTCACCTTGGCCCCTGCTTCAGCCGCACGCTTGGCATTTTCAGCGGCGACTTGCTCGACCTTGTTGGCGTTTATATCGGCAAAACACACATGCGCGCCTTCATCCAAAAGCGCCTCTCCGATTGCGCGGCCTATGCCTTGCGCAGCCCCTGTCACGATACATGACCGCCCTGAAACGCGTGCCATATCGCCCCCGTCCGTCGTTTTTTGGAATAACCAGAAACGTGGGGCAACCAAAGTCGCCCCACGCAGTCTGGGAGGATCTTAGAACACCGGCTTGGTGAACTCGTCCATGTTCTCCTGGGTGATCTTCGGCGTGTCGAAGTAATTCAGGAATGGCACCTCTTCGCCATTCAGGATGTCGATGGCGGTTTGCAGCGCGGCCTCGGCGTCATCGACCGGAGATTGGTAAATCGACCCCCAGTAGGTGCCCTCTGCCATGGCGTCATACCCCACG
The DNA here is from genome assembly GCF_020667835.1 of Roseibaca sp. Y0-43. GTDB lineage: Bacteria > Pseudomonadota > Alphaproteobacteria > Rhodobacterales > Rhodobacteraceae > Roseinatronobacter. The sequence goes on from NZ_JAFMPR010000015.1 coordinate 4,797, forward strand.
GCAAAGTTCGTTGCGCCGACGAAGGTGATGCCTTCGGCACGACCGGCCGCAATCGCTGCGTTCATGGCGCCGACACCCATGTTGTCATCGCCCGAGTAAACACCATCGATGTCGTCATACTGGACAAGGAAGGCTTCCATGACCTGCTGCGACTTTTCACGGTTCCAGTCGCCAGGCTGTTCGTCGATCTGTTCGACATTCGGGCAGACCTCGGGCAAGCGGTCGTTGAAGCCCTGCGCGCGCTCGATCGCGGTGGTGTAGCCGGGTTGGCCGGTGATATGCACGACCTTGGCCTCGTTCTCGATGCCAAGCGCCTTGAAGCGGTCGCACATGATCTCTGCGGCACGCTGGCCTTGGGTCACGTTATCCGGGCCAGAGAAGGACGAGATGAAGTCAAACCCCGCTTCGGCAATGTTCGAGTTGGTGATGACAACCGGAATTTCGGCTTGCGACGCGCGGCGCACTGCGGGGATCACGGCTTCGCCATTCGTTGGCCAGATAATCATCGCGTCGACCTGCTGCTGGATCAGGTCGTCAATCTGGGCAAGCTGACGGGCCACGTCGCCGCCAGCGTCCAGCACAACCACGTTGACGTCCGGGTTCGCTTCTGCCGCCGCGATGAAGGCTTGCTCGTAGGTGGTCTGGTAGCTGTCGACGCCCACGTTGTTCTGGGTGATGCCAATTGTCATTGTCTGCGCACCGGCTGCGGTGCCGATCATCGCGGTCGAGCAGATAAGTGCTGTCTTCAGTACTGATTTCATCTTCCGTTCCTCCCGTGGAATATTCAGCGCGATCGCGAGCAACCTCCGCACTCAACGGGGTGTGCCCCGACCGATCACGCTTCAAGTCATCGCGATTTTGACAGATGACGCCTCCTTCATCTTATCCATTTTGATACAGTTTGCTCTCATAATGGATAATTCAGCGATATTCGCGATCTCCATTTTGCGAAAAACAAAGAGGAGCGACGACATGCGCCGTCCCAGACCGCCCCGGCCCAAAACTGCACCCGAGACAATGAAACACAGCACGGCCAAAAACATTCAAATCGGACAATCCTTGGCGGTCACGCTATCGGACGCGGTTGTCGCATCTGCCGATCCCGATGTCGACCGCGTGACGAATTTTCTGTCCGACCTGATGGTTGAGCTGGATAGCTCGTTGGAGCCAAGCACCCCAAATCCGCATTTGAAGATGGTCTTGCACTTGTTGCAAAGCCATTCCGAAGGCCGGATAGTTTCGCCCTCGTCGCTCATTGCCGCGGCGGGCGTGCCCTATGCCACCGCGAGCCGCAAGCTTGCAGAGGTCGAAGCGGCGGGCCTGATTGACCGCCGGGTGCGCACGCGCACCGGCAAAAGTCACTCGCTGCATCCCAGCGCTGCCTTGCTGGAAGGGTTCAGCCAGTTGGCGGACCGCATCGACCGGCTGGCGCGGCAATATTTCGACCAAGCTGGTTCAACCCCCAAAACGACGGATTACTATTTCGGCGGCTCCTATCAGCCTGGACGCGCCGCCATCGCCCCACCGCGGGCGCTGCCAGAACCGTTAAAACTGGCGGGCGGGCTGCGCATCCTGGTGCATGGCGACCCGACCTTCATGGTCATGGAAGGGCTGAAACGCCAGTTCGAGCAAATCGTGGGCACGACCATCCATCAGCGCGCATTCAGTATCGACCGGTTGCGCGAAGAAGCTTTGCGCAATGCCGAACGACAGAAAAGCCGCTATGACCTGATCGCCGTCGACCTGCCTTGGGTTGGCGAGTTTGTAGAGAAAGGCGTCATCCGCCCGTTGGACGAGGTGATGAACGTAGCGCGGCTGGACCCTGCAGATTTCCACACCGCTGGATGGCGCGCCGCGCATTGGGCCGGGCGACCATATGGCGTGCCCAGCCAGACCACGCCTGAATTGATGTTCTACCGCAAGGACTGGTTCGCCAATGCAGGGCTAGAGCCACCCACGACCACCGATGCCGTGATTGCTGCTGCGCGCCAGTTGCACGACCCGCAACGCGGGCGCTACGGCGTTGCCTGGAACGCGGCGCGGGGCACGGCGCTGGGGCATACGTTCATGATGACCTGCGCAGCGTTCGGGCAGCCGATCATCGACCTTCCCCGGATTGCCGGGGGGTATGACACGGACCACTTGGCGCGGGGCGGCTTCACTCCGACGTTGAACACGGAGCGCGCGCTGGAAGCCGCCGAATACCTGATGCAACTCTTGGACTATTCGCCCCCCGATATTCTGTCCATGTCCTGGTATGAGCGCGTGCGCCCCTATGGTGCCGGCCATGTGGCCATGGCCTATGGCTACACCCTGCTGGCCCCGTATTTCGAGCTGAACGAAAACAGCCCCGCGCATGGCAACACCGGGTATATTCCACACCCGCATGGACCGCAGGGCAGCCCGATCGCGCCGGTGGGGGGCTATGTATTGTGTGTTCCGGCCAACCTGGCCGAAGAACGGATCGACGACACGGTCGAGGCGCTTGTCACCTTCACCTCGCCCGGCGCGCAAAAGCTCTATGCCCAGAATGGCAGCCGGACCGAGCCGCGCTATTCCGTGGGCGCGGACCCGGAAGTGCGCCGCTTGTCCCCGATTTTCGGCCTGCTGGACCAGATGTCGTGGCGTGACGAGCTGCAATTCTGGCCGCGACCGCCGATCCCGCAGGTCTCGGACATCATCGACCTGTGCGGGCGCGAGTTGCACGACATGTTGCGCGGGATCATTGCCCCGCGCGACGCTTTGAACCGCGTGCAGGCCGAGGCAGAGAAAATCCTGAAATCCAAGGTTACTTAGGGAGGATACCATGGACCCCAATCGCCTGAAGGGCAAAAACATCCTGATCACCGGTGCCGCGCGCGGCATGGGGGCCGCCAATGCCGAGGCCTTCGCCGCGCAGGGCGCGAATGTCTGCTTGGGCGATCTGTCGCTGGACGAAGCGCAAGAGGTCGCCGACCGCATCAACGCCGCCGGGAACGGCAAGGCCATCGCGGTCAAGATGGATGTGACCAAGCGGGCGGACAACGCGGCCGCCGTAGCCGCCACGGTAGAGGCATTTGGGTCCATCAATGTGGGCCTGTTCAACGCAGGCCTCAACAAGCCCCGGTTCTTCATGGATATCGACGAAGACAACTGGGACATGATCATGAACGTCAACACCAAGGCGATGTGGCTCGGGATGCAGGAAACCGCCCGCCAGATGATCGCTCAAGGCCCGCAGGACAAGCCTTACAAGCTGATCAATGTGGGCTCTATCGCCAGCCGCAAACCGTTGGTGGATGTGACGGTCTACTGTACTTCGAAATACGGCTGCCTTGCTTTGACCGAATGCGGCGCGCTTGGCTTGGCAGAGCACAACATTACCGTCAATGGCTACGCCCCCGGCGTGGTCGTGACGCCGCTTTGGGAACAACTGGACAAAGACCTGGTCGAGATCGGCTTCAAAGAGCGCGCGGGTCAAGCCTATGACGATATTGTCGAGAATAATCTTGTCATCAAACGTGTGTCCTACCCCAAGGACGTGGTCGGCACGGCGTCGTTCCTCGCGTCTGATGACAGCGACTACATGACCGGCCAGATGATCTCTATCGACGGCGGCTGGGTCACGAAGTAACCCACTGATTTTTCTTGCAACTTACCTATGAACGGGTGTGCCCTCGCGCACCCGGAAGGAGCTTTCCATGACACGCGCGCTGATGCCGAACCTGCTGACCCCGCAAGACCTAGAACCCAATTGGGAATGGCGTGACCGGCTGCCCGCCTGGGGCCACACCTCGGTCGATTTCGAACGTCGCGTCGACCATGACCGCCTGCGTCGCTACCGGCTGGCGCGCACGCGTCAAAGCTTGCAGAATTCCAATGCCGGGTCGCTTCTGTTGTTCGATGTGAACAACATCCGCTATGTGAGCGCCACAAAGATCGGCGAATGGGAGCGTGACAAGATGTGCCGCTTCTGCCTGCTGACGGGCGATGACAGCCCCTATGTCTGGGATTTCGGCTCAGCCGCGGTGCATCACCAGCGTTATTCCGACTGGCTGGACCCGACCCATTGCCTGGCCGGGGTGGTTGGGATGCGCGGCACGATCCCGCCCGAATTCGGGCTGATGAAGAAATATGCCAAGATGATCGCGCAACTTATCAAGGACGCGGGCATGGCGGATATGCCTGTCGGCGTGGACTATGCCGAAACCGCGATGTTCCATGCACTTCAGGAAGAAGGGATCAAGGTTGTCGATGGGCAGCAGATCATGCTGGCGGCGCGCGAGATCAAGAACTGGGATGAAATCCAGCTTCTGACGCAGGCGGCCAGCATGGTCGATGGCGTCTATCACATGATCTACGAAGAACTGAAACCCGGCGTGCGAGAGAATGACATCGTGGCGCTGTCGAACAAGCTGCTTTACGAGATGGGGTCGGACGATGTCGAAGCGATCAACGCCATTTCGGGCGAACGCTGTAACCCGCATCCGCACAATTTCACCGACCGGCTGATCCGGCCCGGCGACCAATGCTTCTTCGACATCCTGCAAAGCTATCAAGGCTATCGCACCTGCTACTATCGCACCTTCAACGTAGGCCGCGCGACACCGGCACAGAACGACGCCTATGTGAAAGCGCGCGAGTGGATTGACGCGTCGATCGCGATGATCAAGCCGGGCGTGACCACCGACAAGGTGGCCGAAGTCTGGCCCACGGCGGAGTCGCTCGGGTTTCCGAACGAGGACGCAGCCTTCGGCCTGCAATTCGGTCACGGTCTGGGACTGGCACTGCACGAACGGCCTATCATCAGCCGCGCCGTGTCGCTCGAGCACCCGATGGAAATCCAGACAGGCATGGTCTTTGCCTTGGAAACCTACTGCCCCGCCGCAGACGGCTATTCCGCTGCCCGTATCGAGGAAGAGGTGGTCGTGACCGAGACGGGCTGCGAAGTCATCAGCCTGTTCCCGGCCGAGGAACTTCCGATCGCCAACCGGTATTGAAACCCCGTCCCGGGCTTGACCCGGGACCTCAACCGTAGAGGCCCCGGGTCAAGCCCGGGGCGCGGAGAGCCCATGACCAAGACAAACACCGAAGACTACTTGCGGATGTATACCCAGATGGTGCGCATTCGCACCTTCGAGGACAACGCCAACCAGCTTTACCTGTCGGCCAAGATGCCGGGCCTGACGCATATGTATTCTGGCGAGGAAGCCGTCGCCGTTGGCATTTGCGAGGCGCTGACAGATGACGACCGGATCACCAGCACGCACCGGGGCCACGGGCATTGCGTGGCCAAGGGCGCCGAATTCAAAGAAATGTTCTGCGAGCTTCTGGGCAAGGCCGAGGGCTATTGCCGCGGCAAAGGCGGGTCGATGCACATCGCCGACCAAAGCCACGGCAACCTTGGTGCGAACGCGATCGTGGGCGGGTCGATGGGCATCGCCACCGGGTCCGCGCTGCGCGCAAAGCTGCAAGGCTCGGACGATGTGACCGTCTGCTTTTTCGGCGACGGGGCTACCGCGCAGGGGCTGATGTACGAGGTCATGAACATGGCAGCCCTATGGAGACTTCCGGTCATCTATGCCTGCGAGAACAACGGCTATTCCGAATATACCAAGACGGAAGAAATCGCCGCAGGCTCTATCACCGCGCGCGCCGAGGCCTTCGGAATCGAAAGCCACCAAGTCGACGGGCAGGATGTGCTGGCCGTGAACGAGCTGACGCAAAAGCTGGTCGAACGTGCCCGCAAGGGCGAAGGGCCGTTCTTTCTGGAACTGATGACCTATCGCTACCACGGCCATCATGTCGGCGACATCAACCGCGAATACTACCGGTCCAAGGACGAAGAGAAGGACTGGAAGGAAAACCGTGATCCGATCATCCGGTTCCGGGCTTGGTTGGTAGAACAGGGCATTGCGACCGAAGACGAGATCGAGGCGATCAACGCCGCGATTGAGAAGGACGCGACCGAGGCCGTCGCCTATGCCGAGGCCGCCCCCTACCCCGATGTGTCCGAAGTGGACATGCACGTTTTTGCCGCCTGAGGAGGAGAAATCATGCGCGAGATCACCCTGTCGCAGGCCGTAAACGAAGCCATCGCCGAAGAAATGCGCCGGGATCCGACCGTGTTCCTGATGGGCGAGGACGTGGCCGAGGCTGGCACGCCCTTCAAGGTGCTGTCCGGTCTGGTCGAAGAATTCGGCACCGAGCGAGTGCTGGACACGCCCATTTCGGAACCCGGCTTCGTTGGCATGGCTGTCGGTGCCGCCATGACCGGCGCGCGACCTATCGTGGACCTGATGTTCGGCGATTTCATCTATCTGGTTATGGACCAGCTTTGCAACCAGGCCGCCAAGCAGCACTATATGTCAGGCGGCAAGCTGACCGTGCCGATGGTGTTGCGGACCAATATGGGCGCGACCCGCCGCTCTGCCGCGCAGCACAGCCAGTCGCTGCAAGCCATCGTGGCGCATATTCCGGGCCTGAAGGTCGCCATGCCCTCGTCTGCCTATGAAGCGAAAGGGCTGATGAAAACCGCGATCCGTGACAACAACCCGGTCGTCATCTTCGAAGACAAGCTGATGTATCAGGACAAGGCTCCGGTCCCCGAAGAGGAATACCTGATCCCCTTCGGCGAAGCACATGTGAAACGCGAAGGGTCCGACATTACGCTGATCGGCACGTCATCCATGGTGCAGGTGGCCGAGAAAGCCGCCGAAATGCTGGCCGCCGAAGGCATCAGTGCAGAGGTCATCGACCCGCGCACGATTGTGCCACTGGATGAAGCGACGCTTCTTGCCAGCGTCAAGAAAACCAGCCGCGCGATTGTCATCGACGAGGGCCACCAAAGCTATGGCGCGACCGCCGAAATCGCATCGCGCCTGAACGAGAAAGCCTTTTACCATCTTGATGCGCCGGTGCTGCGCATGGGCGCGATGGATGTGCCAGTGCCCTTCAGCCCTGCGCTGGAAGACATCACCGTGCCCACGGCCGAACAGGTGGTCGAGAACGCGCGCAAGCTTTGCGCCGGGGAGATGATCCATGCCGCATGACGTGACAATGCCTCAACTGGGCATGGCACAAGACGCGGGGCGCATTGTCGCATGGCTGAAAGCGGCCGGCGATCCGGTCGCAAAGGGCGATCCCCTGTTCGAGGTGGAAACAGACAAGGCTACGATGGAAGTCGAGGCGCAGGCGGCGGGCTTCTTGACGGGCATTGTCGCCAGCGAAGGGGATGACGTGCCGGTTGGGCAGGTCATTGCGCAAATCTCGGAGAGTGCAGAGGCGGACAGTCCCGCGCTTGCCCCCTCTGCCCCCACAACACCGCACGAAAGCGACGCCCTGCCCGACGGCAAACAGATCACCATGCCGCAACTTGGCATGGCGCAGGACAGCGGGCAAATGGTGGGCTGGCTGGTGGAGTTGGGCACAAAGGTTGGCCCCGATGACCTGCTCTTCGAGGTCGAGACCGACAAGGCCACGATGGAAGTGCCTGCGGGGGCCAGCGGTTATTTGGCCGCGACGCTGGCGCAGGCGGGCGAGGATGTGGCGGTTGGCGCGCCGGTAGCCATTCTGACCGCAGACGCACCGGATAGCCCCGTCGCGCGATCTGCGGCGGACGCCGCGCCTGGGACGCCCCCAGCCCCCATGGCAGACGTAGCAGAACCTGAAGCCGCCCCCGCCACGGCGGCGGCAGCACCGCCTGCCAAAGCACCAGTCACAGCGGAAGGCGGGCGTATATTAGCCTCGCCCAAAGCGCGCCGCTTGGCGCTGGAACAGGGGCTGGACCTGTCGCGGCTGGTGAAATCCAGCCATCCACAGCCCTATCATGTTGCCGATCTGGAGGTTCTGCGCAGCCTACCCGATGACACGGCCCCACGGACCGCCACAGCGCAAGCCAGCCGCCGACTGACCGCGCGGATAAAACGTGCGGGTCTGGAGGCATTCTTGGATTGGGCACAATCGCAAGGGGTGGAAAATCGCGACGCCGCCTTGGCCGGCTTGCTAGGCATGGGCCATGCCGAGACACTGGCCATCGAGCGCATGGGACGCGCAGAATGCTTCGCCATCGCGCGCCGCCTGTCGCAAGTTGCCCCATCCGAGAGGGCGCCCGAGCTGATCTTGCGCGACTTGCGCGGCAGCTTTGTTCAGGACGTGGAACTGGGGGCCGAAGATGTTCCCGTTTTAACGTTGCTGCCAAAGGGCAAGGGACTGACGCTCGTGCTGGAATGTGCCGCCGATCATATCAGCGCGCCCGGCGCGCTTGACCTTTTGAACACTGTCGCGGGACGGCTGGAACAACCCCTGCGCCATTTGCAGTAAATCGAGGACCGAAATGGACCACACAGACCTTTACATCAACGGCGCATGGATCAAGACCGATACGCGCTTTGACGTTATCAACCCGGCTACCGAAAAGGTTCTGGCCTCTGTCGCCAGCGCCGAGATCGCCCATGCCGATGCTGCGCTGGACGCCGCCGAAACCGCGATGGCCGATTGGGCCAAACGTACCCCGCGCGAACGCTCGGAAGTGTTGCGTAAAGCGTGGGAGCTGATGACCGCGCGATTGGACCATTTCGCCCATCTGATCACGCTGGAGAATGGCAAGGCGGGCAACGACGCGCGCGGCGAAGCCACCTATGCCGCCGAGTTCTTCCGCTGGTTTGCCGAAGAAGCGGTGCGCGCTGACGGCATGATTACCCACGCCCCCGCCTCTGGCGCGCGGATCATGGTGCAGCACAAGCCTGCCGGTCTGGCGGTGCTGATTACACCTTGGAACTACCCGGCGGCGATGGGCACACGCAAGATTGCACCGGCTTTGGCCGCAGGGTGCGGTGTCATCATCAAGCCCGCCTCGGAAACACCGCTGACAATGCTGGCGCTGATGCCACTGCTGGAAGAAGCGGGTGTCCCGCCCGGCCTGGTCAATGTGCTGCCCTCGAAGCGCACCGGTGCGCTGGTCGATCACATGCTGCATGACCCGCGCGTGCGGGTGGTCAGCTTTACCGGGTCAACAGGCGTGGGGCGCACGCTGCTGAAGGGCGCGGCCGACCAAGTGCTAAAGCCCGCGATGGAGCTGGGCGGCAATGCGCCCGTTCTGGTATTCGAAGATGCCGACATGGATGTTGCCATCGAGGGCACGATGCTGGCCAAGATGCGCAACTTGGGCGAGGCCTGCACGGCTGCGAACCGCATCTATGTGCACGAAGCGATTGCCAAGGACTTCACCGCCCGCCTGACCGCCGCGATGTCGGCCCTGAAGGTCGGCGATGGCACCGATCCCAGCGTGGATGTCGGGCCTTTGGTCAATGCCGCGACCCGCGACAAGGTGGCCGAGTTCGTGGCCGATGCCGTCGCCAAGGGAGCGAAAATCGAATGCGGCGGCAAGGTGCCGGATGGAACAGGTTATTTCTACCCGCCCACAGTGCTGTCAAACGTGCCAGAGAGCGCCGATTGCGTGACAGATGAGATTTTCGGCCCCGTCGCCGCGATCCAGAGCTTTACCGACCAAGAGGACGTGATCGCGCGGGCCAATAACACCGAATACGGGCTTGTGGCCTATGTATTCAGCGGCGATTTCAAGCGTGCCTTGCAGGTTTGCGAGCGGCTGGACTACGGCATGGTGGGCCTTAATCGCGGGCTGGTCAGCGACCCCGCTGCCCCATTTGGCGGCACCAAGCAATCCGGGCTGGGTCGCGAAGGCGGGCATGAAGGGATGCTCGAATTCATGGAAACGCAATACATCTCGGCCAGCTGGTAAGGGGGGATCATGGACCTGAAAGCAAGCCCCAGCACCAAAAGCTACGCAGCCAACAAGGGCGTCGACCTGGTAGCGCTCGCCCGCAGCACCGGGCGCACCACCTTGGGCCGCGAGGATGTTGACGCTCATCTGGGTGGCAATACCGCCATGGCGGCCGCGCCGAACCATTCGCGCTATTGGGAGGTGGATCATGCCGCGCATGGCCCCGTGACCGAGGAACCGATGCCGCGCATGGCCAAGATCGCCGCCGCGAACCTGAGCGCGGCAGGCGCGCTCATCCCGCAGGTTACGCATCACGAGCGCGCTGATATGACGGCAGTCGACGCGTTGCGCAAAGCCTGGCGCGCCGAGGCGCAGGCGCGAGGCTTGAAACTGACAGCCCTTGCGTTTCACGTCATGGCGTTGGCACGCTGCCTGACAGAGTTTCCGCGCTTCAATGCCTCGCTATCGGCGGATGGCGAAACCTTGATCCTGAAGAATTACGTCCATATCGGGATCGCCGTCGACACACCGCATGGCCTTATGGTTCCGGTCCTTCGACATGTTGACCGAAAGGGGCTTTGGGAGCTCTCCGCCGAAATCTCGGAGCTTGCCGCACGGGCACAAGCCCGAAAGATCGGGCCGGAAGAGATGGGCGGCGCCTCGATGAGTATCAGCAACCTCGGCGGCATCGGCGGCATCGGCTTCACGCCCATCGTGAACCCGCCGGAACTCGCCATTCTTGGAATTACCCGAACAGAAACGATAACTGTCTGGGATAATGACACACCCCGCGCGGTCCAGATGGTGCCATTGGATCTTTCCTACGACCACCGGGTCATAAACGGTGCCGATGCGGCACGGTTTCTTGCCCGCTTCACGAGTCTTCTGTCCACGCCGGAACGAATGATGCTTTAGGACTGTAGGCAGGATGCCTTTCCCACGGATGGCAACCGCCCGACCATTGAACAGGTGGAAGATCTAAGCGGCGCAAGAACACAGACCAAACGCAAGGCATCCCCGTCGCGCTTATTGAAGAGAATGGGCCCGCGCACGTCCCGGACAATACCGCAAAGGGCTGCATCGGCCGCGACACTCGGCCAGTCTCAGCTTTCCGCTGGACAAGATTTCAGTGGCAGGGCAAGCACACGTTGATCGAAGGCGCTGTTCGGGGGACGGGAATTTTTCGATCACTTGTTCTCTGCCCAAAACAAAGACACTTTTGCGGACACGCTCCTGCACACGGCCAGAAGCCCCGCGTTGATGCGTGGCTTAACGATTAAGCATTCTTTGGAATATTTGGTTGCGGGAGACAATGAGGTGCCACTGGTTTCCTTGACACCTGCCTCGTTCAGTTTTGCTGTCTGACTTCAAAGTCAACGGGCGACAGCATGACGTTGTTCTTCCGCTTGCGTTTCAGGGCTTAGAACATCTCGATGTATCCAAACACGTCTGGCCTGGCGGCATCGCGGGTTAAATAGATCCGAAACCGGATGCGTTCGCGCTTCAGAAGCTGGAAGAAACTCTCTACGACGGCGTTGTCATGGCAGGTGCCGCGTCCGCTCATTCTGGGTTGAAGGTCATGCTGGCGCAGGAATGTCTGCCACTCCCGGCTAGTGAATTGGGCGCCGTGCTCCGAATGCACGGTGAGCCTGCTCATTGGCTTTCGTCGCCAGACCGCCATCAGAAGAGCCTGGAGCGCAAGGCGCTGTTTTGCCGCTGGTGCCGCATCTCGACACGCCGCGCTAGCTGTTCATTGCGCTGGCGCCGGGCGGAATCGCAGTGGCGGTCTGGGCCCGGGTCGACAACTGCAAGAACGGGCTGCGCTGATGTGGGGTAGCATCACGGTCGGGCTGCTTGCGCAGCCTTGGGCGCGGCGGGCGGCTAGCTTGGCCCTCGTCATGCTGTCCGTGACCCTTCTTGTCCTCGATCTCCGTCGTCCCGGCGAGCGCACAGGGCGCGCCGCCGAACGACTGGGCCAACTGGAGCGCATTGATGCCGTTCAAAGTCAGATGCTGGACGCGGCCACGCGTCGCTTTCGCAACCGAGATGATCTTGTTGATCGCTTGCGTGTGGGGCGGTTTCGACACTCTGGCCAGCCCCTGCCCGCCGGTTTTGGAATACGGCCGGGCCGAGCAGGCAAAGGTGGCGGAGGAGCTGGCCGCGCTGACCGAGGTAGCGGTAATTTATAAGTGGCTGGCGGAATACCGGGTATTGAGGGAGCGGGTGTCGGCACGTGGGTGAACGATAGACAATGATCAAGCTTTCAAAAGGTCGCCCTCTATGCTGCAAAGCGGGTTCCGTCAGAGACAAAACGGAGAACCAATGGCGCTCGGCTCGCCCTTGACCCGAGTATTTGGCTCGCTCCTTTCAGGCTTCCGCAGCTTGTCCGACCGGACTGGCGCGACAACTTCCCTTGCTGATAATTCAAAAAGCAAACCATAAATTCGCTGGTCAAGTGTTTGGTGACTAGGCTACGAAGATCGCATGTCTGCAGTACCCTCCGGCTCCTACATTGCCCGAATAAGGGCTGCTTTGCCTTCGTTGCATCCAACCGAGAGGCGTCTAGCGGATACGATCCTGTCATTCCCCGGTGAAATCGCCAGCTACTCAGCAACCGAGCTGGCGCAGCTTGCCAATGTATCAAATGCCACTGTAACGCGTTTCGTGCGGCGCATCGGCTATGAAAGCTTTGATCAGGCCCGTCAGGCCGCTCGTGCGGCGCAGCAGACCGGGGCAGCGGTTTTCCGGGTGTCTGCCATCGATCAAGGGCCAGAGGCTGCGCTGATGACCCAGATCGCTCAGGGCCGCCAAAATGTTGAAAACAGTTTCTCTGCGATTTCACTGGCGGAAATTGACAATTTGGCAGATGCCATCCTGAACGCCGGTCGCATTTGGATCATCGGATTTCGGACCTCGCAGGCCTTCGCGCTTTATCTGGGGACACAGATCGGCCAGATCGCGCCAAATGTAACCGTTTTGCCGCAAGCAGGTCAGACACTCGCCGAGAGCCTGAGCAGTATCTCTGCCAAAGATGTCGTGCTGGTTTTTGCGCTACGGCGCACGGTTCGCCAGTTGCCTCTTTTGTTTCGGGAATTACGGCAAACCCCCGGAAAAGCCGCCCTGATAAGCGATGTGGCCCCTGAGCCGGGTGAAGACACATCGCTTCTGGAAGAGGAACTCTCTCCGCGATGGCGCTTGCGCGTACAAACCAATGCACCCGGCCCGTTATTCAACCATGCGGCGGTGCTGACGCTTTGCCACATCCTTGCCACCCGCGTGCTTGAGCGTTCCGGGCAAGCAGGCCGCAAGCGTCTTCTTGCAATCGAGGGACTTCACGATTCGCTCGATGAGTTGTGAGCAGAGCGTTTCCAAACTGCTTGTTCTCTAAGCATTCGGTGCCCAGAAGTTCAAAAATCTGCTGTTTTTGTGGCAGCACTTCCGGATTTGACATCATGAAAATATTTTTTCTTATTTAAACATTAAGAAAATATCCTACCGTGAACTTGCCCGCAAACGGGGGTCCGCAACTCCAGCTCACGAGGTCCAAAGATGTCCTTTCAGTTTCGCCTTCCTGCCCTTGCCGTTTCCTGCGCCGCTCTGTTGCCTGTTTTCGCACAGGCCCAAGTGCTTCAGATCAATTCTTCCCTCCCCGATGGCAGCTTCGCCCATGCCTTCCTTCTGGAATTCAAAGAGCGCGTCGAAGCAGAGTTGCCGGACATGGATGTCCAGATTTTCATGGGCAACACGCTAGGGTCTGAAGAGGATGTGCTGCAAGGGCTTGGTTTTGGCACGCACCACGCGTCACTTTCAGCCTCTGCGGTCGTGCAGATCAACCCGCGCGCTGCGGTGTTCGACCTGCCCTATCTGTTCGAGAACCGTGACATGGTGCAGGAATTCGCGGCCTCGCCTGCGTTCGATCTGCTAGCTGAAGGGTTCGAAGGACGCGGGATCGTCTTGTCGGCGCTTTGGGACAACGGGTTCCGTGTGATTACCAACAATGTGCGCCCTATCGTTATCCCCGCCGACTTGGAAGGTCTGAAAATCCGCACGCCTACCTCGCGCCAGCGCGTAGCCATGTTCAACACCTTGGGCGCGAATGCCACGCCCCTGTCCTTTGGCGAAGTTTATTCCGGTCTGGACCAAGGCGTGATCGACGGGCAGGAAAACCCCGCTCAGGTTGCCGAAAGCGCGCGCCTCTATGAAGTGCAGGACTACATGTCGCTGTCGAACCATGTCTACCTACCCACCTTCATGCTGTTTGGCCAGCCTTGGCTGAATGCGCAAACCGATGAAGTGCGCGAAACCGTGCTGCGCATTGCTGCGGAAACCGCGCCATGGACTTTCAACTGGGGCGAAGAAACCGATGCTCGCGTGCTGGAAGAACTGGCCGACAAAATTGCGATCAACGAGATCGATTTCGAAGCCTTCCAAGCTGCGGCCTTGCCACTTTACGACGACCCGCTGTTTACCGATGCGATCGGCCCCGAGATGATCACGGTCACGCGTGAAGTTCTCGGATTGAACTGATCGCAACCCCGGCGGCCCTGCCGTTTCGTGCAGGGCCAACCCCCAAACCATACAGGAGGACAGGATGGACCGTCTTTGTGCCATTGTGCTGTGGCTAGACCGGATCATGTGCCGGGCCCTCGATTTGTTTACCGTCACCGTGGCTGGCATCCTGCTGGTCTTGTTGAACTATGCCGTCTTCTCGCGTTTTGTCCTGAACAGTTCCGTGTCTTGGGGCGAAGAGCTGCCCGCGCACATCCTAGCCATGCTGACCTTTATCGGCGCGGCATATCTGACGCGCACGAACGAGCATCTGGGCTTCGACAGTTTCGCCCGCAGCCTGAACCTTGGGGTGCAGCGCGTGCTTGCCTGTATCAACCAACTGCTGATGGCCGCGTTTGGGGCGACCCTCTTCTGGTTCGGCGGCTTGGCAACAACAAGCTTCATGGGGCGGTCGCTGATTTCGGTAGATTTGCCTCTGATCTTGTTCCGCGGCGCGGTCCCACTGGGCGGCGCGCTGATCGCGTTGATCTGTCTTGTCCGATTTGTCGGTCTCGCAACGGGGCGCATTAACCCCGGCGAATTGCTGCCGGAAGGAGACGGCTGATGTTCATGGAGCCCGGCTACATAATCCTTGCATTGCTGATCGGCCTGTTGCTGATGGGGGTGCCGATTGCCTTCGTTCTGGGCATTACCGCGTCAGTGATGGTCTTCCTCGACCCCGCCGTAGTGCCGATGATCATCGGGCTTATCCCGTTCGGCGGCGCGAATAATTACCTGCTGGTCGCAGCGCTCTTGTTCATGATCGCGGGCGAAGTGATGAACCAGGGCAAAATCGCGGAAAAGCTGATCGCGTTCGCCTCTTCGCTTGTCGGTCACATTCGCGGTGGCTTGGCGCATGTCAACATCTTGACATCGCTCTTCTTTTCCGAGATTTCCGGCACGGCCACATCGGATGCCGCCGCCATCGGATCGGTCATGATCCCGCAGATGAAAAAGCGCGGCTATTCGGCGGCCTTTGCGGCGGCCGTGACCTCCACTTCGGCGACGATGGCAATCATCGTTCCGCCGTCGTTGAACCTGATCCTCTATGCGTATGTCGCCAATGCTTCTATCGCAGAGCTGTTCGCGGCAGGCATCTTGCCCGGCTTTCTTGTCTGCTTTCTTCTATTGGCCACTGCCTATGGGATCGCCGTTTACAAAGACTTCCCGACCGAAGGCGCCTTCAGCTTTGCCCGTGTTCTGGACAGCGGCAAGGACGCAGCGCTGCCCCTAACCCTGCCGATACTCATTCTGTTCGGGATCTTGGGCGGGATTTTCACCGCCACCGAAGCCGGTGCCGTCGCCGCGCTCTGGTCCATCGTTATGGCCGCGCTGATCTATCGCACGCTCAGCTGGTCAAGCTTCGTCGACACGTTGCGCATTGCCGGAAAACGCAGCGCGATGCTGATGTTTATCGTCGCGACATCTACCCTTTTGGGCTGGTATCTTACCAACCAGCGCATCCCGCAGGATATTGCCAACGCGATCCTTGGCATCTCGGAAAACTACTGGATCGTTTTGCTGGCGATTAACGTGTTCTTCCTCTTGGCAGGCACCATCGTGCACGGCACCCCGGCCATCCTGATGCTGGTGCCCATCTTCCTGCCACTGGCTGACCAACTGGGTATTGACCGCGTGCATTTCGGGCTGATCATCACGATCAATCTGGGGATTGGCCAACAAACCCCGCCAGTGGCGTCGGTGGTGCTGATCACCTGCTCGATTGCGAAAATCTCGATTGGCAAGATCGTTCCCCCATTACTGATGTTTATCGGGGCAATGCTGGTGGCTCTGACGCTGGTCAATATCTTCCCGGCCATCTCGCTTTGGCTGCCATCGGTCCTGTTGGGGTAATGTCATGCGACTTCTGATCATCAACCCCAATTCCTCGACCAGCGTGACACAACGGATCGACGCCGCAGCGCAAGCGGCTTGCCAACCGGGAGAGGCGATCACAACCATTTGCGCCGCAGGCGCGCCCGAGTTGATCGTCACAGCCGAGGATGCTCTTGCGGCAGAGGCCGCCGTGACGCGGACGCTTGCCGCTTGGCCGTCACAGGTAGATGGTATCGTGCTTGCGTCTTTCGGAGATACCGGTCTGGAAGCTGTACGTGCGCGAACCGAGGTTCCGGTCGTAGGGATTGCGCAATCAGCCTATGCGATGGCATCGGTTTTGGGTCCGCGCATGTCGATCGTGTCCTTCGCGCCCAGCATGGCGGCGGCATTACGCAAGACGGCGCTGGGCTATGGACATCGTGACAGGCTTGTCGCGATGCACATGGTCGA
Organism: Roseibaca sp. Y0-43; assembly: GCF_020667835.1. GTDB lineage: Bacteria > Pseudomonadota > Alphaproteobacteria > Rhodobacterales > Rhodobacteraceae > Roseinatronobacter. Next base: position 21,352 of record NZ_JAFMPR010000015.1, read on the forward strand.
AGGCGCGACATGGGGCGATCCAGGCGAGATTCAGGTCAAGTTGGCACCGCAGCTTTTGGCGCTGTGCCAAAAATCTGCCAAGGAAGACATGGTCACAAGCATCGTTCTGGGCGGCGGCCCGCTTGCAGGGCTAGCCGCGCGTGTTCAGCCAGAGGTTGCGGTCCCCGTGATCGACGGCACCACGGCTGCCATCGCGACATTACGTGTTGCACTCGGTGTAGCGCCGCCTCGGGAAGGCCGGCTTTTGCAGCGCGCTGCCCTTGCCTGAGACAATCGGTTCAGATCGCGCAAGAGTGCATTTCGGGTTGGTCTTTCTGGCACACGCGCTCGGCGCACTCTCGATCCTGTCCGTTCTGACGGCTGGACCCCATATTTCCGCCGATCTGGAATTGTCGCCATTGCAGATCGGTGGATTGGCAAGTGTGTATTCGGCAGCATTGGCGGTTGCGTCACTGCCAGCCGGTTTGGTGACAGATCGGCTGGGCACACGCACAGCACTCAGCTTTGCCGCAACGACCATCGCGACGGGGCTTGTGCTGGCAGGAACATCGCAGGGGCTTGTTCAACTTGGCGCTGGAATGATGCTTTGTGGTGCAGGCTACGGGCTGATAAACCCGGCAGCGGGGGTTGCAGTCACCCTTTGGTTTTCGCCGAAATGGCGCGCCACGCTTCTTAGCTTGAAGCAAACCGGCGTGCCCGTGGGCGCGGCACTTGGCAGCTTGACTGCCCTGCTTGGGAAGAACTGGGGCTGGCAGGCGGGTATCTTATGTGCCGCGGCCATCGCGCTTGTCGCGGGCTGTCTGTTCCTGCTGCTTCTGCCATCAGGGCAAGTGTTGCCCCGTCAAACATCATTCTCCAAGGCCCGCTTGGCAGAGATCCTGACCACTCCCGGCCTTGGGCGGGCAAACCTTGCCGCTGGGCTAACGAATGGGCTGCAATTCGCCCTATGGGCCCATCTCCCAGAGCTGTTGCAAACCGGGACAACGGCAGCAGCTGCGCTGCTTGGTGTCTGTCTTGCGGCACTTCACATTGGAACATTCACAGGGCGGGTTATCTGGGGCGCGTTGACTGACAAGCTGTGCAATGGCGATGCGGCCGTTGCCCTTTGTTGGTTATGTGTCATCGGCCTTGCTGGCTTGGCCTTGCTGGGCGTGAACACCCGGATCGAAAGCCCCCTGCTGGCCGTGATCGCCTGTTTCGTTCTTGGGTTCACGACATGCGCCGCCGTGGGGCTGCATGTCGCTCTGACCGCGCGCCTTGCGCCCGAACATCTTCTGGGTGGGGCCATGGGATACACGATGCTGGTCACGAATATCGGCGGTGTTATCGTGCCCTTTTCTTTGGGGCTTGCGATGGCCGTAGGTGGCGCAAGTGCCGGGTCTCTTTTACTGGCATTCTTTCTGTTTTCCGCACTCGCGTTACTTCGGGTGTTTCGCAGCTGAACCAAGGTAAACCGATCAAGGATTACGCATGACAACATCACGGGCAGAACCAAAAAACGGCAACAAGACAGATGCGTTTCTTTAGATTTCCGCTTCGCAACGACCCAGACCAATTGGAACATAGGGAAACGACATGCGACATGACACAGTAATCTGGGGCGCGCGCGTAGTGACGCCCATGGGCGAAGTGAAGACCGATATCGGGATCGTTCAAGGGCGCATAGAGACGATAGGGACCGCCCTTGACGGGGCTGATATGATCGACGCCTCGGGGCTTATCGCATTGCCCGGCGGTATTGACAGCCATGTCCATATCTCTCAACCGTCCGGCCCAGGGATAGAGATGGCGGATGATTTCACTTCTGGCACGCGGGCCGCCGCCTGCGGGGGCAACACGACAGTGCTGCCCTTTTGCCTGCCCGAGGAAGGGCAAACCCTGCGCGAAGCAGTCGCCGCCTACCGTGCCAAGGCCGCAGGCAAGTGCCTGACAGACGTATCCTTTCACCTGATCGTCAAATCGACCGACCCGGTCACGCTCGGTCAGGACCTGCCTGCGTTGATCCGGTCGGGCTATACGAGCTTCAAGGTGTTCATGACCTATGAAGGGCTGAGGCTGACGGATCGGCAAATTCTGGAGGTGATGGCCGTTGCACGCGAGTATGGCGCAATGGTCATGGTCCATGCCGAAAAGGAAGACGCCATCGAATTTCTGCGCGACCGGGCCGAGCGCGCGGGCGAAACCGGACCTTGTCATCACGCCTCGACGCGGCCGATCCCGGTTGAACGCGAGGCGACGCATCGCGCGATATCGCTGGCCGAGATCGCAGGGGTGCCGCTGACCATCGTACATGTCTCAAACGGTGCGGCGAAGGAAGAGATCGAACGCGCCCGCGCGCGTGGCCTGACCGTCTATGCGGAAACCTGCCCGCAATACATAACACTGACCGCGCAGGACTTGGATCGCGGTGGATTTGAAGGGGCGAAATATGTCTGTTCGCCGCCGCCCCGCACATCCGAGGAATGGCCGAAGATCTGGGCCGGGATTGAACAGGGCACCTTCGATCTGTTTTCATCGGATCATTGTCCGTTCCGCTTCGCCGATCTCGCAGGCAAGGACGCGCCCGGCGCACGGACAAGCTTTCGCAACATCCCCAACGGCATACCGGGTGTGGAAACGCGCCTGGCGATCCTCTTTTCCGAAGGCGTGATGACCGGTCGGTTGACGCTGGAACAGTTCGCAGACCTGACCGCGACGAACCACGCGCGGCTTTATGGCCAATACCCGCGCAAGGGCGCTATCATTGTGGGGGCGGATGCCGACATCACGCTGTGAGATCCTACACTGACCAAGCCGATCCGGCAGGCCGAACTTCACCATGGCACCGATTACACCCCTTGGGAGGGGTTCATGGTCACTGGCTGGCCGGTTCGCACCATCCTGCGTTGCATCACGACGATGCTGAACGGCAAGCCTGTATCCGACCCGGTCGGGCAGCACCTGCAACGCGGCCATCCGATGGCCACATCGACAATAGAAAGAGACGCGCAATGACCGACCAACTCGCCACGACACGATTGGGGATGTTGACCCCGTCGTCCAATACGGTGCTGGAACCATTCACCGCTGCGATGCTGTCCGACCTTCCAGACGTCTCGGCGCATTTCCAGCGTTTGCGTGTCCTGAAAATCTCGATGGAGGACGACTCTCGCGGGCAATTCGAGCTAGAACCGATGCTGGAAGCCGCAGAGCTGCTGGCGGAGGCGAAGGTGCAGTCAATCTGCTGGAACGGCACCTCGTCCGGCTGGCTGGGTTTCGAAAAAGATGCCCGCCTGATTGAAGCAATCGAGTCCCGCACCGGGATCAAGGCCTGCTCTTGCGTGGGCGCGATGAACGCGCTGTTCGAAGGGTTCGGCGCACGGCGCATTGCCATCGTCACGCCTTACCTGCCGGAAATTCAGTCGGCAATCGTGGCGAATTATGAAACCCACGGCTACACCGTGGTGGCCGAGCGCCATCTGAACGATCCGGGCAATTTCTCTTTTGCGGAATATAGCGCTGAGCAGATTGCACAAATGTGCCGCGACGTTGCCACCGCGCAACCAGAGGCCATCGCAATCTATTGCACCAACTTTCGCGGCACCGGCATCGCGCCGCAAATAGAGGCCGAAACGGGAATTCCCGTCATCGACAGTGTCTCGGCGGCGCTGTGGCAGTCGATGCGGACCGCCGGGGCAGACCCGTCGCGGGTTCGGGGCTGGGGCCGGCTGTTCACACTCTGACTGCTGCATTAAGCAAAATGCCGGGGCGATATTCGCCCCGGCATGAATTACCGCCCACCTGCGCAAGCTCCTTAGATGAGAACCCCAGGGAAAATTGCGATCACGGCGACCACTACAAGGATGCACAGCGCGAAGGGCATCACCCCCGCGATCACGGTCCCTACGTCACCCCGCCCCCGAACGCTTTGCGTGACATAGAGGTTCATGCCCACGGGCGGCGTAATCAGCGCCAATTCACACATCAGCACCAAGAATATCCCGAACCAGATGCTGTCATAGCCCAACAATGTTACGATAGGCAGCACGATGGGGGTGGTCGCGATCATCATCGCCAAAGCATCCAGAAAGCACCCCAGCACCATGTATAGAAGCACTAGCAACAGCACCATGGTCAGCGGTGCCACGTCAAAGCCAGACACGAAAGACGACACCTGCGCCGGAACGCCCAGAACCCCAAGGATGAAGTTCAGGTAAAAGGCCGCGATCAGGATCAAGAGCGTCATGCCAGTCGTTGTCACCGCCGACAGCATCGCTTCGCGCAGCATCGACCAGTTGAGCGATCCGTAGAAGGCCGTCAAACCGATTGCGGCGATCACCCCGACACCAGCGGCCTCTGTCGGGGTGGCAAAGCCCAGATAGATCGACCCCATGACAAGGATGAAAATCACCAATGGCGGCACAGGGTCGACCAGCCGTTTACGCCGCTCGGGCCATTGAGCAAGCGGCTGCGGGCGGCCTGAAATCGCCGGGTTCAGCGTGGCCGCAACCGCGATTATCAACATGAAGCACAGCGCCAGCAATACGCCGGGCAGAATGCCCGCCACGAACAGCGCCCCGATAGAGCTGTTGGTGATTGCCCCGTAGATGATCAGGTTGATCGACGGCGGGATCAGGATACCCAACGTCGCGCCCGAGGCCACGCTGCCCGCGACCCAAGCCTCGGCGTAGTTATGTTTCCGGAAGGTGGGAAAAGCCACCGTACCGATAGTTGCCGCCGTAGCCACCGATGACCCCGAAATCGAGGCGAACACCGTCGAGGCTGCAATATTGGTATGTGGCCTGCTGCCGGTTTCATGGACAGCGGGTTAAGCTAGCATAGCGCGTGCCTCGAACTCCTTGAGGCTGAGATAGCCCAGCTTCGAGTGCCGTCTGCGCGGGTTGTAGAAGCGCTCGATATAGTCGAACACGTCGGCACGGGCTTCGTCGCGGGTCCGATAGACCTTGCGGTTGGCTCGTTCGATTTTCAGCGACGAAAAGAAGCTCTCCATCGCAGAATTGTCCCAGACGTTTCCAGCCCGGCTCATGGAGCAGGTGATGTCGTTGTCGGCCAGCAGGCGCTGAAACTGCTCGCTGGTGTATTGCGATCCCTGGTCCGAGTGATGAAGCAGGGCGTCCGCCTTCCCGCGGCGCCAGACGGCCATCATCAGGGCGTCCATGACCAGTGAGGCATCCCGCTCGGCCTTCATCGACCAGCCGACTACGCGGCGGGAGAACAAGTCCAGCACGACGGCGACATAGAGCCAGCCCTGCGCGGTCCAGATATAGGTGAAATCGGCCAGCCACTTCTGGTTCGGGCGATCCGCTTCGAAGTCCCGATCAAGGATGTTGTCGGCAATCACCGACCGTTCGCCATCGTCTCCTGGCTTTCCGCGCCGTTTTGGACGTGCTCTCAATGCGTTCTGGCGCATCAGCCGCTCGATCCGGTGGAGGCCGCACCTCAGTCCCTCTTCGAGGACGTCATGCCAGACGCGGCGGGCACCATAGGTTCGGTCGCTGGCCTTGAAGCTCGTGTCGATGGCCGCGACGAGCTTTACATCAAGGATCGCCCGGTCGCTGAGAGGGCGATTGAGCCACGCATGGAAGCCCGAGCGCGACACCTCCAGAACCTCGCACAGCCAGCTGACCGGCCAGATATGTCGGTGCTTCGCGATGAAGGCGAACTTCATGTCGCTTCCCTCGCGAAGTATGCTGCGGCCTTTTTTAGGATGTCACGCTCCGCCTTGAGCTTGGCGACCTCCTTCTTCAATGCTGCGATCTCGGCCAACTCGGCACGCTGCTGGCCATTGCCGGGGAACGCCGTGACGGGTGCCGCCGAGGCCTCCCGCATCCAACGTCTCAGCACGCTCTCGGCCAGATCCAGATCCCGGGCTGCCTGCGCCACCGCAACGCCCCGTTCTGTCACCAGCTTCACAGCCTCAAACTTGAACTCCTTTGTGAACTTCCGTCTTACCATGTCTGATCTCCGTTTCCGTGGTCACGATCTTATCTTCGTGTCCACGAAACCGGCAGCAGGCCACTCAAGCCAATTTTCCGTAAAGCCGATATTTGGATCATGATAGGGTCTCGAGCAATGCTTGCAAACGATCTGCAAGGTAGTTGGGAGTTGTGAATTGGCAGAAGGGACTAAACAAAAAGACTACTGGGACAAGGCAGAAATAATCGGCAAGGTCGTCGGTTCTGTTCTCGTCCCGCTAGTCGTCGCCGTAGCTTTATATATTTGGAACTCAGAAAGGACTAGGCAACTGACAGCTGCATCCATCACCCCGCTGGCGGTCTCAATACTAACAACCGCACCATCGGATGAGGACACAACCGCGTTGCGAGAGTGGGCAGTTGCGGTTCTGAATAACCCATCTGATCCACCGTCGTTAACCGGTGAAGCTGCCAGTACCCTGTCAGGGGTTGGATTGAAGATTCCTGCACCACCAAGAATTGCGACGGAACCTTGTGAAGAACCAGTATTGATACCGCTCGAGGCAGCCACGCAGGCTGACGTAGAAAGATTATGGAGACGAGACCGCATCAATCTACTCAATTGCGCTGGCAAACATGAGGTGCTCGTCGCTTGGAGCGAAGGGATTGTAAACGCGTTTTCCGATTCCGAACAATAGAAGGAGGATTCGCAGATCCAGTTTTTGCACTCATACCGAATGGCGGCCATTCGGAGTGTACCCGCAGCATTGATAATCGGAGTCGGATGTCGGTTCTGGGCCATAAGCGCCCTGCCCTCAGCTGGTGCTGGCGGTCGTGTGCCTGCGCTAGCTGAGTTGAATTATTTGCATCACGTTTGCGGACACTGTGCGGACACGGCTCAGGTAAACGCAAGAAGCGCCCCTTAGGGCGCTGCGTAGCGTGTTGATATTTTGGTAGTATTTGGTTGCGGGGACAGGATTTGAACCTGTGACCTTCAGGTTATGAGCCTGACGAGCTACCTGGCTGCTCCACCCCGCGTTGGCTGTTTAGAGTTTTGGTTGATTATCAGGTTTGGCGGTGAGCTACTCTCCCACGTCTTGAGACGCAGTACCATTGCCGCGGCGGCACTTAACTTCCG
>NZ_JAFMPR010000016.1 GCF_020667835.1 Roseibaca sp. Y0-43
GGTGCCAGAGAACGAATCACGCTAGATTCAGGCAGGTCAACCCTAAATATGGCCACCTGTCTGGGACTTGGCCCAACTTGTGGGTAACTTCAAGTCGACAGAGAGGTGCCACCCTTGAAGACGAGGTTTGTACCAATGGGCGATCCAAACAGCTGCTGGATCGCCCAGACCACCCAGACGTCCTTTTCGAGGAGATGGGCTGGTCGGCCGAGCCGATCGGCCGCGACACCAAGAGCATCCAGTCGGTCCTTGTCGCTGAGGCGCAGGAATGCCTCAGCCATGGACCATCTCTCCGACCAATCGTGCCAGCCAAGTCGGAAACTGCGGCGCGGCGGACATCAGCTCAGTCTTTGCCGCCTCCGTGAGCTTGGATCGCAGGATTTGCAGGGCCTTGGGAGCCTCATCCGGCCCGAGCCATGCCAGAGCGCGGACAACCTGGCCTGAGGTCTTGCTCCCTAGGGCCAACTGCCAGCGCGGCGCATGACGCAGTTCGACCGCTTGCCGGCCAAGGTTCAGCACACGGCTTCGACCGGAAGTAAGGTAAACCGACTTGACCGGCACCTGTGTCGTGAGGCCCAGAGCGTTTGCCGCAGCAGCACCGCTCGGGACGATCGTCTCGCCCCGCTGCACTGCGAGCGCTTCAATCGCTTGTTCAGCCGACGGACTGCGCGGACCAAAGCGTGTCTGGACCGGGCGCATGTAGATGCCGCGTCCCGCACGGATCAACTCGCCGCGTGCGGCAAGACGCGACAGCGTTTGATCGACCGCCGCGCGCGAGCCGAGGTGCAGGAGCCCCTTCGCTGCCAAGGGCACCCCCTCCGGCAACGTCGTCGCGACATTCATAATGCTCTCGGCCATGCGCTCCATGATCGCTCCTTTGTCAGAAACATACACGGTTTTCTGACAGTTTTCAACCGTGCGCTCTCACCCGAACCGCCGCCCGGCTTCGGTGAAGGTGTACTCGTTGACGATGATCCCCTCCTGGCGTAACAGGCCCGAGCGTGCATATTTGATCGTTTGATGGGACAAAAGGCGTACAAACTATGCGCCTGAACGCTGCAGGTACATGACGACGTTTTCGGCGGGGAACTTGAAGCCTCGGCCATCGGAGACGCGTTCTGCGCTGATCGGATATTTTGGCCTGTTTGGATTGATGGCGACGATGCGGAAGAGTTCATCCTTCGATCGGAAGGTGCGGCCATGATCCTCGGGCTCCAAGCCAAAATGAGGCGCGAGCACCTCGAACAGGGCCTTCTCTGGTGAGTAGATCTCGCCGCTCTCTTGCGGGATGCCGACGCGGAAGCTGATCTCGAAGCTATGGCGCAGATCGATATCCGAGAGATCCCCGCCTTCGACCGTCAGCCCGTGGGTTTCTGCCACGGCGAGGCAGGCCGTCATCATGTCCCGGCGCAGCCGGTCGCAAAGCTCTGGGGTCAGGTTGCGTGGTGGTGGGACCTTGGCCCCTGTTTGCACAGGCACTTTGGGCGCGGAAGGCTGTCGCTTGCGTGGGGGCTTTTTCATGCAGTCCGCCCCTCAATGAGATCATTGCCCGTCAGCATTTCAGCCTTTGCTTTATAGACAGTACCGCGCGAGATCCCCATTTCACGGGCAATTTCCGTTGGAGAGAGGCCTGCACCAAGCTTGGCCTGAATGGTGGCCATGTCGATCTTGGGTGGGCGACCGCGATAGACCCCTTTGCGTTTCGCGGCCTTGATCCCTTCAGCCTGCCGCTCGCGGCGGAGATTGGTTTCAAATTCCGCAAAGACGCCAAGCATGTCAAAGAACGCTTTGCCCGTCGCCGTGGAGGTGTCCACGGGCTGCTCGGTGGCCGCCAGATGCGCGCCCTTTTCTTTCAGCCGCGCAACGATGGTCTGAAGATCCTGCATTGAGCGGGCAAGCCGGTCGATCCGCGTCACCACCAGGGTTTCGCCTGGGTGAATAAAGTCGAGGATGGTTTTCAATTCAGGGCGGCCTTCAAGCGTCGCGCCACTGCGCTGTTCTTGGCGCACCATCCCACATCCTGCGGCTGTCAGCGCCTCAATTTGGGCATCGAGGTTCTGATCGACGGTCGATGTTCGGGCATAGCCGATTTTGGGGCTCGATCTGTTCATTTTGGGTGTGCCTCTGAGATGATGTGTTCATTATATCGAAGCGGACCCAAAGTGAACATAAAAATGGGTGCTTTCGCTGTTCATGCCTTGCGTTATTTTGGGTATACTCATAGTAGCGCTCAAGCCGCGATACGCTCGTAATCGATCCGGGTCTCCAAATCGATATCGTAGCGGCCATAGGGTGTGATGTGCGCATAGATCAACGGCGTCAGGCCGCGATAGTCCTCTGGAGACAGTCGATCCTGCCAATTCGGGTCCGACAGGACCGATTGGACCATGCGCGTGTTCACATAAACCATCGATGCCTGGACCAGTTGCAGCGCCAGGGCGGAGATTTCTTGATCGGCGATCCGGTTCGAGGCAATCTCGCCGCCCTTGCCGAAGAAGACGAAGCCGTTCGCACTGTTCCAGTTCTCGACAACGTTCAGGCCTTCGTGGATTTCCCGGCGAAGGGCTTCTGATCGCAGATAGCGGCACAGGAAGATCGTCTTGATGGCACGACCCAGTTCAGCCAGTGCCTTGTAGGTCGGGTGCATCACGTCGGTCCGGGCAAACCGGCGCAGGATCGCTTCGGGGTCGGCGGTGCCGTACTGCATGGCGGCGGCGTATTTGACCATCTCGTCGTATTGCCGCTCGATCTCGGCCCAATCGACTACGTTCGACAAGATCGGCGCCAGATGCGGCAAGTGCGTCCGCATGCCCGCGGCGGGAAGGACCAGCTTTTGGCGGGCAATCGCCTTCAGGCGCGGCGCCAATTCGAACCCGAGCAGATGGCAGAAGGCAAAACCGACAGCAGTCTGACCATGGCTATCGACGTACTGGCGCTGGATTTCCATGTCGGTGCAGTGCCGGAGCACCCCCTCGATCATCGCCGCCACCTCCGAGGACGAACACCTCTTGAGCTGCGAATAGATACAGGTCGCCTGACGCTCGACATGCCAGTAGATCATCACCCCGCGCCCACCGTAGCGCGCGTGCCATTCAGTCATCAGGTTACGGTCCCAGGCACCGAACTTGGTGGAATCCGAACCGCAAGCCGTGCCCGCCGCGCCCCAGATCGCGGGATTGCGGACCCTCAGTGTCGCATCAGCCACGCGCGCCGCAGCGGCACGCAGCGCGTTTGCGTCGATATAGCGGCGGTGGATGTGGAGCAGTTCGTCATAACTAATGTCACCGACACCGGCGGCGACGCGTTTGATCCCGGCATTGGTCCCCGCAGCATAGAGCGCCAGCAGTAACCGCCGGTCCCGGTCTGCGTGGGCCAAGGCTTCGCGGCTGGCGGACGTCTCGAAGCAATCCAGAAACCCCGTGTCCAATGCCGTTTCCTTCAGGACATCGAGCAGGCCGGTCATCGGCCAGACGCGTTCGACCTCGCGCTTGAGAGCTCCTAGCCCCGGTGGTTCCGGCACCGGGGCAAAGGGCGTTACTCTGATCCGGTTTTCCCCGAATGTTCGCAACCGGACCTGTTCGTTTTCCGGCAGGGTTCGGTTCAGAAGGTGGAGTTCGCGCGTCAGCTCATCGCGCACCTGCGAGACAAACGCTCCGGCATCCTGGGTGAGGCCAAGGCCCTGATAATATATGTGTCTTTGCGCCTCGAAATCGGTCGGCAAGTCATTGTCCGGGTTGCGGTAGCGGTCAGCGCCATCGACCCAGATTTCCTTCGCGCGCACCCTCTCACGTAACTGTGCCAATACGCAGAGCTCGAAGGTAATCACGTTCAGACGGCCGGATGCATCGATGACGGCCTCGCGCCATTTGGCGGGAATGGAACCCTGAGGAGCCAGATCGACAGGCACGACCCGTCGTCCATCCTGTTGCCACCGCTCGATCAAATCGAGTGCATCCAGGATCGGGCGCCAGCTTGCGTTGTTCGATCGAAACTGCAGCGCGGCAAGAAGCTTTGGTACCATCCGACGGTAGTGGCTGGCGTAGGAGCCGCGCATCGCCGTTTGAATTCGCCGGTCCAGCGTGCCCTTGGCGCCGTCTTCTTCAATCACGGCCTTCAGCTTGGCCACGCTCGCGACAGGATAAATGACCTCAAGCACCCGGCCCTCGGGTTCATCCACCGCTGCAATAGCCATATCGACCAGCAGGCGCTCCTTGCCATGGACCCGCTCGATATCCCGCGCAATCGCCCCCACTACCCGGCGGCGCGACCGTGTCTGCATCCGGTGGATGATCTCAAGCAGCAGGTCGATCAGCGCGTCGATCATTTCGCCACGGCGATGCATGAGATTGAGCGCAAAGAGACCCAGCCGACGCGTGTCGCCATGGCGGCGCATCTCGGCCGCGGTCTCACCATCGACGCGGCGGGACAGTCGCTGGACCAGGACGGGGTCGACATCTTCCATGATCTGGAATGGTAAATCGAGCGCATTCACGAATGCCAATCGCATTGTCGCCGCCAGGATGTTTTCCAAAGTGGCGGCACCCGCATCCGCTTTCAAACTCAGAAACCCCGTTGCGCATTTGGGGCCGGCCAGGCTGGCCTCCAGTTTCCGGCAGGCCTCACCGGACAAGCTGTCTGCAATCCTCTTGAGCAGGTGTTCAACGGCATCATGCCGAGCACCGCGGACAAGCCGCTCCATGATCTTGTCCGACGGAACGAAGAACCCCTGCGCGCGGCTTTTGCGATACCCAAGTTCGACCTGATCCTCAATCTTCCCGAAGGATCCCCGAAACACGAAAGCCAGTTCATTCCGCAACGCTTGCCGATCTCGATCAGCGGCACGTCGAATATCCAAATACCTCAAGATTGCTGCCCGGTGCCTGCGCGCCGTCACATGACCGCACTCGAAATCCCGCGCTTCCGGCGCGGCGATCCCCAGCTGCGCGGCAAGGTAACGCAAGACATCGGCCTGGACATCGCCCGACCGAGACGGAAATCGCGCCCGCGCTCGGAAGAAGCTCAGCTGAAACGCAAACCAGACCCGGCCGGAACGATTGATCCCCTCGATCAATCCGATGTCATCAAAGGATAGGCTCCAAACCTCGACAAAAGACCGTTCCAACCCGTCATCCCCCAAACAACGCCAGAAACAGCCTCCCGTCTTCAAGCTGTCCGGTCAACAGACAGTTCGTTCATGTTATATTCTCTAAAATGTCCATATATGCACGCTCGGGCCTGTTGGGCCTGAAAGGGTGGATGGACCGGGTATTCGTCAACGGCGGGCTCTACACCAGCAGAATGCGCTATGACGCGGGCCATTTCCGGGGGCGCCGAGCGCTCATCTCCGTCACGACCGGGGCGCCTCGCGCAGCCTTTAGTTCGCGCGACCTCGACGCTTTGCTTTCTGTCGTTCTGCGTCGCTAAATAACTGATTCCGCAAGCGGTGATGCCATCAGCATATATTCCGATGTATCTGGCTGAAATGGAACTATTGACTAAAACATATCGATGATATATCAGAGGCAAATAAATGGCATATTGGAGGCTGACCATGGAACTTCAAAATACGAACATGAGCGAACGCCAGCGCCAGTACCGGGCCAACTACCGGCAGCGCGTGGCAGGGTGGTACAACGGATTTCTGCACATCGTGATCATCTACACGATCGGCTTGACCGCGCTCTACATCTACACCGCGAACCTCAATCAGGTGACGCCGATGGAGTGGTTGACCGTTCCTGTGGTGTTCCTGTTTTGCAATTTTTTCGAGTGGTGGCTGCACCGGTATGTGATGCACCGTCCATCGAAAAACCCGATCGCACGCGCGGTCTACAACCGTCACACGCTGCAACACCATCAGTTCTTCACCGAAATCGAAATGCGGTTCGCCGATCATAAGGATTATCGCGTGACCTTCTTCCCGCCCTATGCGCTGGCGGCCTTCACGCTACTGTCGATTCCGGGTGCGATCGTGATGGGATGGTTGTTCACACCGAATGTGGGCTGGCTTTTCATCGCAACGACAACCTCGATCTACATGATCTATGAGTTCATGCATTTCTGCTGCCACGTCGAAGATAACTGGTTCGTGCGCAATATGCCCTTCATCAACACCAATCGCCGCCACCACACAGCGCACCACGACCAATCCTTGATGATGGAGCGCAACATGAACCTGACGTTCCCGATAATGGACTGGCTATTCGGCACGTCTGACCTGAACCGTGGCCTGATCGGGCATTTATTCAACGGCTACGATACGTCACATGTCCGCAAGGATATGCGCAAAGTGTCCCGCACGCCGGTTCGCGGCAAAAGCGAGCCGACGCACGCAACGCCCGCCGAATAAGCGGACCTTCGTCCGGTCCTGACACCGGGGCCGGACGGCACCACGATACTTCAGAGAAAAGGACGCGAGAAACCATGGCCAATATCGAACCGAATATCACCGCTGCATTTATTTTTGCGCTTTTCGCCTGCGTGACCAGCCTTGCCGCTATCGTGCTGACCGGGGTTTTCCCGTTGTCGACCCGGCCGGAACTGAAACGTCCGCTTGGTTTTGCGCTGGTCGCGGCGAACTGTGTCCTGTTGATTGCAGTCGTCTATCTGACCTTGGGCTTCGGCCTCGCGGAACTGCGCTGGACCAGTGTCGTTATAATTACCGGTTTCGCCCTGCTCTTCATGCCTGGCCTGTTCAACGTCTGGCCGAGCCGCTGGCGTGACGGCGCCCTTGGCCTGACCATTGTCACCGCCAGCCTGGGCGGTTCAGCCTGGGCGTTGGCCGGAATGGCCTGAAGCAACCCCAGCACCCGGCGGGTCCGCAGTGGGCCCGCGCAACCCTTGTCTAGAAAAGGAGGCTAACATGCCCGTCATGATCAAGATCGCGCTGTCCACTCTGGTTGCGCTCGCTGCCATCGGGGGATGGTTCTACATGGGACATCTGGGACAGACCGGACCGCAATGGGTCATTGTCTTTCTCGGACCATTCAGCGTTTTCTCGCTCTGGATCTTCCCCGAAGTGATGCGCTCGAAAGCAGACGGCAGGGGGAAATCATGAAGACCTATCTCGGAGACCGAACAATCGACGGAGTGATCGTGACCGTAAACGGTGCCGAACTGCCGGACTACGCCGACGTCTGCCAATTCACCAGTGCCGGATTTGAGTGGAGTTATGAGGGGGCGGCGGCCACGCAACTGGCTTTCGCGCTAATCTACGATGTGACCGGCGACGCCGCGCTTGCAAAGCGTCTCTCTGAACCTTTCATGCGGGACGTGACGGCGAATTTCGGCAATGACTGGGAAATGACCGAAAGCGACGTGCGCGCCGCCATGGACCAGGTTCAGTCGGAGAAAACATGATGGCGCCGCTGGACGAACCGACGACAGCGCCCGGCATGACGATCGGCGGAGCGTCAAAGACGTTTCGGGCTGCGGTTTTGCGCGCGCCGGGCGAGGCGATGACCATCGAGGAGGTCGAAGCCGGACCGCTTGGTCCACGCGACGTGATGGTCAAGATACGGGCCGCCGGTCTGTGTCATACCGATCTGGAGGTGATAGAGGGCTCGCTGCAGTTAGGCATGCCGGCTGTTCTGGGACATGAAGCGGCTGGCGTTGTCGCCGCCATCGGGTCCGAAGCAAGGGGCGTCGCAGTCGGGGATCACGTGATCCTGTCGTGGAACCCCAAATGCGGCGATTGTTTCTATTGCGACCAGAGCCTGCCGATCCTCTGCGAGACCTATCTGGAAAACGGCCCGGCGGGCTTTGCTTTTGACGGCATACCACGGGCACGGCTCGCTGGCAGCGAGACATTGCACCAGTTGATGTACCTTGGCGCTTTTGCGGAATACTGCGTGGTCGAGGATCAGCAGGCAATCCCCGTGCCCAAGGCAATGCCATTCGACCGGGCGGCTCTGATTGGCTGCGGGGTTATGACCGGCGTTGGGGCCGCACTGAACGTTGCCGATATCCGACCCGGTAGCACAGCGATGGTGATCGGTTGTGGCGCAGTGGGCCTTGCAGCCGTGCAGGGTGCGGTAATTGCAGGTGCGCAGAACGTGATCGCGGTCGACCTGAATGAGAAACGGCTCGACGCAGCATGTAATATGGGTGCCACGCACCGGGTCAGCCCCAAGCATAGCAGCGTTGAGGAACTCGCGCGGTCGTTGACCAATGGTCGCGGCGCGGATGTCGTCATGGAAAGCGCGGGGAATGAACCGGCCTTTCGCCTGAGCGTCGAAGCCGTGCGCCCTGGTGGCGAAGTAATTTGGCTCGGCAAGACCGATGTCGACAAGGACGTGGCGTTTCGCTGGGGCGCGCTTATGCAGGAAAAACGCATCCGGCGATCGAGTTACGGCAATACGCGGCCCCGCCGGGATTTCCCGATGTTGTGCCAGAAGTATCTGGACGCGCAGTTGGACCTAGACGGCCTGATCACCGATCGGATCACGCTGGAGCAGATCAACGAAGGGTTCGAGGCGCTGCGTCGGGGCGAGGCGATCCGTAGCGTCATCGAATTCGAGGCATGAGCGGCACGCGTATCGAGCAGATCGAGACGTCGGACGGCCCCCTCGAACTGGCGGTCGCGGGAAAGGCGACTGCCGCTCGGCCTACTCTGGTTCTGGTGCACGGTATTCAGGGAACACGCTCAGTCTGGGATTCGGTCATGCTTGAGCTGTCGCGAGACTGGCGTGTAGTCGGACCGAACCTGCGCGGTCGTGGCCGATCTTTCGTAGCGGGCGATCCCGGCTGCTACAGCATGGAGCATTTTGCCGAAGATCTTGCCTCCGTCCTGGATGCGATCAAGGGCAAAGTCGTGCTTGTCGGCTGGAGCATGGGCGGGCTGGTGGCACTGGACTTCGTGCAGCGGCGCGGGCTTGATCGGATCGCGGGGCTTGCGCTGGTCAGCACGAGCGCTTGCCTGAAAGCAGAGGGTTTGGAGCCGGCGATCTGGTTCCGGGGCGGGACTCCTGAGGCGCTGACCGCAGAGGCACGGGAACGGGCGTTGCGGCTGAAGCTGACAGACACTGCAGAAGACATGGCGGTTGCCGGCGCGTGGCTGAGTGCTTCGCAAGTCGATTATCGCGCTGTCCTCAGCCGGATCGATGTGCCGACGCTGGTCTTGCACGGTCTCGATGACACGGAATGCCCGCCGGACCACGGCAGGGCACTGGCAGCAGCGATCACCACGGCGCGGCTGGATTTGTTGCCCGGGTGCGGTCATGTGCCGATGGCCGAGAAGCCGGAAGCCTTTGCACAGACACTTGCCGCCTTCGCGGTGGGTTGCGAGGCGGCCTCTTTGTCTTGAGCCACTGCGGCGTGCACGTCCCTTGCCTCACCGCCCGAACCGCCCTACTTTCGGATATTGAAGAAATATCAGCCGCAAACCGGCGCGGAGCAGGTCAGGACAGGTAGAATATGGGCAAAGACGCAGCAAAGGTTTTGGACAAAGGCCAAGCCCCGGCGCGCCGAGTGGATGAGATGACAATGACTGACCGCGCCTACGAGATGATCGAGTCGCGGATCGTGGCGCTGGACCTGGAACCGGGGCTAGTGCTTTCTGAATCGCAACTGGTCGATGAACTGGGCATCGGGCGGACCCCGGTGCGCGAGGCGTTGCAGCGCTTGGGTGCCGAGGGGCTGGTCGTGGTGATGCCGCGACGGGGTGTCATGGTGTCCGAGATCAACATTGCAAAGCAGTTGCAGTTGCTGGAGTTGCGGCGCGAGGTGGAGCGGCTTTGTGCGCGCAAAGCTGCACTGCGCGCCACCGATGCCGAGCGCAAAGAGTTCGCAGAACTGGCCGACAAGCTCGCCGCCTCCGCCGAAGCGCGGGATTACGATGCTTTCATGCAGCTTGACCTGGCGTTCAATCGATCCGTTCTGAGCGCCTGCCGGAATGAATTCATCGAACGCTCCATGCGACGCATGCAGGGTCTGTCGCGCCGGTTCTGGTTCCAGAACTACCGCGTGGCCCTCGACCTCGAACGTTGCGCCAACCTACACGCCTCTGTCGCGCGAAAGATTGCCGAGGGCGACGAGACCGGCGCTGGTGAAGCGTCCGACAAGCTGATCGACTATATCTACGAATTCACCCGCTCGACCCTCTGACCCACGGCGCGCCTAGTAGACGACGGTATTTTCCAACGAACAGGTCTTTGCCTTTGAGCACGCGTGTCAGCACGTCCCCGAAGCCGCGCATCGTACCGACCCGGGTCAACGGGCCGGGCAGGGGCAGGTGGCTGGCCCCGAGGCGCGGACCGGTGGGTACCAGCATGGGGGCGTCGCGCCAGGGGCGGTAGGGTGGCAGCGTGTCGATCCGACGTCCACGCGCCGCCGAGCGCAAGGTTTTCGAAAGAAATGGGTTTTGGCGCAGCGTTGCGACGATGGTCATGGCATCGTCCGTCGCGACGATGTCACCACCGACAAACAGGCCGGGCAGGATGCCGGGGCAAGGGCGCAACCATTCGTCAACAATGACACGGCCGGCGGCATTGATGCGTACCTCGGGCAGGTTGGTCAGAATATTGGTTCGGGGCTGCGCACCCAGAGCGGGAAGAACGAGGTCCGCCGCAATCTCGCGACCGTCGGAAAGGATCAGTGGGCCGTTTCGCACGTTCGCACCCGGAGAGAAATCCGGCGCGCTGCAATTGGTGATAACTTCTACTCCCAGACGATGCAGCCTCTGCATCAGTGCTCGTCCTAGCCGCTCGTCATGGAGGGGTATCGGATGCGCGGCGGCTGCGATCAGTGTGACTTTGGTACGAGGCCGTGCCGCCGCGATCTCGCCGGCCAGTTCCGTACCCACCGGACCAGCGCCGACGATTGCGATGTGGCCAGCGGATGCTATGCGGACCGATAGTGCCCGGTGGGCGTTGAGAAATGTGTCGATATCTTCCGCCGAGGATTTGAAGGGCAGGCTGTATGAAGAACCCGTAGCCACAAGGGTAAAGTCGCTTGCCACCTCATAGCCGTCGGATAGGATCGCTCCCTCCGCGTGCAAGGATGCTGCGCGCCCGCGTATCAATCTACCCCGGCTCAAGAGCCGATCATATGGGATTGTTGCAGTCTGTAGAAGGCCCGGTTCCACCAATGCGCGGATCATGGCAGGGGCATGGAGAAAGGCGGGCTTAGGCTCGACCAGGGTGACGTCCATCACCCGGTCGAGCCGCCGTGCCACATCACAGCCGACGTATCCGCCGCCTACGATCAGAAGCGTCGGCCTAGAAGCCAAGGATTTTCTCTGGCAGCCAGAGCACCATCTGCGGGAAAGCCATTACCAGCGCCAACGTGAATAATTGCAGGATGATGAAGGGTACGACCCCCTTGAACATGTCGGGCATAGTGATCTCCGGCGGTGCGATGCCGCGCAAGTAGAAGATGGCGGGGGCCATCGGCGGCGACAAGTAGCTCGTTTGTATCACGATCAGGAACAGAATGCAGAACCAGACCGGATCAAACCCGAGCTGGGTCACCACAGGGATGAATACCGGCAGGAAGATCAGCAAGATAGAGATCCATTCCAGCGCGAAGCCGGCAATGAATACGATCAGAAGGAACACCGCCAGCGCCGCCCAGGGGCTCAGATCCGCAGCTGCGATCAACTCGGTTGTGACGCGCGTGCCGCCGGCACCGACAAAGACGCCGGAAAACATCGAGCCCGCAAGCAGGATCATCAAGATCATCGAGGTGACCTTGACCGTGTTGAGCAGTGCATGACGAAGAGTGTCCCAAGTCAGCGTGCGGTAGATCGCCGCGAGAACTACAGACCCGAACGCGCCCATTGCGGCCGCTTCCGTGGGCGACGCAAGACCCAACATGATTGAACCCAGCACGGCGAATATCATGAGTGCCGCAGGCAGAAAGGCCGTGAGCGTGACCCAGAGACGCTCGCTCAGCGTCGGCAGGTACTCGTCTTCGGAAATGATCGAGCCGTCTTGTGGGCGGAGATAGCAGCGGCCCATGATGTAGACGATATACAGCAATGCCATGGTAAGGCCCGGAAAGATCATCCCGATGAAAAGGTTGCCCACCGACACGTCTGCAATCGGCCCCATGATGATCACCACGACCGAAGGCGGAATGATCGTGCCCAGCGATCCACCAGCGCAGATCGTGCCCGAAATGAGGCCCTTGTTGTAGTTGTGCTTCATCATGACGGGTATAGCCAGAAGCCCCACCACGGTCTCCGTCGCGCCGATCACGCCGGTAGAGGCGGCGAAGATGACGCACATGATGATAGTGCCGACACCCAGACCGCCCGGCAGGCGGCGCGTCCAGATATGGACGGCGTCAAACAGACGCTCTGCAATGCCGGATTTCTCCAGCATCGTGCCCATGAAGACAAACAGCGGTACGGCGGCAAGAACGAAGTTGCCCGCGACCTCGTCGATCTTGTCGATAAACTGGTAAATAACGGAGTCACCGAATGCGATGTAGCCGAAGATCGTGGCCACCCCCATCAGCGAAAAGGCAATCGGAAAACCGGTCAGCAAAATCAGCAGAAGGACCGGGAACATCCAGAGTGCGAGATATTCCATGGCTCAGTCCTCCCCTGTCCCTGATGTGAAAAGTGTCTGGAGGCAGCCGAGCATTTCGGCAATCACTTGCAGGACCATGGCCGCGAAGGCGGTGAAGAACACAAGGTGATAGGGCCAGACAACGGGGTTCCAGGCGCTCTCGCCAGAGCGTTCACCCCATTCGTAGGCCTCGACCGTGTAGTGGTAGAGCGCGAAGGTCAGCCAGATGCCAATGGGCAGGAACAGAAGCAGGTATCCGGTCAGGTCAAGCGTGGCCTTGAGGCGCGGCGAGAAATGGGTCGCCAGGACATCAATCCGAACGTGCTGACCGTCACGCAGGGTATAGGCGGACCCCAGCAGGAAGGAGGCGCCCATTGCCATATAGCCGATCTCGTAGGCCCAGATGGTAGGCTGGTTGAAGACGTAGCGCGAAATCACCTCGTAGACCGAGGCCAAGATAAGGGGAACAAGAATCAGGGCCGCGAAATAGCCCAGAACTGCACTGACCCCTCCGATGAAGTGGCGGGTGGATGTATTCATTTCATGGGTTCCTTCGGGCGGCGCCGCAGCCCCCGCCCTTGCATGGGCAGAGGCTGAGTCAGTCCTATCGGGAGGTCAGTTGGACGAGTGGTCCTGCGGCGGCAGCGCCATCTTGCGATAGCTGTCGGCCTCGGACCATTTTCCCTCGAATTCGCGCTGCGAACTTAGCACGCGGTTGAACCACTCGTTGCCTTCGGCCTGACGGTCGGCCCATTGCATGCCAAGGCGCTTGGCGGCGACTTTGACCTCGTCTTCGAGGACGATGATCTCGTTGCCGTTTTCGCGGTAGAATTCAAGCGCTTTGGCGTCTTCGTTGCCGATTCGCATCCAGCTTTCAAAAGTCACCAGCTCGGCGGCCAGTTGTACCATTTCCTTATCGTGATCCGACAGCGCCGCCCAAGCGTCGTCGTTGATGACAAGTTCATAGGGCGCTACGGGCTGGTGCACACCGGGAACCACCACGTATTTGGCAATCTGGTAGAAGCCGGGAGAAACATTTTCGTACAGCGAGCCCCATTCGGTGGCGTCGATCGTGCCGCGTTCGAGCGAAGTGTAGACTTCTCCGCCGGCCATCGTAACAGGCGAAGCGCCTAGTTCGTTGGAAATTTCAAGCCACGCACCGGCCGTGCGCATCTTCAAACCCTGTAAGTCTTCCAGCGTCGACACAGGTTTCTTCGAGTGCAGGAAAACCTCGGCCGGGCGCATGAAAAGGGGGAAGGACACAAGGCCGAAACGGTCCTGGCGGAACTCTGTCCAAAGCTCCTTGCCGCCGCCATCGTATAGCCAGTGCAGCATGCGTTCACTGTCCATCGAACCGGCAAAACCGCCAAAGAGAACCGTGGTCTTGTCCTTGCCCCAGTCGTAGCCCATCCAGGTGTGGCCAACCTCTGCGACGCCGCGTTTGACCGTGGTCGACACGTCGAGCGCCTTGCCCAACGTGCCAGCGGGAAAGACTTCTATCTCGACGCGGCCTTCGGTCATTTGCGACACGCGCTCGGCAAAAGCCTCGGCGCCCAGTTCCATGAGCGGGCCACCGGTGATGGTCGTGGCCATTTTCCATTCATGTTCGGCGGCCATCAAGGCGCCGCCGAGCGGCGCGCCGATCATGCACGCCGCGAGCGCAGCGGTCGCGAGGCTTTTCTTAAAGTGTAACAATGGATTTCCTCCCTGGTTGGGTTTTGCAGACTTTGCCCCGCTTCCATCGCTGTCAGAGCGCGTAACGACAAAGGCAGACACCTGCCCTCTCGGGGAAGCCTGCGTCAGATAGTCCTATTCTACTTTTGATAAATATTCAATATGTTAGTAATATATTATAACGAGGATTCTTTAACGGGTTGAAAAAATTACTCTTTACACCGGATTTGATGATGTGCGGCAGATGAAAATTGCAGGAATCAACGACCGTGCAACCCGCTGATGCAAGGGAGTCACTGATTGCGCGAGGAGGCTGCCGGCACCTGAATGAATGCCTGCAGAGGGGGAAGCGCGTGGCACGTCATTGCTCCATAAGCGAGTCCGACAAGTCTATGCGAGCGACACCTAACCCGATTTCGTTCATCTGGCTGGCAAGTGTTCGCCCAACCGCTGATCCGCCCGGAATTTTTGCGCGGGCCGTATACGCGCCGCTCACGGGATTGCGCCTGAAGAACGACAGGGCACAGACACCGGAGGTGATGATCGATTGCCGGCAGCTGCTGCCTTCGCTCTAATAGTTGGAAATCCGTTTTCCTCAGCCTGAGGTTTGCTGCCATCGCACCCTTGCAGTACACATCTGCGAAAGATCCGGCCCCTGGTTCATGTCGGCGGGCTTTGGCGTGGTGGAGAAGAATGTGCTGAGCCTGAGAGACATGGAGTTCTTGACCGCTCTTTCGCGTCGCAAGCATTTTACTCGCGCGGCGGAGGAGTGCGGCGGGTGTTGTCACGTTAACTCGCTACGTTTGGAAGTTGACATTGCGGCCTTCGATCATGCGAGTTTTGCTGCGGATTTCCACGCGTCGAATGCTTCGAGTCGGTGATAACGGATGTTGAGAGCAAAACGGCGGCGGGCTGGGACGGAGAAACGATTTCGGATTGCGGACTGCATGGACACGAAGCGTTGTAGTGTCCCCGGCGATCGGAAGCCCTGCATCGCACGCTCGCGTTTTCGGAAGGGCAAGTGGCTGTTCTCGGCGCGGTTATTGAGCCCCTTGTGTGACAAATGATCAAGGCCAGGTACGACCTCGCGCTTGGCGGCCCCGTATGAGCGCAGTTTGTCCGTGATGATCCTTTTGGGCACGAAACCCCAGCGTTTCATAAGCTTGACCAAAAGCCGCTTTGCGGCGCGCTTATCTCGCCTCGATTGAAGGATTTCCTCAAGAACGACGCCATGTTGGTCGACTGCGCGCCAGAGCCAGTATGACCGGCCCGCGATCTTCACGACGACTTCGTCCAGATGCCAGACATCGCCGGGGCGCGGCTGCCGTCTCCGTAGAGCATGGGTGATCACGGGGCCGAACTTGACGGTCCAGCGCCGGATCGTTTCATACGAAACGTCCACGCCACGTTCCAGCATCATTTCCTCGACCTCGCGCAAGCTCAAGTTGAACCGGGCGTAGAGCCAGACAACATGAGTAATGATCTGGGACGGAAACCGGTGGCGCTTGTATTTGATTTTCAATGTCTGCATCGACACCGCCTACACCCAGATCAATGAACCAGCAATGTGCAGGGCGTTAACGTGACAACACCCCTCAGGGTGCTGGTATTTCGGAGCGGCTGGGGTGCGCTTGGGCTTGCTATCTGTCCCGACCAGTTCCGTCAGAGAGTAGCCCATTTCTCTGGCCACAGCTTCGACCTTGGTGCGGGCTTCCGCCTTCTGTCGAGCCTCAAAGGTGGAGATCGCCTTGGCGATGTCCTTCTGCATTTTCTTCAGCTCGGGAAGCGACAACGCCTCGAGATCGTAATCAGCCATGCTATGCCTCGTGTCCTGAATGTTCCGGTATCGATAGCCCGCCGCGGCACGGTCCCGCAACTCCCGTCGGCAGGTGGCAGGTGAAGAGGGTTGGTTGATCCATAGTCTTTGCCGCCACAGGGGTGCTGGGCTTGGGTTCAGGCTGCCCCGATTGGCCGGATGACAGGGTCTGGCATGGGCTCCCCGCGCATCTCTGTCTCCTGGGCCATCCCTTCGACTGACAATCCCCTAATCCCGTTCGGGCTCTCGCGCGCAACCCCGCGTCAGTCCGGGCCGTGTTGCCCCTTTGTGGCTGCCCGCACCACCCCGGTCCTCTGGGGGTTTCCGGCGTCCGTTCTGTCCACCGTGCACGCGTCACCCGACGGGCTTTTTCAGGGTCTTGTCGAAGGGACGGTCCCGAAGACAGGAAACACAGGAGCTAATCATGCAAAACATCGTCATCCTCGCCGGCAACATCGGCCAAAAACCCGAAGCCCGCACCACCCAAGGCGGCACCAACATCACCAACTTCAGCCTCGCTACCTCACGCCCCCGCCTCTCGGAAGGTCGCGTCCTGCGCGACGAGAACGGCTACCGGGTCATGGACACCGAATGGCACCGCATCACCTGCTTTAACGGTCTCGGCAAGTCGGTCGCCGAGCATTGCGAAAAGGGCATGAAGGTCCTCGTCCACGGCCGCATCCACTACAGCAAGTGGATCGACAGCATGGGGAACGACCGCTACGGCTGCGAGATCATTGCCGAGAAGGTCGACTTCCTGAGCCGCCCGAAGTCGGCCGAGAACGAAAACCCCGAGCTGGTCGACCGCGACGACGAGATCCCGTTCTGAGGAACGGGGGCTCCCCCTCGGGCCCGGCGGGGCAACCTGCCGGGTTCGCGGGATTGCAGCGAGGCGGCTTAGAGCACAAAGTGCCCTCGCCGGGACGGATCCACGTTGCACGCGCATTCGTTCGCTTTGCAGCCTTCCACCAAGCATTATGCTTGGTGGAAGGCTGCAAAGCCTCGATACGTGTTTCGAGGCTGATAGAAACTGTGGAAGGGGACTTCCGAAATGAGCATTATTGATGCAATTTACGGCAACTAGTATTGGAATTTTGGTGCCAAATTGACCGGACACAATCATTACCCTTGGTGCACATGTGGGTGGTGCGTTGGCGGCGGTAACCGAAACGGTGGAGGTGCCTCCGTCGCGCCCGAAATAAAGACACTTCGGCCGATCTATTCCGAGTATGAAAAGCGCCATGCGACGCAGACGCTGAAAGGCTACGGCGCAACAAGCTACTCTCGCTGCTTCGTCAATCCCAATGCATCCTGCCCCGTCTGCGGTCAGCCCGTCTATTTTTATTCCAATGAACACGGTAGCCGCGTCTTCTTTGATGAACTTGGAAAACCCTGGGCGAAGCACCCTTGCACCGACAACGGGCGCCCCGCCTCTGGCTCTGTGCGTGCTCGCCCCTCCAGCCGACCAGTTGCTGAAATCAAAGAAATTCTTGGTGCCGAGCAAAAAATCGACCAGAGGATACTACCTGTAGGTCGGCAAGCCAGAAAAAAATCGTGGAAGCTTGCAGTGGTGGTTGAAGTCCATTTTGCAGACTTCCTGATGGAAGTTCAGGTTGAAGACCTTTCAAGTGAAAATCATCAGAGACATCGTTTCTTCATTTACTGTGATCAGCCGCTTCTATCTGAAGGCGACCTCGTCAGTCGCCGTGGAGAGACGTTCTCTTTTCTGCATCCATTGTCACTTGAAGACATCGAGGTTGCCAACGGTGACCGGATAATGGACTTCGAGGCGCTGGAGAAGGATCTTGACCCAAGTGTTATTCCCAATGAGGTTTCAGAACTTATGCCATCCGAGAGGAGGCACTTTGGGTTAGGAAGCGGCCGAACGGCCAACATGTCAGGAACATTGCGTTCTGTCCTCGAAGATTTCGCCAGAAAGGGGATAGTGGGGCCCAAACTTGTTTCCCACTATTTGAATGAAACAGGCCGTGTGACTGCTGATGGTTCGCATTGGACTCCTCGCCTTGCTTTTTTTCTGATTGCGTTATCTGGCGTCTCCCAAGAGAATCCAGTTAGGCAAAAGAAACGAACCTCAGGTAGCAAACCTCAAAAGGCTCGGAAGCCGCAACCACATGCACGCGCCAAGAAGCGCCCACGTTCATCAGGAACCCTGTCTGGCAATTCGGTTTCGCAATCAGCCAATAAAATTAGCAAGCTACGTTCCGAACCCGAAGCTCAGCTCTCCACCGATGTAGATGAGTGGGCACGTATGCTCTCAAGGCTTGGGCGGGTTTCCAGAAAAGACGACGACGGTTGATGATTACCCGAAACTACGATTGCCCGCATTTCCGCCTTCTAAGAATCTTTCGAGAGTAAGAGGAGTGCCGGTTTCCCGGTGACGGGTTGAAGGCTGGGAGAGTGGCTCCCGGCGCCTGTCACGGGAGATAGCCGATGGGCGTTGTAGAAGTTCTGGATCCGGTACAGCCGGCGCGGGCTGGTGGCTGGAAAGTGGATGTGAGCCGGGGTGAACGGAACGGGCGGGTGTCGTCCGAGTGGTTCAACCGGCCGGATGACGAGCGGTATCTGTCGCTCGACGATCTCTGGGCCAATGTGAAAGGCCGGTCGGAGCGCAGCCGCAGCCGTGTGGTGCAGACGGCGGATATCCAGGTCGAGGCCGCGCGCGACAACCCCGAGCGGTTGCATCTGATGCTGCCGAAAGCCGAGGCGCCTGTCGCGCCAACGCATTGGGCGTTCGGCCAGCTTGCCAGCATCGTCGGCGCGCCGGCGTCCTACCTGCGCCAGTTGCCCGCGCCGTTGGCGGGGATCAACCTGCAATATGGTCTGACCAACCACCGCGCCGAGCAGGTGAAGACTTTTGAGACCGAAGATGGCCGCACGGAACTGCGCGCCGTGACCGGCCCCGATTACGGCCGCATCCACGATTTCGAGCTGGTCGAGGCGGTGCAGCGCATCGCGGGCAATGGCACCGGCGACACGCGCTGGAAAGTGCCGGGCGTGCTGGATTGGTCGACCGGCGTCTATAACCCCGATGTCGAAATCAGCCGCGACACGACCACGCTCTATGCCTCGGACCGCGATGTCTTCCTGTTTCTTGTCGATGATCGCAACCCGATCGAGGCGGGCAAGTTGGCGGACGGCTCTCCCGACCTCTACTTCCGGGGCTTTTACTGCTGGAATTCGGAGGTGGGCGCCAAGACCCTCGGCATGGCGAGCTTCTACCTGCGGGCAGTGTGCCAGAACCGCAACCTCTGGGGCGTCGAGGATTTTCAGGAGATCCGGATCCGGCATTCGAAATACGCCGCCTCCCGCTTTGCCCATGAGGCGGCCCCGGCGCTGACGCGTTTCGCCAATTCCTCGCCGCAGGGGTTTGTGAACGGCATCAAGGCCGCGCGGCAGCAGATCGTGGCGCGCAGCGATGATGATCGCGCGGATTTCCTGCGCAAGCGGGGCTTCTCGAAGGCGGAGTCCGGCAAGATCATCGAGAAAGTGCTGATGGAAGAAGGCCGCCCGCCCGAGAGTATCTTCGACTTCGTGCAGGGCATCACGCGGCTTGCGCGCGACAAGACCCAGCAGGACGCCCGCCTCGATATGGAGGGGCGCGCGAAGAAGCTGCTCGACCGGGTCGGCTGATAGAGCGCTCAAGCAGCGATCGCCCGACACCGGGGCGGTCGCTGCAGCTATTTCTCAACATGCACGCCGTTGGCTTTGCCCCGAAAGGGCAGGGGGCTTCGGTGTGCGCATTTCAGCGAGACGCCCATGACCCCCCAGGAAGAAACTATCGTCCTCGAGGCCCGCGACATCCTCGGTCGCTACCTCAGTCAGAACCCGGTCATCGGCAGCTGGCAGGCGCTGATGGACTATTGCGCGCTCACCGTCCGCGGCCCGATCGAGCGGTTCCACGTGCTCTATCTCGACCGCAAGAACCGCATCATCTCCGATGAGCTTCTCTCGACCGGGACGGTCGATCACGTCCCGGTCTATCCGCGAGAGGTGATCAAGCGAGCGCTGATGCTGAATGCCAGCGCCCTGATCCTGATCCACAACCACCCTTCGGGCGATCCGACGCCGTCCGAGGCCGATCTGAGCATGACCAAGGAGATCCAGAAGGGCTGCAAGTACCTCGGCCTGACGCTGCACGATCACATCATCGTCGGCGCCGGAACGGAACTTAGCCTGCGTGCTCTGGGCAGGCTCTGAGGGCCCATCGGACCCATCACCGCTGCCCCTTCGAGGAAGAGGGCGGCGGTTTGGTCTTTGACGGTGAAGCGGGGAGAGAGGCTTCCCGCGCCGTCGGAGATCTCCCCATGTTCGACCTGCCTTTGCCCATCCACCCGACCGCCTACGCGCGGGGCGTCCTACAGCATTTTCCCTCGGGCGACACCGATCCCAGTCATCCCTTCGCCTTGACCCTGTCGCGCCGCGCGCCGGCCGACCTCATGTCGGGCCGGGCCACTCCCCTGATCCTCGCCCGTTTCGCAACGCTGGCGGACGCCATGCAAGGCGCGATTGACCATGCCGAGGGGATCGCCCCGGGTGCCGCCCCCCAGCTTATGGCGATCCTCGATCGCGACGAGCGGCTTGTTCTGGCTGGTGCCGCCAGCGACCACGCCGTCGCCTGGTGCCACCCGGTAACGAGCGCGGCCGAGGCGCGGGGCGTCGTGACCGAGGCAAGCCAGCTGCGCGCGCAGGCCGGCCGCGCGTCCGTCTGGGGCGAGTCCGATCTGGCGGCTCAGTTGCGCCACCGCGCCGATCTTCTGGATGCCCGGCTCGTCGACCCGCTCTGGCGCGCCTTCGCCGCCCGAGCGCTGCAGGTCGCGGCGTGAGGCCCGAGAGGCAGAGGGGGGCAGGGGGGATTTGGAGCTTGTCCGGGGGAGAGAGATCGCCCGGCCCGGCTCCGATCCCTTTCCTGTACCGGAGACACACGATGACCCCGACTGAACCCACCCTCGCGCCGCCGATGGTGCCCTCGACCGTCGACATGACGCAGATCTTTGCGGCGCATGCCGCGCGCGCCGCCCGGATCGAAGCGCTGCGCCCTGGCAACAAGGATCGGCTCTTCGACGGCCTCATGGCCGCCGGCATCACCCATGTCACCGTCACCTTCGACGGGGCCGGCGACAGCGGCCAGATCGAAAGCATCGGCGCATGGTCCGGCGAGATGGCCGTCGAGTTCCCCGCGACCGAGATCGACTACGCGGCGCTCACCTGGGACGACCCCGAGGTCGAGATGCGGCAGCTCTCGCTGGAAGATGTCGTCGAGCAGCTTGCCTACGACTTCCTCTCCGACACCCATGGCGGCTGGGAGAACAACGACGGGGCTTACGGCGAATTCTGCTTCGACGCTGCGGCCCGTTGCATCCATCTCGAGTTCAACGAGCGGTTCACGTCGTCGGAACTCTACACGCATGATTTCTGAGGGGGCGGCGATGGCACATCCCTATCACCACGCCCTGTCCTCGGTGAAGAAATGGGGCGGCACGGTCGAGGATTTCATCGGCGTGCATGCCTGGTTCGACCAGAGCAAGGAGATCACAGCCGACTTTCGGCACCGGGCGCTGCGTCACCATGCGGAGGGCATATTCATGGCCGAGACGATCTTCGGGCCGACCCTCACGCTCTCGACCGGGCGGATCATCCCGACCCGCTGGATCGGCGAGCAGCATGTGAAGGAAGACCTCGGCTTCATCCCGAGTTTTGCCGACTGGGTGAAGGCCATCCGGCCAGAGCCGTGGATGGGCCGGGCCGAGCGGATCGAGGCGCAGGTCGATCCGCATCTCGCCTCGCCCGTGGTCGAGGTCAGTTGAGATGACCGATCCGGCCTATCAGCGCCTCGGCCTTCCTGTGACGGCTTCGCCCTTCGCCGTCCTGCGCGCGGCGGTCCGGGCGCTGCACCCCGACACGCGCGCCGTGCGCGGCTTCCGGGCAGCGCGCAAGCGCTTCTATCGGCAGATGCTCTGCGCGCATGCTGCGCGACAGGCGGCGGGCGACACGCCAACTGACTGATCGCCCCCAGACACCCCTTCATCCCAATCCAGCGCCCGGCCTCTTGGCCGGGTTTTCCCCATTCTGGAGGTCCCCATGGCGGATTATTTCACCCATTTCTCATGCCTGCTCGACGTTGGCACCCCCGACAAGGCCGCCCGCGCGCTCGCACTGTTCCAGGAGCTGCGCGCTGCGGATCAGGACGCCGATGACCCGGAGGTCGCGGGCCTCACACTCGTGCGCCAGGATGCGCCCGAGGGCAGCACCCTCTGGATCCATGACGACGACCACGGCGATGTAGAAGCCGTCATCCGCTTCGTGCTGCGCCTGGCGGAAGAGCTCGACCTCATCGGCCTTTGGGGCTTCCAGTATGCCCTGACCTGCTCCCGGCCGCGCCTCGACGCCTTCGGCGGCGGCGCGCAAGTCATCGATCTCGGTGCCCGCAAATCCGTCGGCTGGACCAGCACGCAAGAATGGCTGGCCGCCGCGCTGAACGGGGAGGACGCCGATGCCTGAAGTGATCTGCACCACCGTCTACCAGTTCCCCGAACTCTCGGATGCCGCCAAGGAAAAGGTGCGCAGCTGGTATCGCGAACTCGGCCCCCATGACGATTGGTGGGACGCGGTCTATGAGGATTTCGAGCGGGTCTGCGAGATCCTCGGCATCCGCCTGAAGACCACGCCCGTCCGCCTGATGGGCGGTGGCACGCGGGCCAAGCCCTGCATCTGGTTATCCGGGTTCTGGAGCCAAGGCGACGGGGCTTGCTTCGAAGGCTACTGGTCCCACGCCAAGGGCGCGGCCGCGCGCATCCGGGACTACGCCCCGACCGACGCGACGCTCCATGGCATCGCTGACCGGCTGCAGGCCATCCAGCGACGGAACTTCTACCAACTCGCCGCCGAGGTCAGCCATCGTGGTCGCTACTACCACGAATACACCATGTCGGTGGACTTCACGCGCGACAGCCCGACCTGGCAGCCGCCGACCGAGGACGCCGAGGAGATCGTGACCGAGGCGCTGCGTGATTTGGCCCGCTGGCTCTACCGCCAGCTTGAGGCTGAATACGACCACCTCACCTCGGACGAGGCCATCGAGGAGGGGATCATCGTCAACGAGTACACCTTCACAGAAGCCGGGCGTCGCTTCGGGTAAGGGCGCACGCTTGAAAACTGTCAGACAATCGCGTATGTTTCTGACAAAGGAGCGATCATGGAGCGCATGGCCGAGAGCATTATGAATGTCGCAACGACGTTGCCGGAGGGGGTACCCTTGGCAGCGAAGGGGCTTTTGCATCTCGGCTCGCGCGCGGCGGTTGATCAGACGCTGTCGCGTCTGGCTGCGCGCGGCGAGTTGATCCGTGCGGGACGCGGCATCTACATGCGTCCGGTCCAGACACGCTTTGGGCCGCGTAGTCCGTCTGCTGAACAGGCGATCGAAGCTCTGGCTGTGCAGCGGGGCGAGACGATCGTGCCGAGCGGTGCTACCGCCGCAAACGCTCTGGGCCTGACCACGCAGTTGCCGGTCAAGTCGGTTTACCTCACCTCGGGGCGAAGCCGTGTGCTGAACCTTGGCCGGCAGGCAGTCGAACTGCGACATGCGCCGCGCTGGCAGTTGGCCCTTGGCAACAAGACCTCGGGCCAGGCCGTCCGTGCGCTGGCATGGCTCGGACCGGATGAGGCTCCCAAGGCTCTGCAAATCCTGCGATCCAAGCTCACGGAGACGGCAAAGACTGAACTGATGTCCGCCGCGCCGCAGTTCCCGACTTGGCTGGCACGATTGGTTGGAGAGATAGTCCATGGCTGAGGCATTCCTGCGTCTCAGCACTGCCGACCGGCTGGATGATCTTGGTGTCGCTGCCGATCTGGTTGGCCAGCCGTCTGCGACCGGTCAGCCTGCTCGCGCGATCGCTTCGACCAGGACTGCCTTCGTTACTCCCTGCGCATGGCCCTGAAGAATCTGAAATCCCTCTGACACCAACAACTTGCCTGTGACGGCATCAACCAGCGCAGGATTCATTTTCTCGGCGACGGCGAGCGCTCCCCGGGAAGCATCAGGAAATCTGGAGCAGGCTTCAACGACGTAGTCGGTGCCCAGTGCATGGGCGACGGCGGCGATGTCGAACATGTCCCGGGGCTGGAGGTGTGAACCGCGGAAGACTACCTTCTTGGCCAGGATTTCGGCTGGCGTCTCGAGTTTGACGCGTCGTCCGCGGATATCGGAAATGACATACGGTTCTTGGGTTACTGGGTCGCAGCAGATGAAGTCGATCTCGCCGACGCCATTGAACACAATCTTCAAGGCGCGCGTGCCATCGGTTTCATAGTCGCTCGGTGCGAGTGCGAGATTGTATCCTTGCGTCTCAGGGTTCAAATACGGGAGGTACTGGGCATCGTCGATGAAGAGGTCGATGTCGTGGCTTTCGCGATGCTTGATCTGGAGCATGAGAGCCGTTCCGCCCCCAAAGCTCCAGTTGGACATGCCGATACCCTGACCGTTGGCTTGGTCAACGATCGCCATAGCCACATCAAAAAGCTCGGGCCAGCGGCTTGGCTGCGGGACGTTCATTCAGATCGCGAGCGGGAGCTTGTATCCGGCGAGCTCGGAGAATTTCTTTGCGACCACGATGACTGCGTCCTTGCTGACACCCATCTCGTCGATAAACGACTGCTGCAGTTTGGGGGACACTTCGGACAGGAAGGCGAACACGCTGCAATCGAAGGCATCGACGCTCTTGCTGTCGGCGATCTTTTCGGCCAGCTGGGTAGCCGTCACCTGCACGCCGTAGGGCGCGCTGACTGTCGACATCACTTTCGCTGCGACCGAGGCCATTGCATCATCTCTGTGAGGTAACTTGTCACGTAATGTAGTCGATGGGCCTCAACAAAGCAATAATGCCCCGCTTCACCTGGACTTCATAGGTCTCACGCGCCACTGTCGGCCTCCGGTTTCACGAAATCTTCCGGCACCATGATCCGATAACGCGGGTGGATCTTGCCGCCTTGAACCAAGGCTCGGTCGCCGCTGCCGAGGTCGAATGCTTGCGGGTCGATCCGTTTGCGCCAGGGATGATCGCGGCGGTCAGCGAAAACGAAGAACAGGCGCTTGACCTTGATCTTGCGGCAGGCCTGCAGGAGGTCGGACAGCAGTCTTGGGCGCAGGGTCGTCAGGCTCTCGAAGACCATGTCGAGCGTGTGGAAGCCTTCATGGTCGGGCAACTCGTCCATGGCCTCCAGGATGGCGCGCTCCGGCGTCGACATCGTGAGACCCCAGTCCCATGGCTGGCCGGTCGTTTTGCCCTCGATCACGCCCAGTTTCGGGTCGGCAAACAAGGATCGGGGGCGGGTTCTGATCTGGGCATCCATCGGCAGTTTCGTCAGCCAACTGGGGATACTGTCCCCATAGACCCAGACTGGAGCGCTGTCGCCGAGGCGCAGGTAATGGGCATGCCCCTGTTCGCCGAGCGCCGTGGTGCCGCCGACATGCAGGTCATGACCCATGATATGCTGCGTGGACAGGATGCAGGTCTTCCAGTCGATGCTGTTCGACGTCAGGGGGGCTGCGGTGCTGGGGAGGGGGCGGCGGAAGACGCCTCGGGTGATGCGCTCGAGCCAGCCGCGCTTCACGTAGTCACGGAAGCTCTCGTAGGCGATGCCTTGGGAGACGAGCCATGCGGCATCGACCAGATACCCGGCGGGCACTGCATCGAGCAATTTCTTCAGATTCTGTGATCTTGCGGCGTCCATGATGCCTAAAGTGACAGATTTTCAAAGAGGCGGCTACTGGTTTCTTTGATGAGGATACTTTTCCAGTGTTATTGACGCTCCAATATCACCATTTCCAAAGAGCTGAGGGACTTGCCCCACGTGGAGGAAGATCTGAAGACGCTGGGTCGAGAGACGGCAACGACTTGCGGTGGTTGCCGAAGGTCGCAGCGGTGTATTTCTCGGCGTGCCGTCGGGACCAGACCTTAGTCCTTCAGACAGGAGCTTGACCGAGGCTGATGTCCCTAAGCGCACCTGCCAATCTACAGGTTGGCAACTACGCTCGGTTTGCCAAGCCACGGTATGGCAAAAGCTCCGAAAGGCCGGGGCCCGCTGACGCCGTCCTCACTTGTTCCCATCGATCCACTTCGACATCAGGCCTTTGTCGCTGAAGCATTCCTCTGGAACAGCGCGCCGTTTGATGCGCGCGAGCTTCTCCGCGAAGGCCACCTGCTTTGATGTCGGCAACCGATCCATGTCGGAGACTGGTTTCAGCTTGGCCTGCGCCTCGATCCAGGCGCTGAGCGACCGGCGGTCCTGCTGAACTTCCCAAGGCAGGAGGGTCTGGTTGCGCAGGGCGAGTGACCGCGCATAGGCGATCTGCTTCGGTGTCGCGGGCAGGGTGTATGTGGTGCTGTCCATCGGGAAACTCCCTTTCTAGCTTGGCCCTCAATTTAGAACATAACAGGAACAAAATCAAGCCAAGCGAACGGAACGCACCGGTTCGAGAGGGAGAGAGGGGTCGGGTGTTGATTGCCACTGAGATTTGACCCGGCAACAGCAGAAATTGTCATTGAGAATTGACCCATGTGCAACCTTGGCCCGGCTTGAATCAGCTGGGG
>NZ_JAFMPR010000017.1 GCF_020667835.1 Roseibaca sp. Y0-43
GCGCAGTTCCTCTGGATAACGTGTTCCGTTCTTCATCTTTCCCATGACCCAGTATCCTTACTTCTGGGTCTCCGGCAAACAAGGGGCGGTTCAGGGTGCACCCATCACGAAATCAAGTCGATCACCGGCCACAAGACCGACGCAGAGGTGCGTCGCTACACGGCGAAAGCCGACCAAGTTCTGCTTGCTCATAGCGCGGTTGAGAAGCTGCAAGACACCGCCAACAACCCGAAATCTGCTAACCCCCTCTGAAAGGTTAGCAAGCACAAGGAAAATCCTCATGCGACACAATAACTTAAGGCGGGAAGTGGCAGCCCGTAGGGGAATCGAACCCCTCTTTCCAGGTTGAAAACCTGGCGTCCTAACCGATAGACGAACGGGCCACTTGCTGTGTGACGCGGTGTTTATGCAAAGCGGCGGACCTGCGCAAGAGGGTTTCGCGCGAAAAATGCGGCTTTGTGGAAGGAAATTTTCTCAGGCCGTATCGCTGGGGACGGCGGCATCATCCAGCCGCAGTTGCGGGGTCTGGCGGCCGCCCCAGAAGTTGATCTCGATCTGCCCGGCGAGGTGCAGCCGTCGCCCCTGATGCTCTGCGATGAGGGGCCCCAGCGCCGAATCGAACGCGCCGAAGGCCACCACGTCCAGACTGCGCCCATCACCCCCGGTGCAGCGAAAGCGCAGATGGTTGTCGCCCATCCGGCGCAGCCCTTCTATGCGCATATCGGCCAGTGCGAAGCGCGGCGCGGGGGCGCTGGCCCCGAAAGGGCCGGCGGCCTCTAGCTGGGCGATCAGTTCGGGGCTGACCGCGCCGGGCATGAGCGCGCCATCCAGCCGCAGGCGGCGCGGGCCGTCCGCGCCTGCGCCCTGCTGGGCCAACAGGTCGGCCAGACGCGCCATCGCGGCATCCAGCCCGTCGCGCGCGACGGTCAGGCCCGCCGCCATCTTGTGGCCGCCCCCGCCCAGCAGCAGCCCCTCGCGCACCAGCCGGTGGATCGCCGCGCCAAGGTCCACGCCGGGGACCGAGCGGCCCGATCCCTTGCCGATCTCGCCGTCAAGCGCGATGACGATCGCGGGGCGGTGCGTGGCTTCTTTCAGGCGCGCGGCGGCAATGCCGATCACGCCGGGGTGCCAGCCATCGTCTGCCGCCCATGCCAGCGGCGCATCCAAGCCCCGCGCTTCGGCCTGCGCAAGCGCGCTGGCGCGCACCGCGGCCTCTATCTCGCGGCGTTCGGTGTTCAAAAGGTCCAGCCGTTGGGCCAGCGCCTCTGCCTCGCTCTCGTCGCGGGTGGCCAGCAGGCGCGCGCCCATATCCGCCGCCCCGATCCGGCCGCCTGCATTGATGCGCGGCCCGATCACATAGCCCAGATGGTAAGCGCGCGGGGCGGTGTCCAGCCGCGCCACGTCCGACAGCGCGCGCAGGCCGGGGCGCGCGCGGCCTGCCATGACCCGCAAGCCCTGACGCACGAAGGCCCGGTTCACGCCCAGAAGCGGGGCCACATCCGCGACCGTCGCCAGCGCGACCAGATCCAGCAGCGCCATTAGGTCCGGCCCGGTCAGCCCCTGCGCGCGGCCTTGGCGGTTGGCTTCGACCAGCATCAGGAACACCACGCCCGCCGCGCACAGATGCCCCAGCGCGCCATCTTCATCCTGCCGGTTGGGGTTCACGATGGCCAGCGCGCGGGGCAGGGTTTCGCCGCCCAGATGGTGGTCCAGCACCACCACATCGGTGCCCTCGGCCGCCGCCAAAGCGTCATGCGCCATGGTGCCGCAATCGACGCAGACAATCAGGTCATGGCTGGCGGCGAGCTTCGCCATGGCGGGCGCGTTCGGCCCATAGCCTTCGGTCAGGCGGTCGGGCACATAGAGCGTGGCACGCGCGCCCATCGCGCCCAGCCAGTCGAGCAGCAGCGCCGCAGAGGCCGCGCCATCCACGTCATAATCGGCGAAAATCGCAATACGTTCGCGGCCCGTCACGGCCCGCAACACGCGCGCGGCGGCCTCTTCCATATCCTTCAGGCCGCGCGGGTCCGGCAGCAGCGCGCGGAGGGAGGGGGTCAGGTAATCCTGCGCTTGGTCCGGCGCGACCTGCGCGCGCGCCAGAACAGAGCAGACGGCGGGGGGCAAGGCGGTTGCCTGCGCAATCGCTTCGGCATGGCGCGTGCGCCCAAGGTCGGGGCCAACCCAACGCTGGCCGAGCGCGGAACACGCCACCCCAAGAAATGCGCGGTCTTCGGTCATTGGCGCAGAATATCCGCAACGCGGCGGGCGGTCACGAATTCGCCGTGGATATGGCTGACGGCGGCGTGATGGATCGCCTCGGCATCTAGCTGTGCGCTTGGCCCATCCGCCCAGCCGGCATCGGCATTGGCCGTGAAGGCCGCGCAGGCGTCATGCGCAAGCGTCACGCCAAAGCCCAGATTGGCGGCCATCCGGCATGTGGTGGACACGCAATGCGGCGTGGTCAGCCCGGCGACGACCACGCGGTCAATGGCCCGCGCGCGCAGCCACGCTTCCAGCCCGGTGCCGATAAAGGCAGAGTTCACCGATTTGTCGAACCGTGTTTCTGCGTCCATGGGGGTCAGGTCGGCCATCCACTCGGCGCCCGCGCCCGACAGGGGGCTGCCGGGTTGCACGCTGACATGCCGGATATGCACCACCGGTGCGCCCGCATCGCGCCACGCCGCCAATAGTCGCGCCGCCTGCGCTTCTGCCTGCGGGTTGTTGCGCGCGCCCCAGATCGGGTCGGAAAACCCGGTCTGGAAATCAATCAGCAGAAGCGCCGTGTCGTGCTTCATCTTGCCTCTAATACTCCGGGGGCTGGCCCGCAGGGCCAAGCGGGGGGCAGCGCCCCCGCCCCACGCCTTACAGGGGCGAGCGGTAGGTCATCCGCCGCAGCGACCCGGTTTTCGACCGCATCAGCAACGTTTCGGTCGTCACCCAGCCGGGTTCGGTCCGAATGCCCTTCACAATGGACCCATCCGTCACGCCGGTCGCGGCAAAGATCACGTCGCCCGTCACCATCTCGTCACGGGTATAGACGCGGTCAAGGTCTTCGATCCCGGCGCGGCGGGCGCGGGCGATCTCGTCCTCGTTGCGGAACAACAGCTTGCCATAAATCTGCCCGCCCATGCATTTCAGCGCGGATGCCGCCAGAACGCCCTCGGGCGCGCCGCCAGAGCCCATATACATGTCGATCCCCGTCACATCGGGTTCGGCGCAATGGATCACACCCGCCACATCGCCATCCATGATCAGCCGGATCGCCGCCCCGGTCGAGCGGATGTCCGCGATCATGTCCTCGTGGCGGGGGCGTTCCAGCACGCAAACGGTAATGTCCGACGGCTGGCAGCCCTTGGCCTTGGCCAGCGCGCGCACACGGTCAGAGGGCGACATGTCCATCGTGACCGTGTCGGGCGCAAAACCGGGTCCGATGGCCAGCTTTTCCATATACACGTCGGGCGCGTGCAGCATGGACCCGCGCGGTGCCATGGCGATCACGGTCAGCGCGTTGGGGAAATCCTTGGCGGTCAGCGTGGTGCCTTCCAGCGGGTCAAGCGCGATGTCCACTTCGGGGCCGGTGCCGCTGCCCACTTCCTCGCCGATATAGAGCATGGGCGCTTCGTCGCGTTCACCTTCGCCGATCACGACGCGCCCCTTGATGTCGAGCATGTTGAGCTGCGTGCGCATCGCGTCCACGGCGGCCTGGTCGGCGGCTTTCTCGTCGCCGCGCCCCACCAGCTTGGCAGAGGCAAGGGCGGCGGCCTCGGACACGCGGGCAAGGCCCAGCGACAACATGCGGTCGTGGAATTCGGATTTCGAGGTCATGGCGGAGGATCCTTGGACAGACTGGTTGCCCAAGCTCTATCGGCACTCGCCCCCCATCCACAAGGGCTGGTGTAGATGGGGGCGCTAACAGCCCGATGGCTGCGACATATGGGACTCAGTCTTCCTCGATCGCCAGCGCGACAGGCTCGTCCACCACGACCCCG
The DNA here is from genome assembly GCF_020667835.1 of Roseibaca sp. Y0-43. Classification (GTDB taxonomy): domain Bacteria; phylum Pseudomonadota; class Alphaproteobacteria; order Rhodobacterales; family Rhodobacteraceae; genus Roseinatronobacter. The sequence continues at coordinate 3,990 of NZ_JAFMPR010000017.1, forward strand.
GTTTTCAGCGAGAGTGCGACCGCGTGGTCAATCGCGTCGCGCGTCGTTTTGTGGGTGATGACCAGAACCGGCGCGCGCGTGTCGGCATGGCCCTGCTGGCGCATCCGGTCGATGGAAACGCCCGCATTCCCAAGTGCCTCTGCCACCTTGGCCAGCGCGCCGGGTTTGTCGATCAGCGTCATCCGCAGGTAGAAGGGCTTTGACGCGGTCGCGCGTGCGGCTTGCGGTTGAGCAAGGCTGGTCGCAGGCTGGCCGAAGACCGGCAGGCGCAGCCCGCGCGCGATGTCGATCACATCGCCGATGACTGCACTGGCGGTCGGGCCAGCGCCCGCGCCGGGGCCGCGCAAAACCACGCGCTCGATGGCGTCGCCCTCGACCACGACCATGTTTGTGCCGCCCTTCAACTGTCCCAAAGGGCTGTCGGCGGGCACAAGGCAGGGCGTCATCGACTGCTCCAGCCCCCGGCCCGTCATCTGCGCGACACCCAGCAGCTTGATGCGCAAGCCCAGATCGGCGGCGGCGCGGATGTCTTCGATCTCGATCTGTTCGATCCCGGCCAGTTCGATTGCCTCGAAATTGGGCTGCACGCCAAAGGCGATGGCGGACAGGATCGCCAGCTTATGCGCGGCGTCGATCCCGCCCACATCGAGCGTGGGGTCCGCTTCCAGATAACCAAGCTGGTTGGCTTCCTCGAACACGGTGTCGTAGGGCAGGCCCGCATCTTCCATCCGGGTCAGGATATAGTTGCAGGTGCCGTTCATCACGCCTTTGATGCGGGTGATCTTGTTGCCCGCCAGCCCCTCCATCAGCGATTTGATGATCGGGATGCCGCCCGCGACAGCCGCCTCGAAGCGCAGGGCCACGCCCTTTGCCTCGGCGGCTTCGGCCAAGGCCTGCCCGTGCAGCGCCAGAAGCGCCTTGTTGGCGGTGACGATATCCTTGCCCGCCGCGATTGCGGCTTCGGTCAGGGCTTTGGCGGGGCCATCCTCGCCGCCCATTAACTCTACCACGATGTCCACATCGTCGCGCCGCGCCAGTGCAAGGGGGTCATCTTCCCAGGCATAGCCGGAAATATCCACGCCGCGGTTGCGCGCACGCGAGCGGGCGCTGACGGCGGTGACGGTCACGGGGCGGCCTGCGCGCGCCTCTATCAGCGCGGCATTGCGTTGGACGAGCGCGATCAGACCGGTGCCAACCGTGCCAAGCCCGGCAATTCCAAGGCGCAAGGGATGGGTCATGTCGGCGGCTCCGTTCAGGCTGGTGGTTGCGCGCCTGTTAGCGGCTTGGCGCGGGGCTTGCAACGTGCCTAAGCCCGCAGCGCGGCAACTGTGTCGGCGATGGCGCGTTGCGGTGTCTCATCGGGGCTGTATTCCAACCCGATGGCGGGGCAGTCCAAGTCCCGCAAGAGCGGCATCAGCCGTGCGATTTCCGGGCAAAGCATGGGGCAGGGCGCGCCCCTGTCTGATGCGCGGGCAAGCTGGACATGGCCAATGCGCGGCCAAAGCCTGCGCAGCAGCGCGTGGCCCTCGGCCTCGGGGTGCAGCGCGCGGATATGGAACCAGTCTGCCATGATCTTCAGACGCGGGTCGTTGAAGCGGTCCAGCAGCGCTTCGGCCTGTGCGAAGCCCGACAGGAAATAACCGGGCGCCGCGCGCGGGCTGATCGGCTCTATGAACAGATCGCAGGGCGTGCGGGCGAGCGCGTGCTCTATGTTGTGCAGATAGGTCGTAGCATCCCCGTTTTTGCCCGCAACCATGTGAATGGCCCGCGCGCCAAGCGCTTGCGCGGCATCAGCGGCGGCGGCGAAATCTTGCGTGAAGCCCTCGCACGAGAGTGCCGCGCGGCCCATGCTGTCCCCCATGAAGGTGCCCAGCACGATCACCGGCATGTCGCCCAAGACATGGGCCAACCCGTCCAGATCGGTGCCTTGCGCCTGATCGTGCATCTCAACCGCGTCAAACCCCGCGTCGCGCGCGGCACGGATGCGGTCGGGCAGGGGCAGGTCGGTGAACAGAAAGCCCAGATTGGCCGAAATCAGCATTGTCTTTTCTTGCTCCGTTTGCGCGAAATCTCGCTTAATTTCTTGCGTTTGTCATGTGGATTTCCTATCCCGGCGCTTCACCTTGTGCCACCGAAGACCAAAGGAGGCGACATGCCGGATCGCGTGTTTCAGGAATATGGCATCCACCGTTGGGGCGCGGGCATGTTCGCCCGCATGGACAACGGCGATCTGGGGCTTGTGAACCCGGAGCGGCCCGACGACACGCCCGCCAGCCTGCCCGACCTGTTGCACAAACTGCATGAGCGGGGCGTGCATACCCCCGTTCTGGTGCGCGTGGGCGCATTCCTGCGCCGCCAGTTGGAACATCTGAATCAAGCCTTCGCCACAGCCATCACGACCAGCGGCTACAAGGGCAGCTATCGCGGCGTGTTTCCGATCAAGGTAAACCAGCAGGCAGAGGTCATTGACCGCATCGTCGACTATGGCCGCCCGTTTCAATTCGGGTTGGAAGCGGGGTCAAAGCCGGAACTGATCCTTGCCCTGTCGCGTGACCTGCCGAAAGGGGCGCTGCTGATCTGCAACGGGATCAAGGACGCCGAATTCATCCGCCTCGGCATTCTGGCGCGCAAGGCCGGAATCAACTGCGTTCTGGTCATCGAATCGCCTGCCGAGGCTGATACCGTCATCGCCGAGGCGCGCCGCTTGGGCGAAAAGCCCGCGCTGGGCGTGCGCATCAAGCTGACACGGCGGGTCACGGGCAACTGGGCCGACAGTTCCGGCGACCGCTCGACCTTCGGGCTGACCACCAAGGAAGTGGTCGATCTGGTCGAGAAGCTGCGCGCCGCCGACATGCTGGAGTGCCTTGTGCTGCAACATGCGCATCTGGGCAGCCAGGTGCCGCAGATCATGGATATTCGCCAGGCTGTGGACGAAGCTTGCCGCTTCTACACCGAATTGCGCCGCTTGGGCGTGCCGCTGGAATATCTTGATCTGGGTGGGGGCTTGGGCATCGACTACACGGGCGAGGCGCGCGCGAATGACAATTCCATGAACTACACCATGGAAGAATACTGCGCCAACGTGGTCGAGACCGTGAAATACCAGATGGACGAGGCCGAGGTGCCTCATCCCACGCTGGTCACGGAATCGGGCCGCGCCATCGTTGCCTATTCGTCGATGCTTTTGTCCGACATCCTGGAAGCCAGCTATTTCGACCGCGCCGCCCCCATCACGCCCGAAGAAGATGACCATCACATGTTGTCGGACATGGCGGCGATTTCGGGCTATCTGTCGCCGCGCCGCGTGCAGGAATGCTTGAACGACGCCGAATACTACCGCGAGGAGTTGCGCGCGCTGTTCCGACGGGGCGTGATCGGCATTGAGGAAGTCGCCCGCGCCGAGCAGATTTTCCTCTATATCGTGGGCCGCATCAAGGATCTGGTCGCCCAGAACCCAGAGGACGTTCCGCAGGAAGTGGTCGAGGCTCTCTCTGCCCATCGCGACATCTACCGCGCCAATTTCAGCCTGTTCCAGTCGCTGCCCGATGTTTGGGCCATCGACCAGCTGGTGCCCATCGCGCCCCTGCAACGCCTGAACGAAACGCCCAACCGCCGCGCGGTCCTGTCCGACATCACCTGTGACAGCGACGGCAAAATCGACCAGTTCGTGCTCGGCCACGGGATCGGCAACGCGCTGCCCATCCACGAGTTGCGCGAGGAAGAGCGCTATTTCATCGGCATCTTCTTGGTCGGTGCCTATCAGGAAACCTTGGGCGATCTGCACAACCTGTTCGGCGATACCAATATCGTGACGGTCGATTTCAACGAAGACGGCGTGCTGGAATTGCAGCACGAGGTCGAAGGCGATACCGTGTCCGAAGTGATGGCCTATGTCGAATACGAGCCGCGCCAATGCCTTGACGCGTTCAAGCGCATCGTGGAACGCGGCGTGCGCGATGGCACGCTGAACCCCGCGCAACGGCGGATGCTGATGGAAACCTACCGCCACGCGATGAATGGCTACACCTATTACGAACATGAGGAACATACCCATGGCTGACACCAACAAGGACGTTCTGGTTATTGGCGCGGGCGGCGTGGCCTCTGTCACGCTGCACAAGATGGCGATGAACCCGGACCTGTTTCCGGGCCGCATCTGCGTGGCCAGCCGCACGCTGACGAAATGCGAGGCGATTGCGGCCGAAGTGAAGTCGCGCACCGGGGTCGAGATAGAGACCTACGAGGTCGACGCCAATGACGTGGACCAAACCGTCGCGCTGATCGAGGCCGTCAAACCCGCGCTTCTGGTCAACCTTGCGTTGCCCTATCAGGATCTGGACCTGATGGCGGCGTGCCTGCGCACCGGCGTGCATTATCTGGACACCGCGAATTACGAGCCGCCCGAGGAAGCCAAGTTCGAGTATTCTCACCAGTGGAAGCTGCACGACCAGTTCGCGGCTGCGGGCCTGATGGCCGCGCTGGGCGTGGGGTTCGACCCCGGCGTGACCAGCATTTTCGCCGCCTATGTGCGCAAGCATCACCTGTCGGGCATTCGCCTGATCGACATTCTGGATTGCAATGGCGGCGATCACGGCCACCCGTTCGCGACCAATTTCAACCCCGAGATCAACATCCGCGAAGTGACCGCCGAAGTGCGCCACTGGGAAAATGGCGGTTGGGTCACAAGCCCCGCCATGTCCACCAAGGTCGAGTTCGATTTCGAGGCCGTCGGCCCCAAGAACATGTATCTGATGTATCACGAAGAGCTGGAAAGCCTTGTGACGCATTTCCCCGAGATCGAGCGCGCGCGCTTCTGGATGACCTTCGGCGACGCCTATATCAACCACGTCACCGTGTTGCAGAACGTGGGGATGACCTCGATCGAGCCTGTGGACTATGAAGGCCACAAGATCATTCCGCTGCAATTCCTGAAGGCCGTTCTGCCGAACCCCGGCGATCTGGGCGAACGCACCAAGGGCAAGACCAATATCGGTGACATCATCACCGGCCCCGCAAAGGACGGATCGGGCGAAAAGACGTTCTACATCAAGAACATCTGCGACCATGAGGAATGCTACCGCGAGGTCGGAAGCCAAGCGGTCAGCTACACGACCGGCGTGCCCGCCTTCATCGGGGCCGCGCTGATGCTGAACGGAACTTGGTCGGGCGCGGGCGTGTTCAACACCGAGCAACTGGACCCTGATGCGTTCATGGACATGCTCAACCAGCACGGTCTGCCCTGGACGCTGACGGAATTGTCGGCCCCGGCTGATTTCTGATGGCGATGCAGACCTTCGCGGGCGATCCGGGCGCGTTTGCCCGGTTCGACCTGCACCGCGTGCCCTCGCCCTGCTTCGTGGTGGATGAGGCGCGGCTGGAAGCGAACTTGCGTGTTCTGGCCGATGTCCAAGCGCGGTCCGGTGCGACGGTGCTGTGTGCGCTGAAAGCCTTTTCCATGTGGGAGCTTGCCCCTTTGGTCAGCCGATACCTGTCGGGCGTCTGCGCGTCGGGCCTGTGGGAAGCCCGCCTTGGGCGCGAGGAATATGGCGGTATCGTCGAGACTTTCTCGGCAGGCTACAAGCCGGACGAGATGGCCGAGATCGCGGCTTTGTCGGACCATATCGTGTTCAACACGCCCGCCGCCAAGGACCGCTTCCTACCTGTGCTGCAAGCGTCGGGCCGCGATATTCATGTCGGCCTGCGCTTCAACCCCGGCCTGCCCTTGGGCGAGGATGCGAAATATGACCCCGCCGCCCCCGGATCGCGCCTCGGCACGCCTTTGGAGCAGATTGATGCGGCCGCGCTTTCGGGGGTCGATGGTCTGCACATGCATACGCTGTGCGAGCAAGACCTGTCGCCGCTGCTGGCCATCTGGGAGCATATCGCGCCGCGCATCCGCGAATTGGCACCGCATCTGAAGTGGATCAATTTCGGCGGTGGGCATCACATCACCCGCGCCGATTACGACCGCGACGGGCTGGTCGAGTTCCTTTCCCATGTGCGCGAGGAAACGGGCCTGCACTGCTATCTTGAACCGGGCGAGGCCGTGGCGCTCGATTGCGGGATATTGGTGGGTGAAGTGCTGGACGTGGTCGAAAACGATGGCGCGAACGCGATCCTCGACATTTCTGCCACCTGCCACATGCCCGACGTGATCGAGGCCCCTTATCGCCCCGCGCTGCTGGGCGAGGGGGGCAAGACCCCGGTGCGCTTGGGTGGGCCAAGCTGCTTGGCGGGCGACGTGATCGGGCGGTATGATTTCGGCGGCGTGCCGGAAATCGGCACCCGGGTCGCGTTTATGGACCAAGCGCATTATTCCATGGTCAAAACCACCACGTTCAACGGCGTGCGCCTGCCGGCGCTGGCGGTGTGGAACAGCGAGACGGACGCGATGCGCGTGATCCGGCAATTCGATTACAGCGATTTCAAGGGCCGCCTGTCATGATCTTCCTGAACTCTGAACTGACGCTGGATGAACGCAGCCCCGAGGCCCGGTTCCAGATCGTGCCGATGCCGTTGGAAAAGACGGTCTCCTACGGGTCGGGAACGGCGGATGGCCCGGCGGCGCTGATCGACGCGTCGGACCAGTTGGAACGGCTCTGGCGCGGGATGGAGCCCTGCGCGGCGGGTATCTACACCACGCCCCCCATCGACTGCGACCAGCCGCTGGAAGAAGCCTTGGCCGCGCTGTCCGCGCGCACCGAGGGGATTGCGCGGGCAGGCCAGATTCCGGTCACGCTGGGCGGCGAGCACAGCCTGTCATGGGGCGCGGTCATGGGCGTGTCGCGCGCGCTGGGCCGCAGGATTGGGATCGTGCAGATCGACGCCCATGCCGATCTGCGCCGCGCCTATCAAGGCTTCCGGCACAGCCATGCGTCGGTCATGCAACTGCTGGTCGAGGAAGAGGGCATGGCGCTGGCGCAATACGGCGTCCGGGCGCTTTGCACCGAAGAAGCCACGCTGCGCGACGCGCTGGGCGTGACCTATATCGACGCCGAAGAGCTGGTCATGGGCAATATCACCGAGGTGACGCTGCCCGACGATTTCCCCGAAGACATTTATATCAGCTTCGACGTGGACGGGCTGGACGCACCCTTGATGCCCGCAACCGGCACGCCTGTGCCGGGGGGGCTGGCGTATTACCAATCGCTGTCCATCGTGCGCTCGGCGCTGAAAGGTCGGCGCTGCGTGGGCATCGACGTGGTGGAACTTGCCCCCATCGCGGGCGCGGATGTGTGGGATTTCACGGCGGCACAACTGACCTATGCGCTGATCGGAATTGCCCAAGGGGGCTAAGGGGGCGCTCGCGCCCCCTCTGTCGGCTTTCGCCGCCATTCACCCCCTGAGGATATTTGGGCAAGGATGAATAGGCAAAAGCCGGGGATAAACCGCTAAATCTTGTGTCATGCGCGTGACAATCCCCATTGATCTGCCTATAAGTGGGGCACGCAAACGAGGATTGATCTGCATGTCTGCCGAAGCCCAGAAAACCGACGACTACGGTGCCGATTCCATCAAGGTTTTGAAGGGGTTGGACGCGGTTCGCAAACGCCCCGGCATGTATATCGGCGATACCGATGACGGGTCGGGCCTGCACCATATGGTCTATGAGGTTGTCGATAACGGCATTGACGAGGCCTTGGCGGGCCATGCCGACTATGTGACCGTGACCATTCACGCCGACAGCTCTGTGTCGGTCATGGATAACGGTCGGGGCATTCCGACCGATATTCACACCGAGGAAGGCGTGTCCGCCGCCGAAGTCATTATGACCCAGCTGCACGCGGGCGGGAAGTTCGACCAGAACAGCTACAAGGTGTCGGGCGGTCTGCACGGTGTGGGTGTGTCGGTGGTGAACGCGCTTTCCGACTGGCTGGAGCTGCGCATCTGGCGCGCGGGCAAAGAGCATGTCGCGCGCTTCGAGCGTGGCGACACCGTGCGCCATCTGGAAGTTGTGGGTGAGGCGGGCGACCGCACCGGGACCGAGGTGCGGTTCCTCGCCTCGACCACGACCTTCTCGAACCTGGAGTACAGCTTCAAGACGCTGGAGAACCGGTTGCGCGAACTGGCTTTTCTGAATTCGGGCGTGCGGATCATTCTGGAAGACCACCGTCCGGCGGAGCCCCTGCGCAGCGAATTGTTCTACGAGGGCGGCGTGCGCGAATTCGTGCGCCATCTGGACCGCAGCAAGACCCCGGTCATGCCAGAGCCGATCTACATTATGGGCGAACGCGACGGAATCGGGGTAGAGGTCGCGATGTGGTGGAATGACAGCTACCACGAAACCGTGCTGCCCTTTACCAACAACATCCCTCAGCGCGATGGCGGCACGCATATGGCGGGCTTTCGCGGGGCGCTGACCCGAACGATCAACGCCTATGCGCAATCGAGCGGGATCGCGAAGAAGGAGAAGGTCAGCTTCACCGGCGATGATGCGCGCGAGGGGCTGACCTGCGTGTTGTCGGTGAAAGTGCCCGATCCGAAATTCTCCAGCCAGACCAAGGACAAGCTGGTCAGTTCCGAAGTGCGGCCCGCCGTGGAAAGCCTTGTGAACGAGAAGCTGGCGGAGTGGTTCGAGGAGAACCCCAACTACGCCAAGGGCATTGTCAGCAAGATTGTCGAGGCGGCGCTTGCACGCGAAGCCGCGCGCAAGGCCCGCGAATTGACGCGCCGCAAAACCGCGATGGACGTAGCCAGCCTGCCCGGCAAGCTGGCCGATTGCCAGGAACGCGACCCGGCCAAGTCGGAGCTGTTCCTGGTCGAGGGCGACAGCGCGGGCGGGTCGGCCAAGCAGGGCCGCTCTCGCCAGAACCAAGCCGTGTTGCCCCTGCGCGGCAAGATCCTGAACGTCGAGCGCGCGCGCTTCGACCGGATGCTGTCGAGCCAGGAAATCGGCACGCTGATTACCGCGCTGGGCACCGGCATCGGGCGGGATGAGTTCGACATCTCGAAGCTGCGTTACCACAAGATCGTCATCATGACAGATGCCGATGTGGATGGCGCGCATATCCGCACGCTTCTCTTGACCTTCTTCTTCCGGCAAATGCCCGAGCTGATCGAGGCGGGGCATCTGTATATTGCAGAGCCACCCCTGTTCAAAGTCGCGCGCGGCAAGTCCGAGGTCTATCTGAAGGACAAGCCCTCGCTTGAGAATTACCTGATCGAACAAGGGGTTGAGGGCGCGGTGCTGCGTCTGGCCAATGGCGAAGAGATCATCGGTCAGGATCTGGCCCGGATCGTGACAGAGGCGCGCGCGGTGCGCCGCTCTCTCGAAGCCTTCCCCAGCCATTACCCGCAGCACATTCTGGAACAGGCGACCATCGCCGGGGCGCTGATGGCCGAAGCCTTGGCCGCCCATCCGCAGGCCTTGGCCGATAGCGTGGCGACCCGTCTGGACCTGATCGCCGCCGAATACGAGCGCGGCTGGGAAGGTCGGCCCACGCAGGATGGCGGCTTGCGGCTAAGCCGTGTGCTGCGCGGGGTGGAAGAGGTGCGCCGGCTGGACGGGCAAGTGCTGCGCTCGGGAGAGGCGCGGCGCTTGGCGACCCATACCCAAAGCCTGCAAGACATCTATGCGCAGCCCGCCGAATTGGTGCGCCGCGACCGCAAGCAAACCATCTACGGCCCAGTCGACCTGCTGAACGCCATTCTGGCAGAGGGCGAGAAAGGCCTGTCGCTGCAACGCTACAAGGGCTTGGGCGAGATGAACCCCGACCAGCTTTGGGAAACCACGCTCGACCCGGAAGCACGCACGCTGTTGCAAGTGAAGGTCGACGATCTGGCAGAGGCCGATGACATTTTCACCAAGCTGATGGGCGATGTGGTCGAGCCGCGCCGCGAATTCATCCAGCGCAATGCGCTGAGCGTGGAAAATCTGGACGCGTAAGGCGTGGGTTTGGCCGGTCGAAAGGGGCGCGGGCGCTGGCCTGCGCCCTTCGTCATATCCGGCCCGACCGCATAAGTGCTTGCGCCGCTCATGCCGCTGGGGCAACACTTCGCCCTCAAAGGGGTCAGTGACGAACCAAGAGAGCCAATGAGCCGTATTTGCCAGATCGAGATTGACGACACGGGGCTGCCCACGCCCACGCCAGAGGTGGAACAAGAGCGCAAGGTCGCCGTGTTCGATCTGCTGGAGGATAACAGCTTCACCATTCTGCCGCGCGAGGGGCAAGAGCCGCCGCCGGGGCCGTTCCAGATGACGCTTGCCATCCGCGAGCGGCGTTTGGTGATCGACCTGCGCGACGAGGCGGGCGCGACCGTCAGCGAGATGCACCTGTCGCTCGGGCCGTTCCGGCAGGTGGTGAAGGATTACTACCAGATCTGCGGCAGCTATTACGAGGCGGTCAAAACCATGCCGCCCAGCCAGATCGAAGCCATCGACATGGCACGGCGCGGTATCCACAACGAGGGTGCGCGCATCTTGCAGGAACGGCTGGAGGGCAAGGCGGAACTGGACAAGGACACCGCGCGCCGCCTGTTCACCCTGATTTGCGTGCTGCATTTCGGGGGTTGAATGGGCTCGGATTTTCCCACGTCCGTGCTGTTTTGCTGCGACCACAATTCCGTGCGCTCGCCCATGGCCGAGGGCTTCATGAAAAAGCTTTACGGCCAGCGCGCCTATGTGCAATCGGCGGGGGTGCATTCCGACCGCGAGATTGACGGCTTTTCCATCGCCGTCAGTGCAGAGGACGGGGTGGAACTGTCGCGCCACCGATCGCGCTCCTTCGAGGAAATGATGGATTGGGGCGACGACCTTGGCGGGTTTGACCTGATTATCGCCCTGTCGCCTGCCAGCCAAAGACAGGCGTTGGAACTGACCCGCTACGCCCATATCGACGTGGAATATTGGCCGATCATGGACCCGTCCGGGCTGGGAGAGACGCGCGAGGCAAAACTCGCCGCCTACCGTCAGGCCCGCGACCAGATCAAAGAGCGCCTGTTGGCCCGGTTCGGGCCGCCGACACACGGATGAGGACGACCATGAGTCGAGAGGTCATCGAGCAATATTTCGCAGCTTTCAACGCCGGCGACACGGGCAGCATGATCGCGCTGGTGGCCGAGGATGTGGCGCATCACGTCAATCAGGGAGAGCTGCGCCATGGGCGTGCGGCATTTGCCGAGTTTTGCAGTCATATGGGTGTCAGCTACCGCGAGGAATTGCGCGACATCGTGATCTTCGCCAACGAGGACGGCACGCGCGCGGCAGCGGAATTTGTCGTGCATGGGGAATATCTGCAAACCGACCCCGGCCTGCCCGAAGCACGCGGCCAGCGCTACGTTCTGCCCGCCGGATCGTTCTTTGCGCTGAAGGATGGCCAGATCACCCGCGTGACCACCTATTACAACCTGCAAGACTGGATCGCACAGGTTTCCGCATGAGCTTGCGCTTCGAGGCTTTGACGGGGGCGGCAATCGGGTCTGTCATCGACGGGCTGGCGCAATTGCGGATCCGGGTGTTCCATGATTGGCCCTATCTGTATGAGGGCGATCTGGCCTATGAGCGTGGCTATCTGGCCGTTTACCGCGACAACCCGCGCGCCATCGTCGCGGCGGCTTTTGACGACGACCTCTTGGTGGGGGCTGCGACGGGTCTGCCCATGGTCGATGCCGATGCAGAGTTTCGCGCGGCCTTCGACGGCACGGAATATGACCCCGCGCAGGTCTTCTACTGTGCCGAATCCGTGCTTTTGCCCGAGTATCGCGGGCAGGGGGCCGGGCATCGGTTTTTCGACCTGCGCGAGGGGCAGGCGCGTGCCTTGGGCCTGCGCTATGCCGCCTTTTGCAGCGTGAAACGCCCAGACGACCATCCCGCGCGGCCCGAAACCTACCGCCCGCTTGACGGGTTCTGGCGCAAGCGCGGCTATGCGCCCTTGCCGGGTGTGGTGGCTCATTTCACATGGCGCGACATTGGCGAGGATGCGGAGACCGCCAAGCCGCTGCAAGTCTGGATGCGCGCGCTATGAAGATCGCCGCCGCTGCCTACGCGCTCGATTTCCTGTCCGATTGGGACGCCTACGTGGCCAAGCTTGGCGAATGGGTCGCCACGGGGGCCGCGACCGGGGCCGATTTGCTGGTTTTTCCCGAATATGGCGCGATGGAATTGGCCAGCCTTGGCGGGGCGGACACCGCCGCCGATCTGGACGCGGCACTGACAGAGGTCATGCGCCACGCCCCCCGCGTGAGCGCGCTGCATTGCGACTTGGCCGCACAGCACAAGGTCCACATTCTGGGTGCCTCCGCCCCGGCGCAAGCCGGAGCCTCGCGGCCCGTGAACCGCGCCACGCTTTATGGCCCCGACGGCGTGATCGGCCATCAGGACAAGCAGATCATGACCCGGTTTGAGCGCGAAGACTGGGACATCGCCCCCGGCACCGACGGTTTGCGCGTGTTCGACACGCCCCTTGGCCGCATCGGTATCCTGATCTGCTACGATGCCGAATTCCCGCTTTTGGGCCGTGCGCTGGCAGAGGCGGGCGCAGAGATCATCCTGGTCCCGTCCTGCACCGAGGGGGTGGCGGGCTATACCCGTGTCAAGGTGGGCGCAATGGCCCGCGCGCTGGAAAACCAATGCGTGGTCGTGCAAGCGCCGACCGTGGGCGTGGCGGAGTGGTGCCCCGCGGTGGACCTGAACACCGGGGCGGCGGCCATCTACGGCCCGCCCGATCTGGGCTTCCCCGACACGGGCATACTGGCGCAGACCGCCCTCAATGCGCCCGGCTGGGCCGTGGCGGATGTGGACATCGGCGCCATTCACACCGTGCGCCGCGAGGGGGCCGTGCTGAACCACGCCCATTGGCCAGAGCAGAAAATCCGACTGGTGCAGGGCTAGCGCGGGCCTTTTTGCATATTTGGCTTGAAAAACGCCCCCGATGCGCGCATTTACCAGCGCATACGCGCGATTTCGCGCGCCCATCACGGACGGAGTGACCATGGCCAAGGAAGAACTGCTCGAATTTCCCGGTGTCGTCAGAGAACTCCTGCCTAATGCGACATTTCGGGTCGAGCTGGAAAACGGCCATGAGATCAATGCGCATATGGCAGGCAAGATGCGGAAAAACCGCATCCGCGTTCTGGTCGGCGACAAGGTTCAGGTGGAAATGACCCCCTATGACCTGACCAAGGGGCGGATCAATTACCGCTTCAAATAAGCCGATGCGCCTGATTCTCGGCTCTGGCAGCCCCAGACGGCTGGAGGTGCTGGCGCAGCTTGGCATCACGCCCGACGCGGTCGTCGCGGCGGATATAGACGAGACCCCGCTAAAAGCCGAATTGCCGCGCCCCTATTGCGAGCGGGTGACGCGGGCAAAGCTGGATGCGTTGCCGACAGACCCGGACGATCTGTTGCTTTGCGCCGATACGACCGTCGCGCTTGGCCGGCGCATCTTGGGAAAACCCGCCGACGCGGGCGAGGCGGCGGCGTTCTTGCACAAATTGTCCGGGCGGCGGCACGAGGTGATTACCTCTGTCGCGCTGCGCCGGTCCGACCGGGTCTGGACCCGCACGCAGGTCAGCGCCGTCAAGATGAAACGGCTGTCGGATGACGAGGTGAACCTCTACCTCGCGTCCAACGAATGGCAGGGCAAGGCGGGTGGCTACGCCATTCAGGGGCTGGGGGCCGCGTTCATTCCGTGGATGCAGGGCTCGTACACCGGCGTCATGGGCCTGCCCGCGATGGAAACCGCGCAGCTTTTGCGCGCCGCTGGCTACAGGTGGGGACATGAAGGGTAGCACGATCGCGCTGGACCATATCGGCGAGCGGCAGGCCGCAGCGCGTATAGTTGACGGGCAATTGGACGATTTCATCATCGACCCGCCCGATTGGGTCATCCCGCCGGAATCGCTGTTTCGCGGCAAGCTGGGCCGTCCGGTCAAGGGCTTGGGCGGTGCCTTTGTCGACCTGCCCGATGGCCAGAGCGGCTTTTTGCGCCAAACCAAGGGCTTGCGCCCCGGCGATCCGATCTTGGTGCAGGTGACGGGGTTGGCCGAACAGGGCAAGGCCGTGCCCGTGACGACGCGGCTTTTGTTCAAAAGCCGCTACGCGATTGTCACGCCAGACGCGCCGGGGCTGAATATCTCGCGCCAGATCGACGATGACGATTTGCGCGCTGATCTGGATGCGCTTGCGCGCGACTGCATGGATGGGGCAGGGGAGCGGTTGGGCCTGATCCTGCGCTCGGCCTGTATGGACACGGACGAGGCCGAGATCGCCGATGACATCCTGCAAATGCGCAGCCTAGCCGAACAGGTGCTGGGCGATCTGAATGGCCCTCCCGAATTGCTGCTCGCCGCGCCCGGCGCGCATGAACTGGCATGGCGCGACTGGGAGGCTGCCGACACGCTCGACGACCAGCCGGGCAGCTTCGCGCGCCACGCTGTGGACGACGCGCTCGACACGCTGCGCCGCCCCGAGGTCAGCCTGCCGCAGGGCGCGTCCATGGTGATAGAGCCGACCCGCGCGCTGGTCGCGGTCGATGTGAACACCGGCCCCGACACCAGCCCCGCCGCCGGTCTGAAGGCGAATATCGCCGCCATCCGCGCGCTGCCGCAGCAATTGCGGCTGCGGGGCTTGGGGGGGCAGGTGGTGATTGACCTTGCCCCCTATCCCAAACGCGAAAAACAGGTGTTGGAACAGGTCATGCGCGCGGCGTTCAAACGTGACGGGCGCGATACGGTGCTGGCGGGGTTCACCCCCTTGGGCAATTTCGAACTGACCCGCAAACGCGACCGCGTGGCGCTGTCGGTGCTGCTGCCATGAGCTGCCCGATCTGTGGCAAAACGGCGGACGCGAAATACCGCCCCTTCTGCTCGGGTCGCTGCGCGGACGTGGACCTCGCACGCTGGCTGCGCGAGGATTACACCATCCCCGCCCCCCTGACAGAGGCCGAAGATGACGACCCCGACGCCCCCGGCCCTCACACGCCTGAAACCCGGTAGTTTTTTCGATTTGCCTCTGGACAGCGTTTCGCGCCTGACATAAGACACCGCTACCCAGCGAGGCAGGCAATCAGACACGCCCTCGCATCCCGTGCCCGGGTAGCTCAGGGGTAGAGCAGTGGATTGAAAATCCTCGTGTCGGTGGTTCGATTCCGCCCCCGGGCACCACTTAACAAGCTGAAATGGTTGGGTTTTGTGGTCATGTCTGGTCCTTACTCGGATCGGGTTTGACGCTTTTCGGGGACAGGTTTGACAATCTTCGCCCGCCTTGCGTTCTCTTTTTCCAGCGCCGCCATCGTCTCGCGGTTCTTGTCGGCAAGGTTGGCAGAGCGCGAATAATGCCGCGCCATGGACGGTGTTTTCTGCCCCAAGAGGTCCGCGATGCGCCGCTCATCGAGCCCCGCCTCGCGCAGCGTCGTCGCCACAGTGTGGCGCAGGCCCTTGAGCGTGAGGCCGGGCGCGATCAGCCCTTCCTCCTCCAGCCCGGTCTTGAAGCGGTGCCAGACGGTCGAAAAACCGTTGTAGGTCCAAGGCCCGCCCTGCGAGCTGGCCAGCACGGTAGCCGCCTCATGCACGGGGATGCTGTCGAGGGCGACCTGCAAGGTCGGGCTGACGGGAATCGCCACCTCCTCCCCCGTCTTGCCCCGCACGCCCCAGATGGTGTCGCCGTCGATCTGGTCCTTGCGCAGCTTCAGCGCGTCCGAGGGGTCGAGCCCGGTATTCATCATCAGCGCCAGCGCCACCCGCACATGCGGCTTGGCGCGGGACAGGACGATGTCGCGTTCCTCGATGCTCCATGGCCGGTTGGCATAGGCGCGGTCGCGCGGGCGGCGCTTGGGGATCACGTCCTTGGCGTAGTTCGCGGCGATCAGGCCCTGCGGAATCGCGTGGCGGAACACTTCGCTCAGCAGGGTGCGGACCATGTTCGCCCGCCGCCAGCCGATCTTTTTCGCGGCCTTGTCATGGATACCGGCGATCAGCGGCGTGTCGATCACATGGACGGGCGTGTCGCGGATGGGGGCAAGGAAATCCGCGCATTTGCGGTAATCGCGGCGCGTGGCCTCGGCCAGATTGGCGAAATGCCCGGTCTCGAAATAGCCCTTGATCAGCCCGCCAAGTGTGCCCGCCCGCGGCCCTTTCTGCTTCTGCGCAACGGCGATGGCGCGGATCGTCTCGCATTGCGCCAGAAACTCGGCCGAACCCAGCGGTGCCTCGCTCAGGTCGATCTTGTGGCCCGTCGCGCGGTGGTAGCAGCGCATCCGGCCGTGGCGATCCTTGAATATCTTGAACCCCTTGACGCGCACATGGGTCATCAGAGCCGGTCCAGGATGTCGTCGCGCGTCATCTCGACATGATCGGCCTTCATCGTGTCGATCCAGCGGTCGATGTCGCGCCGGTCCCACAACAGGGTGCCGCGCGCCAGCTCGACCGGCCGCACCGGGCAGCTCGCCTTGAAATGCTTGATGGCAAGGCCCGTGTAACTGGCGGCCTCGGACTGTTTCAGCATGCGCTTGTCGATCACGCTGATGTTGAGATTGGTCGTGCCCATCGGCTCTCCCCCTGATCAATTTACACTCGACACCGAACCATCCCTCTCCCTCTCGTCCCCGCGCAGCTTGGTCGCGCGCTTCTGGAACCGCTCCCAACCGGTCATGGTCAGCAGGCGGGTCTTGGGCGTGATCTCGACGAATTCGAGCCGCCCGTCGTTCATCAAGGCACGTATTTGCGCCGTGCTGAGCCCCACAAGGGCACCAAGTTCCTTGGGCGACAGCAGCTTTTCCTGTGACAAACCTCTCTCCTTTCCTGCAAATGAACGAAAACGCATTGAATGCGGTGCTTGGCCGTGGTTCGATGGTGGAACACTGGCGTTAACGCACAAACGTGCGCTTATATGCGTTCATGCGTCATAGCAAGCTGATTGATGGCAAGAATGGTGAATCGTCCGGATACCTACCTCGGCGGCCTCGGCGCGCGCATGGCGATCGCGCGCAACGAGCTTGGCCTGTCGCAGGCTCGCATGGCCGAGGCGCTCGGCATGTCGCAGCGCGCATATCAGAGCTACGAGACCGGCAAACGCTCGATGCCGGTGGAGGCGCTGGTCGACATGCACCGCCAGTTCGGTGTGGACCTGAACTGGATCCTGCTGGGGGTGGAGGCCGTGCGCCCGGGCCATGACCTGGCGGCGCTGGAAGGGTTCGAGACGGCGCTGGACCGCCACCTTGGCGCGACCGGCATCCGCCTGAAAAGCGAGAAACGCGGCGCAATCGTGGCGCGCTGGTACCGGTCGTTCCTGGAGGGGAAGGAAATCCCGATGGACGACGTCCACACCTGGATCGAATTGTTGAGGGAATGATGGTGAACATCGAGAAGAGCGACGCGTGGCAACGGCACCAGATGGCGACGGTGGAGCGGATGCAGCGCGATCTGGCGCGCTATACGCATCCTGTGATCCGGGCGGTAGGGCTGTGCGGGGTGGCTTATCTGGCGAGCTGGGCGGCGGTGATGCTGCTTGGAGCTGAGGCGGCGGCGATGGTGGTCGTGGCGGCGGGGTCTGCTGGTGCGCTGGTGCTGGTGGCTCCGGCTTTTGCCCTGGCGGTCGGGGTGGAGCGGTATCTGCGGGGGCGGTTAGAAGAGCACATGAGTTAAGAGCAATCGCTGCGCGAACGGCCCTTTGCGGACATTGGCGTACCCAAACAGTGCTGCGACGCAACTTACGCAGAAGGACATGGAAGGTTTCTACTCTTCTATTAATTGGGCTCCACCGGAGCCACATCTGAATGGCTTTGCGGCGGCATCCAAAGTGTTGGCGGGATGGGCAAGCGATAGTGCCTACACGCCGTCAAAAACAGTGGAACCAGTCCTCGTTTCATCACTGTCATTTCAAGAATTGCCCCACACTCCTTGATTGCTAGGTTCAAGGTGTCTGCTATCTCCGCATGTCCACGTGATGGCGACAGGTCAGTCACACAAATCCCATGGTAGGTTTCCCCGCGCCAGATTTTCTGATCCGTTTCCTCATCGGGGAACCACGCCTGATGTGTGCAGTTCGGTATTTTTCTCGAAAGTCGTCTGGAGAATTCCTCAACGAAGCTTTGTTCGGCCCCGTACTGAAGCCACACGAACAGGTATGGATACAGGATACTGCCAACACATGCCTCGTCTCGGTATTCCTGTTCATTGCTCGCAGGGTGTGCAAGCAGATCGTTGTAATCGCGAAAGCATGTGGGGTAACTGGCATTGGTTAGTAGCGCGAACGATGTGTTCTCAGCCATAGTATGAAACCATGGCATAAATCGCCTGCCTGACGATGTTTGTTGTGCCAGATACATGACCAAGGCTGCCTCGATCATGTGATCGTCCTTGAATGGAGACCCCAAAGTCGGGTTGTTGTTGATCAGAGCTACCAACATGTCGAGCATTTTCGCTGTCTGCTCGCTCAGGCTGCCAGCAAATTCCGGGTTCGCTTCTGAAAGAGCCTTCCCAAACAAGTCCGTCCAGATTGCACGGGTGGCTGCACGCCCGAGCAGGTCGAACATCGCAAGATTGGCATCGACCGCCTCCCGTGACTTCACCGAAACCGTCAGCGCGTGAAGCGTCTCGGCATGAGGATACAGTACCTTTTCAAAATACAACTCGGACATCATCAGATAGAGCCGAACGTATTGATCCAAAATTTCTGTCAGAGCCGCTTGATGCTTAGTGGGCTTCGGCATGATTGGTTGTTCTCGCATTGCATCCCAGCAGAACAGCAAGCCCAATTCAGATATCCGATAGACGACGTCGAGGCTCCTAGCTTCAATCGCCCAGGCGCATATGACGTGGAGACCAATATACGCTTGCCTTAGCCTCAATAGTCGCTCTTTGTCTTTCATCTCATCTGGAGGGAGAACGATGGCGACAAAACTTCTGGTATACTCGTAGCAAGCCTCTGGTTCGTTCACCATTGCAAGAGCTTTCTGGAAATGCCTGCGCGCCGCTTCGTCCAATAACTCCCGCGCCAACAAAGACCTTTCCATAAATCCAGCAAGGCGGTCCCCGTTCCATAGCTCAAAGCACACTTCGCTAGTCGCGTTTTTCTGCGTGAAGCCAGCCCAGTTACCCTCAACAGTTTCTTTTAACTCGCCCCCCATGCACAAACATATTTTGATCGGCAAATCATGATGCTCTTTTGCAATTTTCGAACCTATGTAGACATCCAGTATTTCCTGCAACTCTGGACGAACTGATTGTGGCCCTGCATCCCAATCGTTGCGCCCTACGTCTCCTGCCTTAACGCAGAGCAAGTAAAGGTACTTCCGATCATCGTCTGGCAACTGACCTACGGCAGATATGTCAACTCCGTCTTGGCGAGTTCCGATCATTGGAGTTTTCAGCACCTGCAACCCCATCGCAGACAGCAGGTTGGGCAACAGCGCTTTGTCAAGGTCGCCGCGTTCCTTGAGCGACGCGAGATATTCTTTGAGTATCAATTTCATTGTGTTTTTCTCTGCTCGACCCTACAAACCGTGAGAAGCGCATTAAATCCAACCGGGTCAACCACAGACAAGCGAGGAAACTCAAAGCTATAGGAGTGTTCGCTCAGCGGGGTAATATTTGGAAACTTCTTGCCATCAGCACCCGTGATCATACTGAAGCTCTTTTTACCGTAGAGCATCGTAGCAGTATGAAACATATCGCCAAAGATTGACATCTTGCGCGCTTGCTTTTGAATATCTGTGTTTCTCTGGTGATCTTTGATGGCAGCGGCTCGTCTCGCTTCATTTGAGGGCTCAAGTTCGCTAAGGTCATGGGCCTTTTCCAGCCCTTCAATGTATGCTGCGTGCTGCGCTATCAGCTCTTGAGCCACCTTGGCCGCAGTCGGGGATGCACTCGATGCCTGTTGCTCAAGATACGGCCTAAGCTCACTGGAGTAGCTAAGCAGAAGTGGCTCCCAAAGAAGTGCTTCGATTTCAGGGACGGCATCTGGATGTCCATGTTCCACAAGACTGAGCAGAATTGACGCCGCTGTGATCTCATGGAGCCAAAGGAACCCGATACATTTTCGGGCTATAAAGATTTGATCGACCGCTCCGGGGGGTAGGTCGTTTGGCAGCAGAGGTAGCGCGACTCCCCTATCTCCGCCGCTGACCATCTCGGCCAAGAAGCTGCACAAGGAAAAGTCGCCAGAATTAAGCCATCGAGCGAATAGATAAGAGGCGTTTGCACGTTCAATAAAAACCCATTCGATGAAGCTATGGAACTGCTTGCTTTTTGCGGGCTGTTCAAAGCGCGGAACCATGACTTCCATGAATGCAACTACCTGCTTGAACGACCAGCGGTCATCTTTCCAAGTTAGGGCGCTTTCTATCCAGTGACTTGCTGCCTCGAAACTTGAGGATATTCCTTGCAACTTACTCAATATCGCACTGATGGTTTTCTCTGTGGATGCATTCTTGTGATAAAAAAGCATCGCGCTTAGACGCACCAAGTCTTCATCGGTCGGTTTGTCGAGTAGTGACTTCATCACTTCGTCTTGCCGATATTTTTCCTCGGTCGCGTCGTTGTCCCAAACGCGAAAGACAGCTTCAATTGCAGCATTCCTCGCGTCATCCGAAGACGGGTTCTGAATTTCCGACAGACAAGCATCTATGCCGGTGTGGTCATCCTGTGTTGTCATATTTTTGAGCCTTCCTAAGGCGCGAAAACCAATGGATCGGATTTCTGCTCTAGCGTCCCCTACAAAGCCTACCAAGCACCCAAAGTCATTGAGGCCTTGCAAAGCAAACACACAGAAACGTTGGCAATCTGCTTGGCCGTCTTTTGCACCCAGTATGATTTCTCTGGCTTGTGAGGGATGTTTTTCGCACCAACGAACGAACGACACAAACGGTGTGTTAGAAGCTCCATCACTGCCTGCTTTCTCGACCAAACATTCGGCAAGCCGCTGCAGGGCAATCGCGTTTGGCTCATCTCTCTGGGGCCGGCGCTTTCAAGCCATTGAGAATGCTGCGTAAGAACCCCTCATCCCACCCCGCGCGCTTG
>NZ_JAFMPR010000018.1 GCF_020667835.1 Roseibaca sp. Y0-43
ACAGTCTCTTCTTCACCGGCTTAGCAAGCGCTGATTTCAACCCAGGAGACTTCGTCTTTGTCTGAAGGCTAGAAAACGCCTCACCCACTACTGACCCGCTTGCGTACCCAGCCGATGAATGCGGCCCCCGGGCTACGCAAGTGTGGGCGGCCCGTGGACAGCCAGTGAGCGCGCCACTCGGCTTCTAGCGCATGAACATCCCAACCAGGCGCATGAGAGCGAGCCTTTCCCAATGTAGCCGCGTCCAATGGTGGCAGACCAGACATGAACACTGCATCCGCTTTACCATCTTTATGCCCGGCGCGGCGTGCAGCTACGTGAAGCATATCCTGCGCCTCATCGATCCGCAGCTCATACCCAGGCAAATGATTTTGAGCAGCCATATCGCGCAACATCTTGCGAAACACTCTCAAGGGCGAAGCAGCACCAGATTTTTTATGCAGTACTGCCATACTGACAAACCACTCGGACTGACGTCCGCAATGCTTACGCGCCAATTCATAGATTCGTCGCTCAAGCGGTTTACGCAAACGAAAATAGTCGCGGCTCAATGTAAGGACCGATCGCGCTAAGACCGCGCGATACAACCAGTCCGATAATGTGACACTAACCGAGATCATCCGACCACCCCGAGTGTGCCGCAAGATTTCCCATTCTTCGATCATGCCAAAACCACGCGTAGTCTCAACTTCACCTGTCACAATATTGGTGGTGATCCGCGTTCCTGCTAACCGCTCAAATGCTTCCCGTAACCGCCTATAGGCATCACCCGAAGTATCGCGATTAGTGGCGACTAATAGGTCATGCGCTCGTAGCCGCAAACAGCGTGAGACATCACGTCCAGCATTAAGGGCAGCAACCAATTGGCTGATACAGTAGATCAGAATGTCTTTGTCATGGATTGTTGCCAAGCCTCGCACAGAGGGAGTGACGACAACTTCGGCACCATTATGTGCATAGCTTAGCACACGAAGATCAGGCCGTGTGGACAACGAGAATAGAGGATGCTCCATCGATGCCAAGTCATCTTTGGGGTGAGCACTAAAGATGTCGCAGACAAAAAAGTCACCCTGAGGGTGGCGATCTGGCAGAAGTCCACTGTTCATACTTTGGTCATCCCAAGCCTAACAATCTGGGAAAAACGCCCCCTGACAAAGCGAGGCCATCTTCGTGGTTTCATTGACGCTAGCCTAAATTTATCCACAGGACGTGTCCAGCAGCGCCGATCGGAATATCGGTGGTTCAGAGTCAGAGACACGGCGTTTCAGAATCGGACGATCGTTGTTTCAGAATCGCTCAACAGTCGAAGTGAACAACAAACCATTGATAATAAAGTGTTTTACTGATCAGGTTGCCACCGTAACTATAATACTAACATAAATTAACTAGCGGATGAGAAAGAACAGAAGGACCACCAACTGTAGTATCCAAAAACTACATGCAGTTAAGTGCTTAGAAAATATAGATTTTTTGTGCATATAGCTAAATTTACTTCACATCACCAAATTATGAGTATATCATAAAAATATCGATACATGGTGATAGAGATGAACAAGAACAATCCGAATCCTCCCTATTTTGGAATCGCGCCTGATCGCGCCGAAGTGGAGCTTGGGGATCCGCTTGGTAGTGCAGATTTTGCAGAGCTTGCTCAAAGATTCGCTAATGGACGTACTGTGCTTGCTGCCCGAGGAATGGATACAGAGGGGAAGAAGCATCTAAGGCTCTTCTCTACTTGGGAGATCACCCGCTACATGATCCCCGTCGCACAAGCACATTTCCGCAGAGTCCTGAAAGCAAATCCTGACCTCCCTCAAGGATCTGCCCAAGTTGAAAAAGGATCTAAATGGTTCACGCTTGAAGAGGTTCTGACATTACGGCAGTACTTCGCCCAAGAGGGCGCAAAGCATAAAGATTATGTACCCTACAGACCCAAAGGACTGCCCGCGAGAATTGCAGCAATTGCCAATTTCAAAGGTGGTGTCAGCAAGTCAGTAACAACAGCGCATCTAGCCATGTCAGCTGCGCTTGATGGTTACCGCATTTTGGTAATCGACTTGGACAGCCAAGGTTCGATCAGCTCGATATTCGGCACGAAAGTTGCCGATGAGTGGCAGACAATTTTTCCCCTGCTGGCCCGTCACTATGCGAAACACCTAATGGCCGAGAACCAAGCACGCTTGTCGCGTGGTGAAGCTCCCCAGCCTTTGGATGACACTTTGGACGAAGCACGTAAGCTTACAGCGTCCAACCTGATTCAAAGTACACATTGGCACAACATTGATATTATCGGTGCTCAGCTCAACCTGTACTGGGCAGAGTTTCAGATTCCTGTTTGGCGCATGGGGGCGCGTAGCTGGAAGTTGTGGGATGCCCTTACAGACAGCTTAGCGCAAGACGGTGTCCTAGATGACTACGATATTGTCTTGCTCGACACGCCTCCCGCGCTTGGATACCTGACCATCAATGGATTAACCGCTGCCGATATTCTGCTTGTCCCAACGGGCGCTAGTTTCCTGGAATTCGATAGCACAGGACGATTTTTCGACATGTTGCACGCGACATTCCAATCCATAGAAGAAGGCGAAAACATCGTCGCTCGAGCGCTAGGTCGGGAAGGTTTACGGTTTGAATGGGACGCTGTGCGTACGCTTATCACGCGCTATGATAATAGCCAGCAAGCAGAATTTGCAGCGCTTATGCAGGGATTGTTGGGCTCTGTGCTAGCTTCTGAACGGCAGGAGTTCACAGCGCTAATAGGACAGGCAAGTGAGCAGGTTGCCGGCATATATGAAGCCGATTACCGTGACTTCAACCGCGAGACATATATCCGAGGCCGGGAAACCTTCGACGCGACCTATGCAATGTTCAAACGCCTAGTCGTTGGAAGTTGGCGTCGCGCAGAGAAGGGTTGATGCCACTGCACATGTTTCGCACGCGAAACGCTAATATACTAAGTTATTGTTTTATATATAAAAAAAAGAAATTCTTCTGGAATTTCAACAGAGCTGTAAAGAACCTAATGGGCATAGGTGAAGCTCAGAAGCTGACGGAGGTAGTCACATATGGCGAAACGTAAGAGGTTGAGCTTCAATAGTCTGGATCTTGAAGGGAAGTCACACCTTGCCGGGCAGCTTGATCCATCTCTGCAAGTATCACCTCCAAGCCGTGCCGCACCAATTGCTCAAGTTGCCGGTGATAGTTCAGCACAAGCCGCTATCGCCGCATTGACGGCGGAGCTGGAAGATGCACGCAGCTCAGGTCGTTTACTTCTGCGGCTGGATTTGGACCAGATTGACGAGGAGCACATATCGCGTGATCGGCTGAGTGCAGATCCTCAGGAGATGAATGATCTGATTTCTTCGATCCGTGATCGTGGACAGCAAATGCCAATCGAAGTGACAGCGCTCGGCGACGGTCGGTTTGGGCTGATTTCTGGTTGGCGTCGCTTGCGCGCATTGCGTCACTTGTTTGCCGAGACAGGCGATCCTGCGTTTGGTCGTGTGCTTGCGTTGCCACGTGCACCCGAAAATATGGCCGCATCTTATCGTGCTATGGTCGAAGAAAATGAGATACGTGCAGGCCTGAGTTATTATGAGCGAGCACGGATCGCTGCGCTTGCCGCCGAAGCCGGTGTATACCCAGATACACGCGCGGCTATTGCTGGGCTTTTCGCAGCCGCAAGCCGCGCTAAGCGCTCCAAGATCGGGTCTTTCCTTGGATTGTGGCGCGTGCTTGATGGACGGCTGCGCTTTGCTTCCGCAATCTCTGAGCGTCTGGGTTTGGCACTTGCGCGCGCAATAGAAGATGACCCCGTCTTTGGTTCGAGGCTAGCGGATCGATTGCGCAAGGCAAATCCAGGCTCTCCGGAGGAAGAAATCGCTTTGTTGGAGCGGGCCTTGTCCAGTGGCTCGCGGCTTGAAAAGGCTAACCCCGCTATCGATTCCGACGAGAAACCGAGCAAACAACGATCGCCTTCTCGGTACAATGTCGAATCGAAAACCAGTGTGAAGCCCGCAAGGCAACGAGAGGAAATTCGTGCCGGGATAAATCTCGATACGGAAGGCGACCTTGGTGAGATGACACTGACGCTATCAGGTAGTAATGTAGATAAACAATTGCGCGAGCAGTTGATTGCGTGGCTACGACACAAAGCTTGACCTCGTCAGTAAGACTCGCAGCTCTTCGACAAGACGCAATGTGCACTGGTGGCTGCGGCCATTGCTCGCGCCGCTGAATGATGGCACATGCTTGGAGAACAAGCTCTGCTAGCGCAGTGAACCAGAAAAAGCGGGCAGACCAAGAGGATCGTTCCATTATGCGTAGGATGTTCCAATCCATCCGTTCTCTTTGGGTGCGGTTTAAATGGGTCGGAGCCTATTACCGGTATGCACATCTGGAAGTGACCTTACCTGGTTGTAAACTGGCGGATGACTCTGGCCAATCGTTGGGGCACGTCGAGGAAGTACGCTTAAAAGATGGACGCTTATACCTGCGAGGATGGACGTATGCGTCTCGGTTGCGTGTAAGCGCGGGTGATGTGCAAGTAGAACGGCGTCCTATGGAAGACCGAGCAGACGTCGCACAGGCCCTAGGTTGTCGCAGAAATATCGGCTTTCAGGTGAGCCTTCCCTTCGCTTATGGTCCTGTTCTGATTGCATTGGAACAGGACGGTGCTCTTGTTCAAATCAATCATGACCTTGATTTGGATTCTGCTAAAACCCGTGCAGAGCGGAAGCTAAATTGGAAGTTCTGGGGCGCGCTGTTCCCAGCATTACCAATGATTGTTCTGGGGTTGCTTCGCCGAGATCCTGATCTTCGTCGCCGAATAAAGCGAGTCCTACAGCTTGGTCCACATGTCGTTGATGCTCTGCTCCGGCCGGAATATTTGGCCAAGCTTGCAGAAGGCACTTCACAGCATCAGTTGCCTCCCGAGCTCGCTCACATAACGGTGCTTCTACCAGTTTATAACGCGTTCAGTTTGTTACCTGAAGTGTTGGATCGGTTAAAGCGCCATACCAATTTGCCCTGCCACTTGATCATAATTGAGGATTGTTCTCCTGACCCACTTGTCCGTCCATGGCTACGCGATTGGACAGCACAGCATGCGAAGCGTTGCGCTGAGAAACCAGAAGACACTGGCGATGCTCAATTGCAGGTCACGCTGTTAGAGAATGATACCAATTTAGGGTTTATAGCGTCCATCAATCGCGGCTTTGAACATACCCTGAACCTGCGCGAAACCGGACCAATTGTCCTGTTAAACAGTGACGCTATGCTTCCATCTGACTGGGCGAAGCGTCTGGTGGCACCCTTGCGGCTATCGGATGTAGCCAGCGTCACTCCGCTATCGAATGATGCTGAGATCTTCGGTGCACCAGCAATATGCCGTCCTACGACTCTCAGACAGGCTCAGGGTGATCATGTTGATAGTGTGTTGCGCCATGGAATAGCATTGGATGCGCCTTTGGTAAGTGCGCCCACTGGTGTGGGCTTCTGTATGGCGTTAGCGCGCGCTTGGGTAGAAGAGGTAGGATCTTTTGATTTATGCTTCGGTCGCGGGTATGGCGAAGAAGTCGATTGGTGCCGCCGCGCTGTAGCCTTGGGAGGCAGACACGTCGCTGCGCCCAATCTATTTGTAGAGCATCGTGGAGGGGCGAGCTTTGGCCCAGAAAAGCAAACTTTAGTCCAAAAGAATAATGCTATTATAGCTGATCGGTACCCTGGTTACGATCAGTTGGTACAGGATTTTATTCGTACCGATCCTCTAAGTACAGCGCGTTTGCTGGCCGCATTAGCGTGGGCAGATAGCCTCCCAGATATCTCTGAAATTCCTGTATTCATCGCGCATTCTTTAGGCGGTGGGGCAGAGCACTATCTTCAGGCGCAGCTCGCGGAGACACCTGTTTCTGTCGTGCTCCGTCTTGGTGGGGCATTCCGGGTGCGCATTGAGTTCGATAGTCCTGCCGGACAGCTTGTTCTCAATGCTGAAGACATGGCCCCCGTAGTTGCGATGCTGCAAAACGTCAAACGGCGGCGCATCATTTATTCCTGTGCTGCTGGAGATCCAGAATTGGTGACGCTGCCTGACACCCTCGTGCGATTGGCAGAGGGTGCGCCGCTCGACATTCTGTTCCACGATTATTTGCCCATCAGTCCGTCCTATACACTGTTGGATAGTGATGGCGTGTATCGTGGTGTGCCTTCGGTGGGCAGGCTGGACCCTGCCCATGTTTGGAAAGCCTCTGATGGGGCTGTTACAACACTGAAGGATTGGCGCAGCGCTTGGGCCCGTGTGGTCGATGTTGCGGACCGGTTAGTTGTCTTTTCCAATTCTAGTGCGGAGATCGTTTCCGAAGCATTTCCTGTGGGGCAAGATAAGATTGCCTTGACGCCGCATGACTTGTTGCAGCCCATATCGGCTTTGCCCAATCCTAAAGCGAGCACTCGGGTTATTGGTGTATTAGGGGCGATTGGGCCCCAAAAAGGGGCTGCTGTTGTAGAAGCCCTCGCTCGTCTGGTGCGGGGCTCTGAAGATATCGAGTTAGTGGTGATTGGACGTATAGCGCCAGGCTTCGATTTGGGGACGCACGTTCCAATACACGGCCCTTATACCATAGAGGATATCCCTGCTTTGGCGGCGCGCTATAGTGTCTCGCACTGGCTTATTCCATCGGTCTGGCCGGAGACGTTTTCCTACACCGTTCATGAGTGCCTAGCCACTGGGCTGCCGACTATGGCGTTTGATTTGGGTGCCCAAGGCGATGCGGTTCGTTCAGCGGCCAACGGCGTGCTGCTGCCTTGGAGTTCGCGCAATAATTCTCCAGAACAGCTAGCTGCAGAAGTACTTGCTGTGATCAATTCTTGATATGCACCCCAAGCCCGAAGCTTTCAGAGCAGGTTTCTTCGCCCTTTCACGATAACGAGGTTGGTGGTCCCATCAAGCCACCAGCTCTTGGTGCCGCTTGATCGCCTGTTCGACGTCGTCAAAAACCTCGATACGGCCATCATGTAGTATTAGTCCTGCATCGCAGAAGGCGCGAATATCAGCCATGCTGTGGCTCACCATCACGGCACTAGCTTCACCCATGCGTGCTCGAAAGACATCTTTGCTCTTTCGGCGGAAGCGTGCATCGCCCGTGGCTGTGGCCTCGTCGATCAAATAAGTGTCGAACTTGATCCCCATCGACACCCCAAAAGCCAAACGTGACTTCATGCCTGAAGAATAGGTGCGCACTGGCATGTGGAAGTGCTGTCCAATTTCAGCAAAATCCTCGACAAAATCGCATAGCTCGTCTGTATCGACGCCATACACTCTTGCCAGGAAGCGCGTATTTTGGGCGCCTGTCATTTCAGGATGGAAACTACCTGCATAACCTACTGTGAAAGACACGCTACCATCGGAGAGGACTTCTCCCGTATCTGGCCGCATTGTGCCAGAAACAATATTCAACAACGTGGATTTGCCGGCCCCATTTCGGCCTAGAAGTGCCAAGGAGCGGCCGCTCGGTAGGGTAAGGTTGAGATTGCGGATTACGGGTTTGTAAGCTCCCCTTACCCAGAAACCCTTGGATATGTTGCGAAATTCGATCAACCGCCCTCCGGAAGCAATAACGTATCACCCACGATCACGCAGGCTATAATAGACCAGAGCAAGTACGGCCCAAAACATCAGGCCAAAGAAGAAAGTCAGGCCTATGACTTGAATGGTTTGTGGGTATTCCGCGCGTTGTGCCAGAGTTGGCCGAATGAAATTGGCCAAGAAAAGGCTTTGTCGTGCCGCATTTGAACGAGCGACATCTAAAGCTGTTAGAGCTGCTTGATAAGCAATTTCAGCGAAAGCTTGGTCTACCTCAAGTCTTTCGAACTGAGCGATCAGGTTTGGGTAATCCGTCCCATCAGTGGTCACATTCCGTTCGACACCGTTCAGCCGCTCGTCACGGATGCGCTCACGTATCACTTCGATGCGAAGCTCTAGCTGACGCAGACGTGGATCAGTTAGCTCAGATGTTTGTGAGAGAATATCATACTCGACAAGTGCTTCGGCCAGCTGTTGCTGGAAATTCATAAGCACCCCCATTTGCGCTTCAATATCTGCCTCGGGGTCGACGATCTGGGTCTGGACCCTGAGCTTGACGAGCGCTTCGCGAGCCGCACGCAATCTCTCAAGGGCAGTCTCTAGGTCCGCCTCGGCGTTTCGCGTGGCATCGGCGCGTGCCTCGCTATTCAGCCTGTTGATCATTTCCTCGCTCTGGCGAATGATGAGTGTCGCAAGTTCGCGAGCTATTTCTGGGTCATGTGCACGCACTTGCAGCACCATCATGCCGGACGCTTTATCATAAGTTACTCGCACCATGCGGTTCCAGAACCAAGTTTGATCCTCAATCGTTGCACTTGGCCAAATCGAATAGATAGGATCATATGGCCAGTTTTGACTGTAATGCCCTATCAGATCAAAGTCTTCTGATACGAGCTGAACCATTTCCTGACTTTGCACAAATTCGAACAACAAGTCTGAATGATTTTGAGCGCCGGCTCCTAGGATAGAGGTTAGTCCGCCCATTAACTCGCTTGCACCGCTGGTTTCGGCTTGTCTTACGGTGAAGCCGACTGTTGAGGCATACTGATCTTTTGCAAAAAATGTCAGATAGATCGTCACGAGCAGCACCGGTAGCCCGATGACAACGAGAGTGCTTAGAAGCAACCCATTATGCCGTAGCTTCCAGCGAACAGAACGAGCTGGGGGCCGTATGTTCGTAGCCTCTAACGCCATTCTATCGCTTTGTTTTTCTCTTTTGTCAGGGCTGGGCTCCACCTTATCAACCATGGACTGTTTTGCCTTCGATCTTTGTGCCATCCGATAGTGGAATGTGCCACGATTTCCAGTTACCAAGGACTTGGCTGAAACCCAAGTTATCATTTGCTATCATCTGTCAGGGTTGAGGGGCATCTGTATGCCATCGGATAGTTTTAGTACTCGTCGCCCGACATCCCCGATAACGTCGGCTCTGCGGTCAGTCGCAGCATTGGTTCTGCGAGAGATGTCAACGCGCTATGGCCGAACCCCAGGTGGCTATATCTGGGCAATTATCGAACCTTTGGGCATGATCGTTGTCTTGGGCTTCGCTTGGTCCGTGTTCGCAAGGTCACCTGCCCTCGGCACCAGCTTCTTTTTGTTCAAGGCAACCGGATTTCTGGTCTTGCAAACCTTCACCACATTGGGAGGCCAGGTTGGCCATGCTTTGACGTTTTCGAAGCCATTGTTGCGCTACCCGCGTGTATCTTGGGTTGATGCGATCGCCGCGCGCTTTTTGCTCAATGCGCTTGTCGTTTTCACGGTGACTTTTCTGATCATCGGCGGGGTCATCCTCTATGAGGATATCGATACGCTACTGAGCTGGCTACACATCTTTACAGCTATGGGGCTGGCGGCGTTTCTGGGGCTGGGTGTAGGGTGTCTCAACGCTTTTCTGTTCATACGTTTTACTGCCTGGCAACAGATATGGTCGATTCTGACACGCCCTCTTTTTCTGGTGTCAGGCGTCATCTTTCTCTATGACGATTTGCCGTCCTTCGCGCAGACTGTTCTATGGTATAACCCAGTGCTTCACCTAACTGGGATAATGCGCGAGGGTTTCTACCCGATGTACCGGCCTGAGTATACATCAGTGGTTTTCGTCATGTTCTGTACGTTGATCCCCATGGTCACAGGTCTTTTGCTGTTACGTCGATATCATCGCGAGTTGCTCTATCGCTAGGTGTTCAGTCCCGGCATCTGGTGGATCGGGTTGACGACGAATCTGTCTGGCTCTGAAGTCTAGACCTTGCAGGTGTATTCGTAGGGTGTGAGGCCGTTCAGGGTCTTGAGTCTGCGGGTGAAATTATAAGCTGCAATGAAGTCGGCGAGGTGCGCGCGCAGCTGGCTATGGCTGTTGTAATGGTAGCGTTTGAACGTGTCTGCCTGTGCAAACCGTGTGAAGTATACGTTCCTATTTCTTGCCAAGTTCGTACAAGCCAGCTTTCTCCCGGCACAGGCGGAGGTGGCCACATGTGGCCCATGGGCCGATTTGGCGTCCTTTGACAAATGCCACGCGCGCAGTGTCTTCTGTGCGACGCATCGCGTCTTTTGGACCCCGTTTTGCGCAGTCCGCATCGCGCGAGATGCAATTCGCCAGAAACTGTCCAACAGATGGGGAGCAGCTCTGTTTGCCCTCGGCTAAGTTAGACGCGGCGCAGCGCCGTGACATGTCTTTGATGTACGTTGAGAGCGCTATAGATTGCGCAACTGCTCCACGGCGGCAGCCAAAGGCATTGCTCTGAGCCCGTCACCTGCCGGCACCTCCCGTTCACCGGCATAGACCAAGATCTTCCGGTCGGCCTTGATGTCTTCGACCGACAGGTGGAAACCTCGCGACACCTTGGGTGCAGTGGTGCGCTTGATCTCGATGGCCCAGATCGCATCCCCAGGAAGCCGCAGAACAAGGTCTAGCTCAGCTCCGGCTGCAGTCCGATAGAAGAAGGATTCGGTCCCCGTTGGCGCTGCGGCGATCAGCGTTTCGATGCAAAACCCTTCCCAGCTTGCACCGACCACCGGGTGCCCCAGCAGGCTTTCTATCGAACCAAGACCTAGCAAGGCATGGGCAAGGCCGCTGTCCCGAACAAAGACCTTTGGCGACTTCACAAGGCGCTTGCCGGCATTCTCGTGCCAAGGCTGCAGGCGCCGCACCAGCATGAGGTCGACGAGCAGATCAAGGTACCGCCCTACCGTCTGACCCGAGACACCCAGACCCCCGGCCAGTGCGGCTGCATTCAGCAGTCCACCCTGCGCATGCGCCAGCATCGTCCAGAAGCGGCGCAGCGTGGCGGCCGGGATGCGCGGCCCAAGGGCAGGGATATCGCGCTCGAGGTAGGTGCGCAGGAAATCCTCGCGCCAAGTCAGGCTGTCCCGGTCGTTGTCCGCCTGGAAGCTGTCCGGGAAACCGCCTCTCAGCCACAGGTCGTTCAACCTGTCCGGGCCCACTTCGTCTAGAAGGAGAGGTGGCATCTCGATATAGCGAACGCGCCCGGCAAGGGACTCGGCTGATTGATGCAGCAGCACATTCGATGCAGACCCAAGCAGGAGGAACTGCCCTGTGCGGGCCCCCTTGCGCCGTCGCATGTCGATCTGTCCGCGGAGGGCCTTGAACAGGTCCGGCATCTGCTGGACCTCATCAAGGATGACGAGTTTGCCGACCTGTTCGTCAAGATACAGATCGGGCTCTGTCAGGACCCGTCGATCAGCGTCGCGTTCCAGATCGAGGTACACAGATGGGCGTTGCTCGGCTATCTCAAGCGCCAGTGTGGTCTTGCCAACCTGCCGAGGCCCCAAGAGGACAACAGCCGCCTGAGCGTCGAGCGCGGATTGAACTGTCCGTGTGGTACGACGTTGGTACATACCTTGCAATTACTCCATACGATGGAAGATTTGCAAGGTTGTTATCATCAGTCAAGTAACCCCAGTCTCTCGGCCCGTTCCAGCAGCATCTTCGCCGACAGCGGCTGCCTGCATCAGTCAGTGCAGACAAGGGGGAGAAGGCATCAAGCGTTTGTGCTCAATGTAGAATACGCACTGCAGGCGCAATTTCCCGTCCCATGTCAAATGTATCGTGCCAAGCGGCACGTGTATCGCGCATCACCTCTCGCGCAGCCCGTCGTTCGCGCCGTGCAGGATGGACCTTGTTAGGTGCTGCCCGTCCAGTGGGTCAAGGTAAAGGCAGATGTCGGAACGTCTCATGCCACGAATGTGGCACATCAAGCCGCGGATCGGAATCCTGTGTCAGGTGTAGAACACTAGAGGCCCAGTTTCAGCGAGCGCCGAGCAAGTTCGGATACTACCTCACCCAAACTGCGTCCTTGTTGCCCCGCGATCGCCTTGGCTGCTAGCAGGACATCGTCATCAATAGAAAGAGTTGTTCTCATAGGCGCTGCTCCACGCATCAATCATCACGCATCATATGGAAAGTTTTCCGGAGTCATAAAGAGCTGAATTCAGGCAGCCAGCAGGGCAGGGGTCTTACAACCCTGCCGCCTTTGTTAAGTTTACGCGGAACCTGTCGCGGCGGCGTTGGTAGCGCCGGGTCATCTCGGCGCTGGCATGGCCAAGGTGTTTCTGGACATGGCGTTCATCCACCTCGGCACTGCTGGCGAGGCCTGCGCGCAAGCTGTGGCCGGAATAGAGCTTGACGCGTTCTGCATCGGGCAGGTCTGGGCGCAGGCCCGCCTTCAGAACGCAGGTCTTGATCAGTCGGGCGATATGCTTGTCGTTGAGCCGCGTGTTGCGCGCGCGTTTGCCATCGCGTGACGTGCCGACGAAGACCGGGCCGCAATCGATCTTGGCAAAGTGCAGCCAGTGTTCGAGCGCATGGACAGGGCAGGTCTGATTGCTGGACCCGCGGCCGATCTCGACCTCGCGCCAGCCGGTCTTGGCATTGAGGGTCAGGAGGGCGCCCTTTTCCATGATCTCGATCCATCCGCCACCGTCATCCGTGTCGTCCTTATGCATATCGAGGCTGACGATTTCGGACCGTCGCAGACCGCCCGCGTATCCCAACAGCAAGATTGCGCGGTCGCGCAGCCCGCGCAGGTCAAAGGGCAAGGCGGCCACCATGGCGCGAATGTCCTCGGCGAGGATTGCTGCCTTCTGCACCGGCGGGCGAGCATGTCTGCGCTTGATCCCCGCCAGCAGCGTCGCGATGTGGCGGTCCTTGCGATCCAAAGTGAAGCCGCGTTGTGCGTAGTTCCAGGCAAGACCCGACAGGCGCCGCTCGATTGTCGAGACCGAAAGGGCAGGGGAAGAGCCCGCACCGGATGCCAGATCGGCGAGATAAAGCCCAATCATTTGCGGTGACGGAGGCAATGGCTCCGCGCCTTTCATCCGGCACCAGCGCGCAAAATGCGCCCAGTCCTTCGCGTAGGCCTTTAGCGTGTTGTCAGACGCCGCCGCGCGCGCATAGTCCCGGGCGGTGTCGACCAGCCGGTCGAGCGTGCCGGAGCCAGCCACAAAGGACGGCAGGCGCAACGCCTCGCCGTCAGGACGATCTCTCTCGTTGTCCTCGTTGGACGAAGGCCCGATTGGCACGTCCGAGCTCGATTTCTCAGTGTTTTCTGACATGCTGCAGAGCACATTCCTTAATGTCCGATAATGCAAACTTATTGGACATATAAGAAAGGCGCAAGGTGAGGCGGTTAAGCTGCTATTTTCTGGAATAAAGCGCCGTGCAAGTGTAGGCTTTGGGCATGACATTTGCCCGGCCGGATCACACCAGCTATCTCGACACGTTCCCCCGGATGCCCACCTGGGTCACCTCTGCACGCGCTGAAACCTTTGAAGATGTTGCGTTTTTGTCGGGCGCGGCACTGAACCACCTGCATGTTGTGCTAGGACGCGTGGAGGTGCCCCAAGCCTTGTTGCGGGACCGGCGCGCGCTGCGCGCGGCAGAGGCTTGCGTCGCGTTCTCTGGGCGGTCGGAGCGGGCAGGGGAGCTGCGCGATGCGGTGCACCTGTTGCGGCCCGGCGATCTTCCCGGACCAGCGGGCGAAACCTGCCTGGCCTTGCGTCGCTCTGTGGAACGGCCGCTGTCGATCAAGGCTCTGGGCCGAGCTTTGCCGACCCTCGCGCCGGGCCAGATCGCGACGTGGCTAGATGCGGGGCAGGGGGCGCCCGTTGGCCGAGCGGCGATGGTGCTGGAGGCGGTGCTGACGGAAGCGCCACGTGCGGACGTAGCGGCCCTGATCCTTGCAGATGCAGCCCTCGCGCAAGCCTTCGGTTGGGATCATGTCGTGCCGCTGCTGGCGGCTGGTCTGAAACGCGCTGACCTGCGCAAGCAAGGCGATGACTTGAGGCTCGCCTGCCATCGTGCGCTGGTCTCATCGGCAGTCGAGGCCGTGCGTCTCGCCGCCGACCTCACGCGGCGGGCGGCGCATTTGAAAGCCGTTGCGCCGAAGCTTCGGGCGAAGGGGGCCGAGAAGGCGGTCGAGATGTTTCTGACCCGCGATGCGGTCGCGTCTTCGGCCTTGCCTTTGCCGGATCGCGCCGCGCGGCGGCTCTGTCACCGGTTGGTCGACCTCGGCGCGGTGCGCGAGCTGACCGGGCGCGATACTTTCCGGCTCTACGGGGTATAGGGATGGCGAAGGATCGCTCTGAACCAGACCTGGACCGCGAGCTACCCGACCTGCCGCCGGAGCTACGCTGGCGGGAATGGATGCGCCGGATCGAGGCAGTCCTCTTCGCCTCCGCCTCCCCTGTGCCGCGAGACGACCTGGCGCGGGTGGTGGGACAGGGGGTTTCGATTAATCTTCTCGTCGAGGACCTCGCCGCCGATCTGGAGGGGCGGGCCTTCGAGATTGCCCATGTCGCCGGCGGCTGGATGTTCCGGACGCGGGCTATCTACGCCCCTGCGATCCGCGCAGCGGCGGATGTCAGGGATCAGCTACTCGATCTGAGCGAATTCGATGTCGCGGTGCTCGCGGCCATCGCCTATCACCAGCCGATCACGCGCGACGGACTCAAGGACATCTTCGGCAAGGAAATCAGCCGCGACCTGATCGGCCGACTGCATACGCGCGAGCTTATCGGGACCGGGCCGCGGTCGCCCCGACGAGGGGCCCCCTATACCTTCGTCACCACAGAGCAGTTCCTGGTTGCCTTCGGATTGAAGAGCCTTCTCGATCTTCCCGATCGGGAGCAGTTGGAGGATGCTGGGGTTGTCGCGGAAGCTTCACAAGTCGATTTCGGGTAACGCGTTGCCGGTCTCCGTTGCCGATGCCTGACGCAATCTCGGTCGTCCTGCTTATCGTTTCATGAGCAGTGCAACGCTTCGTGCGGAGATCCAGAAACACTCACAATTTCAAGGTGATAATCGTCTCATCTTTCTGATGAAGTTGGCTTTTGCGTCCTGACGCCTGAATCGTTGCAAAATCTGTGAAACGAAAACTTGCGTCGAGGAAAAAAGCATGTGTATCAATATCCTAATCGTTTCACACTTGCGGGATATCGTTTCATGGCCTTGTCGGATCAAGATATTCTCGACTTTGTTGGCGAGAACCCGGGTGCCGGACGCGATGCCATCCGGAAGGGCGTTGCAAGGGATGTGAGCGAAACCACTGTATGGCGCCTCTTGAAGCGCATGGTTGAAGAAGGCCGCCTCGAGGTATCTGGCAAGGGTAGGGCCACGGGATACCGGGTCGCCGGGGGCGCGGTCGTCCGGGCGTATTTGTCGACGCCGTACAACAGGCGAGCACCTGTGCCCTATCGACCGGAGTTTCTCGATGCATACGTTCCAGGAAAGACTTGGTATCTGTCTGCACCTGACCGCGAAAGACTGTTGGAGGCTGGCCGTCCGCAGGGAGGCGTAATTCCGGCCGGAACATACGCGCGCCGGATCCTTGAACAGCTTCTGGTCGATCTCAGCTGGGCGTCGTCCAGAATGGAGGGGAACACCTACGATATTTTGCAGACCGAGCGATTGATCAGGTTTGGCGAAGAAGCAGCGGGAAAGGATCGAAAAGAAGCTCTGATGATCCTCAACCATAAGGAAGCCATCCAGTATGTGGTCGACAATCTCGATGAGATCGGGCTTCGGCGACCTGATCTGTTCGCGATTCATGCGCTGCTCTCGGATGGTCTTCTGGTGGACCCTGCGATGTCGGGCCGATTGCGAGCGATGCCGGTCGGCATCTCGCACTCGAGCTATCGACCGCTCGACGATGCGGTCACGATCGCAGAGGAGTTCGACATCCTGCTGCACAAGGCTGCGCAGATCACCGATCCGTTCGAGCAGTCCTTTTTCCTCCTGGTGCACATTCCGCACCTCCAGGCCTTTGCCGACGTCAACAAGCGAACCTCGCGCGTGGCCTCGAACATTCCACTTCTGAAGTCAGGCCTTGCGCCGATGTCGTTCACGACGATGGACGACAGCGACTATATCGACGGGCTCATCGGGATCTATGAATTGAACAATGTCGCGCTGCTGCGCGAGGTCTACATGGACGCGTACCTAGCGTCCGCGGAAAAGTACCGAATTCTTCGCGCTGAGGTTACGAGCCCGAAAAAGGCTGCGCTTGCCTATCGGGAATTCGTTCGCGCCGCGGTCCGGCGATGCGTTCTCGAATTCAAGGAGTTCCGAAACGATGCGGTTGATGAGATGGCTTTGGCTGCTGGCGTGCCCGATGCTGATCGAGCGGATGCTGTCGCTTACGTTCGTGAGCAGATCGCGGGGCTACATGAAGGCAACGTAATCCGCTATCGGCTGAAACCAGATGACCTGGAAGGAGTGACCCTGCCAGATCTAGAGCAATTGGGTGATGCAGGGTTGGCCGCGCGCCTACGAAGTTCTTAAAGAGCTATCGCTTTGGCCGGGTCAGAGCGGTTGTCTAGACAAAGTCTTTAAACCAAAATTTGGCTCAAGCTCCGATAGGAAGAGATTTCAACATTTTTCAACACGGACAGTGGTTTTAGCAGGTTGGCGCCAGAGTAGGCTCCTTTGCGGAATGTAATATGGCCCGAGGTGTCGCACCGCCGAAATGATTTTCTTCGTCTGGCGGCCTACCGTGGTGATGCCAGCAAGGGCGTCCTTTACGTAGACCAACCTAGGCACACTGATGCTGTCGGGGGGCGGTCACACCATCAGAGTCCAGTGGATCTGTAAAATCTGACAATGATTTAATGTAATAAAATTATCTGAAATATTTAAGATAAATCAGAAGAAAAATCAAAATAAAATTATATTATAATGGTTCAGCGTAAACCTTTCATATTAGGCAGCACTTAATACCGTGCTTGTATCGTCGCTTCATTGCTCGTGGTGGGGTGAAGATGATGACGATTCTCAGATATAAGCTATCGATAGGCCATGCAGCGCGTGGTCCTCAATCAAATGAAATGCCGCAAAAAACGGCGGATCAGTATATGGGCACGCCAGATCACTCACATGTGTCTGAAGATCTACCCTTTAACGATGAATCGATGTTTAATCGTCCAGATTATGGTCCCCAGGGCCGTAATTTGGAGCCAAATATAGTAGAAGATAATGCTACGCGAGGAGCACTTCTTGGCACAAATCAAGATGATCACATCATTCATCATCGTGAGCCAGGGCCGATAGATCACTCAGGCACCTCGTTAGTCGGCTTTAATGGAAATGACACGCTAGAGGCTTCTGTACCGACGAGCGGGCAAATTCACATGTATGGAGCTCGCGGTGACGATACATTTATCTTGGATGTCAAAAAGTCAGCAGATGCTGTTGGGATGCAAGGGCATCATGCCTATGGCGGGCATGGATCTGACACCTTTATTTTTCAAAATGTTTCGCAGGCTGACGCGCCGATAGTCGGCCGCCTAGATGATTTTGATCCGTCAATTGATAAAATTAAAATTGGTGAAGAAATAATAGACCTTGAGGATCTTCCGCGCACAATTCAGCTTGAAAATGGCGAAGAGGCTTATGTTCGTGTCATATCAATATCTCATCCAGAATATGAATCCGAAAATTTGGGGGAGCAGTTTTTCTTAGCAATTGGTGATAATGTCTTCTATGCGCTGGACGGTGCACGCGATCTACAAAATGGCATCTCAGATCTAGTTGGTGAGGAACGGCACTTTCTTCTGCCAAGCGCACTTGACGAATTGAGAGCTGCGGAGGCAGTGCAGTATTTTAATCCAACTAACTATGTTCCAGAGGATTTTCTCAAAGGTTTCAATGGGCAAATTGAACTTGTATGGACGCCGCCTGGCTCAGAGGTAAATATTGATTCATCTTCTGATGAGCCCGCCCATGTATTTGCAGGAAAGACGAATAAAGACGCGGATAGTTCCCGCGGTGAGCAAGTTATTAATGGTAGCAACAATTCGGATATCATAGATGCGAATACTGGCAATGATACCGTTTACGGTGGTGATGGAGATGATCTAATTGCGGGTGGTATTGATAACGATAGTCTAGATGGTGGTACGGGAAGCGATGTTATTTGGGGTGGCGATGGAGATGATACGATTCTAGGTCGCGGGGGCGATGATCTCTTAGTAGGTGGACGTGGCGATGACCTTATCAATGGAGGATGGGGCTCCGATGTAATCGTCGCAGGTCTCGGCGACGATACTTTGACTGGTGGAGGGGGAGATTCTGATGTCAACCGGTTCCACTTTGCATTCGATTCTGGGCACACACTGATTACAGACTTTAAGGTTGGTCTCGATAAGATTTCGATCCAGCATGAAATCGATCCCCTATCGGTTGAGATCCTAGAAAGCGATGATGGAAACGTTATCGTGAACTATGGACAAGAGGCCTCGATAGAATTGCAAGGGGTCTCTCTCGCAGACTTTCAAGCGGCTGCTGAGATCCGTGCTTCTGAAAATGACCCCTTGCTCGTCATATCAACGGATCCAGAGGATGAGTTAGCACAGCAGATTCTGGTAGAGAACGGGTTCTATGGCGACGCATCTCCACCCGCCCTTGAAATTGAGGGTCTTCAATATGGGGCATCAGCTTTTGATAGCGGTGAGCCCGGAGGGTATTTTTACGCAAGAAGTCTTGAGGACGGATCTGAGCCTGATCCAGAGCCTGGGGGCGATCCTATTGAAGATCTTTGGCTGGCTCCAACCGTACCATCGATGTCAGATGACGAAGAAGATGAAGAGGAAGCCGAAGAGACCGAACGAGATGGAGAAGCTCAGTCAGGCAGTAGTTCATGTTTCGTAGCAACTGCCGCTTATCAAGACCCATGGCATCCGGAAGTAGTTTATCTAAGGCGTTTCCGAGACGAATGGCTGGTCGAGCGCATTTGGGGACGAGCATTCATCGACTTCTACTGGCGCGTCGGGCCTGTCCTTGCCATCCCAGTAAGAAAAAGTACGATCCTCCAAGAGCTCTCGAAAGGCCTCATTCGTATTCTTATCAGGCTTTTCAAGCTGAAGGTTAAATAAAGGGCGAAAACAATGAGGCGTTTCTTCATCAAAGTTGATTTGCCATGCTTGAGCCGCTTTGGCGTATACATGGCAAACTGGCCTGCCGCCGATTTCGTGAACATGTGCTCAGCTTCGGCAGCCAAAAAGTAAGACAAAATTAACCTCTATCTGTGACACTGTATTTGAGCAGATAAACTTATCAACTTACTGAAGAAACATGCATGAATTGTCTTTGGACATTCATATAGATGCCTCGACCCCTCAGGAGCCTAGCTTCTGAGGGTTGTCTCATGGCTGGTGCGCAATTGTGGTGTTCTGTCCTGACCCAGCATGGGCTTGTTGACGTGACTGTCCGACAGCATCTGTGTGTCCAGGTGGATCTACAACGATCCACAAAGCAGGATGGTCGCATCAACAAAGTCTCCAGCCTGTATAATGCTTCCGGTGAACCTGCCTGCTGAATCCAACATATCAGCTCCAGCGAATTTTCTGTTGCAAGTTTCATTTATTTTGTTAAGCAAGAGCCGCTTCTGTAATTGAGTGTGACGATCTATGGCATCAGTAAGAGTTTCTTATTCTAGCATAGCGTGTGCGCCGCCAAGTGAAGTAATAGCTTCGATCATTAAAGCATCAGAGGTCCGCAACGCTTCTAATGCTTGTTCTGGTTTGCTGGGCTGGTCGGAATGGCGTTATTTGCAAATTATTGAAGGTGATTCGAGTCGAGTCAATTCAATATATAAACTGATTGAAAATGATCCTAGGCATAATATTGAGTGGTGTATTGAGCAGGATGTAAAACATAGATCAATTGTTCCTAGTCTTCCCATGGGATATTTGGATTCGTCAGAGTTCCCAGAAATTTTGAAGTTTCATGTTGAGCATGATCCTTTGCTTCTTGTAAATCACTTAATTTCATGTGGCGCTAAAAAGTATCCAAGTAGCATTTCCGCAGCATACCTTTCCTTCTCCGGAGAGATTAAATATATTTAATTACTGGCGTATTATTGAATGAATATAAATTATATCTGGAATATTGGACGATGAGTGAATAACATCTCGCTGTTACGAATCAAAGTTCTGTATCAACGGTCAGGTAGCCATAAATAGCATGGCTTATATGGCCGTTAATACATGTATATAAAATACAATTTAGGTTCCAGGATTCCAAAATACCCGGATAAAGGCCGTGATCGCGGAAATAAGCTTCCGAAATATATAGGCAAGAAAATCTATCTTTTTTACAGGTCTTGCAAGCTTAGGGCCAAGAACCCAGTACAGCCTGATGAATCGACGGCCTGCCTTCGTTGTCACCAAGAAATCATCTCTGAAGCGTCTTAAGAATACGACATCAGGGTGGCATGTGTCTCGAAATGCGGCTGTTGCCACAAAACAAGTGCTATCCTCGTCATCAGAACGGTCTTGGGCCGCACTGTTTGACGTATCTTCAAGGTCTTCCTCATCTGCGAAATCTAACGCCACTACCCGTAGAAAATTGTTTGTACCATCTGGGGTGTCATTTTCGTTGATACCGTCATCTTCGGAATCTGCCTCATCTTCGGGTTCATGAGGCTCCTCTTCACTTTGTTCTTCGTCATTGTCATCAATGGCGTCATGCGCTTCAGTTAAGCATACGTCGTCGACAGTACAGCCGCAGTCTAGGAACCACATATCAGCAGATAGCAGATCTATTTCGTCTAGATTGGGATCAATTTCTGCACTGTCTTCATACGTGGAGACCGAATCGTCGCCTTGAGGACCAATACTATCATTCACATCATCAGGATCCCGCTCAACCAAGTTCGCAACATCTGCGTCGTCACGAGTTGAATCATAACTCTCATCGGCTTGCGGCGGAACATCACCGATTGAGGCGGGGATGTCAGTGGTCCCGCTCGAGTTAGTATTAGAAGCAACATTTTGCTCTTCAGGATCTGACATATCTCACCTTCATGTTACGTCATGAATATTTCAGTGTTGAGCGGTGAATTTGTGCATGTTGACATTTGATTTCTGTCTCAGGTTGTATGAAGGCAATACTGTCATCGCCTGCAAGTAATCGGCAATCTTCCGCATATACTTCTTCAAATTTATCAAAAATTTGGCTTGTCCAACCATTAACTTTTATTTTCCTTCCAACGGAATTACAGCCAGTATCAAATGAAATACATTCTTTAATCATTTTTTGGATAAATGCATCTGATTGTGGCCAAGAAGATTTAATTGCAACCTCAAGACTTTTAACCCTATTCCGGTCAATATAATTCGCTAGCATATCTAGGCATCCCGGAGCTGGAATCTTGTTTGGAACAGAGCCAACCAAACGTAAGATAGTTGGCCATATGATGTGTGCGTCTTCATGTCGCCAAGCAATAAAACTAATATCAGGATTTTCATCTGCACAACCACCTATTGAATCATACCAATAATTCTGAGATGTTGCGAAGGTTGAAGTGGGCGCATCGTCACTTATGACCTTGGTTTGAACAAGAGCT
Source organism: Roseibaca sp. Y0-43 (assembly GCF_020667835.1). Classification (GTDB taxonomy): domain Bacteria; phylum Pseudomonadota; class Alphaproteobacteria; order Rhodobacterales; family Rhodobacteraceae; genus Roseinatronobacter. The sequence continues at coordinate 21,439 of NZ_JAFMPR010000018.1, forward strand.
CCTATAAGGCTTGAAGGATTCACTATTCCAATTAGAATATTTATTCTGTGCTTGTTGAAGATATTCTTAAGCATGTCTATGCTTATCTCAAGATTGGGAAGAAGACCGCATGCATCCACAATATGCTCAGGCCTTGACGGTATTTTTGGTAGCGATATAAAAATGTCTGTAGAAATATTTTCAAAAATATTTCTAATTTCTGATATTGATTCGCATTTATTATTTGAAATTCTCCATCCATCATATAGGCGGGTGAATTTTTCTCGATAGATGATTGGATCTGGCGTACTTAGGCCTATTTTTTCATATACTACTTTGTTGGAAATCAAGCTCCTTACGAGTTGATCCGAATTGAAATGCGGAAGTGGGAGGTGAACAAGTACATTCTTCATCTTCGGCCTCTACCTTGTCTTCTATTATGGTTCACTTGGCTTGTATATTTCTTGTATAAGAGCATAATTATTACTATTTTTAAGGGGATTAATTAACCTTAAGGTCCACACTTTCTATATTATATAACAGAGCATTATTTATTGAGTAGGTATGGCCACTATGCTCTCAGATCATTAGATCATCTAATCGTGAAACATCGGTTAGTGGTAATGAGAAAAATACAGAAAGGTTTAGTATTATTTGTACTATCCGGGCTCTGTTGCCCAGGTAGTTCTTTCCATGGTTAAGGCAGGGGATCCCATGGCGCTCGAAGCGGCCTTCGGGCGCGTGCTGCCCGATGTCGCGGTGCTCCTTCAGGACGGAGATGTGATCGCGGTTGACGGCAAGGCCCTGCGCCGGACTCGTGATGTGGGAGAAAGTGGCCGGACGTGGATTGCGGTCTCGGCCTACGCGGCGTGGCTGCGGATTACACTTGCCAGCGTACCGGCCTGTTGGGGTACGGAACTGGAGGCCGCGATCGAAGCGCTTGGCTTGATCGCGCTTAAGGGGAAGGTGGTGGCCGCCGAAGGTGCCCGACGCGATGCGCGTCGCACTCCGGATCCACCAAGCCCCACCGCGCGCTGATCAAGCTTTTTGGGCTTTCTGAGCTGTTTTTCGGTAGGCCTGTAAATGAGCAGCATTTTGACTGTATTGTGCAGCAAAACAAGCATTAAGGAGCCCACTTGGTTGATAATATATCATAATTTATTGATAATATAACCTGATGGTATGGCGGATATCTAATCCGCTGAACCTGAATTTTCTTGGCAACGACGAGGTCTGTCAGACAACCTCTGGCAGCATGCGATTGGTCTAGCTGCTCAGCCTTCTAGGAACCTGAAAAACCTGAATTCGATGACGAGTGTTGGTCATGGCAATACTAGCTGAAGAAAAGCTTCATACCATTTATGACATTCGTCCAGCCAGTGCGGCTAGATAGATCAAAGCCGTTTCAGCACGCGACTGACGATGCGCGCCACATCTGTAGAGTAAACGAGCTCTACGCAAGTTACATGACAGCGATCCAGCTTTTGGCCAGGCCTGCAACAGAGCTTTTGCGTCTGGCTGTAGTTCTAAGCTGCTACCCACCAGTGCAGAAAGGTTTTGGTCGATCCACTCTCCCAATTGACCCCGCATCAGTCCAATGAAGCGTTTCAACCGGGCATGTCGCATCTGCCTCGCGCCCACTGTATTAGTCGAATGTTGGCGATAGAGCAGTACGACTTCATTGTCGAGGATCGCTTGGCCTTGGGCAGCCATAATAGCCAAGTATATCCACCAGTCGTGATGCGGCACAGGTACTTTGCCCACACTGCGGAGCAAGGCTACAGCGGCCGGGTTCAGCGTTAAAGTATGGCCCGAAAGGACATTTTGCACCAACGCATTGGAGAAAGATGGACCAAGACGCTGTCCGCCTGATGTCTTGAGAGGCGTCAAATCCGCATCGCATAACATGTAGCGGGCTGCCCAAACACAAGGATCCGGCCCGGCCGCTTGCAACTTGCCTAGGGCACGCTCTAGTTTGTTTGGAAGCCAGACATCATCCTGATCCGCTAACGCCACGTAACTAGCTTGCAGATCAGGGTAGCACAATAGATGCAGGTAATTCGCGGCACTCCCCTGCCGTGGCCCCTCTAAGAAACGCACCACACGGTCAGGGTGGCGCGCAGTAAAGTCAGCAAGAATTTCACGTGTGCTATCTTGAGAGCCGTCATCGCTGACCCAAAGCGACCAGTCTTGATGAGTTTGACAAAGCAAGCTGTCAAGCTGGGCACCTATCCAGCGTTCGCCATTATAGGTTCCCATCAGAATCTGAACATGCATCGGGGAAGTGGCAGACAATACGCGCGACATGCTGTGGCAGTAGGCCAAACAATACGATCAGACAAGATCCACACGAAGGCTATTTCGGCCAAAAGAGAGCTATGAACCGCTCCGGTTTCGCCGGAGACTGTTGAGTTCGTATTTCAAGCTGCAATTTTGTCTGACTTCAAGGCCTCCTTATATTTCTCCTCGGCTT
>NZ_JAFMPR010000019.1 GCF_020667835.1 Roseibaca sp. Y0-43
GCGGCTTCTCTCGCCTCGCCGATATTGTCATCGGCTTCGAAGCTGCACGGGCGACGCGACGCAGCCAAACTTGTGGGTAATTGAAAGCCTCGGCGGATGCTTACTTCGCACAGTACAAACGGATCTGCGCTCATCTTGGATTGAACGAAGACCCTGACATCCTTACCCAGGCAATCGATGCTTGTGATTTTCGTCGTTTGAGTGGTGGGCGTGCACCTGGCCAACGTGATGATAATTCATTCTATACATCTGGCAAAAGCGGTAGTTGGCGCGAGATTCTGACAGAAGACGAGGCAGAGTTTTTCGAGCGGACCGCGCCAGAACTTCTGATGTAATTCTTTTCAGCTCTCCCGGAACGCTCGGCTGAAATAATCCATCATAGGTTTCACCAGGTACTCTAAGGGAGTGCGGTCCGTCGTGCGGATAAAGCTGTCCACTGGCATACCAGGCAGCAAGACTGCACCTTCAGGAAGCTTATCCAACTGACCTTCGTCAAGCTGTAGTTCTGCCCGAAAATAGCTTGCCCCTGTGCGCTCGTCGATAAAGCTATCACCCGAGACCCGGGTTACATGCCCTTCTAGCTGTGGTGTAGTGCGCTGACTGAAGGTGGTGAAATGCATCACCGCTTCTTGGCCAGGAAACACTTCATCAATGTGAATAGGGGCAATGCGCGCATTGACCACAAGCGGGCGATCACGTGGGATGATGTAAAGAATTGGCTCGGCCGGGCGGATGACGGTACTACTCGCGAACACCTGCATATTATGTACAGTACCCGCAACAGGTGCCCGTATGTCGAGCCGGTCGAGTTGTTCTAGCAGCGATGCGCGTTCCTCGATTAATTCAAACTCGCGAAACTGCAGGTCACGCAATTGCGTTGTGGCATCCTCGACCCGGCGTGACTTGATGCGTGTAATTTGGAGGTCAATCTCGACGATCTGGCCTGCCGCAGAAGCACGTCGGGCTTCGAGATCACCTAATTGGCCTTGTAGCCGCGCTTGCTCGCGCTGTAGCGCCAAGACACGTGATGCCTGAGTCAGGCCTCTATCCAGAAGAGATTGCTGGTCTTCCAGTTCCTGGATGATCAAGTCCAATTGACGGCCCAAGGCCGTCTCTTGCGCTATGATACCGGTTATCTGACTGGTGATCTGTTCTTTACGCTCCCCCAACTGAGCGATTTCTTGTTCCATTGACGCCAGACGGGCTGCCAAGAGCCGGCTTTGTCCAGCCATGCGCGCGGCTATATCAGGGTTGCGTTCGCTCGCTTCTTGCAACAACGGGTCAAAGCTCGCGACGCTCAGCCCCTCTTGTTCGGCTTCCAGGCGCCCACGCCGTGCCATTAACTCGAACAGCTGGCCTTCAATGATAGTTAGTCGTGAGCGTAGCTGTGTGTCATCTAGCTGCAGCAAGAGATCATCTTGGGATACAAGATCGCCTTCCTTGACAAGGAGCTCCGCAACTATGCCACCATCGATATGTTGTACCACCTGCTGATTTTGCTGCACCTCCAGCTGGCCTGAGGCCACAATTGCGCCAGAGATGTTTGTGGTTGCCGCCCATAACCCAAACCCGCCCAAAAGCACTGCGAGCGTGACCAAGCCGAACAACATCTGTCTCCGGCCGGAGATGTTGAAGCTGTCCTTTCCAGTTCCTGAGTTCATTGTACCCCTCCGGGAGTCTGGGCGGCCTTAATTTGTTGATGGTTCGTTGTGACAGCGCGCAGCACTTCATCACGCGGCCCAAACGCTTTACGCGTACCATTTTCAAGCATCAGCAGCAGGTCGCACTCTTGTAAAGCGGAAGGACGGTGCGCCATCAGTAGCAGGGCTTTGCCCTCTGCTTTCATAGAGCGGATGGTCGCATTCAGCGCTTTTGTTCCTTCATTGTCCAAGTTGGCATTCGGCTCGTCTAAGACAAGGATTACTGGATCATCATAGAGTGCGCGCGCCAGCCCGATGCGTTGTATCTGCCCACCAGACAATCCGCCCCCTGAGCTATCGACTGGCGTGTCGTAGCCTTGGGGCAGTTTTACAATCATATCATGAGCACCAGCACGTTGAGCGGCGGTGACGACTTTTTTCGCATCCGGTGACAAGGCCAAGCGTGCTATATTCTCGGCAACCGTGCCCTCGAATAGTTGTACTTTCTGGGGTAGGTAGCCGATATGGCGCGCCAGTGCTTCACGGCCATATTGTTCTAGTGCTGCACCGTCCAACCGCACTTTTCCAGCAGCAGGAGGCCAGACACCGGTTAAGGCGCGCGCCAGCGTAGATTTACCTGCGCCCGATGGGCCGATTACGCCGAGAGCTTGACCTGGTGTTATTCCAAAACTGACCATGCGCAAAGTCGCTTGCTTTGTGCCCGGTGGCATGACTGTTATCTGTTCCACCGTCAGCTTTGCTGCCGGACGCGGCAATTCGGTAGGTTTTGCAGGAGATGGGATAACCGCTAGTAATTGAGCTAAGCGATCCCAGCCTTGGCGACCCTGTTGTACGACAAGCCATTGCCCAATGGCCATTTCAACCGGTGCCAGCGCGCGACCGAGCAGGATGGACCCGGCAATCATAGCTCCTGCAGTTAGCTGATTTTGCAAGACGAGATAGGCGCCCAGTCCCAACATGGCCGATTGTAGAAATAGTCGGAACGATTTTGTGAAGGCGCTGAACACGCCGCCGCGATCGTTATAAGAAAGTGTTTGAAGCGCAGCGTCGCGTCGTGCTGCTTGCCAACGTTCAAAAGACGTATCAAGCATACCGCAGCTTTGCACCTGTTCGGCATCAGCACGGATATGAACGGCGATGTTATTTGCTTTGGCTGCTGCTTGGCTGGATTCCTGGACCGCGTTACGGGTCAGTTTTTGGTTGAGCAGGGCAACTCCGATCAGAATCGCGCCACCGCTGACCGCAAATATGCCTAGCCAAGGGTGAAACAGCGTAATCCCTATCAGGAAGACGGGGGTCCATGGCATATCAAGAAGCGCCATCAACACTGGCGAGGTTATAAGCCGTTGCACAGCGTCCATGTCGCGTGGACCAGATTCCGCGGATACGCCGGGGGCGATTGCAGCGCGCTGCATGGATGCTTCGAACACCCGTCGTGCCAGCCGAGCTTCGAACCGAGCGCTGACACGGCTCATCAATTGGCCGCGGGTAAAATCGAGAATACCCATCATGATGTATAAAAATGCCACCAGCCCAGTCAGTGCAATCAGGGTGGCTTCAGAGCGGCTACCCAGCACTCGATCATAGAGTTGCAACATGTAAAGCGGGCCGGCCAACAGCAGCAGGTTCACGAAGACACTGAACAAGCCTGTCGCCCAGAACAGCCCGTGGCTGTCACGAAGAGCGGCCCATAATTCCTGGCGGCCTTTCCGGTCATTGGGTATCATCGTATCCGATCCTCTCGGTCGTCCAGTATGAACCACATTCAAAGCTAGGGCGCAGAGTGGTCTCACATGGCTATGTCTGGTGATCTCGTGTCACATTCAGAGCAAACGTGCCATAGCCTGGCGCCGTCCGTCACGCCAACCAAGCAGTTTTTGATGCAAGATTGCGTGTTGGCGGTCGATCTCGGCTGGCGCTTGACGGTGGTGGCGTCCCCAGGAGGCCAAGTTTTGGGCCGCATGGTCCAACTGTGTTTGTAATGCGGCATCGGTCTCTGGGCCCAGCTGGTACCCAAATTGGGTATAGAAGAAATCCCCTTCAATAAGGGCTCGGGCATAGCTTTCTTCGGGGGAGTAATCATGAGAATGCCAAACCGTCGCCGTCGGAGCATAGAGTTTGGTATGGCCAGCTTCGATAACATCGCGCGCCCAGACCTGATCCTCACCATAATCGATTTCAGGGTAAGGAATTTCCCGCCAAACGCTGCGGCGCATGGCAGAATTATTATCGGAATAAAAATGCAGGAATTGTCGCCAACTTGTGTCACCACTCTCCCAGCGTGCGGGGTCAGTTGCCCGTGACACGGCTAACGGTCTTTGCGCAAGATTGGCGAAATGGCGGTCGATCTCCTGACGCACATAAAGGCAGTGATGTGGATAGGGAATATGCCGCCCAAAAACACCGGCAGCTTCAGGATAGTGCCGCATCATACGCAGGAGATCATCGGCCCAGTTGCTGCCCGCCGGGATAGCATCTTGTGTCAAGAAACCGATCAGCGGCGCGTTCCCAAGGCTTGCGCCTAAATTGCGTGTACGTCCATGCTGAAACTCTGATTGCGGAATGACGGTAAGTGCGATGTCTGATTGCGCGCGCAGCCAGTCTGTCGTCCCATCCGTCGAACTCGAATCTATGCAATGTATCTGAAGTGCCTTGGCATATGTCTGATGACGTAGTGCATCAATCACATGTTCGATTTCTCCCATGCCGTTCCAGGTAGGGATGACTACATCCATCACCAGATCGCGCGGGCGCACAACTTCCGGAGTTTCTAGGGTTTGATCTTGTTCGGCCCCAAGCCCTTCATAAAGCGCATCCTCAATAACGCGGGCGCTATCTTCCCAACTGAATTGTTTTACCCAAGAATGAGCTGCCTTCACTTGGGAAGCGCGCTCTTCTGGAGAATCCAGCAGAGCAGCTATGCGCGCAGCAATATCGCGCGGGTCAGGCCCTGCAAGCGCAACTACATCTTCGGGGAAGATTGCCCGTGTACTCTCACCATCCAACTCTATGAGGGGCAGACCGCAGGCCATCATTTCTTGCGGCACCAAAGAGTAATTCGTTCCGGAGAAACACAGCGCCAGATCGCATTCATTATAAAGCTGCGCGAGGTCGGCTTCGGAGAGAACGCCATGATTGAAGGCGCGGAAATTGCAATTTTGAAACGATAGATCCTTTTGCCCAAAAAAATGGACTTCAATGTCGTCGCGTAGACGGCCCAGTTCTGTCAGCGCCATCACCGCCAAATGTACATAGCGACGCTGTGTCTGTTCGCGGGCATAAACAGCGATTTTGTGGCGCGGACTTGCTTCAGTTAAGCGCAGTACAAAGTCGGAGCTATTACGCCGGATATGGTAGACTGCAGGGTCATAAGCCAGATGAAATCCCCGCGTCCAAAGCTTGTATTCCGTGCGCAGTTTGGTCTCTAGCCACGGGCTGGCGCAGATACACGCTAGGTCGAACGTATAGGTTTGTTCGGCCAGATAGCGTTCGGTTCCGGTTGGGTAGAAGAAAGGTTCATAATCCTGCACAAAGTAGAACCGGCGCGCAAAGCCGCGTGCGGCTTGCACATGATAGGCCGTAGCCCAGCCTGTTGCGATAATCGCATCTCCGCTGGCTTGCTCAAAACCATCTTCCAAGAAGCGGACTTCAGCGGCCACGCATTGAAAATAGCGAATAATGTCGTCGTAAGCATCTTGCGCGGTGCTGTGATGGATTGGGCGGTCAATCCAGATTGTACAGCGATGCCCGAACCCTTCGAGATGCCGGATCATCCGAAAAATGGTCATATGACCCCCGCCGCCTCTCGCAAAGTCGGGGACGACCCAGTGCAAATCAAGCGTTTGCCCTGTTGTGATACGAGGCGTTGAGGGTCGTGGTGTCGAGGCATCGTCAGAGGGGAGAGGAAAAGTGTATTGCGGCAGCGGGTGACAGTCCGGCACATAGCCCAACCATAGCGGGGCCTCAGCCCGTGGGCGCCGCGGCGTAAGATGCGGGTGCAGCAAGAAATGCACCAGAGGGCAAACCCCATGCGTGTCAGAATAGGCATTGAGGTAATCGCGCGTCGAAAACCCAGGGCCAGGATCATAGCCCTCTTTCCAGCCTTTGGTGATATAGTGAGCCAGCGCCTCATCAATGGGACTGGCCAGCCCTACGTCACCGGCTTCTTCTGCGTTCAATTGGGCGCAGTAGGTTTCAATGTCGAAAAATTGGTGCAGTTGATTGATCTGTGTCTGCGATAGGTCGCCCCAGGCACGCGGCGCGGCCGGGTGTGTTTTCCTACCAGCCAGTCGACCCTCGGTCAGGTAGTGCAGAAACGGGTCAATACCCCGCGTCCGTACGTCATGATGAGTCTTGAGATAAGCGTTTGTTGAAAACCATCGTACTGGATCCCGCCCCTTGCGCCAGCCGGCTGTATGATAATCCAGCACCAGCTGCTCCAAGGTGGCTTTTTGCAGCTGTGGCGCCTGCTCGCGGTAAAACGCCTCGTCAAAATGCTCTCGCAGGGTGGCGAGGGCAGATGCATTTGAGTGTACAGGTTTGGGGCTTCGTCCTTCCGCTCGGCCATAGCGGATGTAGTGGACAAAAGGATTTACACCTGCATTGCTGACATCTGTATAGGCCCCGAGATAGGCCAGCGTCGAGAAATCTGGGTTGGGGTCCAACCCTTGGCGCCAGCCCTCACGCAAGTAATGACGCAGCAAGGACCGAGCAGATGTTCTGTTTGGAGCCCCTGGTTGGGTGCGGTAGAAATCCGCATCGAACGCAGCTTGCAACAAGCGCATGTCGGCTTGGTGAGATCGGTATTTCTCAATAAGCGATCGCATGATGTTGTCTCGTACGGCCGGAATTGGATCCGCCTATACTGCAATTCCAACATCAGTGGAAACCGCTTTCCACAACAGGGTAGTGCCCGGCCATAGCGCAAAGCACTTGAGCTTCTGTCCGAGCGATATTGTGTCGTCCTTTTCGAAACTTAAAGGATCAACCAGTCTGACGCGGCCGCCTGTTGGAATTCTGACAACGTCATATCTGCGAAGACGACAGTCTGCCCCGGGGCGACAGACAACACGACATCACTGCCCTGTTGGCTCATCGCGCCCAAAACTTCGCCAGAATTGCTGAATCCCGCGTCAGACAAGTCGATGTATTGCGCCGCATCGAAATCAAGGCCGCGCACCGTGTCATGCCCATTGCCTTCGGTGAAGATGATCGTGCCACTGGACGCGGATGTTTGGAAAACGAAGGTATCATCGCCAGCGCCGCCCCAGAGCGTATTGTCACCAGTGGCCGCTGCGGTAACTCGGACCTCATCATTGCCGGCACCGTTGAACACTTCGCTTGTTCCACGGCCTTGGAGTAAAATGAGATTACTGGTTGGCGTGCCGTCCGGGTTCACTCCTCCGCCGAAAATACTGGTATGCCCGTTATTGTTGACTTCAATGGTGTCGCTTCCGCGCCCACCATAGACCGTCTTTGTCCCCCCACCATTGGTAACAATCTCGATGGAATCATCCCCATTGCCACCGCCTGTGACATTGTCGCCATCACCATAAACCAGGATCGAGTCATCGCCCGTCCCGGCCCAAGCTGTGGCCTGACCATCACCGCTCAGATCAATCAGGTCATTCCCGGATCCGCCGAAAACCGTATTGTTGCCATCACTGCCAGCAGAGACATGGAGAGAGTCGTTCCCCGCACCCCCAGCGATTGTATTGTTCCCATCGCCGGAGATTCTGATCGTGTCATTGCCCATGTCGTTGCGGCCAGCCCAAACTTGGTTGTTGCCCCCCAAGAGCGTGACATGATCGCTACCAGCACCCGGCAGAATAACATTTGACGCATCATTGCTGGTGATTGTGTCGTTGCCGGATCCTCCGACGACTTTGTGGATTAGTGAGCGCGGGTCGTCATCATAAAGCAGCCCGTTATAGATATTGCCGCTTGCATAGGTCCCCTCTCCCAAGAAAGCGAGTTGTTCTTGGCTAAAGGTAGAACTCTCACCTGGCCGCATATCGATCCGCACGCCAGTTGAGTAGGCGCTGAGATTATAGGTTACATTGCCTCCACCGTCCCAGATCGTTGCAAAGATCCGGTTTGCGCCGGGTTCAATGGCAATTTCACCATTCACATAGGTGTTGCCAGAATCAGGTCTCCATGAATAGACGACCTCGCCCTGATTGGGCGTAAAATCTGCCCCGTACATTGCCTGCAGCGCGGCAATATCCAACATCATCCAGGTCTGCGCATATCCAAAGGTTTCCGCCGTCAGCGCAAGATTTCCGCCGGTGACAGCACGATAGGACATGATCGTATATTCCATCCCGTCCATATCGAGCGGCATGATCGGGGGCTCGTCATGCGGATGTTTCAGCCCCAGTGCATGGCCCAATTCGTGGATCATGGTTGACCATTCCCAGCTGCCCGCTGAGAAATCTACTAGCTCAGATAGGAACCAGACATCACCAGCTTCAGAGTAGTTGCCGGGAAAGTAAGCCCAGGCTCCGGCATCACCACCTCCTGGTGTACTGCTTTGGGCAATCCGGATTTGGGTTGCGTCGGAATGGTCCGTCGTCCATTCGACATTTAGGTTTGTAAATCCAGAGACAGAAAACTGAGCCTGCGCGTCGCCTCCCCAAGTTGCGCTCAGCGCAAAATCAGCCGCAGCCCATAGATCTGTTGGCAAAGCTTCGAAATAATCAGCCTCATTATCAAGTCCATAGGTTGATCCGAACCCAAAATTTGTCCCCGAAGTGTAGTCCGCAGCACTGTCGGGGAAGGCATAAAAAATAGTTTGGGTTGTCCATTGAAAATCGGTCGTGAGCGCGCCGACATAGTCGCTGTAAGTGGTGCCTGCTGTAGGGCTGGCCTGCGTCAGTTCAAATGTTGAGCTTGCGCCGCTTGCACAAAGACGGCATCCGCAGGTGGCAAAACTGGTATCAAGCATGGGCAGCACCCTTTAATTTTGGCCTTCAGATTGCTCAAAAAGACCACGGTTTAGTATAATACGGGCAATGTCAGCCAAAGGGTGGCCAGGATGGCGGCGCATAAAAAGCTCTAAATTCGCTGCCTTTCCTTCAACAATCGCCAAGGCAAATTCCTCGCGGATGGCGATATCTCCATCGCGAGGTTTCGGGCGGGTCATTTGTGGTGAGGGCGCTGACACGCGAGGCGTGATCGGGTTGTTCGTCACGGTTATCTCCTCTTGTGCCGTGGCACAGGATATCAGAGCGACACTACAAAACAAACCTATGACTATGGCCCGCGTCAGATGGAACCTTGGCAGATGGAACTCTGGTGTCATCTTATCTCCGAACCTGCAAAAACCTCAAATTGAAGCCAGAGATTCAGCTTGGCACGGTTTCATTCCAAAAGAAAGATACGCATCTATGGTAAGGATGCCGATCGGTTAACGGGCTTGGTCTAGGTTTGCTTGGGCTTCAGATGTGTCAGTTTGCGCGACAGAACCTGTTTGACCCGAGCCGGGTCGAATGGCTCCCCTAGATAGGTGAACAGAGGGCGCCACATATCAGGTCCTTTTATATAGTCGTCATAACGCAAGGTCAGCGTGGCACCGGGGTGACGCGCGGCATAGCTCGCATAGAGATCTTCTGCTTCGGTCAATATCCGGGTTACCCGATTTGGGTCCATGGTGTTCCACCAACCGGACCGGCAAACCGCTGCATGATCGCGGAGGTTGAACACGATATGCGGCCGCGGGAAGAACGCGCGTATAAAATCCAGCATCACCGGGAAAAGCAGCGGATCATTTGCCCAACGGATCTCCTTAAAGCCCGCAATACGCGTGTCGGGGGCAGGGCGCAGCACCGTTTCCGTGAAGGCCCGTGCCATATGGGCCCCAAAATGCTCGGGCGTGACCGCCTCAAAGCCGAACCATGGATCAGAGGATCCAGTGGTGCGGTTTGCGTCGCGCAACTTCGCCACCTGTTCGGAGGAGCGCAGCATGTCCCAGGCCCGAGCAAAAGGGGCGAGCAAGTTTTCGTTTTCGCCGCGAATACAGGCGCCGGGCATAGCATTGAGCATGTTCTGCACCAAGGTGGAGCCAGAGCGCCCATAGGTGACGATAAACACTGTTTTCTGTAAACTGAAGGGGCGATCGCTTTGTGTCATGCAATCCCCAAGGCACGCAGAAGCGGGATACGTTGCTTCAAAAATGCATTCGCCATTTCGGTTAGATGGGCAATGCGTTCACCGTCATTTTGAAGTAGGCGATCACCCGATCGCATAGTGACGCCTTGCTCTGAGAGCAACTTCAGCGCAAATTTGGCCCAGTCTCTAGGTTCTTCATGATCTTGATGTTTTGCCAGAAGAAAAATCTGTTCAATACGTGAAACGAATACACCTCCTCCCGTAACCGGGCTGGCCAAGTTCACTAAATCAGAACTTCCACGCGCTTTTGAACAGATATGGTTATTCAAATCGGTACAACCTTTCTTTAGGGCTTCCTCTGACCAATTATCCTGAACAGGTGCGGCGTTTCCAGTCCCTACCAATACCATCACCGCCTGAGTGATCTGGCCGAAGTTAACTTTATCCTTGCTAAAGAGCTTTTCGAGGTCACCGATAGTTTTAGGCTTATAATCTGCCAACGCATCTATAATTGGTGTATAGATCGCATCTTTGAGCGTTAGCTTTCCAAGATTTGTAGAAACCTCATATTTAATATCTTTTTTCTGACGCGTAAGTATAATCTTCTTCTCACGAAGTATCTCTACACGTTCGACTGGATTAATTTTTTGAATCCCTTTGATCCATAAATCTTTGCGGAAGCTTTTATTAACCATAAAGTCCCGAAGATTTTGCTGAAACGTGAGATCTGGTATTGATCTCAAAAGCTCTTGTTGATCTTTTGTAAGGTGTAATGGATCAAAAGCTTCCGTCATGTCAGCAGAGCAAGCCCACTGGATTTTTGCTGGCTGAAGCCAGCTTGATATATCAGCGAAGCTCATAGGCTCCCAGTGTTCATTGAAAAATTCATGAGCAAGATATGTACGATTTTGAGAGCGCATCTGTGCAATACGCTGCTTAACTTGCGGGTTATTGCGTAAATAAGTTGGGTTTGTTGCAAGAAACCGGTCTGCGAAATCGAGTGCTCCCTCAATACGATCAGCTATGGGACTCTTTGTAGAACTCTGTTCTGTGAGATACTTTGCGAGAAGATCGCGCATGGGTCGAAATCCCGCCCATCCCGGGTTTGTGTTGTAACTGACATAAAGAACGCCACCGACCGCTAATTTACGGCGAATAAAGTCCACGATAATCGCCCGATTTTTCTCTGATATCCAACTCCAAATTCCATGGAGACAGATATAGTCAAACTCTGGCAAGTCATCACGTAAGGCAAAGTCGGCAAAGGCTTCATCATATAGTGTAGAGTTTAAAGCACATGATTTAGAAATATTCTGCGCAAACGCAGCCTGCACAGGATTAAAGTCAGTACCCCACCATTTCACATCGGAAGCGGCAGCGTGAACATTGACACTGACACCATGGCCAAACCCAATTTCACAAGCGGTCTTAATCTTTGGTGGCACCAGTCCGGCCGCAGCCAAAGCTAACGATATTCGGGCAGGGTTAAGATCTGGGAAATACTGATAAGTGTAAGCGATATCGGTACGGTAGCCATCAGTCCAGTCAGTCATATCAAGCCCTTTAACGCCTTCTGCAAATTGGGTTTATGGAAAAACCCTAGGTAACGCTACTATGTCTTTATGAAAAAGGGGCCCATTCGGGCCCCTTTTAGTACACTGTGTTTGTTCCTCTCTTAGAGGATGAAGTCACTTGCTGTCAGGTCGGTCACATTAAAATTATCGATCTGGATCGTGCCACCATCATAATCGATGAAAGTGTCGCCGCCGACCTGATATGCGGCAGCACTGATGTCTTCAAACGTTAGATCGAGAGCGCTCAAGTCGATCTGATCGCCTTCGCCTTGGTCGAAGTCAAGGATCGTGTCGTCGCCATCACCAGCTTCGAAAACAAAGACATCAGCGCCATCGTTACCGATAAGCGAATCATTGCCGGCACCACCATCGATGAGGTCGTTGCCGTCGTCACCGTCAAGCTCGTCATCACCAGCACCACCGCGAAGTACGTCATCGCCGATACCTGCGTACATGGCGTCATCACCAGCACCACCATACATGGTGTCAGCGCCAGCGTCACCATGCATCTCGTCATCGTCTGCGCCGCCGTACATCTCGTCGTTACCGGTACCACCACTGACTAGGTCATCGCCGGCACCACCAAAGAGCAAGTCGTCACCAGCTTCGCCGAAGATACCAGCGCCAGAATCACGATCATCATCATCGCCGCCATAGACGGTATCATTACCGCCGCCAGCATAAAGTGCGTCAACTCCCGCACCGCCGCCAATAACGTCGTCGCCGTCATCGCCTAGGACGAAATCATTACCTTCGCCAGCCCAGACCGTATCGTTACCTTCGCCTTCAACGGTAAAGCCAGTTATCGACAAACCAGTGTCTTCATCGACGCCACCACCATTAATCGTACCGCTTGCGGTACCGCCAGTGATAGATCCTGTGATGATCTGGTCATCACCCGCGCCACCGAACATGAGGTCATTGCCGTCGTCACCTTCAGCACCCATGTCGTCGGTGCCGCCAACATCATACGCGGAGTCACCAAGCAGTACGTCATTGCCAGCGCCACCGCCAATCGTGTCGTCACCAGCACCACCTGCAAAAATGTCGCCGCTTTCATCATCAGGCCCGGCAAAGATAGCGTCATTGCCGTCATTGCCGAAAATCAGATCCGTACCGGCAGAGCCAGAAACAAAATCGTTGCCACCAAGCGCATCGGTAACGTGGTCGGCAACGAAAGTTGTATCCACGACCTCATCAGCAGCCAGAGAAGCATCATACTTCCCTTGACTGTCAGCATTATCCGTGAACTCGGGCGCTTCGATGGTCACCGTGTAGGTGGCCGTCGTGGTGTTTTCATCGTCCTCAGAGTCTTCGAGGCCGACCTCGACCGTGAAGGTTTGGCTGGTACCGCCAGCAAGGCCGTCGCGATAGCTGTTGTTCACCAAGAACACGAGGTCGCCATCGCCATTAACGGAGAATGTCCCTTGCTCCAACTGGACACCACCGCTTGCGAGCGAAGCACCGTTGACGGAGGTATAGTCCCAAGCAGATTTGCCGTCGCTGTCGAGAAGATCGACCTCGAACACGCCCTCGTCTTCACCTTCCACAGTTACAAAAATATCTTCGACTTGGCCGAAGGTAACGGTCGTATCACCAGCGGCCAAAGTGCCAACAGATGGCGAGCCGAGAAACTCTTGGCCGGCAATCGCTGCGGGATCGCTCAGATCGAGAGTGCCATTTTCGAAAATGATCTGCTCAACGTCGGTAAATTCGTTGCCACCAGCAAAAGTAGCAATGCCCGTGTTGGAATCATACTTTGCACTGAGTGCATCGGTCAGCAAGGCACCTTCATCAGCCGATACGAAGTCAACGACATCAATGCCGTCGCCACCGTCGATGCTTAGGCTGCTCGGAAACGGATTGGCGGTTGGGCCATTGTCGCCACCGTCATAAATGAACAGATCGTCGCTGCTGGTGCCGACAATCGTGTCGGTAGCTTTTGTGATTGTAATATTGGCCATTTGTACTGTCTCCTGCTTGAGAGTCTTTGCGTGTCCTGCGAAGTGCCGCCTATGACATCGGCTTGCCTACGCAATTAACAGTGCGGTTGTTGCGGTGTCAACGATGTATACCAGCGCATCATAATTGTTTGGACGAATGAACACCATGGTAAACTTGCGCCACAATAGCTATGTCATCCTCCGTACTCTTCGTTGCCACGATGATGTGCACCTGACACCGACAAAGAACTGCAAATGCGCCCTAGCTTCAAGCATCTTTGCTGGCTTAGGCATGGGGAACGAGCCTGTAGGAAAAAGTTGCTGCAAGAATACCACAGACCGTGTCTCTGGATTGCATGCGGCGCGTGAATATCAGGGTTTCTGGCCCCAAGATATCATCTCATCGCGCCTGAGAGCCCTTCAGACAGCATAGCGTTGGTTAATTTGCTGCGCGGTATGCCTTGTAGCAGCAAAGCCATGCGCAGCTCGGAATTAGACGTATAGATTCTATGAAATGCGTGTTCATATGCGCTAATTAGAGCAACACCGGGTGCATCCGAATCTGTATCAGGCACATGAAGCGTGACCTGCACGCCCCAACGGCGCAAGGTGCCGGTCAAGCGTGCTGCAGAAGGTATGCTCTCAGGGAGGGCCAGCACATGAATTTCGTTCATTCCATACAAAAGTGCTAGGGCCTTGGCATCAAGCGCAGGGGGTGCCCCTGGTAAGGGCAGCGCATCAAAATGTAGCTTGCCGGGGTTTTGGCCTTCAAAACCAGCCGCGCCGAGCAAAGAAATCGTATCGAACAAGGATTCTGCCCCAAGCTCGTGGCCGAGGCGCGTTATGTTGATATTATCAGAAAGCGCAACTAAGTGTAGCTGCGCGCCCAAAGCTCTTTTCGGCTGCAAGGCTCTCAGTAGTGGCATACAGGTTGGAGGCACTTGGTCGTCGCCCGGAAGGAGAACTCCGATCTGCGAAGAGCCTGCTTTTGCAGGCAGCCGCGGCAGTACTGGGCAGGCTTGCGTTCGAGGGTTAACTGCCGCGCGGACGATCTGATGCTCGCGGCCACGCCAACCGATGGAAGATTGCCGCCAGCGCCATTTTTCTTGTCCAGCAGACTGCCAAGGCGCTGAGCGTAGAGCTTCCAGCATCGAGTCGGGCTCAAGATGGGGAAGAGCTGGGGGCATATGCATCCGCAAACTGCACACGGCAGGTTCAGAGAAAGCGTCGCGGCTCTCTTTGGACCCATCCTGACCATCAACCGTCCGCGCCAATGCGTTGGTCCCAATCAACCAGATGATCGCTTTGTCACGCAAGCGGGACGCCATGTTGCGAGGCATCTCCATCATCTGCAGATCAGTCTCACGGGCAGGCGCAGTGACTGTGGCAAAAGCCACGTCATCCAGTTCGGGAGCTGCGCATTCCAACTGCCATATCAGCCCGTGCAAAAGACCCATCTCACCTAAAGTTTTCAGCACAGCTTCGGTCGTGACCAGCAAGTAAGGCGGCACACTGACTTGCATAGGCGATGTCTTGCTGGCCCAGTAGAGGCGGATATAAGCCTCTGGTGAGAGCTGCTCTCCGGGATGAGCAGGATCGGTGACCAGGCGGACCTGCGCCGTGTCTTGCAACCAAAGCGCGTAGCGGGGCGCCTCGTGATGCTCCAGCGCCAATTGATAGGCCGGGTGGTACAGATCGCGATGTGACTGCCGAATCTGGCCAAGCAGAAACTCGCGGCTTTTGTCAGCATTAGACAACATGCTTTCAGGCCGTTTGCGGTAGAAAAACCCGAAATTCTCGAGGTTTATCCCATGGAAGCCAGCATCACCCGCAGACAGGAAAAAATGCCAGTCTTCAAAGCCCAATGTGAAGGTTTCATCGAACATCACGCCGGCCTTGAAGACGTCACGACGAATGAGGCTGCCAGCTTCACAGATGTTCATCTGGCTATGAATCAGTCGACTATAAGGCCCTCCATAGTCGCACCGGGCCATGATGCCGAACATATCGATACTGGGATAAACCCAACCCGCCTGAGGATGTGCCTGAAGCGCAGCCATGGCTTGGGCCATGGCGCGTGGGCGCAAGCGATTATCCGCGTCGAGCATAAACAAAGCTTCGACCTGCGGAAGGTGCGATAGCACATAGGCAATGCCAGCATTGCGGGCAGCGCTCAAACCTCCATTGGGTTGACGCAGGTAGGTCAGACGGTCTGGATAGGCATGGGCATAGGCCGTGAGTACGGTATGTGTCTCGGGCTGTGGACAGCCGTCATTGATGACCACGATGTGGATGCCGAATGGCGCCTCCTGTGCCAGAGCACTTTCCAAGGCTTCTGTGACCAGAATCGGGTGCCCGTAGACTGGGATGATGATTGCCAAGCGTGGAGCATCGGATGGGGCGGTCATGCCACCATCCGGATATCGCGAAACGTTGCCCAAGCATGCGCAGCTGTTTTTCCGGGGGGGACACGCGTCACCAATAGCAGATCATGGGTTTGTACAAACGGCTCCGGCAAAATGAGTGTCACCTCACCCATCGCATCCCCTGACCGGCTTACCCAATCAGACATACGGTGAGCACGCGCGGCGTCAGCCAGCAGATCCGGCAACGGGTGCAATGGATGGCGTGGCACTGCCGCGAGCGCGTAATCAATCATTGGGCAGAAGGGTGCCCGCGCTCCAATCGTCGCGTCGATTTGAGTGATGCCAGGTGGCACAGCGGAGGGCAGGCGTGCTGCTGTCAGGGCATTGGGTCGAGGATGCACCTGCAAGGCCTTCAACGCTCCATAGAATTTCAAGCATGGAGCTTCCGGCTCTCCTTCAAGAGCGCGCTCTAGATGTGACGGATCGACATAGAACCGCGCGCCTTGCGGAACCGGTGCAGCATAATGGCCATCTACCGGCAAAGATGGTGTGCAACCCGCCATAAATCTCCAGACGCGATGTGCCAGGATCTGATCTGTGGCACCATTGATGTGTGCACATAGGTCCGGATCTGGATGATATACGCCCGCACCAAGCCGCAAAGGGCTGTGACCATGCCAAGACACTTCCAGCGTTGCGGTTTGTTGATCTTCATCTAATGCTGTGACCAATGACAAGCGCAACCAACCGGGTGACAGATCACGCTCTGAAATCTGCCAATGTCCCACTACATTGCCGCTTTCGCCCAACCGCAGCTTAGCGACAATCTGTCCCTCATCTGGTACTTCAGGCAGAAAGATAGCGATGTCACTCAAACCCTCACTATGTATCTTCAAGCGCTGTGTCAGATGTGTCCCGGGGGGGAGGATGTGAGCAGCCTGAGGATCCAAAGACAATGGGCCATGCGCTTGAGCAAGCCAACGCTTCCCGTCCGATTGTGACAGCACCTGTTGGGCGCGCTTGCGTGCAGAGATGGCCAAGCTCTCATGTGCAATGCGTAATTTTGCCAATTGTCCCATAAGATCGGCATTATATGCCGCTAGCGCGCTGAATGCCGGAATCAGCATAGCGGCAAGCGCGCGCGCGGCCGCCTCGGGCTGATCAGAAGGAGAAAGACCCGCGAGATCTTTGAGCGGAAGCTCTCGCAACCCGGTTGCCGCGACCCAAGCTTCCCCAAGCCCAGAAAGCTGCTCCTGGCCTTCCTGTGACAAGATGAGAGCGCCTAGAACTTGCGCAGTGCAGGCCTTCAGAGGTTTGCCTTCTAACAGCGCTTCGCCATCCCAGACCAGAAGCTTACACGAAAGATCGAGGGTCTGCGCAGCCGCACGATCACAATGCGCTACGATCAGGGCTGGAGGCAGGTGCTGAGACATGGGCAGGATCCCGAAAACCGATCGCTTAGGGGTATAGGCGCTCGTAGAGAGGAAAGGCAACATGATCACCCAAGCTGGGCCTTGGCAAATAGGGGCAGGAATGCGACAGGTCACTCAGAACAAAAAGGCTTAGTATCCTGATGAAGAAAATCATTCTCTGTGCAACACAACGCTGTGGTTCCACGTTGGTGATGGAAGACATGCGCAATACCGGCGTCCTCGGCATGCCGGAAGAATGGTTTATTCCATGGTCTCCAGCGAAAGCAGGGCAAAATTGGCGAGAAGCGCTTGCCTCGGTCTACCGGCGCGGCACTGGTGACAACGGAATATTTGCGGTCAAGATCATGGCCAATCAATTGTTCAATATAGATGCGTGTTTATCAACATTTAAGGCTAGCACAAAGGGCCGCGGTTCTTTCGCTAACATTGCTGAAGAGTTTGATCATGCGGCTTGGGTGTGGCTACGTCGGCGTGACATCGTATCACAAGCTATTAGCCGATTGATGGCTCAACAGACCGGGATCAATCATGCGACCGCCCGTCCCGAAGAAGCGCATTTTGCAGGCAATTTAGCGCGAGGACTTAACCCCGACTACAATGCCAAAACCCGTTATGACTACGAAGCGATCTTGCGTGAAATCACCTCAATCAATCTTGAAAATTTAGCTTGGGCAGATTTTTTTGAACAGCATCGCATAAAACCGATTTCATTCGAGTATGAGGACGTGATCGAGGATTCAATGCTAAGTCATCTTGATCAAATGGGTGCAGCGGTAGCGACCCACATAGGCCCTACACGCCCCAAACGAAAAATGATCAAGCTTGGCAATGAACGCAACCGTGAATGGCGAGAGCGCTTCATGGCGCAGGCCGCAGAGAAAAACTATCGCTAGCCCGGTGATTGTAACGTTTCGCGTGATGCGGAACGTCTAGACATGGTTTTCATGAAGCTGTGATAGCCTCTCGCGGCACGATCAAGCGCCAAACATAAGGGAATTCCAACATGGCCAGCCCCATCACGCTTCTGGCGCCTGCAACAACGCGAGCCCGTCCAAGGCGACAACCCGCTTATCTTTTGGACCCCAGTCAATCGCTTTCTGTTTGAGAACTTGCAAACCTTCTTTTTGTGCATAATGCGAGAACATTGGTATCGACATAAAATTTCGTGCATGGACATTGCGCTGAAAGTCACCGCCAGGATTTCGTGTCAGATTGGAGTGATGTAAGAATGCATGGCCACCTGGGCGCAGCACCCGGGCAAACTCCTTCAGATAGGCACGTACAACATCGCTGTCGAAATGGATCATAGAATCAAAGCAAAAGACGAAGCTCACACTCCCGCTCGCGACACCGTCAAGTGTCACACCGTCATTGCGAATGAGCTCGAGATGGTCGACATCGGCGAAGCGTAGAGCGCAATACGCGATGTTTTCTTCCAGCACATCAACGCCAATTACGCGCTTCGCGTGCTCCAACAAAATGGCCGTCATACGCCCATGCCCTACGGCCAATTCCAATGTCGTCGAATAATCGATCTCAACCGAACTGAGGAATGGCTGGATCAGATTGTTCCACTGGCCTTGTGCGTATTTTTCGGCAGCATCGTAGTAGGGTGTGTCAGCCCACCGCCTCACAACCTCGGCCGTCTCACTTTTCAGTTTCTCCAACGGTTGATCCACCATAGGCATATCTCCAATCGGTACTTTGCGTGCGCACTACCGAAGTGCGAGCTTCATCAAGTATCATCTGAAATCCACGAGAGCTTGCCACGGCCTCGCCAAGACAACAACGGGTTGCCCCAGAAACAGGCCTTCAGACTTCCACTTCTACCGGTTTTTTGCTCGAATTTCCCCAACTGCTGTTACAAAGATGACAGCCTGAGCATTCGACACAGCCTAGTTGCTCAGACTTCATCTGGAACTCATCTAGTGAAGGGCAGCGAGCCCCGGTTATCCATCCACAACCTTAGCAAAACTTAACATTGACGTAAGCGAGACATCGCCCTTTCTATGCCGTTCTTGGCCCGATATAAACAATTTCGACGGACATGGCTGCAGAGCAGCCCGATTGACCTGCCCCCCGGTGGTCCCTCGTTCATAACGAGAGTCTGCGAGTTTGATTCTGATAATCATGGGTTTCGGTTTGGGCAAGCGCGCCGGGCGCGGAGCCCTCAAATTGCTCAAGCGCTCGGCGCGCTTGCAGTGGCGTCTGGT
>NZ_JAFMPR010000001.1 GCF_020667835.1 Roseibaca sp. Y0-43
GGTGCCAGAGAACGAATCACGCTAGATTCAGGCAGGTCAACCCTAAATATGGCCACCTGTCTGGGACTTGGCCCAACTTGTGGGTAACTTCAAGTTCCCGCTCAGCAGGTAGGAACGTATCGACGTTGCAATTAACTGCAAAATGTTCGCCATGCGGCTTCTCAAAATTGTTCCGGTTAGCCCGTGTTAATTGAGGATTATCCTGTATTAGAAACGGCTTACCCATGGCTGGTCTCCTTCATCACAGCGGCACGGATGCAGTTGAGAAGCGGCAAATCCTCCCGCATCAGTTCCAGTGCCTGCGCGGCATGGCGGTGGGCCACCCCGAGCGTCTCGAAGGTCTGTTGAGCGTGGAGCCGATCGGAAAGGTCGCCTCCAACCCGGTTGGTAAGGAGGCTCCCCTCCACGCGGAACAGCAAACGCCCCAGAAAACGCACCCGCTCAGGCTTGGGCAACATCTCGGCAGTCATCGCGGCAACCGCTGAGTTCGTGGTCGCCAACCGGGTCAGGGCTGTCTTGCCTTCGCGGGTGAACTGATCGAGCGCCCAGACGGGAAGATCACCGATCAGCACCTCGGGCGGCATGGGATCGTCGGTCGGGTCGGCCCTCAGGCCATTTTCCAGCGCCAGCAGCGCTACCAGCAGGGGCAGCACCTCGCCCGTCTTCTTGACGCCCTCGCGGCAGATCGCCAACGTGGTCGGAGCCACCCCCAACTCGTCCAGCAGATCGACCGCCAGCGCCTGTTCACCCCGATGCGCGGGCAGCGGGTGTCCCGGCCTGTCGGTGCCGAGGATGTAGGTCAGGGCGAGCGCGCGATGGTGCAGGTCGTTGGTGGTCAGCGCGAGCAGGCGCAGGCGGGCATTGGTCATAGAGGCGAAGTCGCGGCGCTGCTGCGCGAGGTGCGGCAGGGTTTCTATCGCCATCAGCAGTTCGTCGGCAGCACGGCTTTTCCGGGCCGCGCAGAGTTCGGTGACGATGAGCGAGGCGACCGGCCAGTCACCGCCAACCGCTTGGCGAAAGCGCTTGCCCCGCAAGGCCGCGACCGTCAGGCCGAGCGTGGGAAGGCTCCCCAGCCCCACGTCCTCGAAGGCGATCAGGCCCAGCCGACGCCAAAGCCGATCCGGGGCATCCCGCAACAGGGTCGCGGCGGCGCGAAGCGCAAGGTCACTGCGACCCCGTCGAACCGCTTTCTGGAGCAGCGACATCGCCACCCACGGCGAGAGTGTCGTCGGCCGTCCCTCTGGGACATGATCGCGGGCTGCGAGGCGGCGGACAAGATCGGTGTAAAAACGGGCAAGGGGTTCTGGTTCGTTCATTCGGTCTCTCCTTCGAATTTGGAAGGGGGATCAAAGACTTGGAACCCATGTAGTAGCTTATTGGATGGAGCGTCTGGGGGAAGGAAATAGCGCCCAAAAGGCGAGAATTGCGGGTCTCAACCCCGGTCTGGGGAGGGGGTTCGACAGAGACACACGAAATGTCCCTGCCGAAAATGTCCCCCTGCGTTTCCACAGCAGCGGCCAGCTAAAACCCATGGGATCAGGGGCTTATAGCTGGTCTGCCAATTCTGCTTTTTGTCCCTGAGTGGGGTCGATGCGCAGCACCCATTCCTGCTGATCCGGGCGCAGAGCGGCGAAGTTGATGTGAGGGCGATACTGCTTCCACCAGTTCGGCAACTTGGACCGGAGGAAGCACCCCTCAGCCTTTCTGAGCCAAGCTTCTCCACGAAAAGCCGGGAAGTCCTCCGCCACCTCTGCCTGAAATTCCGCAGGTGTCAGGATGAAGTATTCGAAACCATGTTGCGCTCGATGTTGCTCGCAGTATTCACGGCGTTCGCGGAATAGCATTTCCGCAGCGGAGCCTGACCTGGACGCGGCTTTCGGGTGTTGACGAATTTTGGTGGCCTTGGCTGCAAGCCCCGAACTCCTCTTACCCGCGATGATCTCCACGTCCGTCCACCCCTGCTTACGGCGCTTCCTGATTGCCGTGGCGCTAACCCCCTGCCTCGCCGCTAGCTGGGCGGCACTGTAGCTGCGCCCTGTGGTGAGGCAGGTGAAGATCAGACTGTCACCCTTGTTGCTGTTCTGCGTGGCCTTGTCGGCCCATCGAACTTTGCCGGGCGCATACTCAGGATCGTTGTTGTCGATCCGGTCGAGGGTTGCCCGTGTCGTCGGTTTCGGTCCGACCGAGCGCAGGAAGTCCGCGAAGCTGCGAAAGCTGGGATGCACCACTGCCCCACAGGTCTTGACCCGCTGCAGCATGTTCCTGTGGGTGTTCGCCTCGCCTGCATACTTGGCGCGCAAGGCCATGGTGGGCAGGGTGTCCAGATCACTCTGGAGCGCGATCCACGCGGGATCATCCGTCATTTGCTTTGCTGCGAAACCATCTGACTGAGGTTTGCTCATGACCGGAACCGTTTCCCCGGACAACACCCCAGCAAACCCCTGCAATGCTTCGGTTTTTTCGTCACTTTGCAGCCCTTTATGCGGTTTCGCGAACGAAGAAAACGCAGGGGGCGAAACTGCCTTGCCGGATACAGCAACCACTGAGTTAGCTTTCTTGCTCATCGCCAATCCCCCGGTTTCAGGCACGACAAGGGGTTAGCAGGTTCGAGCAAAATGGCTTTTTCCCGAAGGAGCCGGGCATCGCTGGTTAGCACGTCTAAGTGTTTGATCTGTATGGTGAGAAATGGAACCCTACGGGCTGCCACTTTCTCCCCTTCCATGTCTGGATCGTGTTTGTTGGAAGCGGTCCATGTCCTGTGGTCTCAGGAGATGTGCAACTCTGAAGAAATGGCCCCTGTCATCGCTTATTAGGCCCAGCGTTTGACAGCGCAAAGCATCCGCAACACCGCGCGCCCCTGCAACACGCCCTTGCCGCGCGTATGGCCGCTGCGTTACTGGGTTAGCCCATGTCGACCGAGAAAATGATCCTCAAGGCGCGTGCCTTGGCCAAGAAAGGCGCTGTTGCCGAAGCGCGGCTGATTTATGAAACCGTGTTGAAGAAATTTCCCAGCAACAAGCGCGCGCTCGAGGGGATGCAGGCGCTTGCCGACACCCCCGCGCCGCCAGAGCCGACGGCGCTGCTGCAAGAGATGATCGCCTATTACAACAATGGCCGCATGGCCGAGCTGCTGCGCGCGAGTGACAGGGCGATCACCGTCTATCCCACGCATCTGACCGTGCTGCAATTGCGCGCCGCCGCACAGATGGCGCTTGGGCAGGCGCAGGCTGCCATTGCCACCTATGACCGCATCGTCACGCTGGAGCCGGGCAATGCCGACGCGTTCGGAAACCGGGGCAATGCCCAATCCGCCGCCGGTCACTCAGAAGCCGCGCTGCAAAGTTTTCACAAGGTGCTGGAGCTGCGGCCCGGCGATCCGACCGCGCTGAACAATATCGGTAATATCCAGATCGAACAGGGCAAACCGGCAGAGGCGCAGGCCAGTTTCGAAGCCGCGTTGCATTCTGCGCCCGATTACACACCCGCGCTTGTAAACCTTGGGAACGTGCTGAAAATCCGGGGCGAGACCGGGCGCGCCGCCGAGATTCTGTCGCGGGCGGTCGCGCAGGGCGATGCGGGCGGAGAAGCCTATTGGAACCTTGCCTCTGTCAAGAGCTTCGCGCCCGATGCGCCGGAGATCGCGCAAATGGAAGCCGCGCTTGGCCGGAACCGCCTGACAGAGCGCGACAAGATGCTGATCGGCTTTGCGCTGGGCAAAGCCTATGACGACACGGGCGATGTGACGCGCGCCTTTCATCACCTGACGGCGGCGAACCGTATCCAGAAAGGGCTTTTGGGCTACAAGCTGGAAGATGATCTGAACCGGCTGGCCGCTCTAAAATCGGTGTTCGGCGCTGGCAGCCTACCGGTCGCCACCATCCCGCAAGACGCGCCCCGGCCCATCTTCATCGTCGGGATGCCGCGCTCTGGCACCAGCCTTCTCGAGCAGATGCTTTCAGCACATAGCGACATCCATGGCGGCGGCGAGATTGCGCTTCTGGACAATGCCCTCTCGCGGCTTGACTGGACTGACAGCGCGGCCTTTCTGGCCGCAGCCCCCCGCTTGCAGGCCGACTATCTTGCCCATCTGCAAACGCTTGGGCAGGGGGCGGCCTGTGTCACCGACAAGCTGCCGCTGAATTTCGAATGGATCGGCGCGATCCTGTCGATCTTTCCGCAGGCGAAGATCGTGCATGTCAGCCGCGATGCCCGCGCGACCTGCTGGTCGAATTTCAAGCATTACTATTCCAGCAATGGCAACGGCTTTGCCTATGACCTGTCCGACACGGTGGCCTATTACGGCGCCTATCGCGACCTGATGCGGCATTGGGACCGTCTGTTCGGTGCGCGGCTGTTCCATCTGGATTACGACCGGATGACGCAAGCGGCGGAACCGGTGCTGCGCGATCTTCTGGCCTATCTGGGGCTGGACTGGCAAGCGGCCTGCCTTGCCCCGGAACAGAACCGGCGCGCGGTCTATACATCCTCGGCCACGCAGGTCAGACGCGGCATCTACCAAGACAGTTCACAGGCCTGGGAGCGCTATGCCGAACTGATCGGGCCGGCTTTTGATCCGCTGCCGCGCTAGGTTTGCGCCCGCAGCCCCAGCATCTGCCGCGCCTGCGCCCATGTCGCGACGGGACGGTCGTATTTCGCGCACAGGTCCACCGTGCGCGCGACCAATGCCGCGTTCGACGGCGCAAGGGTGGTGCGGTCAAGGCGGACATTGTCCTCTAGCCCGGTGCGGGTATGGCCGCCGCGCGCGATGGCCCATTCATTGACCACGATCTGCCCCGCGCCAATGCCCGCGGCGCACCACAGCGCATCAGGCGCGTAGCGGTTGAGCGTTTCGATGTAGAAATCCAGCACGCGCTCATCCACCGGCATGGCGTTTTTCACACCCATCACGAATTGCACATATAGCGGGCGGGGCAAGCGTCCGTCCTCGGCCATGCGCGCGGCTTGGATGACATGCGAGAGGTCGAACGCCTCGATCTCGGGGATGACCTCATGCTTGCGCATCTCAGAGGCCAGCCAATCGACCAGATCGGGCGGGTTCTCATACACGCGGGTCGGAAAATTGTTCGACCCCACCGCAAGTGACGCCATGTCGGGGCGCAGCGGCAACATGCCCCCGCGCTCGGACCCCGCACCAGAGCGCCCGCCGGTCGAAAGCTGGATAATCATGCCGGGACAATGGGTCTTGATCCCTTCCATCAGCGCGGCAAAGCGGTCGGGGTCCGATGTCGGCGTGCCATCATCGCGGCGCACATGGCAATGGGCAATGGCGGCACCTGCTTCAAACGCGGCGTGGGTGCTTTCCACCTGCTCGGCCACGGTAATCGGCACTGCTGGGTTGTCGGCCTTGGTCGGCACCGACCCGGTGATCGCAACTGCGATGATGCAAGGGGTGGTCATGGTCTGCTTCCGTTTGTCGTGTTGTGCATCGACCCTAGCCCGAATGCGGCGGGCTTGGAACACCTGCGCCTATCGTTACCGCAGGACCGCGTCGAACCCGAATCCCTGCGGGATCGCATCGCGCCCCTCCAGCACCAAGTCGGCCATGATTTGTGCCAGATGCGGGGCCATGGCAAAGCCGATCTTGAAGCCGCCATTGAACACGAACTGCCTCGCGCGCCCCGGCCACACGCCCATCAGCGGCGCGCGCGACGCCGCGCGCGGGCGCACACCTGCCCAGCGTGCAACCACGGGCGCGGCTGCCAGCCCCGGACAGGCGGCAATCGCGCGGGCGTGGAGCGTGTCGCATTGCGCATCGGTGGTGTCTGGCGCGTCGAACTCGCGCTCGCTGGTGGACCCGATGGCGATGGTGCCATCGGCATGGGGCACGATATGCAACCCATCGGCAAAGACCTGCGGCATGTCGGGCGCGGCATGGGCCAGAAGCAGCGATTGCCCCTTCACGCCCGTGCCGATGGGCTGGCCCAGATCGCGCGACAGATCCGCCAACCCCTCATACCCCGTAGCCCAGATGACCGTGCCGCCGCCGGGCCTGTCGCCCTGTTCCACTTGCACCCCTTGCGCGGCCAAGGCCGCCACCAGCGCGGCCCCTGCCCTGCGCGGGTGCAGCCGCGCGGTCAGCGTGTCATGGATGACGAAGCCAGACGGTGCCGCGACCGCCAGCCCCGGCGCATCCGCCACGGGCAGGACGCGCCATGTGGCAAAACCCTGCCACAGCTCGCGGGCGGTTGCCTCGCGCGCGCGGGCCAGATCGAGCGCGCCTTCGGCCAAAGGCTGCACACGGCCCGTGCGGGCATAGCCCGGATCGACCCCGCCGCGCGCGGCGATGTCGGCCCAATAGCCCTCTGCCGCGCGCAAGGCGTCGAATTGCATGGCTTTCTTCGGGTTCCAGTTTTCCGGCACATGCGGGGCCAGCGCGCCGACGATCCCGCCGCTTGACCCGGCCCCCGGCGCGCGCTTTTCGATCACGCGCACCCGCGCGCCCCGGTCAACGCAGGCCAGCGCGACCGTCAGCCCAAAGATACCCGCGCCCATGACCGTTACATCCGCCATTGCCATTTGCCCGCTTCCCCGCCATGACATGCTGAACATGTGACATAAAGCAGCCGCCCATGCAGCACCAGAGCGCAGACTTGGAATGGCGCAACGGGCATATCCCCGTGGCGCGCCGCTTTGATGACCCGTATTTCTCGCTGGCCGACGGGCTGGCGGAAACCCGGCATGTGTTTCTGGGCGGCAATGACCTGCCCGCGCGGGCGCGACCGGGCTTTCACATTGCCGAGCTGGGTTTCGGCACCGGGTTGAACCTGTTGGCCAGTTTGGCCGCGCTGCCCGACATGCCCATCCGCTACACGAGTTTCGAGGGCTTCCCCATGTCCGCGCCCGACATGGCCCGCGCGCTTTCGGCCTTTCCTGAACTGGACGCGGGTGCGCTTGTCACCGCATGGGCCAGCGGCGCGCGCAGCTTCACACTGGGGCAGACGCAGGTCGAGGTCATCATCGGCGACGTCGCCACCACCCTGCCCGCTTGGGCCGGTCGCGCCGATGCGTGGTATCTGGACGGGTTCTCGCCCGCCAAGAACCCCGAGATGTGGGCACCCGAGGTCATGGCAGAGGTCGCGCGCCACACCCAAGCGGGCGGCACATTCGCCACCTACACGGCAGCGGGGGCCGTGCGCCGCGCGCTGGCCGACGCGGGCTTTACCGTCACGCGATGCCCCGGCTTCGGACGCAAGCGGCATATGAGCAAGGGCGTGATGCCATGACAGAGCAGGACACCACCAAGGGCATCTGGCTGATGGTCGCGGTCGCGCTGATCTTTGCCATGCAAGACGCGTTCTCGCGCCACTTGGCGGGCGAATATAACGTTCTGATGATTATCATGATCCGCTACTGGTTCTTCGCGGCCTTCGTCATCACGGTCGCGACCCGCAAGGCAGGCGGCTTGCGCAAGGCGGCGGCCACCAAGCAACCGCTGGTGCAAGCACTGCGCGGGTTAATCCTTGCGGGCGAGGTCTGCGTCATGGTCACGGCCTTCGTGCTCTTGGGCCTGACAGAGGCACATGCCGTTTTCGCCGTCTATCCGCTGCTGATCGCGGCGCTGTCTGGCCCGATTCTTGGCGAAAAGGTCGGCTGGCGGCGCTGGACGGCCATCGGCATCGGCTTCGTGGGCGTTCTGATTATCCTGCAACCGGGCTTCGGCGTGTTCCAGCTAGAGGCGCTCGTGCCACTTCTGGCGGCGACCATGTTCGCGCTTTACGGATTGCTGACGCGCTATGTGGGCCGGCGCGATCCGGCGGCGGTCAGTTTCTTCTGGACGGGCACGGTGGGCGCGGTGGCGATGACCGTGGTCGGCATCTGGTTCTGGGAGCCGATGGCACCCCAAGACTGGGTCTGGATGGCGGCGCTGTGTGTCAGTTCCGCCTTCAGCCATTTCCTGCTGATCCGCGCCTACGAGGTCGCAGAGGCCAGCGCCGTGCAGCCCTTCGCCTATCTGCAACTGCCCTTTGCCGTGGCCTTGGGGATGCTGCTCTTTGACGAAACGCTGCGGCTGAACGTGGCGATTGGCGCGGCGGTGGTTGTGGGCGCGGGTGTGTTCACGCTGTGGCGCGCGCGGCAGGTGAGTAAAGGGCCAACTTAAGGCGCGGGACAAGGGCGAAGCCCGCCGCGCGTGTCGCGCGGGCCGTCCACCGGCCCGCCGCTGGCGCTAAACCTGTTCCTACCCCTCGACCTGGTCCAGATAATCGCCGTAGCCCTCGGCCTCCATATCCTCGCGTGGGATGAAGCGCAGCGAGGCCGAGTTGATGCAATAGCGCAAGCCGCCCCGGTCGCGCGGGCCGTCGTTGAACACATGACCCAGATGGCTGTCACCATGCTTGGAACGCACCTCGGTGCGGCGCATCCCCAAACTGTCATCGGGCAATTCGGTCACATGCTCGTGCACCAGCGGCTTGGTGAAGCTGGGCCAGCCGCAACCGGATTCGAACTTGTCGGAGGACGCGAACAAAGGCTCTCCCGACACGATGTCGACATAGATGCCCGCGCGCTTTTCGTCGTTATACTTGCCCGTCCAAGGGCGCTCGGTGCCGTTTTCCTGCGTGATGTGATACTGCTCTGGCGTCAGCGACGCGATCACTTCGGGGCGGCGTTCGTATTTCGGCATGGCTCTCTCCATCTGCTTGCTTCCAGATGTAGCCACGCAGGGCGCGCGCGCAAGGGTCTGGATTTCCCGGCGGGGCTGGTGCATAAGCGGGCCATAGACGGACCGGAACGGGTGGCCCATGAAATTCCTGCTGCGCTTACTGACTTGGTGGAACACCTCCACGCTGAACACCGCCTTTTTCACTTGGCGCAAGGGCGTGAAAGTGGGCGAGGATGAGCAGGGCAACATCTTTTACCAGACGCGTGACAAGACCAAGCGCTGGGTTATCTATAACGGAGAATCCGAGGCAAGCCGCATTTCGCCCGAATGGCATGGCTGGCTGCACCACACTTGGGACGAGCCGCCGACCGACAAGCCGCTGGCCCACAAGCCTTGGGAAAAGCCGCATCAGGAAAACCTGACCGGCACCGCGCTGGCCTATGCGCCCGCCGGGTCCATCCGCCGCGCCCAGCCCACGGAGCGCCGCGATTACGAGGCGTGGACCCCGGAATAAACCTGATGCGCGCGCTTGCCTTCGCCTTGGCCTGTGGCCTGCTGCCCCTGTCCTTGGGCGCGCAGGATATTGCCGTGCCCGGCCAGCAGGAACGCGTGCTCAGCGCCGGCGGCGCGGTGCTGCGCGGGTTGGACAAGGTGGCAGGCACCAGCCGCGACATTCGGCTGATGAACGGCCAGACCGACATGATCGGGCATTTGCAAGTGCTGCTGCGGGAATGCCGTTACCCCGACGACAACCCCACGGGCGAGGCCTATGCCTGGATCGAGGTGACGGATACACGCGCCAATGTGCCCCTGTTCGCAGGGTGGATGATCGCCTCCAGCCCGGCGCTAAGCGCACTGGATCATGCGCGCTATGACCTGTGGGTTCTGAGCTGCATCACCTCCTGAGCCTGCGGCAAGGGCCGCGCGGTGATGTCGGGGGCCAGCTTCAGCGCCTCTGACAAGCGTTTGCGGTAGTCCATGCGCGAAATCTCGACCCCGCCCAGACGCGCCAGATGGTCGTTCAGATATTGCGTGTCGAACAACACAAAGCCGCTGCGGCGCAGATGCGCCACCAGATAGGCCAGCGCCACCTTGGACGCGTTGGGGCGGCGCGAGAACATGCTCTCGCCGCAAAAAGCCCCCCCGATGGCCAGCCCGTAAATGCCGCCGATCAGGGTGCCGCCGTCCCACACTTCCAGAGAATGCGCGTGGCCCATGCGGTGCAGCGCGGTGAACAGATCGTTGATCTCGGCATTGATCCAAGTCGTGTCGCGGTCGGCACAGCCTTCGATCACGCCCTCGAAGTCGCGGTTGAGCGTAACCTGCCAGGACATGTCGCGGATATGGCGCGCCAACGAACGGGTCATGTGGAACCCGTCCAGCGGCATGATCCCCCGCAAGGTGGGATCGAACCAGTAAAGCACCTTCGCGTCGCGGCTTTCCGCCATCGGAAACGCGCCTTGCCGATAGGCTTCCAGCAGCATCCGGGGCGTCAGGCGCAGGTCCATGGGCGGACTAGAATTCGTCCGCGCGCACCTCGCGCGCCATGTGGTCCAACACCGCATTGACGAATTTCTGCTCGCGCGAGTCGGGGAAGAAATCGCCCGCAAGGCCGACATATTCGCTGAGGATGATGCGCGCGTCACGCTCGGTCGTCAGTAGTTCCGCACCCGCCGCGCGGAAAAGCGCGCGAAGGGTCGGGTCGATGCGCGCGATGGGCCATTTCGCCACCAGCGCGCGGTCGGTCAACTGGTCGACAGCGGCCTGACGGTCCACCGCCGCCTCGACGATCTTGCGGAAGAAGGAGATGTCGGCCTCGGCCCAAGCCTCGCCCTCGACCTCTATGCCGATGCGATGGTCTTCGAATTCGCGCAGGACGGTGCCGATGGGGCTGTCGGAGGCTTCCATCTGGAACAGCGCCTGAACCGCGTAAAACCGTGCGGCGCTGCGCAGGGCGCGACGGGCTTTGGAATCGAGCTTCACGCCTGTGCCTCGCCTGTCGCGATCTGGAATTCGTCCGATTTCGGCATGAAGCCCACGCTGCGCGCGGGTTTGCCCCAGTGGCGGGCCAGCGCGATCAGGTGCAGCGCCGCAGCCGCCGCGCCGCCGCCCTTGTTCTGGCCGGCCACTTCGGCCCTTGCCTCTGCCTGCGCACGGTTTTCCACGGTCAGGATACCGTTGCCGATGCACGCGCCTTGCAGCCCCAAAAGCGTGATCGCGCGCGAGCTGTCATTGCACACGGTGTCGTAATGCGTCGTCTCGCCCCGGATGACGCAGCCCAAGGCCACGAAGCCGTCGAAATCGGCCATGCGGAACGCCTGTCCGATCGCGGTCGGCACTTCCAGCGCGCCGGGCACTTCGATGGTCTGATGCGTGCCGCCCACCGCTTCAATTTCGGCACGGGCACCGGCGACCAGCTGGTCGGCGATGTCCTTGTAATAGGGCGCGACCACGATCAGCAGCTTCGGCGCACGTTCAAAGCTGGGGCGCGGCAGCGTGGAATGGGATTCGTTCGCGGCCATGTCAGCCCCCCTTGCGCGATGGGATCTTGCGGGTGCCGACGATGGACAGGCCGTAGCCTTCCAGGCCGACCACGCGCGGGGTCTTGGAATTGGTCAGCAATTCCAGCTTGTGCAGCCCCAACGAGGACAGGATTTGCGCACCCAGCCCGTATTGCCGCAAGGTCTGGGGCGAAGCATCGGACATCGCCATCTTCATATGCGTATCACGCAGCAGCACCAGCACCCCGCGCCCCTCTTCCGCGATCAGCTGCATCGCGTCGGAAAACTCGCCCGCGCGGCCGGGCGCGCCCGTGCCGATCAGGTCCAAGAGCGGGTCGAAGGCGTGCATCCGCACCAGAACCGGCTCTGGGGTCGCGATATTGCCCTTGATAAGCACCACATGCTCGGCACCCTGCGTGGTGTCGGAATAGACGCGCATCTGCCATTCACCGCCGAATTCAGAGGTGATGACCGTCTCTGACATCATGCGCACAAGGTTGTCATGGCGGCGGCGATAGGCGATCAGGTCGGCGATGGTGCCGATCTTCAGCCCGTGCTTTTGCGCGAAGGCAACAAGGTCGGGCAGCC
This sequence comes from Roseibaca sp. Y0-43, assembly GCF_020667835.1. Taxonomy (GTDB): domain Bacteria; phylum Pseudomonadota; class Alphaproteobacteria; order Rhodobacterales; family Rhodobacteraceae; genus Roseinatronobacter. The sequence goes on from NZ_JAFMPR010000001.1 coordinate 11,710, forward strand.
GCGCCATGTCGCCGTCATCCTTCATGATCTCGCAGATCACACCCGACGGGTTCAGCCCCGCCAGCCGCGAAATATCGACCGCCGCTTCGGTATGGCCCGCGCGCACCAGCACACCCCCGTCACGCGCGCGCAGCGGAAAGACATGGCCGGGCGTGGCAATATCGGCCGCCCCCTTGGAGCTGTCGATGGCCACGGCCACGGTGCGGGCGCGGTCATAGGCGGAAATGCCGGTCGAGACTCCTTCGCGCGCCTCTATCGACACGGTGAAGGCGGTTTCATGGCGCGACGAATTGCTGGACGCCATCAGCGGCAGGCCAAGCTGGTCAATGCGGTCCGACGGCAGCGTCAGGCAGATCAGCCCCTTGCCATGCGTGGCCATGAAGTTGATCGCCTCTGGCGTGGCCATCTGCGCGGGGATGACCAGATCGCCCTCGTTCTCGCGGTCTTCGTGGTCCACCAGAATGAACATCCGGCCGTTGCGGGCCTCTTCGATGATCTCTTCGGTCGAGGAAATGGCATCCCGCCAGTTCTCTTCGACTTGGCCGGGTTTTTCATACTGCATGTCGCGCACGTCCTTGTCTGCCTTGCGGCGTCTGCCTTGCGGCCCAGATAGCCCAAAGCGCCGCTTTGGAAAAGGGGCCATTCGGACCATTCCGGCCCTGTTTCACGAAGTATCACCGCCGCGCACGCCCTGTTCAGCCGCTCTTTGCCCCGGTCTGCCACAACTGGCGCTTGCCCCAAGCAGGAGCCCGCCATGAAAGATGTCCGCAAACTGGCCGAGGAAATCGTCGCCCGCGAAGGCGGTTTCGTCAACGACCCCGACGATCCGGGCGGGGCCACGAATTTCGGTGTGACCATCCACACGCTGCGCCGCCTGCGCCCCGGCGCTCGCGTGGGTGTCGAAGACGTGCGCGGCCTGACCCGCGACGACGCGGTCGAGATCTATCTGGAACATTACTTCGCGCGCCCCCGCATCGGCGAATTGCCCCAGCCGCTTTGGGCGACCGTGTTCGACATGTATGTAAACGCAGGCGCGAATGCGGTGCGCATCTTGCAACGGCTGCTCAATGACATGGGGCAGGATGTGGCGGTAGATGGGGCAATCGGGCCGCAGACGATTGCCGCCGCTCATCGCGCCTATGACATGGCCCCGAACCACATGGTCGATGCCTACGGCATTGCACGCCGCGATTACTATTACCGCTTGGCCGACCAGCGCCCCGCCAGCCGCAAATTCGCGCGCCGCCGCGATGGCGGCAAGGGCGGCTGGATCACGCGGGCCGAGGAATTCATCAGCCCACGCTACCACCTGAGCGATGCGCAACACCGCGCCCGCACCGGGGCTTGGGCATGATCCGGTCGCTCGTGGGGGCCATCTTCGGCTCGGCGAAGGGTGCGCAGGTGATCGGCGATGGCGTGACCAAGGTGGCAGAGGTGTTTCGCCCCAACGCCACCCGCGCGCTGGAGTTGAGCGCCGACGCCTATGCCGCCGCCCATGCCAGCCATCTGGCGGAATTCCAGTATGGGCGCGCGGGCTGGTTCGATACGCTGGTCAATGGCCTGAACCGCCTGCCCCGCCCGCTTCTGGCCTTGGGCACGCTGGCGCTGTTCATCTATGCCATGGCCGACCCTGCGGGTTTTGCGCGGCGGATGCAGGCGCTTGCGACGGTGCCAGAGCCGCTTTGGTGGCTGTTGGGGGCGGTTGTGGCGTTCTATTTCGGCGCGCGAGAGGCGCATCACGCGCGGTTGACGAAATTCACGCCCCCGCCGGTGCCTGCCCCAGTGTCTGCCGCAGTGGCCGCGCCGAACGCGCCCGCCAACCCGGCAATGGACAACCCGGCCCTGTCAGACTGGCGCGCCGCTCAAGACCCCTGACGCAGGAAGTCCTCTTCCTCGCCGGTCGGGTCCAGCCCCAGCTCTTCCAGCCCGTTTTCAAGGTTCTCGGCCAGATGGGGCATTCCCATCAGGTAATCGGCGGTGGGGGTCGTTGCCTCTGCCTCGGCGGTGGCGACGGCTTCGGCGTAATCGTCGGCGTCGAACGCGCCCCGCCCGATCCATGCCACGGCAGTCAGGCTTGCCTGCTCGTCAGAGTTCAGCGCGTCGATGAACGCATGGGCCTCGCCCTCGCCGACAGACCCTTCGCGGGCAAGGTAGATGATATGGACAATCTTGCGCAGGCTGATTGCGAGCATGGCACCCTCCGTCATTCTTGCGGCCAGAGTGGCGCATTCGCCCGACCCGTGCAATCGCAATCGCCACCCCATGCGCTGCGCGCGCAGCGGCAAAACGCGCGGCAGTTCTGCCGCGCATTTTCCTTGCCCCTGCCTTATCCGCGCCGGAATCGAACCCGATAAAAGCATGATTACGAGAGCACAGCAGTTCAAGGAGCGCACCGAAATGCCCTATGATACACATAATCGCTGGGTCCACGGCGTTCTGGCGGAAGCCGCGAAAACCATTCCCGATTTGCCTTGGTCCCGCCAGGCAAAACAGGCCAAGCGTGCCGCTGCGGAAAAGCTGAATTTTACAAGTGATTGCCCGGCCTATCGGGAACAAGCCTTTTACGAGTGATTTGACGTCAGTTTATCAGTGAGAATACGGAGGACGCCCCGTTTCGGGGCGTCCTTTCTGTGCGTCGCCGTGAATTACACAGGATGCGCTTCGATCACCACGAAGGCTTGCGCCCAAGGGTGATCGTCGGTCAGCGTGACATGGATGACCGCACGGTGCCCGTCCGGGGTCATCTTGCGCAACCGCTCTTCGGCCCAGCCCGCTACATGCATGACAGGCTGGCCGGTATGCAGGTTGCTCACCCACATGTCGCGCCACGCGATGCCCATCGCAAGCCCGGTGCCAAGCGCCTTCGAGCACGCCTCTTTCGCGGCCCAGCGCTTGGCATAAACGGCGGGCGTGTCGCCCTGACGCGCGGCGCGGGCCAGTTCGGCCTCGGTAAAGACACGGTGGCGAAAGCGGTCGCCGAAACGGGCAAGCGTGCCTTCGATCCGTTCGATATTGGCCAGATCGCTGCCGATCCCCAAGATCATTCGCGCGCCAGGTCCATCAGGCGGCGCATTTCCTTGATCGCACGGTCCAGACCGATGAACACCGCCTCTCCGATCAGGAAATGCCCGATATTTAGCTCGACCAGTTCCGGGATCGCGGCAATCGGGCCGACATTGTCGAAATTCAGCCCGTGGCCTGCGTGCACTTCCAACCCCAACTCATCGGCCAGGGTGGCGGCAACGAACAGGCGGCGCAATTCCTCGTCGCGCGCGGCGCTGTCGCCTGCGTCGCAATAGTCGCAATAGGCCCCGGTGTGTAATTCGACGACGCGCGCGCCGACACGCGCGGCGGCTTCGATCTGGGCCTCGTCCGGGGCCACGAACAGCGAAACGCGGCTGCCGGCGGCAGCCAGCGGCGCGATGAAGTCACGCAGACGGGCCTCATCGCCCGCAACCTCCAGCCCGCCCTCGGTGGTGCGTTCTTCGCGCCGCTCCGGCACGATGCAGATCGCGTGCGGCTTCTGGGCCAGCGCGATGCGGCCCATCTCGTCCGTTGCGGCCATTTCCAGGTTGATCGGAATATCGACCGCCTGTTGCACCGCGGGCAGATCGGCATCGCGGATATGGCGGCGGTCTTCGCGCAGGTGCAGCGTGATCCCGTCGGCCCCTGCGGCCTGCGCGAGCTTCGCCGCGCGCACCGGGTCGGGCATGGCCCCGCCGCGCGCGTTTCGCAGCGTGGCGACATGGTCGATATTCACCCCAAGGCGCAAGCGGCGGGTCGTGGCGGATGCTGTCATGACTATCCTCGATCAGTTGAGGCTAACATACTGCCGGGCGCGTCAAACTCAATGCCCCCGCGCTCATTTGCCCCGGCCCGTTTCGGCCTTGGCCTGCCCGGCGGCGCGGCGCGCGCGTTCAAACCGTTGTTGCAGCTTGCGCTGCCGACGCGCGCGATAGGCCCGGATCACGGGGAGCGAGACGAAATAGGCCGCCACCGCGACCACGCTGCCGACGATGATGCCCCCCAGCATATAGGGCAGGAACACATCGGCGAAAAAGGCGCGCGTGCCGTCCCAATCCGCCCGCGCAGGCGTTACGATGGCGTGCAGATTGGCCCAGATTTCGTGCCAGACATCACCGAACCCGTCCATCACCCGGCGCGGGTTGACCATGTGACCCCGACCAAGGATCAGGCTGCCGGTTTCCATGGCGCTGACCACGATCAGCGGAAAGGTGAACGGGTTGCCGAAGAACGTGCCCAGAAGCGAGGCGAGGATATTGCCGCGCAGCACCCATGCCAGCGCCGCCGCCGACAGGAAGTGAAAGCCGAAAAGCGGCAGGAACGACACCAGCACGCCCGCCGCGATGCCCTTGGCCACGCGTTCCGGCGTGTCGGGCAAGCGGCGCAGACGGTGCCAGACATAGCTGCCCGCGCGCTGCCATCCCCCATCGGGATAGGCCATGTTCTTCAGCCACTGAAGAAACGAACGGGGGCTGCGTCGTTTGAAAACCACCCGGAAACCCTTGGATTCGCGCCCGGTGGTGGGCGCATTTTACGGACGTTGCGACGGATCGCGCACTCTGGATATCTGCGCCACGGCGGTCTCTGCTTCAAGGGCCGTCATGACTTGGTGAAGATGCGAGACGCCGCGCAATTCTACCATCACGCTCAGGCGGAAGAAATCCGGCTTGCGATCCAGAAAGCGCAGGTCCGAGATATTGGCCTTATGCTCTCCGATCAGGCTGCACACCCGCCCCAGCACACCGGCATCGTTGGAAATGGTCATCTCCAGCGTCACCTCGTAGACCGGCGGGTGCGTGCCCTCTTGCCAGCGCAGGTCGACCCAGCGGTCGGGCTGGTCGTCGAATTCGGCCAAGGCCTCGCAATCCATGCTATGCGCGACCACGCCCTTGCCGCGATAGGTGATGCCGACGATCCGCTCCCCGGGCAAGGGCTGGCAACAGGCCGCGCGGCGGAAGGACTGGTCGGCGGACAGGCCCATCACGGGGCGGCTGGCATCGACCTCTGGCTCTATCGCCTCCATTTCCGGATACAGCGTGCCAACCACCTTACGCGCGCTGATCTCTGCCGAACCGACCTGTGCGCGCAGCTCGGATTCGGACGCGACGCCCAGCATTCGGGCAGCGGTGGCGATGGCCTTGCTGGTCATCTCGCGGCCAATGGCGTCGAAGGCCGCGCGCAGCAATTCCGTGCCAAGACGCACGAAGCGTTCGCGATCCTCTTCGCGCAAGCTGCGGCGAATGGCGGATTTCGCGCGCCCCGTGACCACAAGGTCGATCCAGCTTGCCTGCGGACGCTGCCCTTCGGCGGTGATGATAACCACCGATTGCCCGTTGCGCAGCCGCGTCCAGAGCGGCACGCGCAGCCCGTCCACCTTGGCCGAGACGCATTTGTCGCCAATCCGCGTATGGATCGCATAGGCGAAATCCAACGGCGTCGCCCCGCGCGGAAGCTGGATCACATCCCCCTTGGGCGAGAAGCAAAAGACCTGATCCGAATACATCTCCAGCTTGACATGTTCAAGGAAGGCACCGTGGTCTTCTTCGTTCTGCAAGCCTTCGGTCAGCGTGGCGATCCAGCGCGCCGGGTCGACCGCGAAGGGGTTTTCGGTGCGCGCGCCGTCGCGGTAGGACCAATGCGCGGCCACCCCCGCTTCGGCCACCTCGTGCATCTCGCGCGTGCGGATCTGGATTTCGACCCGCTTGCCGTCGCGCCCCGACACCGTGGTGTGAATGGACCGATACCCGTTCGATTTCGGCTGGCTGATGTAATCCTTGAACCGCCCCGGCACCGCGCGCCAGCGCTGGTGCATGATGCCCAGCACCTTGTAGCAATCGGCCACATTATCGGTGATGATACGAAAGCCGTAAATATCCGACAGGCGCGAGAAGGCGAGGTCTTTCTCCTGCATCTTGCGCCAGATGGAATAGGGTTTCTTGGCGCGGCCGTAAACATCGGCCTCGACGCCCGCGCGATCCAGTTCCGAGCGGATGTCGTTGCTGATGCGGTGCACCACATCGCCCGCTTCGCGCTGCAAGGTGATGAAGCGGCGCAGGATGGAATTGCGCGCCTCGGGGTTCAGCACGCGGAAGGACAGGTCTTCCAATTCCTCGCGCATCCACTGCATCCCCATGCGGCCGGCAAGGGGGGCGTAGATGTCCATCGTCTCGCGCGCTTTCTGGGCCTGCTTCTGTGGCCGCATGGAGCGGATGGTGCGCATGTTGTGCAAACGGTCGGCCAGTTTGACCAAGATCACCCGCAAATCGCGCGACATGGCGATCAGAAGCTTGCGGAAGTTCTCTGCCTGCTTGGCCTCGGACGAGGAAAGCTGAAGATTTGTCAGCTTGGTGACGCCATCGACCAGTTCCACGATTTCCGTGCCGAACAGGCGTTCCACCTCGGCATAGGTGGATTTGGTGTCTTCGATCGTGTCGTGCAGAAGCGCCGTGACGATGGTCGCGTCGTCCAGCCGCATCTCGGTCAGGATGGCGGCAACGGCCACCGGATGCGTGAAATACGGCTCGCCCGACTGGCGAAACTGGCCTTCATGCATGGCCTCGCCATAGGCCCAAGCCCTGCATAACAGGTCTTGGTTGCAGCCGGGATTGTAGTTGCGGATCAGCGCGATCAGGTCATCTACGGTGATCACCGGCACCTCATGTGGCGGGCAACCGGGCTTGGCGCGGTGCGCTTTACCCGTTCTGCTGGCTGTGAACTTCCATCAGCGCGCGCAGCATCTGCTCTTCGCTCATGTCATCGGTGGCGGGCTTGTCAGCGCCAGAGGCACCGCCCATCAGCAGCGCCATGTCGTCGTCTTCCGGCAGGTCGACCTCGATCTGGGTTTGCAGGCTTTCGATCATGCGCTCGCGCAGCTCGTCGGCGCTTTGGGTCTCTTCCTCGATCTCGCGCAGAGCAACAACGGGGTTCTTGTCGTTGTCGCGATCCACCGTCAGCGCGGCACCCGATGCGATCTCGCGGGCACGATGCGCCGCAAGGGCCACAAGCTCGAACCGGTTCGGAACCTTGTCAACGCAATCTTCGACTGTCACGCGTGCCATGAGAGAGCACTCCATCTGAAAACTTGGGGCAGGAATGGGCCTTCTACTGCCCAAAGCCGCACAAGACAAGGGCCGAATCAATCCGCGATGGGTCTGATCTCGGCAAGTTCATCCGCCCCCAGCGCCGCGTGCATCTGCCGCACGCTGCGCTTCAGCACCGGATGCACCCAATCGGGGGCCACATCCATCAGCGGCACCAGCACGAAGGCACGATCCTGCAAGCGCGGATGCGGCAGGATCAGCCGGTCCGGGGTCAGCCGCGCCTGCTGGTCAGGGGCCAGCCCGGCCCAATGCTGCCATGTCGCCAGATCGGGCAAGACCTGTTGACCATGGGCCAAAAGGTCTATGTCTATCACCCGCGCCCCCCAACGGTTGTGGCGCTCGCGGCCCATCTGCGCTTCAACCTCGTGCAACAGGCGCAAAACGGTCGGGGCATCATGGCTGGTCTGGCAGGCAAGCGCCGCATTCACGAAATCCGGTCCGGTTCCGGCTGGAAAACAAGGCGTGCGAAAAAGCCGGCTTTGTGATAGGGAAACACCAAGCATATCGCGCAGCCGCACGATGGCCTCGCGCACCTGTCCGATGGGACTATCCGAATGCCCCGGCAGGTTAGCGCCAATGGCCAATAACATCGAATTGCATCCGGCCGCGTTCACCGCGATAATCCCCTTATGAATGTGCTAACCGAATGGGTGTAACGTCTGGTTGAGCCAGACAGGCCAAACCGGCCCACCATTCTTCACGCCACCCTTAAGGATAAACGGATGTTTTACAAGGATGAGCGTCTTGCGCTCTTTATTGACGGTTCCAACCTGTATGCCGCCGGAAAGGCACTGGGGTTCGACATAGACTACAAGCTGCTGCGCCAGGAATTCATGCGCCGCGGCAAGCTTTTGCGGGCGTTCTACTACACCGCGTTGCTGGAAAATGACGAATACTCGCCGATCCGTCCGCTGGTCGATTGGCTGCACTATAACGGCTACAACATGGTGACCAAGCCCGCCAAGGAATACACCGACTCTATGGGGCGGCGTAAGGTCAAGGGCAATATGGACATCGAACTCGCGGTGGACGCGATGGAACTGGCCCCGCGTCTGGACCATGCCGTGCTGTTCTCTGGCGATGGCGATTTCCGCCCGCTGGTGGAATCGCTTCAGCGTCAGGGCGTGCGGGTGTCGGTCGTCTCGACCATCCGCAGCCAGCCGCCGATGATTGCCGATGAACTGCGCCGTCAGGCCGACAATTTCATCGAGTTGGACGAACTGCGCGAGGTCATCGGCCGCCCCCCGCGTGAGCCGCGCTACGACGCGCAGTCGGAACGCGCCGACGCCGAATAATCTGGCAAAAGGCCCGCCACCGCGCGGGCCTTTTGAATTACAGGCCCACCGCGCGCCGCAGCAGGTTCAGGCCCAGGAACACCATCATGACAAGCGTCCAGCGCCGGAAGCGGTCGGCATCCAGCCGGTCCTGAATGCGGTAGCCCACCAACAGGCCCGCCACAGACGGAATGACCAGCAGCGCCGAGAACGCCATGCTCGGCCCGGTCAGAATGCCCGAACCGGCATGACCGGCCACCAACGCGAATGACCCGATCAGGAACACCACGCCAAGGATACGCACCATGTCGCGCTTGGCCGTATCGACCGCGATCAAATAGGCCATGATCGGTGGCCCCCAGACACCCGACAGCCCGCCATAAAGCCCGCCAACCGTGCCGCTGATCCATTGCCCGTGCCGCCTGCGCGCGACCGGCATTGCCATTTTCCACCCGGCCAGTTGCGACAGGGCGAAGGCGCAGATCGGCCCGCCCAGCACGGCCAGCAAGACGGGTTCCGACACGAAGGGCACCAATTGCGCGCTGGCCAACAGGCAGATGACCAAGGCCAGCAGCATCCGCCAATGCGCCAGAACAGAGCCCCAGGCGGCGGGCAAACCTTGCCGCAGCGCTTGGCTGAAATTCGTCACCAAGGTCGGCAGGATCAGCCCGGCCAGCGCCAGTTCGACCGGCATCAGGCTGCCAAGGCCCGAGATCATGATCATCGGCATCGCGAAGCCCAGCGCGCCCTTTATCAATCCGGCAAAGAGCGCGATCAGCCCCGCGCCCGCGATCAGCGCCGGGGTCAACGCATCTGGCAAAAACGACAGCATGGCCCGTGAATCCTTGGTTCAGCCGTGGTATACAGGCAGGGCGTCCGGGCTGCACCCCGGAAAAGCGGTGCGACATTTTCGGCAAGCTTTATGCCAAAGTTTGAATTTTTCTTGCTCTGCCCTTCCGAAGCCTCTATGTCATGCTGCAAGTGCGAATACGATTCCGAACCAACCGCGGAGAGTGAACATGCCCCATGACGGTCAGACGATGCCCACCACCCTGCTGCCGGACCTGCTGGCGCTAAGCCGCGCCACCATCGCCCCGGCAGAGGCGGTGCTGGCCAAGGCCACCGACGCGGTCCGCGCCCGCACGGCCCCCACCGGCAAGGTCGACGCCACCCTACTGGAGGCCGACCAGCAAGCCGCGCATGGCCTTGCATGGCTGGCCACCTATGTCGAAAGCCTGCGCCAGATGCAGGCTTGGGCCGAGAAGCTGGACGCCGAAGGCCGTTTCGGCGAAATGGAAGCGCTCATCCACCAGATCGCGTTCGGCGAATACCTGCAACAGATCGCCGGCGGTATCCCGATGAACCAGGGCGAGATCGTGCGCATGGCCGATATGGGCCTTGATTGGGCCGATCTGGCCGAATTCCAGACCGACGCCGTGCGCACCCTGCGCGAAAGCGGCAACAACAACGCCGCGCGGATGCGTCTGGTCGAGCTGATGCGCGAAAACCATGGCCGCGCGACCTTTGGCGCGTCGGGTCTGGACGAAGAGCTTGAGATGATCCGCGACCAGTTCCGCCGCTACGCCGACGAACAGGTCGCGCCGCACGCGCATGAATGGCACCTGAAGGACGAGTTGATCCCAATGGAGGTCATCGAACAACTGGCCGAAATGGGCGTGTTCGGCCTGACCATCCCGGAAGAATTCGGCGGTCTGGGAATGCCGAAATCGGCCATGGTCGTCGTCTCGGAAGAACTGTCGCGCGGCTATATCGGCGTGGGCAGCCTTGGCACCCGGACCGAGATCGCGGCAGAGCTGGTCATCTGCGGCGGCACGCAAGAGCAGAAGGAGCATTGGCTGCCGAAGCTGTCCTCGGGCGAGATTCTGCCCACCGCCGTCTTTACCGAACCCAACACCGGCTCTGACCTTGGCAGCTTGCGCACCCGCGCCGTGAAGGTGGGAGATGACTGGGAGATCACCGGCAACAAGACATGGATCACCCATGCCGCGCGCACCCATGTCATGACCGTTCTGGCGCGCACCGTGCCCGACACGAATGACTATCGCGGTCTGTCGATGTTCCTGGCCGAGAAAGAGCCGGGCACCGACGAGCACCCCTTCCCCACCCCCGGCATGACCGGCGGCGAGATCGAGGTGCTGGGCTACCGGGGCATGAAGGAATACGAGCTGGGCTTCGATGGCTTCAAGGTGAAGGGCGAGAACCTGCTGGGTGGCGTCGAGGGTCAGGGCTTCAAGCAGCTGATGCAGACCTTTGAGAGCGCCCGCATCCAGACCGCCGCCCGCGCCATCGGCGTGGCGCAGAACGCGCTGGAAGTGTCGATGCAATATGCCGAGGACCGCAAGCAATTCGGCAAATCGCTGATCGAATTCCCCCGTGTCGCGGCGAAGCTGGCGATGATGGCTGTGGAGATCATGATCGCGCGCCAGCTGACCTATTTCAGCGCCGCCGAGAAAGATGCAGAGCGTCGTTGTGACCTGGAAGCAGGCATGGCCAAGCTTCTGGGCGCCCGCGTGGCATGGGCTTGCGCCGATAACGGTCTGCAAATCCACGGTGGCAACGGCTTCGCGCTGGAATACCAGATCAGCCGCATTCTGTGCGATGCGCGCATCCTGAACATCTTCGAGGGCGCTGCCGAGATCCAGGCGCAGGTCATCGCGCGCCGCCTACTGGGCTAACCGTCTGTAGAAATTGAAAAGCCCCTCGCATCGCGATGCGGGGGGCTTTTTCATGCGCGGCCAAGGCTCGGTTGGCTGGTTACGCCTCGAAACGATAGCCCGGCAAGCTGTCGAGTGCCGATTTCAGCTTGTCGCCCCAATCCTCTGACACGGATTGGAAATAGGGGTCATCTTGCGCAATGCGCCCGGTGCGGCCCGTCGTCAGGCTGTCGGCCTCGTAGAAATGGTAATCGAATGGTGCGCCCACGCTCAGATTGGCCTTCACGGTCGAATCGAAGCTGACCAGAAGCAGTTTCATCGCCTCTTCAAAGCTCATGCCCGCATCAAACGCCCGCACAAGGATGGGGCGGCCGTATTTCGTCTCGCCAATCTGGAAGAAGGGGGTGTCGGCGCTGGCCTCGATGAAATTCCCTTCCGGATAGACAAGGAACAGGCGCGGCGCGCTGCCTTTGACCTGTCCGCCCACCAGCAGCGTGGCGTTGAAGGTCGATTCCGCCTGCATTCCGGCCTTGGCGTGCAGCCCGATCACCTCGCGCAGGGTATCGGCCACCATGCGCACCGCCTGAAACATGGACGGCACCCCCAGCAAGGCGGGCGTGCGTTCTTCGGGCGATTTCGCGCGCTCTTCCAGCAGGCTGACCACCGCTTGCGTGGTCGCCAGATTGCCCGCCGACATGACCGTGATGACGCATTCGCCGGGGTTTTCCCAGATCGTCATCTTGCGGAAGGTCGAGATATTGTCCAACCCCGCATTGGTGCGGGTGTCGGACATGAAGACCAGACCACGATCCAGCACCATTCCCACGCAATAGGTCATGGCCGATATTCCTTTTAAGGGGTGGGCGTTACTGTTGGGCGACGTCAATGCGCACGGTCAGCGATTCTGCCGATCCGCCCGCGTAGCGCCCAGATACAGGTGCGGCTTCGGTATAGTCCAGCCCTGTCGCAACGCGCACATAGCGGGTATCCGGTGACTGGCTGTTGGCCACGTCGAACCCGACCCAGCCCAGCCCATCGACATAGGCCTCTGCCCAAGCGTGCATCGCTTCTTGCGCGGTCTGGTCGTCCAGCATCAGGTAGCCCGACACATAGCGCGCGGGCACGCCCAGCCGCCGCGCGCAGGCGATGAAGACATGCGTGTGATCCTGACACACGCCGCGCCCGGCCTCGACCGCGTCTTCCGCGCTCCAACTGGATTCAGAGGCGCCGATCTCGAACTCTATCCGCTCGCGAATGCCCGCGGACAAGTCATGCAGCCCCGACAGATCGCCCGCAGCGCCAATGTCGCGCAGCAGCGCCCGGACCCCGGCCTTGGCCTGCGTCCGGGGCGTTTCGCGCAAATACAGCCAGAGGGGCACCGGACCACGATGCGGGCCGACCACCCCGGAATCGTCGGACAGTTCCACCTCGCCCCGGCTGGTGACGGACAGGCTGGTCGTGCCGGGCGCGAAGCTGAGCAGCTCCACCGTGTTGTGGTGATGGTCCTCGTAGCTCACTTCCTTGACCCCACCTTCGACCAGAGTCTGCCAGTGCACCACATTCTGAAACCGCACCGATTTCGGTGTCTTGCGCACTTGTTGCAGACCATAGCTGATGGGGGTTGCGAAGGAGTAAACGGTCTGGTGTTCGATTTTCAGGCGCATGGGGCTCACTCGTAGAAGCGGAAATCAATCTCGACCTGGCGGGCGATTTGCCCCAGTTGGCCAAGGATATCCTCGATAAACTCGTGCAGGCCGCGCTCGAACACGGCGGCGATGTCGTGGCTCAGATATTGCCGTTCCAGATGATCCACCATCGCCATGGACGGCAACTGCCCCTCTACCCCACGATGCAGGTAGCTTAGGTTCGAGCGCAGCTTGCCGATGCAGAAGGCCAGCGAGCGGGGCATCCGCTTGTTGAGCACCAGGAATTCCGTGATCTCTGCCGGGCCGCCGCCCGCGCCGTATTCCATGCGGAAGCCACCCCGCGCAGAAACGGCGCGCAGAATGGTTTCCCATTGCACGTTGTCCAGCGACGTGCCGACGGCGCTGACAGAGGGCAAAAGCACGTAATATTTCACGTCCAGAATCCGCGCGGTGTTGTCGGCGCGTTCCAGAAATGTGCCAAGGCGCACGAAATCATAGATTTCGTTGCGCAGCATGGTGCCATGGGTCATGCCGCGCACCAGCGAGGTGTGCTGGCGCACCTCGCGCAGCACTTCGGGCAGGTCGCGCTCGGACACCTTGCGCGCCAGCATCTCTCGGATTTTCATATAGGCCGCGTTGGTCGCGCCCCAGACCTCGCCGGTCAGCGCCGTGCGCACCAGCCGCGCATTGTGGCGCGCGGCCTCGATGCAGGACAGCACAGAAGACGGGTTCGCCTTCGCGCGCAGCATCCAATCGACCGCGGCGTCGCGCGTCACCGCCTCGTATTCTTCGTCAAAGGCCGATTTCACGCCACCCGCTTGCAGGATAGAGGTCCATTCGGCATCCCCCGCTTCCAGCCGCGTCAGCGCGATGCGCTGACCGGCTTCGATCAGGCGAGCGGTGTTTTCGGCGCGTTCCAGATAGCGATACATCCAGAACAGGCCACCTGCGGTTTTACCTAGCATCGCGTTACTCCTCCAGCACCCAAGTATCCTTGGTGCCCCCGCCTTGGCTGGAATTCACCACCAGAGAGCCTTTCTTCAGCGCCACTCGCGTCAACCCGCCCGGCGTGATCTTCACGCCCTCGGGGCTGACCAGAACGAAGGGCCGCAAATCCACATGGCGCGGCGAGAGGCCCGAGCGCGCGAAAATTGGCACGGTCGACAGGCTGAGCGTGGGCTGTGCGATGTAATTGCCGGGCCGCGCTTTCAGCTTGTCGCGGAAGGCGGCGATTTCCTTCTTGCTGGCGGTCGGCCCGATCAACATGCCGTAGCCGCCGGAGCCATGCACTTCCTTGACCACCAGATCGGGCAGATTGTCCAGCACATAGGCCAGATCATCGGGTTCCGAGCAGCGCCATGTCGGCACGTTTTGCAGCAAAGGCCGCTCGCCGGTGTAGAATTCGACGATGTCAGGCATGTAGCTGTAGATCGCCTTGTCGTCCGAAATGCCCGTGCCCGGCGCATTGGCGATGGTGATCCCGCCCGCGCGATACACATCCATGATCCCCGGAATGCCCAGCGCGCTGTCGGGGTTGAAATTCAGCGGGTCCAGAAACTCGTCATCCACGCGGCGATACAGAACATCGACCGGCGTATAGCCGCGCGTGGTGCGCATGGCGACGCGACCGTCGATCACGCGCAGGTCATGCCCCTCGACCAGTTCCACCCCCATCTGGTCGGCCAGAAAGGCATGTTCGTAATAGGCCGAGTTGTAAATGCCGGGGGTCAGCACCGCGACCACGGGCTTGTCGGTGGTCATGTTTGGCGCACAGGCCGCCAGCGAGCGGCGCAGGTCGATGGGGTAATTCTGCACCGGGCGCACCCGGTTGCGCGAGAAGAGTTCAGGGAACATCTGAAGCATCGTCTCGCGGTTTTCCAGCATGTAGCTGACACCCGAAGGCGTGCGCGCATTGTCCTCCAGCACGAAAAACTCGCCCGGACCGGTGCGCACAAGGTCGATGCCCACGATATGCGTATAGACCCCGCCCGGCGGTTGCACGCCGATCATCTGCGGCAGATACGCCTCGTTGCCGGAAATCATTTCTTCCGGCAGACGCCCCGCCTTCACGATTTCGCGGTTGTGGTAAATGTCGTGCAGAAACGCGTTGATCGCGCGCACGCGCTGTTCGATCCCGCGTGACAGCTTGGTCCATTCATGCCCCGAGATGATGCGCGGAATGATGTCGAAAGGGATCAGCCGTTCTTCGGCTTCGGCCCGGCCATAGACGTTGAAGGTGATGCCGGTCAGGCGGAAAATTTCCTCGGCTTCGCGCTGCTTGGCGCGCAATCGAGAGATGTCTTCTTCCGCGAACCAGTCATGAAAGCCCTGATAGGGTTCGCGCAGGGTTTCATCCTGCCCCCACATTTCGTCAAAAACCGGCTTTTCACCCATGCCTTACCCCTTTTGCGACCGGGGCGGGCCGCGATACGGCCCTGTCCCAAGTCGAATGTTCACCAGCGCAACAAGGTTGTAAATGCCCCGCGCCCGTGTTTTCGGGCTGCGCCTTTCCTTGGCGAAGCCTGCCCGGTTTTTGGGCATTCGTCAAAGCGAAGCTTGGCGCGCGGGCCGCAAAGGGCGGGTGACAGCCCCCTGTCAGCCCGAACATTCACGGCCCTTTGTCGTGAAACTGTTACAATTTTTCATGAAACAGTTGCACAATCCCCCCTCGCGCCCGAAGAACGTGCCATGTCGCCATCCGCCTTTACCGCCCTGCTGGAAGCTTTTAGCGAACCCGTGCTCGTGGTGCGCGAGACTGGCACGGTGCAAACCGCCAACAGCGCCGCGCAAGAGCTGTTTGGAAAGCGCATTCTTGGCGCGCAACTGCGCGCGATCCTGCGCCAGCCAGAGGTGACGGCCCTGCTGGAGCGCATGATCGACGGCGCCGAGCAGGGCTGCGCGCCCTATGCCACCTCTGACGCCAGCAGCGAACGCCACTGGAAGGTGACGGCCCGCCGCATGGATGCCGACACATTCATCGTCAGCCTGCGCGACACGTCGGACCTTGAAGCCGCCGAAGCGCAGCGGCGCGATTTCGTGGCCAATGTCAGCCACGAGCTGCGCTCGCCCCTGACCGTGCTGGCGGGGTTTCTGGAAACGCTGCAAGGGGCTGCGGCGCATGACCCCGATGCGCGCAGCGAATTCCTGCGTATCATGCAGGCCGAAACAGAGCGGATGACCGGGCTTGTGTCGGACCTTCTGTCGCTGTCGCGGGTCGAGGCCAGCGCCCGCATCCGCCCGCGCGACCCTGTGGCCATCGACATGGTGCTGAACGCGACGCTCGCCGCCTTGCGCCCGCAGATCGAACAGGCGGGGCTGGAGGTCGTGCGCGACCTGCCCGACGACCTGCCGCCCGTGCCCGGCGATTACGACCAGCTTGTGCAGGTCTATCACAACTTGATCGAGAACGCGCTGAAATACGGGGCCGATGGCGGCAAGATCGAAATCGCTGCCCATGTCGTGCCGCGACTGCCGGGGCTGGACGGGCCGGCGCTGCGCGTGGCCATCCGCGACCATGGCGAGGGGATCGACCCGATCCACATCCCCCGCCTGACCGAACGCTTTTACCGCGTGGACCGCGCCCGCTCTCGCGAAAGCGGCGGCACCGGGCTGGGGCTGGCCATCGTGAAACATATCCTTGGCCGCCATCGCGGGCGGCTGATTATTCGCAGCCATCCCGGCGAAGGCTCTACATTCGAGACTATTCTGCCGTTAAGCTGAGATTTGTCACACGACCGTCATATCGTGGCGCTACCCCTTCCGCACCGAAAGGACCAGACCGATGAACCCGCATATCGTCACCTCATTCGACAAGGATCTGGAAGCGATCAACCTGAGTGTCCTGAAAATGGGCGGACAGGTCGAAGCTGCCATTCTGGAAGCCGCCCGCGCGCTGGAAACCCGTGACGAGGAACTGGCCCAGACCGTGGTCGATGGCGACAAGGCCATCGACGCGGCGGAAGAGAATATCAACAATCAGGTCGTGCGCCTGCTGGCGCTGCGCCAGCCCCAAGCGGGCGATCTGCGCACCGCCGTGGCGGTGATGAAAACCGCGGGCGATCTGGAACGTCTGGGCGATTATGCCAAGAACATGGCCAAGCGCGTGCCGGTTCTGGCCAGCAGCCCGATGATCGAAGGGGCGGCGGGCGCGTTGCGCCGCCAGGCCCGGCTGGTCGGCCAGATGCTGACCGACATGCTGGACGCCTTCGCCCGCAACGACACCGAACTGGCGCGCGACGTCATCGCCCGCGACGTCGAGGTCGATGACATGACGAACGCCCTGTTCCGCGAATTCATCACCCATATGATGGAAGACCCCCGCAACATCACGCCCTGCCTGCATTACGTGTTCATCGCCAAGAATATCGAACGCATGGGCGATCTGGTCACGCATGGCGCGGAAAACGTCATCTTCGTTGCAGAAGGCAAGACCGGGATCGAGCGTGACAAGGGGCATTCCACGGCGACCATTACCGCACCCAGGGACTAAGACCACATGGCAGACGCAGACACGCCGCTGGTGCTGATCGTCGATGACGAAGCCGCCCAGCTTGCCCTTCTCAGCTACAACCTGAAAGCGGCGGGCTTCCGCATCGCGACCGCCAAGGACGGGGACGAAGCGCTTCTGGCGGTGGCTGAACAGGGGCCGGACGTGATCTTGCTGGACTGGATGCTGCCGCGCCTGTCGGGGCTGGAAGTGTGCCGCCAGATCAAGGCCACCGGCGCGGGGCGCGATGCGGCGGTCATCATGGTGTCGGCCCGGTCAGAGGAATCGGACCGAGTGCGCGGCTTGGAAACCGGCGCGGATGACTACATCGTCAAACCCTATTCGGTGGCAGAGTTGATTGCGCGGGTGCGCGCGAACCTGCGCCGCCTGCGCCCGACCGCCGCCGGTCAGGCGCTGGAAGTAGGCGACATACGGCTGGACCCCGACACCCACCGCGTGACGCGTCAGGGGCAGGTGCTACATCTTGGCCCGACCGAATTTCGCCTGCTCGGCGCGCTGATGGAACGCCCCGGCAAGGTCTGGACCCGCGAGGCGCTTCTGGACCGCGTCTGGGGCCGCGAGATCTATATCGACACGCGCACGGTCGATGTGCATGTGGGCCGCTTGCGCAAAACGCTGCTCAGCCAAGGCGGCGAAGACCCGATCCGCACCGTGCGCGGCGCGGGTTACGCGATGGGCTGACGCACGGCCCTAGCCGCCGCAGACCGTCACCGTTTCCCCAATGTCCCAATCCATGGGCTGCGGACCGCCTTGGGTGCCGCTGGCCAGAAACCGCGCGCGGATCTCTGTGGGCGGGGTGGGGCTGAACTGGTAGGTGCCCCAATGATAGCCCAGCACGCGCCCCGCCTGTAGCTGGCGGGCGATCTGCATCGCGCCTTCGGGGTTGGTCTGGACATCGGCGAAGAACGGCTCTGGCGCGAAAGCGCCGATGGGCAGTACGGCAAGGCGCACCGGCCCAAGACGGTCGCGGATCTCTGAAAACACCTCTCCCTGCGCGGTATCGCCCGCCACGAACAATGACCGTGTGCCCGCGTTCAGCCGGTAGCCATAGGCCTTTGTGCGGATGAACCCCAGCACGTCGCGCCGTCCGTAATGCACGGCGGGCACCGGGATGATTTCCAGATCGCCCAACTGGCGCGGTGCCCAAAGCGCCAGCTCGGACACGGCGCGAAAACCTAAGTCTTGCGCTTCAGCCTTCAGCCCCGGCGGGGTCAGCAGTTCCGCATCCGGGTAGGCGCGCGCGATCGCAGACAGGGTGCGCATGTTGTAATGGTCGTGGTCGGCATGGGTAATCAGGACGGCATCCACCCGGTCCAGCCGCAAGTCTGGCGCGGGCGCGATCCGGCGTGGCCCGCCCAGCAGCGGTATATCCAGCCGCTCGGTCAGGATCGGGTCGATCAGCACCGACTTCCCACCCAGCCGCACCAGAAGCGCCGCGTGTCCCAGCCATGTCACCGTGCCGTCGCGGCGTGCCTCGGGGCCAAGCTGAAAGACCTGCGGCGCGCCGTTTGTGTCGAACACGCCCATCACCGACCCGGCGGCAACGGTTGCGATACCCGCCGCGCGGCACGGGTCGGGCAGAACGGGCTCCGAGGCACGCGGCCAGCCCGCACCCTGCGGCATGGCACAGGCCAGCAGCGCCACGAGGCAGCCCATGGCAAGCGCCACGTTCCGCAGCTGTGCCAAGGCGAAAAGCTGAAATGATCCCACGGCGCCCTTTTCCCTTCAACTGGCAGGATCGGGGCGAAAAGGATGCGCGTCAAGCACTTACCTTGGCCGGGCTAGTGCGCGCGCCTGTGCCGCCTGTGCCGCACCCGCGCCAGCAACAAAAACGCAAGGGCCAGTCCGACACCCAAGGCCAGCACAAGGCCAGACCAGTCGGCCAAGAGCGCGCTCACGCTTTCAAGCCGCGCGGCAAAGGCATAGCCCAGACCCACATAGGCCGCGACCCAGATCGCCTCTCCCAAGGCGTCCCAAAGGGTGAAACGCGCGCGCGGCAGATGTGCGGCCCCCGCGATCAGGTTCACCCATGGCCCCAGCGGCGCAAAAAGCCATGTCGACAGGAACACCCCCATGCTGCCATGGCTGCGGACGCTGGCGCGCCCCCGCGCAATGAGCCGGGCGCGGGCTGGGTGGCTAGATAGCCGTTCCAGCAAGGGCGGGCCGCCCCAGCGGCCAAGTTGGTAGCCGGTCTGATCGCCCAGCACCGCCGCGCCCCAAGCCGTGGCCAGAACCTGCCACAGCACGAAATCGCCAGATGCCGCGAAGGCCCCCGCCCCCAGCATGACCGCAGAGGTCGGGATCGGCAGCGCAAGACAGGACAGAAAGGCCGAAGCCCCGACCACCCAAAGCCCATAGGTCGAGACGAGGGAAAACAGCAGGTCCGTCACGGCGCACGCTCTGCCCGGTGCGCCGCGATCGCCGCGCGCAGATCGTCCAGCACCTGCTCAAGCGCGATGCCCTGCCCCTGCGCGATCTCGTCCAGCGTCACGCGCCGGCCCAGCCCGTCCTCCAGCGGGGGCAAGGCCTGTTGCACCACGTCCGGCGGCACATCCCATGAATGCGCGATGAAGCGCGGGGTCATCCAGCCTTCAAGCTGCGGGTCGACCGGCAGCGTGCCCCAGTGCCAGACCGCAAGGCCAAAGCGAATGGCAAAGACCAGCGCGACCAGAAAGGCCACCAGCATGGCCAGCGTCAGCCACGGCGCGCGCCGCCACAGGGTCTTTAGTCGGGGCATGGGCGTTGCCATGGGACCGGTCCTATTCGCTTGCGGCGACGACTTGGCCAATGGCGCAAGCGGGCACACCGGCCTTGGTAAGCGCGGTCAAGGTTGCGTCGGCCTGCGGCGCGGGCACCGCCGCCAGCAAACCCCCACAGGTTTGCGGATCGACCAGCAGCGCGTCAAGCGGGCCGTGCCACTCGGGGCGCAGCGCCGCGCGGTTCGCGGGCGCAAGGGTCGAGTGCACGCCCTGCGCCGCCAGCCCATTGGCCCCGTCAAGGACAGGCAGCGCATCGTGATCGAGCGTCGCCGTCAGCCCCTCGCCCAGCATCTCTGCCAGATGGCCCGCCAGCCCGAAGCCGGTCACGTCGCTCATGGCGCGCGCAACCGGTGCCAAGATGACCGCGTCTTGCCCCATGGGCCGGGCCATGCTGGCGATGCACGCCTGCCAGACCGGCCCCAGCAAGCCCGTCTTTGGCCGCACAAGCTGCATCTCCGCCGCAAGGATTATGCCGGTGCCCAAGGGCTTGGTCAGGATCAGCACGTCGCCCGGCTCTGCGCCCCGTTTGGGCACGGGCTGGGCGCAGGTGCCGGTCATGGTAAAGCCCACCGTCATCTCGGCCCCCATAGTGGTATGCCCGCCCGCCAGCACCGCGCCTGCCGGGCCAAGCACCGAGTTTGCGCCTTCCAGCACCTCTGTCAGCACCCGTTCCTGCAAGGCGTCGGACAGGCGCGGCAGGATGATCTGCGCCAGCGCCAGTTGCGGCGCGGCCCCCATGGCCCAGACATCGCCCAAGGCATGGATCGCGGCCAGTTGCCCCATCAGCCACGGGTCGCTGACAAAGGCGCGCAGATGGTCGGTGGAGAGCACTTGCGCGCCATCCGGCCCGCGCAGCACGGCTGCGTCGTCGCCCGGTGCCAGATCGCCCCCCGCCCCCGGCAGCCGCGCCAGCGCCCGCCCAAGCGCGCCCGCGGGAACCTTTGCCCCGCAGCCGCCGCACATGGGCTTCGCGCCCATGACCGCACCCAGATCGCGCGGGCGCATCTCGGGCAGTTTCGGCGCGGGCATGGGCGGATAGTCGCGGAACTTGGCCATGAAGCGTTCGTCGATATCGTCCTTCAGCCGCCACAGCCACGCGCCGCCGCCGCGCAGCCCGAATTTCTCGGCCAGCGCCCGCTTGTCCCCCAGCGAGGCGAGCTTCAGGTAATCGCGCTGCGGCTGGTAGCGGCGCAGCGGCGCACCCGCCGCCCGTGCGCGCAGGTTGTGGAACAGGAAGGGCGCCTCTCGCACCGCAAAGACCCCGGCCTTGGGACGCGGCGCATGGGCGAGATGCGCGCAATCGCCCACGGCAAAGATGTCGCGGGCCGAAGATTCCAGCGTCGGCCCGACCGTGATGAAACCCTCATGCAGGTCCAGCCCCGTCTGTTGCAGCCAGTCCTGCGGGCGCGATCCGGCAACCGACAGGGTGAAATCGGACGGCAGGCGCGTGCCATCGTCCAGCACCACGCCGTCCTTGTCGATCCGCGCGGGCGATGCGTTCAGATGCAACGCCACGCCATAGTCACGCAGCGCCGCCATCATGCTGGCGCGCGCCTTGGGCCCCATATTGCCCAAGGGTTGGGCATTGCGGTCCACCACCGTGATGGTGGGCCTGCGCCCGGTCTGGCGCATCCGGTAGGCCTGCGCCAGCGCCAGTTCCACACCGCCCACACCGCCGCCGATGATGACCAGGTTGGGCGCGCCGGGCGCGGTTTGCAGGAACTCTTCCCACTTTGCAGCATAGCCGCCCAAGGGTTTGGCGCTGACACCGTGGTCGGTGAAGCCCGCGACCTGCGGCAGGTCGGACGTGATGCCGATGTCGATGGACGCAATGTCGAACGCCACCTGCCGCCCGCTGGCGAGCGTCACGGTCTTGCCCACGGGGTCAAGGCCCACGGCGCGGTCAAGGATCACCTCAGCGCCTGCGAAACGGCACAGGCGGACAAGGTCGATCATGATCTGGTCAATGGTGTAATGGCCCGCGATGGCACCGGGGAGCATGCCCGTATAGGGCGCGATGGGGCTGGGGTTGATGACCCGCAGCCGCACCCCCGCCATGGGCTTCATCCCCCATTGCCGCAACACCAGCGCATGGGCATGACCACCGCCGATGAGCAGGATGTCACGGGTTTTCGGGAAATCTGTCTGCATGTCCGGCCCCTTGGGTTTGGGTATGCTTACGCCTGATGGGGGACATATGCGAGGGGCGGAATGTCACAAGAGGGGGATGGGGGGCGGGGCGGGGCTAATGTCTCCAAAGAGGACCTTGCGGCCTTTCATCCACGCTTTCGACGTGATGAGTTGCGATCACTCTGGGCGAAAGGATCACCACCCATCGATCCATATAATCTGTGGTGGAACTGTAGTATTTTTGAAAAAATCAGGACATATAATTTCCTGAAAATCACAAAGAACAACTGCGGGACCGATGCTTCTATGCTGCAAGCGGTCAGCTATTGGTTCGCCTAGCTCTAGCGCCTTTACAGATACTTTTTCAAAGCTTGTTGTAGCAGGATGCCGCATCTTGGAGTTTGGGAGGATCACAATATGATCGTAAATCTGTGCGACGGGAAAATAATCTACATCAAAGCGCATGAAGCCTAGAGTTGGGTTGATAGATCGACCCAAGTCATTATAGATTAAAAAATTCCAACTTGCTATGTCTTCATCTGGGCACATGATTTGTTGTCTTACGATATTGTAGATGGATTGAAATACGAATGAGTATCCAAAATGCTTAAACCATAACCCATAAGCTGCGGTTAAAAAACCAACTCTGAGTCTTTGTTCATTTTCAAAGACAGGTATTTTTGTTGTTATGGTTACGCTCGATATGTTCTCCCCCCGCGAAAAAGCACTGTAGTCGGTTGGGTTGGATCGATTTTTATCAGCATGAAATATGAGCTGTTTTTGTTCACCAATACTTAGATGGCCACTGATTTTTAACTTTCCTGATTTCAAAGTAGTTTTTTGTTTCTTTGGGTCCTGATGAAATGGAGCCTTCCCTTCGTTGATCTCTATCCAGTCAGAGAGACACCGTGTTTGCTTTCCGCCAAAGAAGCTGTTGCAGCTTTTGCACAGGAATGTTGTTGTCTTACCACCCCTTGACTCGGGAATAATGTGCTCTTCGGTAATATCTTTGCTTTCAATGCTATAATAGTTCAAGCAAGTTGGACAGCAAAACTCCCACTGTTTTTTCTGGTCAAATCGCGCCAACTCTTGCGCCACTTCTCGCAAAAATCTATTTTGTGGGGCCTTTGGCAAAAGTCTTCTCGTATTACACTGTGATCCGATAGTCTTTTCTACCTGAAATGATCTGTAAAACATAGTGCCATTGTGGCTGTGACGGTCAGCTCTAACTCAAAACAGACGTTCACCCAACCGCCCGCGACGGCCGTGGCGCGGCTCTGCACAAACCCTCACACACCCGGCACCAGCTTGAACCCAAGCCCCTCGCGCTTCAACCGGTTGAACGCGGGCGATAGGAAGTGCCCGCCGGTGAACAGCGCGCGGTCGGCGTAGATTTCTTCCAGAAGCTGCCTGCGCGTATCCCGCGCGGTGTTCATGTCGATGTCGAACGCAATCGCCACATCCGGGTCCGCCAGTTGCAGCGCGGGCGCGTGGACGATGTCTCCCGCGTGAATGAGCATTTCACCGCCCGACTCCAACCGCCAACCCGCGTGCCCCGGCGTATGGCCCGGCAGGTCCATGAAGCTCAGCCCCGGCGCAACTTCGGACCCGTCCCGCGCCATCACCAGCCGGTCGTCATAGGCCGCCAGCACCGCCTGCGCCAGTTTCGCCCAATCGGCGATCCCGGACAAGGCGCGCTGGAAATGCGCGTCATCGGACCAGAAGGCGCGGTCGGCTTCGGTCACGTGCAGGGTGGCGTTGGGGAAGACCGCCGCGCCATCCGCCGTAATCATCCCCGCCACATGGTCGGGGTGCAGGTGCGTGGCCATCAGCGTGTCCACATCTTCAGGCGCGACGCCGAGTTCCGCCAATCCCTCGGCCAGAAAGCCACAGGTCGGCCCGAACAGGTCGCGCGGCCCCGCATCGGCCAGAATGGTGCGCCCGCTCATGCGGATCAGGACGGCGTTGAAATTGGTCTCGATCTGGGTCGCACCGGCGTCTGAGAGCAGCGCGCCGATCTGCGCTTCGTCGGTTTCGGGGAACAGGTCGGGCGTGAAGGTGGTCGCGCCATCGGTGATGATGCTG
Source organism: Roseibaca sp. Y0-43 (assembly GCF_020667835.1). Lineage (GTDB taxonomy): Bacteria > Pseudomonadota > Alphaproteobacteria > Rhodobacterales > Rhodobacteraceae > Roseinatronobacter. Next base: position 35,910 of record NZ_JAFMPR010000001.1, read on the forward strand.
ACCTGTGCGTCGCCGATGGTTTGGGTGACGGTGCGGCTCATGGCTCCTCCGGGGGTGTCTTTCGCCCCATGGTAGTGGGCGCGCGGCAGCGCATCAATCCCGCTCTTGCCCGCTCAGGGCAGCGCGATGCGATGGGCCAGCGCGCCCGTGGCGCGGTCGAACAGCAGGATTTCGCCCTCGGCCAGCACCAACACCCAGTCGCGCGCCAAGGTCACGGCTTCTGGCGAGGTGCCCTCGGGCAGCGCGACGCTGTCCGGCAGGGCCAAGGGGGCGGGCGCCTGCGACAGGCGCGCCACCAGCAGCCCCACGATCAGCACCAGCCCCGCGATCATCACCGTCGTTAAAATCACCACCAGCCGCTTGACGAAGCGCACATCGGGGGGCATGGCGAGGTCTTCACCGTCTGGGGGCATGGACATGGCAGAGGCACCTTTCACCGAATTGCAGGTCGTGATCGCAGCCGACCCGCCTGCCCGGCTTGATAAGGCCTTGGCGCGCGATGTGCCAGAAGAAGCGGCGCTGTCGCGCTCACGGCTGGCGCGGATGATTGCCGAGGGCTGCGTGTGGCGGGCGGGCCGCGTTCTGGATGACCCGCGCGCGAAAGTGGCCGAGGGCGAGGTGCTTGTCCTGCGGCTGGAGGCGGCGGCAGAGGTCGAGACCGTCGCACAAGAGATCGCTTTGGACGTGATCTATGAAGATGACGCGCTGATCGTGGTGAACAAGCCCGCGGGCATGGTCGTGCACCCGGCCCCCGGTTCGCCTGACCGCACGCTTGTGAATGCGCTTTTGCACCATTGCGCCGACAGCCTGTCGGGCATTGGCGGCGAAAAGCGGCCCGGCATCGTGCACCGCATTGACAAGGACACGTCGGGCCTGCTGGTCGTGGCGAAGTCGGATCATGCGCATCACCACCTGGCCGCGCAATTCGAGCGCCACAGCGTGATGCGGCGCTACCTGGCGCTGGCCCATGGCCTGCCCGATGCGGGTGATCCGCGCCTGCGCGGCGTGCGCGGCGCGAGTTTCGAGGCCGGGAATATCCTGAAACTCACCTCGCAACTGGCCCGGCACAAGACCGACCGGCAGAAACAGGCCGTGGTCTGGTCGAACGGGCGGCACGCGGTCACGCGCGCACGGGTGCTGGAAGCGTTCGGCACGCCCCCGGCCCTGTCGCTTTTGGAATGCTGGCTGGAAACCGGGCGCACGCACCAGATCCGGGTGCACCTGGCCCATGCCGGTCACGGGCTTGTGGGCGACCCGGTCTATGGCGGGCGACGCAAGCTGTCAGAGGCCGCCTTGGGCGCGCAGGCCGTGGCGGCGGTGGCGGCTTTTCCGCGTCAGGCGCTTCATGCCGAAACCTTGGGCTTTGAACATCCCGACACGGGCGAGATGCTTGAATTTCACGCCCCCCTGCCCGAGGATATGCAAAACCTGATCGACATACTGCCCCGCGCCTGAGCGATTAACGCTTTCGTGACGCTTTGTTGCAATACTTGCACGCGCGGGGGGCGGTCCCTATTTCTGACGGCCACAGAGGAGAGTTTCGCATGAGCAGCTACGCAAATCTGCCGGCCCCAAGCCCGGAACAGGGTCTGAACCGTTATTTGCAGGAAATCCGCCGCTTCCCCATGCTGGAGCCGGAACAGGAATACATGCTCGCGAAACGCTGGGTGGACCATCAGGACACCGACGCGGCGCACCAGCTTGTGACCAGCCATCTGCGGTTGGCTGCCAAGATCGCCATGGGCTACCGGGGCTACGGGCTGCCGCAGGCAGAGGTGATTTCAGAGGCGAATGTGGGCCTGATGCAGGCGGTCAAGCGCTTCGACCCGGAAAAGGGCTTTCGTCTGGCCACCTATGCCATGTGGTGGATCCGCGCCAGCATCCAGGAATATATCCTGCGGTCGTGGTCGCTTGTGAAGCTGGGCACGACCAGCGCGCAGAAAAAACTGTTCTTCAACCTGCGCAAGGCCAAGAACCGCATCGGTGCGCTGGAAGACGGCGATTTGCGGCCGGAAAACGTGGCCAAGATCGCCCATGACCTGAACGTGACCGAGGAAGAGGTCATCTCGATGAACCGACGCCTGTCGGGCGGGGATTCGTCGCTGAACGCCACGGTCGGCACCGAAGAGGGTGCAGCAAGCTGGCAGGATTGGCTGGAAGATGAGAATGCCAACCAGGCAGAGGACTATGCCGAGCGCGACGAACTGGACCTGCGCCGCGAATTGCTGGCAGAGGCGATGGATGCGCTGAACGACCGCGAACGCGACGTTCTGACCCAGCGCCGGCTGAGCGATGACCCGGTCACGCTGGAAGATCTGTCGCAACGCTACGACGTCTCGCGCGAGCGCATCCGCCAGATCGAGGTGCGCGCGTTCGAGAAACTGCAAGCACGGATGCGCACGCTCGCGCGCGAAAAGGGCATCGTGGTTCCCGTAACGTAAGCGCCCTGAAAGCCTCGGATCGTGGGACGGAAACGCGCGCCCGCGAAAGACGCATATAACAAAAGCCCGCACTGGCCTTTGCGGGCTTTATTTGTTTGCAGGCACCGCCCCGGCACCGACAACGCTCAGAAATCGACCGCGATGCCCTTCTTCTCCCAATCGCCATAGCGCACGGGTTCCGGCCCCTTGCGCCCGCCCAATTCACGCGGCAGCGCCAGCTCTTGCGCGGCGGCGCGGCGGGCGTCGGCCTCTGCCAGCGCCCGCTGGGCGGCTTCGGGCAGCGTGGCGCGGCGGGCGGCTTCGTCTTCCGGGCTCAGGGGTTCGGGCGCGATCTCGGGCTGGTCGGGCATGTCTGTCAGGGTCGCTCTGCTTGTCTTGTCCTCTGGCGTGATATACCGCAGCGGCACAAAAGGACAAGAAACCATGGCCGATACCCTGCCCTCTCACGCACCCCGCACCGCTGCCCATGCGCTTGTCATGGCGGTTGTGACCGAGGGGCGCAGCTTGGCCGAAGTGCAGCCGCAGGCCTTCACGTCCCTGCCGCCAGAGGGGCAGGCCCGCGCCGCGCGGCTGGCGCTGGCAGGCTTTCGCCATATGGACCGCGCCGACCACCTGCTGCGCGCGCCCCTGCGCAAAACCCCGCCCGACCCGGTGCTTTGGGCCTTGCGGCTGGCGGTGACGGAAATGGGCGCGATGGGCGCGCCTGCGCATGGCGTCATTAACGATACGGTTGGGATGCTGAAACGCAGCCAGCCGAAATTCGCAAGTCTTGCCAATGCCGTGCTGCGCCGCGTGGCAGATACCCTGCCGCAAGACTGGGACGCCGCCCCACCCCCGCGCCTTCCCGGCTGGCTGCGTGGCGCGTTGCAAAACGCCTATGGCACCGCCGTGACCCAAGCGATCGAGGCCGCGCAGGAAGCCATCCCGCCCTTGGACCTGACCCTGCGCGGCACCCGGCCCGACGGGTTGGAAGGCGTCGCGCTTCCGACCGGCAGCCTGCGCCTGCCGGCGGGCCAGCAGGTCAGCGCGCTGCCGGGCTATGCCGAGGGGGCCTTCTGGGTGCAGGATGCCGCCAGCGCCCTGCCCGCGCGCTGGCTGAGCGGGCATAAACGCGTGCTGGACCTGTGCGCCGCGCCGGGCGGCAAGACCATGCAGCTTGCAGCCCTTGGCGCGGATGTGACCGCGCTGGACGTGTCGGACGCGCGGCTTGCCCGCCTGCGCGCGAACCTGAAGCGCACAGGTCTGGCCGCCCAGATCGTCTGCGCCGATGCGCTGACATGGACGCCGGACCAGCCCTTCGACGCGGTGCTGCTGGATGCGCCCTGTTCGGCCACCGGCACCATGCGCCGTCACCCGGAATTGCCGCTTCTGAAAACCAAGGACGGGCTGCGCGAGTTGCGCGCGTTGCAGGCGGCGCTTTTGGACCGGGTGCTCGAGCCCGCGCAGGGCGTGCTTAGACCGGGCGGAGAAGTGGTCTATTGCACCTGCTCGCTTTTGCCCGCCGAGGGGGAAGAACAGATCAAGGCCGCGCTCGCACGCCACCCCGGCGCGCGCTTGGTGCATCGGCCCATTCCGGGCCTGCCCACCGCGTGGCAAAGCCCCGATGGGCCGATCCGCACGCGGCCCGATTACTGGCCCGATCTGGGCGGGCTGGACGGGTTCTACATGGCGCTGTTGACTGTGCCGCAATAGCGCCATGGGCGGTGACAGCGAAGCGCACAGCCTGTATGCTGCCCCCAAGGGCGAGAGGCACGCCCAAGACATGCAGACTGGCACGACAAAGGGCATGGCACAGGTGAGCAGGCCAGCGTCATCGGGAACCGAGCGCGTCAGCGCCATGGACAGGCTGGCCGCGCGCTGGCTGGGGCGGGTGCGCGCGCCCTTGGCCATCACCTCGCAGCCAGAGCCGCGCAGCCTTGGGGTCTTTGCGCGCGGGCAGCAAATGCTGGCGGGCAATTTCCTTGTGGCGGGCGAATTGTTACAGGCGCAAGGCACCGTGCCCTTCGACGCCGCCACGCCAGAAGCGGTGGACGAGTTACAAGGCTTCGCATGGCTGGATCACCTGGCCGCAGTGGGCGACAGGCCGGCGCGCGATCTGGCACAGGCGGGGCTGGCAGACTGGATGCGCCGCTACGGACGCGGCAGTGGGCCAGGCTGGGCACCGGGCATCGCCGGACGGCGGCTGATCCGGCTGATAAGCCACGCGGTGTTCCTGCTGCAAGGCAGCGACGGGCCGGACCAGACGGCGTTCCTGCGGATGCTGGCACATCATGCTACCTACCTGTCCAAGCGCGCCGCCCATGCCGCCCCCGGCCTGCCTCGGATAGAGGCACGCACGGGGCTTTTATACGCGGCCCTGTCGCTGGAAGGCTGGGAAAATCGCGCCTTGGGCGTGGTCACGGCGCTGACCCGCGATTGCGACAGCCAAATCGGGGCGGATGGCGGTCTGGCCACGCGCAACCCCGAGGAACTTCTGGACGTGTTCGAATGCCTTGGCTGGGCGGGGCAATTGCTGGCCGAGAATGGCCAGCCTATCCCCGACGGCTTGGGCGATGTCATGGGCCGGATCGCGGCCGCGCTGCGCTGCCTGCGCCATGCCGATGGTGGTCTGATGCGCTGCCATGGCGGCGGGCGCGGGCGCGAGGGGGCGCTGGCGGCGGCGCTGGCCACGCATGACGCGCTGTCGAACCTGCCGCCCGCCCCTGCGCCCGAGCGGGCGATGGGCTATGTGCGGCTGGCCGCGGGCCGCACCAGCGTGATCGCCGACGCCGCCCCCCCGCCGCTGAAAGCCGCGCCCGGCCGCGCCCATGCCGCGACGCTCGCGTTCGAGCTGACCTCGAACCGCCGCCCGGTGATCGTGTCCTGCGGCGACGGGCGCAGCTTCGGCCCCGAATGGCACCGCGCCAGCCGCGCCACCGCCAGCCATTCCACGCTGGCGCTGGAAGGGTATTCCTCTGCCCGCTTCGGCACCCCCGGCGGGCGGCGGCTGGAACTGACCGACGGGCCGCGCGCGGTCGGTGTCGAGTTTCGGCACACACCCTATGCGCGCGCCGTGGCGCTCAGCCATGACGGCTATGGCGAAAGCCACGGGCTGGAACACCTGCGCTATCTGGACCTGTCGGCGGATGGCCGGGTGCTGTCGGGCGAAGATATCCTGATCGCCACGGGCCGCCCCGCGCAAAAGCGGTTTGACGAGGTGGCCGCGCGCATGGGCGGCGGCATCGCCTATGCGCTGCGCTTCCATCTGCACCCAGAGGTCGAGGCCTCGCTCGACATGAACGGCACCGCCGTGTCGCTGGCGCTGCGCTCGGGCGAGATCTGGGTCATGCGCGCCGAAGGGGCCACATTGGCGCTGGCCCCGTCGGTCTATCTGGAAAAAGGCCGACTGAAGCCGCGCGCGGCACAACAGATTGTGTTGTCCTTGCGCGCAACAAGCTATACCAGCCAGACCAACTGGACTTTGGCCAAGGCGCATGACACGCCGACCGCGTTGCGCGACCATGCGCAGGACGACATCTTGGCCGTGCCCGACCTGTGATGCTGCAAAAGGACTGCCCCGATGACCGACCTTGTTCCACTCAAGCGCGCGCTGATCTCTGTTTCTGACAAGACCGGCCTGATCGACCTTGCCAAGGCGCTGGCCGCGCGCAAGGTGGACCTGATTTCAACCGGGGGCACGGCGCGGGCGCTGCGCGAAGCGGGGCTTGCGGTGCGCGATGTGTCGGACCTGACGGGCTTTCCCGAAATGATGGACGGGCGCGTCAAAACCCTGCACCCCATGGTGCATGGCGGGCTGCTGGCGCTGCGCGACAACGAGGAACATGTCGGTGCGATGCAGGCGCACGGGATCGAGGCGATCGACCTGCTGGTGGTCAACCTGTACCCGTTCGAGGAAACCGTCGCGCGCGGCGCCGACTATGCCGAGGCGATCGAGAATATCGACATCGGCGGCCCGGCGATGATTCGCGCCGCCGCCAAGAACCACGGCTTTGTCAGCGTCGTGACCGACCCCGAAGACTACATCCCCCTGCTGTCGGAACTGGATGCGAACGAGGGCCGCACGCGTATGGCGTTTCGCCAGACGCTCGCGCAGCGCGCCTATGCGCGCACGGCGGCTTATGACGCCGCCGTGTCCACATGGATGGCGGGCGCGATTGCCGACCCCGCGCCGCGCCGCCGGGCCTTTGCCGGAACGCTGGCGCAAACCCTGCGCTATGGCGAGAACCCGCACCAGCAGGCCGCGTTCTACCGCGATGGCAGCGACCGCCCCGGCGTGGCAACTGCCAAGCAGCATCAGGGCAAAGAGCTGAGCTACAACAACATCAACGACACCGATGCGGCGTTCGAGTTGGTGTCGGAATTCCTGCCCGCTGATGGCCCTGCCTGTGCGATCATCAAGCACGCCAACCCCTGCGGCGTGGCGCGCGGCGCAACCTTGGCCGAGGCCTATGGCCGCGCCTATGATTGCGACCGCACATCGGCCTTTGGCGGCATCATCGCGCTGAACACGCGGCTGGATCTGGAAACGGCGAAAGCGATCACCGGCATCTTCACAGAGGTCGTGATCGCACCCGGCGCCGATGACGACGCCATCGCGCATTTCGCCACCAAGAAGAACCTGCGCCTGTTGACCACCAAGGGGCTGGCCAATCCCGGCGCGCCGGGGCTGGCGTTCAAGCAGGTGTCGGGCGGGTTTCTGGTCCAAGACCGCGACAATGGCATGATCGGGCTGGACGATCTGCGCGTTGTCACCAAGCGCGCGCCCTCGGACAAGGAACTGGCCGATATGCTGTTCGCGTGGAAGGTCGCCAAGCACGTCAAGTCGAACGCGATCGTCTACGTCAAGGACCAGGCCACCGTGGGCGTCGGCGCGGGCCAGATGAGCCGGGTCGATTCGACCCGCATCGCCGCGCGCAAATCGCAGGACATGGCCGAAGTGCTGGGGCTGGATGCGCCGCTTACGCAAGGCTCTGTCGTGGCCTCTGACGCGTTCTTCCCCTTCGCCGACGGCCTGCTGACGGCGGCAGAGGCGGGCGCGACTGCGCTGATCCAGCCCGGCGGGTCCATGCGCGATGACGAGGTGATCGCGGCGGCGGATGAAGCTGGCCTTGCCATGGTCTTTACCGGGCAGCGGCACTTCCGGCACTAAGGGGGCGCGATGAAAACGATGATCGGCACCGCCGCGACCATCCTTGTCGCGGATCAGGCAACCAAATGGTATGTGCTGGGCCCGCTTGCGCTGGACCAACGGCTGTTCGTGCCGGTCATCGACCCCTATATCAACTTCGTGATGGCGTGGAATACCGGCATCAATTTCGGCCTGTTCGGGTCCGACACCGGCTGGATGCGCTGGGTGCTGATCGCGGTCGCGCTTGGGATTTGCGCCTTCGTTCTGGTCTGGCTGAAACGCGAAGGCGCGCCGCGCGGAATGCAGATTGCCACCGGCTTGCTGGTGGGCGGCGCAATCGGCAACGTGATCGACCGTATCCGCTTCGGGGCGGTGGCGGATTTCCTGAACATGTCCTGCTGCGGGTTCACCAACCCTTACGCGTTCAACGTGGCCGACATCTCTATCTTCGTGGGGGCGGGCCTGCTGATCCTGTTGTCAGGGCGCGAGGGCAGCGGGACGAAAGGTGCCGCGAAAAAATAGCGCCACGCAGGGGCGTGACGCGGGCGCAGCTTTGCGCTAGACGTATGGCAATTGGGACGTGTGGGGATAGGATGATGGCACTCCGTCAAGGGATCTTTGCGATTGCGGGTTGCGCCGTGCTGGCGCTGGGGGCTTGCTCTGGGTCGGATCAGCCTATCCTGATGCACGCCGCCGCCCAAGACCGCCAGCCCGACGAATTCGGCATTCTGCCCACCAAGCCGCTGGAAATGCCCGACAGCCTGTCCAACCTGCCCGCCCCCAACCCCGGCGGTGCCAACCGGGTGGACCCGCAACCGCGCGCCGACGTGGCCCGCGCGCTTGGCGGCAACCCGGCCCGCGCTGTCGCCGGTGGCGGGGTCGATGGCGGAATCGTCAATTACGCGGGCCGCTTTGGCCGGGCCGACAATATCCGCGCCCAGCTTGCCGCCGAAGACCTGGAGTTCCGCCGCGACAATGACGGCCGCCTGCTGGAGCGGTTGTTCGCGGTCAATGTGTATCACAACGCCTATCAGCGCATGTGGCTGGACAAATACGCCGAACTGGAACGCTGGCGCCGCGCGGGCGCGCAAACGCCCAGCGCCCCGCCCGAAGGGCAGCAGGCAGAGTAAAGCACGCTCACTTTCGCGTATCCGGGCTTGAACATGGCCCAAAGCACAGTAGCTTTGCCCTATCCGCTAGAGGAGAGGGCGATGCGATTTTTCCTTGCAGCATTTGGCCTTGCCATGGCCATGTCGGGCGCGGCATGGGCACAGACCGTCACGCATGACCGTCTGGACAACGGGATGGAGGTGGTTGTCATCGAAGACCGCCGCGCCCCCGTCGCCGTGCACATGGTCTGGTATCGGGTGGGCGCGGCAGACGAACCCACCCTTCAATCGGGCATCGCGCATTATCTGGAACACCTGATGTTCAAGGGCACTGACGAGCTTGAACCGGGCGAGTTTTCCGCCGTGGTCGAGGCCAATGGCGGGCGCGACAACGCGTTTACGTCTTGGGATTACACCGGCTATTTCCAGCGTGTCGCCGCCGACCGTCTGGGCCTGATGATGCAGATGGAAGCCGACCGCATGACCGACCTGACGCTGTCGGAAGAGGAATGGCGGCCCGAGCGTGACGTCATCCTCAACGAACGCGGTCAGGTGGTCGAAAGCCAACCGGGCCGCGTGTTCAACGAAGCGATGCTGGCCGCCCTTTACAAGGCGCACCCCTACGGGACCCCCATCATCGGCTGGCGGCACGAGATGGAAACCCTCGATGGCGACAAGGCCAAGGCGTTCTACCGCCAGCATTACGCGCCCAACAACGCCATTCTGGTGGTCGCGGGCGATGTCAGCTTTGACGAGGTGATGGAACTTGCCCGCACCCATTACGGCCCCATTCCCGCCAATCCCGACCTTGCCCCGCAACAGCGCCCGATGGAGCCGCCGCATCTGGCCGAACGCCGCCTGACCATGGAAGATGCCCGCGTTGGCACCCCCTATGTCAGCCGCATGTATCTGGCCCCGACCCGGCATGACACCGAACAGGCAGCAGCCCTTCAGATGCTGGCGGCCATCTTGGGCGGTAGCCCGACCACATCGGTGCTGGAACGCAAGCTGAATTTCGAGCAGGGCGTGGCGCTGTCGGAATGGGCCAATTACAGCGGCATGTCGCGCGATTACGGCATGTTCAGCATCGGGATCGCGCCGGTCGAGGGCGTCTCTTTGGAGGACGCCGAAGCGGCCTTGGACGAAGCCATCGCAAGTTTCATTCGTGACGGTGTGGACCCAGAGCAATTCGACCGCGTCCGCCATCAGATCCGCGCGTCGGAAATCTATGCGCTCGACGATATGCAGGGCCGCGCGCGGCAATATGGCGTGGGCCTGTCCATCGGGCTGAGCGTGCCAGAGATCGAGGGCTGGATCGACGCGCTCGACGCCGTGACGCCCGACCAGGTGGTCGAGGCCGCGAACCTGCTTCTGGACCGTCGCAGCTCTGTCACCGGCTACCTGACCCGCCCCGATACAGAGGTCGTGAACTGATGATGATGCGTAGTCTTGTTGCCCTGTTCCTGCTGGTCGCAGCCCCCCTGCGCGCCGAGGTGGACATCACCCCCGTCACCACCCAATCCGGGCTGGACGCGTGGCTGGTCGAGGAACGCTCGATCCCTTTCATCGCGGTGGACCTGATCTTTGAGGGTGGTGCCACGCTCGACCCCGAAAGCGCCCTTGGTGCGACCGCGCTGATGGCGGCACTTCTGAACGAAGGCGCGGGCGAGATGGATGCCCAAAGCTTCGCAATCGCAACCGAAGAACTTGCCGCGCGCTTCAGTTTCGACGCGGGGCGCGACACGGTCAGTGTCTCGGCGCAGTTCCTGACGGAAAGCGCGCCAGAGGCGATTGCGCTTCTGAACACCGCCCTGACCCAGCCGCGCTTTGACGCGGACGCGCTGGAACGGGTGCGCGCGCAGATGGTCGCCAGCCTGCGCCGCGACGCGCTGGACCCCAACAGCATTGCCAGCCGCGCCTTTGCAGAGGCCGCCTATCCCGGCCACCCCTATGCCCGCCCGTCCGAAGGCACGCCCGAAAGCGTGGCAGCCCTGACCCGCGACGATCTGATCGCGGCTCATCAGGGGACGATCGCCCGCGACCGCGTGCATATCGGTGTGGCGGGTGACATAGATGCCGCGACCCTCGCGCCGCTCTTGGATGCGCTATTCGAAGGCGTGCCAGAGGCCGGCGCGCCCATTCCGGGCCGGGCCGAATTCGCCGCAGAGCCGGGCATCACCCGGGTGCCGTTCGAGGGGCCGCAATCCGTGATCGCCTTCGGGCATCGTGGCATTCCCCGCGACGATCCCGATTTCACGACCGCCTTCGTGGTCAATGAAATCGTCGGCGGCGGGCGCTTCGGCACGCGGCTGATGTCCGAGTTGCGCGAAGAACGCGGGCTGACCTATGGGGTTGGCGCGTTTCTGGCATCCGGGTTCCTAGGCGAAAGCTATCAGGGGCGCTTGTCGGCCAGCAATGCCGATGTCGGTCAAGTCATCGAGCTGATCCGCGCAGAGTGGGAAAAGCTGGTGACTGACGGCGTGACAGAGGAAGAGCTTGCGCGCATCAAGACCTACCTGACCGGTGCCTATCCGTTGCGGTTCGACGGCAACGGCGCGATTGCGGGGATCATGGCCTCTATGCAGTTTCAGGGGTTTGATATTGATTACGTCAATATCCGCAACGACCTGATCGACGCCGTGACGCTGGAAGAGGCGAACGCGGTGGCGCAGCGCCTGTATCAGCCCGATGCGCTGCGCTTCGTGATCGTCGGCCAGCCCGAAGGCATAAACTAAGCTTGGCAGCCATCGGGGCCACATGCTACACCTAGTAGCATGAACAAGCCCGACCGCAATATAAGGCCTGAAATCCGTCAGTTAGACGAAGCCGCCGTGAATCGCATCGCGGCGGGAGAGGTGGTTGAGCGCCCCGCCTCTGCGGTCAAGGAACTGGTGGAAAACGCGCTCGATGCCGGGGCCACGCGGGTAGAGGTGGCCTATGCCGATGGTGGCAAAACCCTGATCCGGGTGCGGGACGATGGCTGCGGCATGGCGGGCGATGACCTGCCACTTGCACTTTCCCGACATGCGACCAGCAAAATCGACGGGTCTGACCTGTTGAACATACACTCTTTCGGCTTTCGGGGCGAAGCGCTGCCTTCGCTTGGGGCCGTGGGCCGCCTGCGCATCGTCAGCCGCGCAGCCGGGGCCGAGGGCGCGTCCATCACGGTCGATGGCGGGCGCATGGCCCCGGTCCGGCCAGAGGCCGCGCAATTCGGCACGGTGGTGGAACTGCGCGACCTGTTCCATGCCACGCCCGCACGCCTGAAATTCATGCGCTCGGACCGGGCCGAGGCGCAGGCAATTGCCGACACCGTCAAGCGGCTGGCAATGGCAGAGCCTTATGTCAGCTTCACGCTGTCTGACATTTCCGGCGGCGACGCGCGCGAAATCCTGCGTCTGGACGCCGCCCAAGGCGCGTTATTCGACGCATTGGAAGACCGTTTGGCCGCAATCCTTGGCCGCGAGTTCACAGAAAACGCCCTGCGCATCGACGCCGAACGCGAGGGCTTGCGCCTGTCGGGTCTGGCCGCGCTGCCGACCTATTCGCGCGGGGCCGCGGTCGCGCAATACCTGTTCGTCAATGGCCGCCCCGTGCGCGACAAGATGCTGCTGGGTGCCCTGCGCGCCGCTTATATGGATGTGCTGTCGCGCGACCGCCACCCGGTCGCGGCGCTGTTCATCACCTGCAACCCGGAACTGGTGGATGTGAACGTGCACCCCGCGAAATCGGAAGTGCGCTTCCGCGATCCGGGGCTGGCGCGCGGGCTGGTCGTCAGCGGCTTGCGCCATGCGCTCGCAGGCGCGGGCCACCGTGCAAGCAGCACCAACACCGGCGCCATGCTGGGCGCGTTCCAGCCCGCGCCCGCACGTGCCTACCAGATGGACCGCCCGTCAGGGGCTGCCCGCGCGACTGCCTACCAGTTGCAAGCGCCGCAAGGCATGGCCGAAAGCGCGGCGCTCTGGCCAAGCACACCGTCCGCCCGCGCAGAAACGCCCGCCCCCGCCCCGGATGACGCGCCCCTGGGGGCCGCGCGCGCGCAACTGCACGAGAATTACATCGTCGCGCAAACCGCGCGCGGCATTGTCATCGTCGACCAGCACGCCGCGCATGAGCGCTTGGTTTATGAAAAGCTGAAGCGTCTGCGCGCGGAAAACGGCGTGCCCTCGCAAGCGCTGCTCATCCCGGAAATCGTGGAATTGTCAGCGGGGGACGCGGGCGCGCTTTTGGACATCGCGCCGCAATTGGCTGCGCTGGGGCTGGTAGTAGAACCCTTTGGCGGCGGTGCGGTCGTGGTGCGCGAAACGCCCGCCATCTTGGGCACCGTCAATGCAAGCGCGCTGATCCGCGACATTCTGGACGAATTGGCCGATCAGGGCACATCGCAAGGGCTGGAGGCGCGCATCGACGCGGTTCTGTCGCGCATGGCCTGCCACGGATCGGTGCGCTCTGGCCGCCAGATGCGCCCGGATGAGATGAACGCCCTTCTGCGCGAGATGGAAGCAACGCCCCATTCGGGTCAGTGCAACCACGGGCGGCCCACCTATGTGGAACTGTCGCTTGCCGATATAGAGAAGCTGTTCGGGCGGCGTTGAAGCAATCTCAGAAAAGTTGACAGGCTTTTTCGGTTCGAGATTGCGTCAGGATTCATTCGCGGCTGCCGTCGAATTGCGCCAGCGTCACACCCGCATGTTCCAGCGTTTCCCGCAGCTTGCGCGCGGTTGCGACCGCCGACGGCCCGTCGCCATGCAGGCAGATCGTGTCAATCCGCGCGGGCAGATGGGTGCCTTTGGCGGTGATGATCGCGCCCGCCTGCACCATGGCCAGCACGCGCGCAGCCATGGCGTCGGGGTCATGCAGCACCGCGCCGGGCAGACGGCGATCCATCAAAAGCCCCTCTTCGGTATAGGCACGGTCGGCGAAAATCTCGCAGGCGATGCGGGCGTTTAGCGCCCGCGCCGCGCGCTCTTGCGCGGTGCCGGAAATGACCATGAGGATCAGGTCAGGGTCCACCGACAGCGCACCCTCATAGCAGGCGCGGGCAAGCCCCTCATCCTCTGCGGCCATATTTGCAATCGCGCCGTGCAGTTTCAGATGCCGCACATGCCCCCCTGCCGCGCGCGCCATGGCTTGCGCCGCGCCCAGTTGGTAGGCGGTCAGGTTGCGCGCGGCGTCGTGCGAGATGTCCATCCGCCGCCGCCCGAAGCCTTGCAGGTCAGGCAGGCCCGGATGCGCGCCGATGCCCACACCGTTGCGCGCGGCCAGTGCCATCGCGCCCGCCATCACATCGGGGTCGCCCGCATGAAACCCGCAGGCGATATTGGCCGAGGTGATGATGTCCAGAAGCTCGGTATCCGCGCCCATCGGCCATGGCCCGAAGCTTTCGCCCATATCAGCATTCAGATCGACACGCATCAGCACTCCTCCAGTTCGTTGCCAGCCGTCACGCCGCTGACCAGTTGATAGCGCAGCAGATCGGGGATGTCGCGCGGGTCGCGCAGCAGGGGTTGCAGGCTGCGTGACAGGCCCGCGCGGCGCTTGGCCTCTGCCCGTTCCAGCGCCGCCGCTTCGTCGAGCGGGATGAACCGCGCGCGAAACACCGTGCCCGGCCCCGCACGCAAGAGCTTGGGCAGATCGGCGGGCAGAACGGTGCCGATGCGCGGGTAGCCGCCCGTGGTCTGGCATTCCGACAGCAGCACATAGGGCATTCCGTCGCCCGTGATCTGCACGTCACCCGGCACGATGGTTTCAGACAGGATGCTGAGGCCGGTCTCGGTCGCAAACCCCTCGCCCTCTGGCACCAGGCGTTGCCCCATGCGATTGCCGCGCGCGTCTTTGGTAAGCGGCGTCGCTTCCAGCCGCGCCAGCGCCGCATCGCCAAAAAGCGCGGTTTGCAGGCTGGGGACAAGGCGCAATGTCGTGTCGAGCGCAGCCGCAGGCAGGCAGAGGCCCGTGCGGTGGCCCGTGTCGGGGCCGACCGCAATCGTGTCGCCCGTTTGCACCGCTTGGCCAAGGCCCGCCGCCAAATGCGCGCCGCGGGCCCCCATTTGCACAGGCGCGTCCAGCCCGCCGCCCAGATGCACATAGCCAAAGCCCCCGCGCGAGGGCGAAATTTTCAGCACAGCACCCTTTGGCAAGGCATGGCTTGCGCCCCAGACCAAGGGCGCCCCATCCAGCGTGGCGCGCATGTCGGCACCCGTCAGGGCCACGCGCATGTCGTCAGAGGCCGACAGCGTGATCGCACCGCCCGCCAGTTCCAGCACAGCAAGGTCATCGGACTGGCCCAGAAGCGCGGCCCCTTCGGCCAGCGCCAACAGATCCGCCGCCCCGCCGCGCGACAGGCCTTGAGCCAAATAGCCCGGTCGCCCCTTGTCCTGCACGCTCACACCGGGGCTGGCCGCGTGAATGGTGATGGCGCGGGTCATGTCAGCGCCTCAGCCACGGCACCGCCATCGGGGCTCTTGCGCAAACGGTCCAGATCGTGGGCCTCGTGGAACAGAACCTCGTCACCGGGGCGTAGCAAGAACGGATCATCCGCTTCAGGCCGGAACAGCCGCAACCCAGTCTGCCCGATATGTCGCCAGCCGGTGGGGGTGCCCACGGAAAACACGATCAACTGGCGGATCGCCACCACAAGCGCCGCTTCGGGCACATGCGGGGTCAGGCCCGTCTGGCGCGGAATGTCCCAGTTTTGCGGCAGTTGGCCCAGATAGGGTTGGCCGGGGGCAAAGCCGATGGTCTGCACCCGAACAGGCTGGGCGCAGAGCGTGGCTATGGCATCTTCGACCGACTGGCCCGCCAGCTTTGCCGCCTCCGCCAGTTGCGGGCCGTGATCGCCGCCGAACACGACCGGCACACGCCACAAGCGCCGCCCCTCCGGCAAGGGCGCATCATACCAGTCGCGACTGGCCAGCAGGGTGTCCAGCCGGGCGCGCAAGCTGTCATGGTCGCAAGCGGCCAGATCAAAGCGCAGAAAGGCCGACACAAGCGAGGTCGCGCATTCCGCCACACCGGGCCAGCTTTCACGTTCCAGCGCCGCGCGAAAGGCAAGTGCCGCGCGATTCGCCCGCTCGTCCAATTGGCCCGCAAAACTGACCAGAAACCCGTCCACGCCCACGGTGCGAATGGCCGGAAAGCCTGCACTGGAGGTGGATTCGATCTGGGGCGTGCCCGTCATGGCTTGGTCCTTTTGCCTGATTTCTTGGCAATTTCGCTGCTTTCCCACAGCTCATATCAAAAACGTTGACAAAATGTAGATGTATTGTCAACGTTTCTTCATGCAGCGGCAAAAGCTGCCACATCAATCAACAGGGGGTCCATCATGACCATTCGTTTCACCACCGCCGCCGCGTTCTTCGCGCTGGCCACCGCACCCGCGCTTGCCCAGACCGCGTGGGACATGCCCACGCCCTATGGCGACAGCGTCTTTCACACCCAGAACATCATGACCTTTGCCGATGACGTGCGCGAAGCCACCGGCGGCAGCGTCGATATTACCGTACATTCCGCAGGATCACTGTTCGCGCATGGGCAGATCAAGGATTCGGTGCGCCGGGGGCTGGCCCCGATTGGCGAGATCCTGATGTCGCAGCTTGTGAACGAAAACCCCGTCTTCGGGCTGGACAGCATTCCTTTCCTTGCCGCGAGCTACGATGAAGCGGCAGAGCTTTGGGCCGCCTCGCGCGATGATGTGTCGGCGGCGCTGGCAGAGCAGGGTCTGACGCTTCTCTTCTCGGTTCCGTGGCCGGGCCAGTCGCTTTACCTGCGCGAGGAAGTGACCGACCCCGCGCAGCTGCAAGGCATCAGCTTCCGCGCCTATAACTCTGCGACCGAACGCATGGCCCAGCTTCTGGACATGGTGCCCACGCAGGTGGAAGCGGGCGATATTCCGACCGCCTTCAGCACGGGCCGGATTGCGGGGATGATTACCTCGCCCTCGACCGGGGTTTCGTCGCAAGCATGGGATTACACCAGCCACTATATCGACACGCAGGCATGGCTGCCCAAGAACATGGTTTTCGTGAACACGAGCGCGTTCGAGGCACTTAGCGCCGACGAACAAGCCGCCATCCTTGCCGCCGCAGAGGCCGCAGAGGCGCGCGGCTGGGAAATGTCGGCTGCCGAGACCGCCGAGAAAATCGCCGGGCTGGAAGCGGGCGGCATGATGGTGATGCAACCATCGGACGCGCTGTCGGCCAAGCTGGCAGAGGTGGGCGAGGTGATGATCGGCGAATGGCTGGCAACCGCCGGCGACGCGGGCGCGGCCATCGTCGCGCGCTACCAGGGCGAATAAGCCATACCGGGCAGGGCCGAGCGCCCTGCCCTTTTCTTATCCGGAGGTGTCATGCTGCGCCGCGTGCTCGACCTGATCTATGGCACGGCCCTTGGGGCGGCGTGTCTGGCCATGATCGCGATTGCCGTCATGGTATTCCTGCAAATCCTTGGCCGCCTCATTGACCGCGCGCTGATCCTGTCGGGCGCGGACCCTTTGGGGTTGGCCATTCCGTCGCTGTCGGATTTCGGCGGCTTCCTGTTCGTGGCGGCCGCCACGCTTGCCCTGCCCGCCACATTGCGCGCGGCGGGTCATGTGCGCGTCACGCTGGCGCTGGCACTGTTCGGCCCGCGCATAGGGGCGGTGCTGACGGTGGCGGTGCTGGCCATCGGCTTGGGGCTTGCGGGCTTCGCCGCGTGGCATTCCGCCATGCAGATGTGGGATTCGCTCAGCTTCAACACGGTGTCCTTCGGCATGGTCAAGGTGCCCTTGTGGATACCGCAGGCCGTGATGACCTTGGGCTTCGGGTTGCTCGCCTTGGCGGTGCTGGATGAATTGCTGACCGCACTCAGCGGCCGAACCCCCGCCTTCCGGCTGGCAGAGGCCAAGCGCAGCGAAGGGGGGCACTGACATGGATATCATGACGCTGTCGATCATCCTTGTGATCGTGCTGTTCGGGCTACTTCTGTCGGGCCTTTGGGTGGGCTTTTCGCTGATGGCCGTGGCGCTGGTGGCGATGGAGCTGACGCGCCCCGGCTTGGCGGGCGCGGTGTTCGCGACCAAGGTCTGGGGATCGTTGAACATCTGGGATTTGACCGCGCTTCCGATGTTCATCTGGATGGGGGAAATCCTGTTCCGCTCGCGCCTGTCGTCGGACCTGTTTCGTGGGCTGGCCCCGTTTACCCGCCGCTTGCCCGGTGGCTTGCTGCACGCCAATATCATGGGCTGCGCTTTGTTCGCCGCCGTGTCGGGGTCGTCTGCTGCCACCACCGCCACGGTGGGCCGCATGTCGCTGCCGGAACTGAAATCGCGCGGCTATGATGCGAATATCGCCATTGGCACGCTGGCGGGCGCGGGCACCTTCGGCTTCCTGATCCCGCCTTCGATTATTCTAATTGTTTACGGTGCCGCGACAGAGCAATCCATCGCCCGGCTGTTTTTGGCGGGGGTTCTGCCGGGGCTGATGCTGGCGGCGCTGTTCGCGGGTTATGTCATGATCTGGGCGCTGATGAACCGCGACCGGATGCCCGCCCCCGACCCCGCGCCCACATGGGCCGAACGGTGGGATGCGATCCGCGCACTGGGGCCGACGGTTGCGCTTATCGTGGCCGTCATCGGGTCGATCTATGCAGGCCTTGCCTCGCCCACGGAAGCGGCGGTCATCGGCGTGGTCGGCGCGCTGCTGATTTCCGGCCTGACAGGCGGGCTGGACATGGAAAGCGCGAAAGCCAGCATCACGGGCGCCGCGATCACCACCTGCATGATCGCCTTCATCCTTGCGGGCGCGTCGTTTCTGACGGTTGCGATGGGCTACACCGGCATTCCGCGCCAGCTTGCGGCATGGATCGGCGAGCAAGGTTATTCGCAATACGCGCTTCTGTCGGCGCTGCTTGTGTTCTTCATCGTGCTGGGTTTTTTCCTTGATGGTATTTCCATCGTGGTGCTGACCACATCGGTCATATTGCCCATGGTCATGGCCGCAGGCATAGACCCCATCTGGTTCGGCGTGTTCCTTGTGCTGGTCGTGGAAATGAGCCAGATCACCCCGCCCGTGGGCTTTAACCTGTTCGTGTTGCAATCCATCACCGGGCGCGGCATCTTTCAAATTGCCCGCATGGCGCTGCCGTTTTTCCTGATTTTGGTGCTTGCGACTGCCATTTTGTCAATATTCCCGGAGATTGCCCTGTGGCTGCCGAACACGATGCTGAACCGATAAAACGCGTGGCCATCCCCGATATCGGCCCGGTCGTCAGCTCGGCGCATCTGGCCAAGTCGTCGCTGCCGGCGCTGTCAGAGGTCGAGTTCGCCCTGACCATGGCGAACAACGCCTATCACCGCTGGATGATGCGCTGCATGACCGCCGCCGGAATGCCGGGGCTGTCCCCGTTGGAAATATTGATCGTGCATCTGGTAAACCACCGCGACCGCGCAAAGACCTTGGCCGATATTTGCCTTGTGCTGAATGTCGAAGACACGCATCTGGCCAATTACGCCATCAAGAAGCTGGACGGGCACGGGCTGGTCAAGGTGGGGCGCAAGGGCAAGGAAAAGACCATCGCGATCACCGAGAAAGGCGCGGATCTGTGCAAGCGCTACGGCGAAATCCGCGAGGCGCTGGTCGTGCGCGCGGCGCGCCAACTGGGCCATGACCCGGCAGACATCAGCCGGGTCGCGGCGCTTTTGCGCACGCTGTCGGGGGCCTATGACCAAGCGGCGCGCGCGGCGGCGGCGCTCTGACAGGTTTGTGGCTTGAACCCGCGCGCGGGCTTCCCATCTGCTATGGGTATTCCACCGCAAAAAGGGTTGCCGATGTTCGACGCGAAAAAACTTCTCGATCAGGTCATGGGGGCCGCACAAAGCGGCGATCTGGGGCAGTTGGGTAGCCAGCTAGGCCTTGGCGGCGGACAGGCGCAGAGCAATCCCGCGCAGACCCAAACCGGCATGAACGCGGGCCAGTTGGCCACGGGCGCGCTGGCGGGTGGGGTTCTGGGCCTGCTGATCGGCAACAAGAAAACCCGCAAGATGCTGGGCAAAGGTGCGGGCACGGCGCTGAAAGTGGGCGGTCTGGCCGCCGTCGCGGGGCTGGCCTACACCGCCTACAAACGCCACCAGACGGGCCAAGCCGCCCCTGCCCCGCAACAGGTGCAATTGCCCCCCGCCGATAGCGGCTTTGCCCCCGAACAGGCGCAGGGTGGCGCGAACAATCTGGCGCAAGGCGTGCTGGTTGCGATGATCCAGGCCGCAAAGGCCGACGGCCATATCGACGCTGACGAACATGCCCGCATCTTCGGCCATCTGGACAGTCTGGGGCTGGATTCAGAGGCCAAGGCCTTTGTCATGGACGAGCTGGGCGCGCCCTTGGACATGACCCGCGTGACCGCCCATGCCACAAGCCCCGAAGTCGCGGCAGAGCTTTACGCCGCCTCGCTTCTGGCAATGGACCCCGACACGCCCGAAGAACGCGCCTATCTGAACCGCTTGGCACAAGCCTTGGGGCTGGAGGCCGGGCTGGCGGCCGAGTTGGAAAAAGCCGTCGCGGAAACCCGCTAGGAATAAGCGGCGGGCGGCAAAAACCGCCCGCCGCAACACGTTACTCTTCGAATTCGATCAACAGGTCTTTTGCCTCGATCTGCGCACCGGGCTGAACGTGGACGGCCTTGATGACCGCGTCACGTTCGGCATGAAGGCCGGTTTCCATCTTCATCGCCTCGATCGTCAGCAGCAGATCGCCCGCTTTCACGCTGGCACCCGCCTTGGCGGCAACGCTCGCGACAGCCCCCGGCATCGGCGCGCCGACATGGGCGGCATTGGCCGGGTCGGCCTTCAGGCGTTGCGCGGTCTTGGCCTTGACCTCGCGGTTGGGCACGCGAATGGTGCGCGGCTGGCCGTTCAGCTCGAAGAAGACCTTCACCTCGCCATCATCACCGGTTTCGCCCACGGTAATCAGCCGCACTTCCAGCGTCTTGCCGGGGTCGATTTCGGCGCTGATCTCTTCGCCCGGTTCCATCCCGTAGAAGAAGGTGCGCGTGGGCAGGGTGCGGACCGGGCCATAGACGCGGTGGCGGCCCATGTAGTCAAGGAACACCTTGGGATACATCAGGTAGCCATTCAGGTCTTCGTCATCGACCTTGAAGCCGTCCAGATCCTCGATCAGTTGCGCGCGCACGGCTTCCAGATCGACCGGGGCAAGGTGCTTGCCGGGGCGGTCGGTGATCGGTTGCTCGTCCTTCAGCACCTTGCGCTGAATGCCCTCGGGCCAGCCACCCGGCGGTTGACCCAGATTGCCCTTCATCATGTCCACGACGGAATCGGGGAAGCTGACATCCTTGGCCGGGTTTTCGACATCGGCGCGGGTCAGGCCTTGGCTGACCATCATCAGCGCCATGTCGCCCACCACCTTCGACGATGGCGTGACCTTCACGATGTCGCCGAACATCTTGTTCACATCGGCATAGGTTTGCGCGACCTCTGGCCAGCGTTCTTCCAAGCCCAGCGACCGGGCCTGGGTTTTCAGGTTGGTGAACTGGCCACCGGGCATTTCGTGTAGATACACCTCGGAGGACGGGGCCTGCTGCGCGCTCTCGAACGCGGCGTATTGCAGACGGACCTGTTCCCAATAATCCGAGATCTTGCGGATCGCGGCCATATCCAGCCCGGTGTCGCGCTCGGTGAAGCGCAGCGCCTCGACGATAGAGCCAAGCGTCGGCTGGCTGGTATTACCCGAGAACGCATCCATCGCGGCATCCGCGGCATCGACCCCGGCTTCGGCGGCGGCCAGAATGGTCGCGCCGGCAATGCCGCCGGTGTCATGCGTGTGGAAATGGATGGGCAGGCCCACCTCTTCCTTCAGCGCCTTGATGAGGATGCTGGCAGAAGCCGGTTTCAACAGGCCCGCCATGTCCTTCAGGCCCAGCACATGCGCGCCCGCGTCGCGCAGCGCCTTGCCCATATCGACATAGTATTTCAGGTCGTATTTGGCGCGGTCGGGGTTCAGGATGTCGCCGGTGTAGCAAATCGCGGCTTCGCAAACCTTGTTCGTTTCGATCACCGCATCCATCGCGACGCGCATGTTCTCGACCCAGTTCAGGCTGTCGAACACGCGGAACACATCGACCCCGCTGGTGGCCGCCTGTTTCACGAAGGCTTGCACCACGTTGTCGGGGTAGTTGGTATAGCCCACCCCGTTCGAAGCGCGCAAAAGCATCTGCGTCATCAGGTTGGGCATGGCCGCGCGCAGGTCGCGCAGGCGCTGCCACGGGCATTCCTGCAAGAAGCGATAGGCCACGTCGAAGGTCGCGCCACCCCAGCATTCCATGCTGAACAGGCTGGGCATCATATGCGCATAGGCGGGGGCAACCCGGATCATGTCAATAGACCGCATCCGCGTGGCCAGCAAAGACTGGTGCCCGTCGCGCATGGTGGTGTCGGTCAAAAGCAGTTTCTTCTGCGCCGCCATCCAGTCGGCTACGGCCTGCGGCCCTTCTTCGTCCAGTATCTGGCGGGTGCCGCGTGGCGGCGCGTCAGTAGGCACTTTCGGCGCAACCGGGTCTTTCAGGCCCGCCGGCGGCTTGGCGCGGCCCGCTGTTTCCGGGTGCCCGTTGACGGTGATGTCCGCGATATAGGTCAGAACCTTGGTGCCCCGGTCGCGGCGCTTGCGGAAGTTGAACAGCTCTTCCGTCGTGTCGATGAACTTGGTCGTATAGGTGTTGTCCAAGAAGGTCGGGTGTTTCAGCAGGTTCTCGACAAAGGCGATATTGGTGCTGACCCCGCGAATACGGAATTCGCGCAAGGCGCGGTCCATCCGCGCGATGGATTCCTCTGGTGTCGGCGCCCATGCGGTGATCTTGACCAGAAGCGAGTCGTAATACCGCGTGATGACCCCGCCCGCATAGGCGGTGCCGCCATCCAGACGAATGCCCATCCCGGTGGCAGAGCGATAGGCGGTCAGGCGGCCATAATCGGGGATGAAGTTGTTCAGCGGGTCTTCGGTCGTGATACGGCACTGCACCGCGTGGCCCGACAGCGTGACATCACCTTGAGACGGCGTGCCCGTTGCATCCGACAGCGTGGCCCCTTCGGCAATGCGTATCTGCGCTTTCACGATGTCGATGCCCGTCACCTCTTCGGTAACGGTGTGTTCCACCTGAACGCGGGGATTCACCTCGATGAAGTAGAATTTCTCATCGTCCATATCCATCAGGAATTCGACGGTGCCGGCGTTCTGGTAGCCCACGGCGCGGCCGATTTTCAGGCCAAGCTCGCAGACCTCGGCGCGTTGTGCTTCGGACAGATACGGGGCTGGCGCGCGCTCGACCACCTTTTGGTTGCGGCGCTGCACGGTGCAGTCCCGCTCAAACAGGTGATACAGGTTGCCATGCGTGTCGCCCAGAAGCTGCACTTCCACATGGCGGGCGCGCTGGATCATCTTCTCCAGATAGCCTTCGCCATTGCCGAAAGCGGCCTCGGCCTCGCGCCGGCCCTCACGGACCTTCGCCTCGACCTCGTCTTCCGAGAAGATCGGGCGCATCCCGCGACCGCCGCCGCCATGGCTGGCCTTCAGCATCAGCGGAAAGCCCACCTCGCGCGCCATGGCCTTGACGGCCTCCATGTCGTCGCCCAGCACTTCGGTTGCGGGGATAACGGGCACGCCCGCTTCGATGGCGACCTTGCGTGCACTGGCCTTGTCGCCAAGCGCCCGCATGGTTTCGGCCTTGGGGCCGATAAAGGTGATCCCGTTGGCCGCGCAGGCATCGACCAGCGCCGGGTTTTCCGACAGCAGGCCATAGCCCGGATGCACCGCGTCCGCCCCGCTGGCCTTGGCCACGCGAATGATCTCGTCGATCGAGAGATAGGCCGCGACCGGCCCCAACCCTTCGCCGATGCGATACGCCTCATCCGCCTTGAAGCGGTGCAGGCCCAGCTTATCTTCTTCGGCATAGACCGCGACGGTGCGTTTGCCCAATTCATTGGCAGCGCGCATTATGCGGATTGCGATTTCGCCACGGTTGGCGACGAGGATCTTCTTGAACTCGGCCATTTCGGTCCTTTCAGGAGAGGTATGGCTAATTTTATTGCCCGTTTTAGACAGATTATTGCGCGCAGGTAAAGCGCCTGTGAGGTTTTGTTACATTTGGTCGCGGGCAACCCCCTCTGCCACCAGTTGCGACGCGGCCTGATCGGGACGGGTCAGGCCCATCTGTATCATATTCGCGATCAGGTCGTCGCGCAGGATTTGGGCCAGGTGCCCGGCCCCGCGCGGGCCAAGCGCGCCAAGGGCATAATGCCAGCCCCGGCCCAGCATGGTGAAATCCGCCCCCATCGCCAAGGCGCGCAGCACATCCAGCCCCGAGTCCACGCCGCCGTCATAGATTAGCGGCATATCCGGCCCCAGCGCCGCGCGGATCTCGCGCAAAGCGGACAGCGATGCAGCCGCGCCGTCGAATTGCCGCCCGCCATGGTTCGACACCCAAAGCGCATCGGCCCCTGCCTCTCGCAGGCGCGGCGCATCGGCGGCATCCATCACGCCCTTGATGACCAAGGGACCATCCCACAGCTTGCGCACCGCGTGCAGATAGTCCCAATCCGGGGCCGCGCGCAGCAAATAGCCCGGATGCGCGGTCGAGGGCGCGTTGCCGTCGAGTTTGAGATACTCCTCCATCAGCCGCAGCCTTGGCGTGCCCGCCCTGAGCGTTCCAAGCGCCCAAGACGGGCGCTGCGCCACCTGCCACAACATCGACGGTGTCAGCTTTGGCGGGATTGCAAGCTGCGCGCGAAGCTGGCGCTCGCGCCGCGACGGGCCCGGCAGATCGACCGTCAGCACCAGCACCCGAAAGCCCGCTTTGCGCGCACGGTCCAGAATATCGGCACGGATGACGGGGTCTTTGGGCGGGTAAAGCTGGAACCAGCCCATATCGCCCGCGATAGGACCAATCGTTTCCGGAAGTTGCGTGGCGACGGTGCTGAGCGTGTAGGGAATGCGCGTGGCTTGCGCCATACCGGCCAGCGCCGCCTCTGCCCCCGGCCAGATCAGCCCGGACATGCCCACCGGGGCCACGCCCACGGGCATGGCATAGTCGGTGCCCAGAAATCGCGTGGACAGGTCCGGGGTGACGGGGCCGCGCAGGATGGCGGGTCGAAACAGCACCCGCTCCAGCGCCGCCCGGTTGCGCGGCTTGACGGATTCGCTGCCGGTGGCGCTGTCCAGATATTCCCAGACGAACCACGGCACACGCCGCTTGCAGGCGGCTTTCAGGTCAGACACCGCAGGATAACGCAGGCTTGGGTCCATGCGCGGCATAGAACGCGGAACAGGGGTGATTGTAAACGGGTGTCTGCGTCAGTCTTGCGCCGCCGCGCAATCGGCGGGCCGGGGACTGCCGATCTGTCGTTTGAGTAATGCACTTTATGGCAGCCAAATCCGAAAAACAGACGCGCAGCGTGGCTTGGCTGGCAAATCGGCAGGCCGCGGGACGGCCCGCCGATTGCGCGGCGGCGCGTTCCGCGCCTTTGCTCCGCGCAGTTTTCGCGCGGTCAAAAAACCTTGGAACAATCCCCGAACATCCGCTTTATTTCACCAAGGCTCCGCGCTATGCTTTGGCCCATGTCCGATTTCAACACCGACCTGCCACTGTCTGCCCGCGCCATGGCCGCGCGTCCGGCCCCCTATCTGGACGGGCTGAACCCTGCGCAACGCGAGGCGGTCGAAACTCTTGACGGCCCGGTTCTGATGCTCGCAGGCGCGGGCACCGGCAAGACCCGCGCCCTGACCGCGCGCATCGCGCATCTGCTGAACACGGGCCGCGCGTTTCCGTCGCAAATCTTGGCCGTGACCTTCACCAACAAAGCCGCGCGCGAGATGAAATTACGCGTCGGCGGTTACTTGGGCGACGCGGTCGAGGGGATGGCATGGATGGGCACCTTCCATTCCATCAGCGCCAAGATATTGCGTCGGCACGCCGAACTGGTCGGCCTGAAATCCAGCTTCACGATTCTGGACATGGACGACCAGTTGCGGCTTTTGAAACAGATCATCGCCGCCGCGAATATAGATGAAAAGCGTTGGCCCCCGCGTCTGCTGGCCAATATCATCGACCAGTGGAAAAACCGCGCCTGGACGCCGGAACAGGTGCCCTCATCAGAGGTCAGCGCCTTCGACAATCGCGGGACCGAATTTTACGCGGCCTATCAGGAACGGCTGAAAACCCTGAACGCCTGCGATTTCGGCGATCTCTTGCTGCATTGCGTGTCGATCTTTCAGGCGCACCCGGATGTACTGGCTGACTATCACCGCCGTTTCAAATACATCCTTGTGGATGAATATCAGGATACCAACGTCGCCCAATACCTGTGGCTGCGGCTGCTGGCCGCCGGGCACAAGAACATCTGCTGCGTGGGCGATGACGACCAGTCGATCTACGGCTGGCGCGGGGCCGAGGTGGGCAATATCCTGCGGTTCGAGCGCGATTTTCCGGGCGCAAAGGTCGTGCGGCTGGAACAGAATTACCGCTCCACCCCGCATATTCTGGCCGCAGCCGGACAGGTGATTTCCGGCAATCAGGACCGCTTGGGCAAAACGCTTTGGACCGAAGCGCAATCGGGCGAAAAGGTCCGCCTGATCGGCCATTGGGATGGCGAGGAAGAGGCGCGCTGGGTTGGCGAGCAGATCGAGGATTTGCAACGCGGCACGCGCGGCTTGCACCCTTTCAACCTTGAACAAATGGCCATCCTCGTGCGCGCCAGCCACCAGATGCGCGCCTTCGAGGATCGCTTCCTGACCATCGGTCTGCCCTATCGCGTGATCGGCGGCCCGCGCTTTTACGAGCGGATGGAAATCCGCGATGCGATGGCCTATTTCCGCCTCGCCGTCAGCCCCGCCGACGATCTGGCGTTTGAGCGGATCGTGAACACCCCCAAGCGCGGCTTGGGCGACAAGGCGCAACAGGTGATCCAGCGGTTCGCCCGCGCGGCCGATGTGCCGCTGGTCCATGGTGCTGCGCTCGCGATAGAGGCGGGCGAGATCAAAGGCCGGGGCGCGGGCCAGTTGCGCGCGCTCTTGGACGGTATCGCACGCTGGCACCGGGCGGTGTTGGGCTTGGGCCAGGTGCAAGATGACGACGCGTTGATCGAAACCGTCAGCGATGACGTGGCACCGGGCAGCCATATCGAACTGGCCGAGCAGATACTTGAGGAATCCGGCTACACAGAGATGTGGCTGAACGACAAGACGCCGGAAGCGCCGGGGCGGCTGGACAACCTGAAGGAACTGGTCAAGGCGTTGGAATCCTTTGAAAACCTGCAAGGGTTCCTGGAACATGTGGCCCTTGTCATGGACAATGAAAGCGACGGGGCCGAGGACAAGGTCAGCATCATGACGCTGCACGCGGCCAAGGGGCTGGAATTTCCCGCCGTGTTCCTGCCGGGCTGGGAAGAAGGGCTGTTTCCGTCGCAACGCTCAATGGACGAAAGCGGGCAAAAGGGCCTAGAGGAAGAGCGCCGTCTTGCCTATGTCGGCATCACCCGCGCCGAGCAGCTTTGCACGATCAGCTTCGCCGCGAACCGGCGCGTTTACGGGCAATGGCAGTCGCAACTGCCCTCGCGATTTGTCGATGAATTGCCCGGCGATCATGTCGAGGTGCTGACGCCGCCGGGTCTATATGGCGGGATCAGCGCAGGTTTTGGCGGCACGGGCTTTGGCAGCGCGGTCGAGGAACGCGCGTCGAAAGCAGATGTCTATAATTCCCCCGGCTGGCGGCGGTTGCAAACCGCCGAACGCAGCCAGCCCAAGCTGGTGCATGGCACCGTGGTGCCCGAGTTCGACGTAGGCGCGCGCGTGTTTCACCAGAAATTCGGCTATGGGACCGTTGCATCCGTGGATGGCGACAAGCTTTTCGTCGAGTTCGAGAAATCCTCGGCGCGGCATGTGATGGCGGGGTTCGTGCAAGCGGCGGACGAGGCGGGGGACGTGCCGTTTTAGGCTGTGTCGCAGACTTTGCGCGGAATCAAGGGCGTAGCCCGCCGCGCAATCGGCGGGCCGTCCCGCGGCCTGCCGATTTGCCAGCCAGACCGCGCTGCGCGTCCGTCTTTCCGATTTGGCTGCCATAAAGTGCATCACGCGAACGACAGATCGGCAGTCCCCGGCCCGCCGCTTGCGCTACCGTTGCACCCGCCTCGCCTCTCGTCGCAGGTGCAGCCGATACAGGATCGGCGCGGCCACCCGGTCATAGACCAGCCCCACCGCCTGCCGCAGTCCCGGCAGGGTCACAAGCTTGGCCAGCCACCGCCAGCGCGGCAAGGCCTGCCAGATCAGCAAGAAGGCCGGAAAGCCCGACAGGATACGCCCCTCATGGCGCGCGTGCAGCCGGCGCATGGCCTGATCGGCGCTGATACCCCAGTCATTCAACGGGGCCGTGTTCAGGTCGGTAAAGCGCAAATCCGCCCCCGTCGCTTGCGCGCGGGCACGGTAATGCGCGATCTCTGCCGAACAAATGGGGCAACGCCCGTTATAGAGGATCTCGGTCATGGCACGCAGGTAGCGCCCTGCCCCGCACTCTCAAGCCGCACCCTTGGGCCATGGCGTCGCATGGCGGTCATAGGGCGACCAATCGTCAATGTCGGGGTAAAACTGCCGCCGCCATGCCCGCACCTTGGGGTCCATGAAGCGCCGCCACAGGGGCGGCACCATCGCCAGCGTGGTCAGCGCCGGGTAGCCATAGGGCAGTTGCGGCGCGTCCTCGCGCGAATAGGTTTGAAGTAGCGGGAAACGGCGATCGGGCTTGAAATGATGGTCCGAATGGCGTTGCAGGTTAATCATCAGCCAGTTCGACGCCTTATGCGCCGCGTTCCAGCTATGATGGGGGCGCACGGGTTCATATTTGCCATCGCCAAGGTAGCGGCGGGTCAGACCGTAATGCTCGATGTAATTCGTCAGCTCCAACTGCCAGATGGCAATCAGCGCCTGCCAAACGAATAGCAAAAGCCCCCACCACCCCGCGATGACAAAGGCCAGCGCCAGCATCCCCCCTTGCAGCGCCGCGTAGCGCCAGAACGGGTTGGAGATGTGCCACGCGCCCAACCCCTTGCGTGCCAGCATTGCCACTTCTGCGCGCAGGGCCGAGCCGGGACAATCGCGCAGCACGCGCAAGAAATAGGCCTGAAACCCCTCGCCCATCCGCGCCGTGACAGGGTCGCGCGGCGTGCCGACATAGCGGTGATGGACCTGCAAATGTTCCGAACGGAAATGGCTATAGAGCACCGAGGCCAGCAGCAAA
Source organism: Roseibaca sp. Y0-43 (assembly GCF_020667835.1). Taxonomy (GTDB): domain Bacteria; phylum Pseudomonadota; class Alphaproteobacteria; order Rhodobacterales; family Rhodobacteraceae; genus Roseinatronobacter. The sequence continues at coordinate 64,847 of NZ_JAFMPR010000001.1, forward strand.
TCACCCAGCCACCGTTCGAGTTGCGTTTTCTGGTGCATCAATTCGTGGCTGTAGACGATGCCGATCACACCCGACATGACGCCCACGCCAAACATCAGCGACAATTCTTCGAACCAGTGCAAATGGTCGGTTGCGGCGATCCACCACAAGCTGCCAAAGATGACCGCGAATTGCACCGGGAACCACACAAGCGTGATCGCGCGATACCAGAACAGGTCTTTCAGCGGGGTTTCGGTGTCGGGATTGTCCAGGTTCAGGCCCGTCAGGAAATCCATCGCCGTGAACACGCCCCAGCCGTAAAGCGGCATCAGGATCAGCCACCAGCCGCCCTGCACCGCGCCAAGCGCGATCAGCGGCACGAAACCGAGCGAAGCCCAGAAGGGCATTGCGGCGGAGAAGCGGCGGAACTGGTCTGGTGTCACGCGGGAAACCCCATGTCTTTGGCGTGAAGCTAGCGCAAATCGCGGGCGATTACAGCCCCTTGGCCCTGCGACATCACGCGCCCAGCGCGGGCGCGGCCAAGGCGTGGGCCTTGCGCATCAGCGTGGGCAAGTCGCGCGGGTTGAAGGCGTCGGCGGCGACAAATTCGCCCGGCGTATTCATCGGCAGATGCGCCACGCGCAGCGACAGGCGCAGGTGGAAATGGGTGAAGGTATGGCGGACCTCTGCATCCAGCGCGCGCCAGTCGGCTTGGGTGGGCGGGACATCGTTCGGGGCGGTGGTCGCCCAGTCGGTGCAAGGCCAACCCAAAGTGCCACCAAGCAACCCCTTGTCGGGCCTACGTTCCAGAAGCCACGCGCCATCCGCGCGCCGCCCGATATAGGCAATGCCGAAGCGTATGGGCTTTGCGGGTTTGGGCACCTTGCGCGGCAAATCGGGCGCGGTGCCGCTTGCACGCGCGGCACACGGCCCGCGCCACGGGCAGATGCCGCAAGCAGGAGCGCGCGGCGTGCAGATGGTCGCGCCTAGATCCATCACGGCTTGGGCATAGTCGCCGGGCCGCGCGGCAGGCGTCAGCCGCGCGGCGTATTCGGTCAGGATAGGCTTGGCGGCGGGCAAGGGCGTGTGCTCGTCGAAAATGCGGGCCATCACCCGCTCGACATTTCCATCGACCACGGTTTCGGCGCGGTCGAACGCAATCGCCGCAATCGCGGCAGAGGTATAGGGGCCGATCCCCGGCAGCTCTTGCAGGCCCGCGCGGGTGTCGGGGAACGCGCCCTGCGCCGCCACGGCGCGCGCACATTTCAGCAAATTGCGCGCGCGGGCGTAATAGCCAAGGCCCGCCCACTCGGCCATGACATCGGCATCCTCCGCCGCTGCCAAATCGTGAACCGTCGGCCAACGCGTTGTAAAGCGGTGAAAATAATCCTTCACCGCCGCCACGGTGGTTTGCTGCAACATCACCTCTGACAGCCAGACACGATACGGGTCGGCCACGCCGCCCCCCGGCGGCACGCGCCAAGGCAGCGCGCGGGCGTGGCGGTCATACCAAGCCAGCAGCTGTGCCGCCATTTGCCCATAGCCGTGTTCGTCACGCATCTTTGACGCACTATCCCCAAGAAAAGCCGCGCGCCCCTCTGGCCACGCCGCTCTGTGAGGATAAACTGCGCCGGACAGGAGACAACCGCAATGCCACCCGCCCCGCCCCCAGACAAAACCCGCCGGATGCGCGGGTTCGAGGCCGCGTCCAGCCTGCTGGGCGCGCGCATCCGCACGGCTGGCGAAGCGCGCGGCTTTGCGGTGTCTCGTCTTCTGACCCATTGGGCAGAGATCGCGGGGCCGGATATTGCCGCCTGCGCACGCCCCGTGAAAATCGGCTATGCCAAGGGCGGCTTTGGGGCCACGCTGACGCTGCTGACCACCGGCGCCGCAGCGCCTATGTTGCAAATGCAGCTTCCCCGGCTGCGTGAAAAGGTGAATGCCTGCTACGGCTATAACGCCATTTCCCGCATCACGCTGACCCAGACCGCCCCCACCGGCTTTGCCGAGGGGCAAGCCAGCTTCACCCCGGCACCGAAACCGCAGGCCAAGGCCCCCGATCCGCAAATCGTGACCAAGGCCCGCGATGTGACCGGCGATGTGGCCGATGACGGCTTGCGCGCCGCGCTTGAACGTCTGGCCACGAATGTCCTAAGCAAACACGAGCGAACACAAGGAAAGACCCGATGAACAAATTCGTCCTGCCCGCGATTGCCGTCGCCGCCGCCCTTGGTGCTGGCGGCTGGTGGTATTCCACACAATCCGCGCCCGCTGTGACCGAAAGCGCAAGCACCGCTGCCAGCCCGGTGCAGGCGCATGAACTGGATTTCCCGCTGGGCAATGCCGATGCACCGGTCACGGTGGTCGAGTATTCCTCTTTCACCTGCCCGCATTGCGCGACCTTCAACCAAGGCCCGTATGAACAGTTGAAGGCAGATTTCATCGACACCGGCCGCATTCAATACATCAAGCGCGAGGTGTATTTCGACCGCTACGGCCTGTGGGCGGGCATGGTCGCGCGTTGCGGCGGCGGCGAGCGGTATCACGGCATTGTCGAGATGCTCTATGAACAACAGCGCGACTGGGCCGGCGCGAACGATCCCGCCCAAGTGGCCGCGAACCTGCGTCGCCTTGGCCGTCAGGCGGGCATGAACGACGAAGAGTTGAACGCCTGCCTGGAAGATGCCGACACGGCGCTCGCGCTGACCGAATTCTACCAAGCCAATGCCGAGGCCGACAATATTCGCGCCACGCCCACCTTCGTCATCAACGGGCAGCAATACCAGAACATGCCCTATGATGAATTCGCCCGTGTGCTGAACGAGAAGCTGGGCGGTTAAGCGCGTGGCGGGACCGCTTTCCGGGCTGCGCGTGATTGAACTTGCGCGCATCCTTGCCGGGCCATGGGCGGGGCAGACCTTGGCCGACCTGGGGGCAGAGGTCATAAAGGTCGAAGCGCCAGAGGGCGACGACACCCGCCGCTGGGGGCCGCCCTTCGTGACCCGCGAAGACGGCACCCGCGAGGCCGCCTATTTCCACGCCGCGAACCGGGGCAAGGCCTCTGTCACCGCAGATTTCCGCACCGAGGAAGGGCGCGCCAAGGTGCGCGCTCTGGTGGCAGATGCAGACATCGTGATCGAGAATTTCAAGGTTGGGGGGCTGGCGAAATACGGGCTGGATTACGCCAGCCTGTCGGCGCTGAACCCCGCCCTGATCTATTGCTCGATCACCGGCTTCGGACAGACCGGGCCATATGCGCACCGGGCGGGCTATGATTACATCATCCAAGGTATGTCGGGGCTGATGTCCGTCACCGGCCCCGATGACGGCCCGCCCTACAAGGTGGGCGTGGCCGTGACCGACATCATCACCGGCATCTATGCCAGCACCGCCATTCTGGCCGCGGTGCATGAGCGCGCGCGCACGGGTCGGGGCCAGCATATCGACATGGCGCTGATGGATTGCGCGGTGTCGATCATGGCCAATCAGACGATGAACTACCTGGCCACCGGCACAGCACCGGGGCGGCTGGGCAATTTTCACCCCAACCTTGCCCCCTATCAGGTCGTGCCTTGCGCCGATGGACATATCATCATCGCAACCGGCAATGACGGGCAGTATCGCAGGCTTTGCGCGCTGCTGAACCGCCCCGATCTGGCGGACGCGCCCGACTACGCAACCAATGCCGACCGCGTCGCGCGCAGGGCGGCCCTGTCGGACCTGCTGTGCTCGGAAACCGCGCGCTGGGCCAAGGCCGACCTGCTGGCGGCCTGCGAGCGTGATGGCGTGCCGGCTGGCCCGATCAACGACATGGCAGATGTTTTTGCCGACCCGCAGGTGAAAGCGCGTGGGCTGGCGCTGGATATGGGCGGGCTGAAGGGCGTGCGCTCGCCGTTCCACTTCGCGGATGCACCTGCCGCGCGCCCCGCACCGATGCTGGGGCAAGACGACTAGGGGCTGGTGCGACTACATCCCCTCGCCGAACTTGTCGGCGACAAGCGCCGCAAGCGCCTCCATCACCTCTGCCTCGTCGGCGCCGGTCGCTTTAACCATGATCGACGTGCCGCGCGACGCGGCCAGCATCAGCAGGCCCATGATGGAATCGCCCGGCACGCTCATGCCGTCCTTCATCACCTCGACATCGGACGAAAACCGCTCCACCACCTCGACGAATTTGGCAGAGGCACGGGCGTGAAGCCCCTTTTCATTCACGATCTCAAGCTCTTGTTCAATCATTGCTAGCGCGGTCCATCTGCTGCTATCGGCTGCCAAGTTCTATCGAATTGATGTATTTGCGCCCCGATTCCAAGGCCGCCGCCGTCGCCTCTGGCAAGGACAGGTCGCGCGATTTCGCCAACTTTATCAGCATCGGCAGGTTCGCCCCATAAAGGATGCGGCGGTTCGCGGCGGCGCAGGCGGGCAAGGACAGGTTCGACGGAGAGCCGCCGAACATGTCGGTCACGACGACCGTTCCGTCGCCGGTGTCGACCGATTCCGCGGCTGCGGTGATCTCGGCTTGTTTGGCCGAACGGTCATGATCGTATTCGATCGAAATCGCCACGATCCCGCTCTGTTTGCCGATCACATGCTCGATCGCGCCAAGGTATTCGCGCGCCAACCCACCATGTGCGACGATCACGATACCGATCACGTCCCCATCCTATCCGATACCGGGCCGTCCACCCCGGTGACACGTTCAATTTCCCTATGACGTTTAGACACCCGCCACGGACCCCTTGCAAGCGCATTTGCCAGTTTTTCGGCCATTGCGACCGAGCGGTGTTGCCCCCCGGTGCACCCCAGCGCAATCGTGACCAAGGGCTTTCCCTGAGAGGCGAATTCCGGCAGCAGGCTTTCCACCAAAGCGTGCACATGCTGGAAAAACGGGTCATGGCGCGGGTCGCTGGCGACGAAATCGGCCACGGCCGCATCGCGCCCGTCCAGCTTGCGCAGCTCTGGCTGCCAATGCGGGTTGTTCAGGAAACGACAGTCAAAGACGAAATCGACCCCGCGCGGAATGCCCCGCTTGTAAGAGAAGGACTCGACCTGCACCCCCATGGCGCTGCCATCCTGCGGGCCGAAGAGGCGCATGATCTCGGCGCGCAGATCGTGCGGCCCGAGCGTGCTGGTGTCGATCAGGATGTCGGCGCGGGTGCGCAGCGCCGCCAGCAAGCGCAATTCCAGCGCCACCCCTTCCGAGGGCGGAAGGCTTGGGCGCAGCGGGTGGCGGCGACGGGTTTCGGAAAAGCGGCGGATCAGCGCATCTTCGCTGCAATCGAGGTATAGCAGATCGAAACTGACATGCCGCTCGTCTGCCAAGGCATTCACCAGCATCAGAAGCGAGTCGACCGAGAAATCGCGGTTGCGCGTGTCCAGACCCAAGGCCAGCGGACGTTCCAGCTTGGCGCGCACCAGACGCGGCACAAGCGAGGACGGCATGTTGTCGATCGCCTCGAACCCGGCATCTTCCAGCGCTTTCAGCACCGTGCTGCGGCCCGAACCCGACGGGCCTGTGACCAGAAGCAAGCGCTCTGCATTCTGTTCGCGCGCGCCTTGGTCTGTCATGCTGGGCCTGCCCCGTGCGTTTTCCATGCTTGCCCAAGGATATACTGCTTGATCCCGGCGGCAACAGGGCCAGAGGCCGGTTTTCGCAAATAGGGCAGCCGAACACCCAGAACTTCGGTCCAGGCGGGGTCAGGCAGGCGGTCCGTGGCGGGGCTGTCCATATCCATCCACGCAACGACGAGCGCGCGATCCAGCGCTGCGGCGGGCAACAGGCCGACACCGCGCCATTCGATGAGGCCCCGGATCGGGTCCGGGGCGGTTGCAACAAGCTGCCCCGCCTCGACGCTGAGAAGGGTCTGGTCATCGCTGACAAGGCGCGCGCCGAGTGCGAGCAATTCCAAGGCAAGGCTTGATTTGCCGCTGCCCGATGCCCCGCTCAGGACAATGGCGAAAGGCTGGTCCTCCTGAAGGAAGGCCACGGTGCTGGCATGGACATGCACGCCGCCCAACTCAGAGCGGCAGGCCGACCACGAAACGCGCACCCAGCGGCGGGCTGTCCGGCGCCGCATCGGCCAGGCGGATATTCTCGGCCCAGATCACGCCCTGATGCGCCTCGACAATCTGTTTCGAGATCGCCAGCCCCAGCCCGGAATGGTTGCCGAATTGCTGCACGGGACGCTCGGAATAGAAGCGTTTGAACACCTTCTTCAGCGCCGTATCGGGAATGCCGGGGCCAGTGTCTTCGACCACGATCAGCACGCGGTTGGCGCGTTTGCGCGCCCAGACGCGCACCGCGTCGCCGTCTTCGCAAAAAGAGATCGCGTTGGTGATGAGATTGACGAACACCTGCGCCAACCGCGATTCCAGCCCGGTCAGCAGGATCGGCTCTTTCGGCAAGAGCTTGATGAACTCAACGCCCTTATCCTCGGCCTCTGTCGAGAGGTGTTCGCACAGGTTATCCAGCAGCTTGACGAGGTCGAATTCCTCTTCCTCTTCCTTGACCAGTTCGGCATCCAGCCGCGACGCGTTCGACGTGTCGGACACAAGCCGGTCCAGCCGGCGCACGTCATGTTCCACGACATCCAGCAGGCGTTGCACCTGGTCCTCGCGCTTGGCCATGCGCAGGCTGCCGACGGCAGAACGCAGGCTCGCCAGCGGGTTCTTGATTTCGTGCGCCACATCGGCGGCAAATTGTTCATTCGCCTCGACCCGGTCATAAAGGGCGCTGACCATGCCGCGCATGGCGCGCGACAGATCGCCGATTTCATCGGGGCGGCCACTAAGGTCGGGAATGCGGATACGGCCGGGGCGAGCCTTGCGGGTGTCGCGGCTTTTGCCAAGCTCTGCGGCAACGGCAAGGTCGGCCAGCGGGTTCGCGATGGTCGAGGCGAGAACGAAGCTCAGCCCGATGGACACGATCAGCGCGATGAAGAAGAATTGCAGCACCTGTTCACGGTCATAGCGCATCAGAAGCGCGGTATCGGCCGCGTCGCGCCACAGCACGACCGCGCCCTGCACCTGCCCGTTTACCATGACCGGCGCGCTCGCGGTGATCCACATATCCAGATTTTCGCGGTGGGTGTGCGCCGCGGTCTCACCGTCAAGGTTTTGTGCGACCAGGTCCGTGACAACAGTGTCGAACGTGTCGCTGCTATCGGTGCCGATACTGGTGTCTTTCAGGAAAGTCGTGGCGGACCAGATCGCGCTCAGCGCGTCGCTGATCAGCGTAGAGCGGTCGGGGATCGCGTCCGTCGGCGCGGGGGCCGCACCGCGCGCGCGGGCTTGCAAATTGCCCGACGCGTCGAAAAACAGCAGCTCGAAGCGCTCATCCAACTGGATGCGTTGCGCGACCACGTTGCCCGATTGCTCTACCCCACCCGCCGCGGCAACAATATCGGCCACGATCTGCACGCTGGTGCCCAGCATCTCTTCCTGTTGTTGCAACAGCGAGTCGCGAAACGGGTTGGTGAACAGGATGCCCGCGACAAGGATGATCAACGCCATCAGGTTGAACAGCGTGATCTTGCGCGCAAGGGGCGAGCTGGAAATGCTGAACAACCCGCGCCGCGCGCGGGTTGCGCGGACCTCGGATTCAACGGCGTCGCCGGGGCCGACCCAATCGTCGCCCAGAACCACGTCGTTGGAGGATGTCACCACTTCCATTTTCATGCTGTCACCTGCCCGATGACGACCGCAACATCACGCTTCGTTATACTTGTACCCGATGCCGTAAAGCGTCTCGATCGACGAGAATTCGGGGTCGACCGTGCGCATTTTCTTGCGCAAGCGCTTGATATGGCTGTCGATCGTGCGGTCATCTACATAGACCTGGTCGTCATAGGCCACGTCCATCAGCTGGTCGCGCGACTTGACCACGCCGGGACGTTGCGCAAGCGCCTGAAGCAGCAGGAATTCGGTGACGGTCAGCGTCACATCCTCGCCCTTCCACTTCACCTGGTGGCGCAGCGGGTCCATTTCCAGGTTTCCGCGCACAAGGATCTTGGCTTCCTCGCCCGCTTCGACCACGCCCTCATTGGCCTGTTTGCGGCGCAGCAGCGCGCGAATGCGCTCGACCAGCAAACGCTGCGAGAAGGGCTTTTTGACATAGTCATCCGCGCCCATTCGCAGACCCAGAACCTCGTCGATCTCGTCATCCTTCGAGGTCAAGAAGATGATCGGCATCTGCGTTTTCTGGCGCAGGCGTTGCAGCAATTCCATACCGTCCATGCGCGGCATCTTCATGTCCAGCACGGCCATGTCGGGCAGCTTGCGGTTGAATGCGTCCAACGCAGCCTGACCGTCATTATAAGTCTCAACCTCGAACCCTTCGGATTCCAGACAGATAGAGACCGAGGTCAGAATATTGCAGTCATCATCGACCAACGCGATTTTCGACATTTGCCTGTCCTTTTACACTGCTCTGGTCCGGCGTCTTCGCCTTATTTTTGCCACAACTATGCCTAATTCGTGGAACAGCGCAACAAAAATAGTGCTTTACCCCCTTTACAGCCCGATTCGGCCCGGCAGCCTTGCCGATCTGCAACAGAATCATGCACCCGAATTCTTGATATTGCGCTAACTTACGCTTGGTTGCGCTAACGGCGACAATCTCGCCTATGATTTGCCGTATTCGTGGTGTTAAAGCCGGTTCGTGAACAGTCGCAGCTGTCGCGACGCTACGGAACGGACCAAAGATGCTACACTCGCAGTCCTTCGAACGCCAAATGGAGCAGGCACCCATGTCACACCCACGTGTAAACCCGACGCAACGCTTGGAAGATCAGGGCATCATCGGCGCGGCGCAGGCGTATTACAACCTGCTCGAACCGGCGCTGATGACGCAGGCCATCAAGCGTGGAGAGGCAGAGCTGGGTCTGGGCGGGGCGCTGCTGGCCAGCACCGGCACGCATACCGGCCGTTCGCCCAAGGACAAGTTCGTGGTGCGCCGCCCCAGCGTCGAAAACACCATCTGGTGGGAAAACAACGCCCCGATGGAGCCCGAGGCGTTCGAACGGCTGTATCAGGACATGCTGGCCCATATCAAAGGCCGCGACCTGTTCGTGCAAGACCTGTATGGCGGGGCCGACCCCGAACACCGTCTGGACGTGCGTGTCGTGACGGAACTGGCATGGCACGGGCTGTTCATCCGCCATATGCTGCGCCGCCCCGCGGCCGAGGAACTTGCGACTTTCGTTCCCGAATTCACGATCATCAACTGCCCCAGCTTCAAGGCCGACCCCGCGCGCCATGGCTGCCGGTCGGAAACCGTGATCGCGCTGGATTTCGAGCGCAAGCTGATCCTGATCGCGAACACTGCCTATGCGGGTGAAAACAAGAAATCGGTGTTCACGCTGATGAATTACCTGCTGCCGGAAAAGGGCATCATGCCGATGCACTGTTCGGCAAACCACGCCATTGACAACCCCGACGATTCCGCCGTGTTCTTCGGCCTGTCGGGCACCGGCAAGACCACGCTGTCGGCGGACCCCTCGCGCATTCTGATCGGCGATGACGAACATGGCTGGTCGGACAAGGGCATCTTCAATTTCGAAGGCGGCTGCTACGCCAAGACCATCAACCTGAATGCCGAGGCAGAGCCGGAAATCTACGCCACCACCCACCGTTTCGGGTCGGTCGTGGAAAACATGGTCCATGATCCCGACACGCTGGAGCTGGATTTCGAGGATGACAGCCTGACCGCGAACACCCGCGTCGCCTACCCGCTGGATGCGATTTCGAACGCGTCGGAAACCTCGTTGGGCGGTGTGCCGAAGAACGTCATCATGCTGACCTGCGACGCCTTTGGCGTGCTGCCCCCGATCGCGCGTCTGACGCCGGCGCAGGCAATGTATCACTTCCTGTCGGGCTTCACCTCGAAAGTGGCGGGCACCGAGCAGGGCGTGACCGAACCTCAGCCGACTTTCTCGACCTGCTTCGGCGCACCCTTCATGCCGCGCCGTCCGGAAGTCTACGGCAAGCTGTTGCAGGAAAAGATCGCCGAATTCGGCGCGGAATGCTGGCTGGTCAACACTGGCTGGACCGGCGGCGCGTATGGCAAAGGCTCGCGTATGCCGATCAAGGCCACCCGCGCGCTGCTGACCGCTGCGCTGGACGGCTCGCTGAAGGATGTGGAATACCGCCGCGACGAAAACTTTGGCTTCATGGTGCCCGTGTCGGTGCCGGGTGTGGCCGATGTGCTTCTGGACCCGCGCCGCACTTGGGATGACCCCGAAGCCTATGACGCGCAGGCCAAGAAACTGGTCGAGATGTTCGCCGAGAACTTCGCCCAATACGTGCCCTATATTGACGAGACGGTGAAAGACGCCGCCATCGGCTGACTGCACCGGACAGACTGACGAAACCCCCGGCACGCTTGGCGCGCCGGGGGTTTTTCATGCCCTACCCGTCCAGCCGAAACAGCTTTTGCCGCGAGGTTGCGCCGCGCACCAGATGCAGGCGCGAGGGCGCGACGCCCAGCGCCTTGGCCAAAAGTTTCTGAACAGCTTGGGTGGCGCGCCCGTCTTCGGGCGGTGCGGTGACATGCACGCGCAGCGGGTCGCCCTCGGTCAGCGCGTTGCGCCGCGCGCCGGGCGTGACATGCAGCGCGAATTCCGCACCGGGATGCGCAAGCGCGCTCAGATCGGGGATCTGCGCGCCCTTCACACGCGTTCGATACGTGCGCCCAGCCCGGTCATCAACGGCTCGAACACCGGGAAGGACGTGGCGATGGGGCTTGCATCATCGACCGTGATGGGGTCGCGGCTGACCATGCCAAGGCAGAGGAACGCCATCGCGATGCGGTGGTCCAAGCGGCTTTCCACCGTCGCGCCGCCGGGCACTTGGGCCATGCCGTAGACGGTCAGGCTGTCCTCGGTTTCCTCTACCCGCACGCCGCAGGCCTCCAAGCCCCGCGCCATGGCGTCGATCCGGTCGGATTCCTTCACCCGCAATTCCTTGATGCCCGCCATGACCGTCACACCCTCGGCGGTCGCGGCCAAGGCGGCGAGGATCGGGTATTCATCGATCATGCTGGCCGCGCGTTCCGGCGGCACGGCAATGCCCTTCAGCGGGCCGAAGCGCACGCGCAGATCGGCGACAGGCTCGCCCCCTTCTTCGCGCGGGTTTTCCATGACCAGATCGGCGCCCATATCCTGCAACGTCAGGAAAATGCCATTTCTTGTGGGGTTTTGGCTGACACCGGGCACCAGAATGTTCGAATCTTGAACCATCAGCGCCGCGCAAACCGGGAAAGCGGCAGAGCTTGGGTCGCGCGGAACGGCCACGCTCTGCCCCGTCAACTCTGGCTGGCCGGTCAGGGTGATGACGCGACCCTCATCGGTATCGTCGACCGTCAGCTCTGCGCCAAAGCCGCGCAACATACGCTCGGTATGGTCGCGCGTGGGTTCGGGTTCCACCACCACGGTTTGCCCCGGCGCGTTCAACCCCGCCAACAGCACCGCAGATTTCACCTGCGCGGACGGCATCGGCAGCGTGTAGCGCACGGGCACCGGCTGGGCCGCGCCCACCACGGTCATCGGCAAGCGCCCGCCCTCGCGCCCGTAGGCGCGCGCGCCGAACAGCGCCAGCGGGTCGGTCACACGACCCATCGGGCGCTTCACAAGGCTTGCATCGCCGGTGAAGGTGGCGGTCAGGTCAGTCGTGGCCATCGCCCCCATGATAAGCCGCACGCCGGTGCCGGAATTGCCGCAGTCGATCACGCGGTCGGGTTCAGCAAAGCCGCCCACGCCCACGCCCTGCACCGTCCAGTCGCCGGGGCCATGTTGCGTAACCTCTGCGCCAAACGCCCGCATGGCGCTGGCGGTATCGAGCACGTCCTGCCCTTCCAGCAGCCCGGTGATGCGGGTTTCTCCCACCGACAGCGCCCCCAAGATCAGCGCGCGGTGGCTGATGGATTTGTCGCCCGGCACCTCTGCCACGCCCGCAAGCGGGCCGGATTTGCGGGCGGTCATGGGAATTGCGGGGCCGTGGCCGGACATGGGCAAATCTCTCGCGTGGTCAAGGTTTCGCGCCCGCTGATAGCGCAAGCGCCGCGCCCCGTCCATAAGTCACAACCCGCTGACCCCCCTATACCTTGCCACGGGAATGGGGTATCCCCCGCTCGACCTAAATTTAGGAGAAAAACATGGGCTACAAGATTGTCGTCGTTGGCGCCACGGGCAATGTGGGCCACGAAATGCTGAACATTCTGGCCGAGCGGGAATTCCCGGTCGATGAGATCGCGGCGCTCGCCTCTCGTCGCAGCCTTGGCACCGAAGTCAGCTTTGGCGAGAAAACCCTGAAGTGCCAGGATCTGGACACGTTCGACTTTACCGGCTGGGACATTGCGCTCTTTGCCGTGGGCTCAGACGCCACGAAGAAATACGCCCCCATCGCCGCCAAGGCGGGCTGCGTGGTGATCGACAACTCGTCGCTCTACCGCTACGACCCAGATGTGCCGCTGGTGGTGCCAGAAGTGAACGCCGCCGCGGTCGATGGCTATACCAAGAAGAACATCATCGCGAACCCCAACTGTTCAACCGCGCAGATGGTCGTGGCGCTGAAGCCGCTGCATGATCGCGCGCGCATCAAGCGGGTTGTCGTCAGCACCTACCAGTCGGTGTCGGGCAGCGGCAAAGAAGCGATGGACGAGCTGTGGAACCAGACCAAGGGCATGTTCGTGCCCGGCCAAGAGGTCGCGCCCAGCGTCTACCCCAAGCAGATCGCCTTCAACGTGATCCCGCATATCGACGTGTTCCTTGACGATGGCTCGACCAAGGAAGAGTGGAAGATGGTCGCGGAAACCAAGAAGATCATGGACCCGGCGATCAAGCTGACCGCGACCTGCGTGCGCGTGCCGGTGTTCGTGGGGCACTCGGAGTCAATCAATATCGAGTTCGAGGATTTTCTGGACGAAGAAGAAGCCCGTGACATCTTGCGCGAAGCGCCGGGCATTCTGGTGGTCGATAAGCGCGAAGCGGGTGGCTACATCACCCCCATCGAATGCGTGGGCGAATACGCGACCTATATCAGCCGTATCCGCCAAGACAGCACGATCGACAACGGGCTGAACATCTGGTGCGTGTCCGACAATTTGCGCAAGGGTGCTGCGCTGAACGCGGTGCAGATTGCCGAAGTTCTGGGGCAGCGCTGCCTGAAAAAGGGTTAAGTGCACCCGCACAGGCGAAACAAAAAGGCGCAAGGGCATCCGCTCTTGCGCCTTTATTCGTTTGCAGGGCCGGGAAAGGTGGCGCAAGCGTCCAGAAAACCGTCGCAATCCCCCCGGTCCTGTGTAGTTTCCACGATAGCTTGACCAAGAGCATGACATTGAGAGGGGGATGACATGGACTTCAAAACCGACATAGAGATCGCGCGCGCAGCGCAGAAACGGCCCATCCAAGAGATCGGCGCGAAGCTGGGCATCCCGACCGAACATCTGCTGCCCTACGGGCATGACAAGGCCAAGGTCAGCCAGGATTTCGTCGCTGACGCGCGCGCCCGTAAGCGCGGCAAACTGATCTTGGTGACGGCGATCAACCCCACACCGGCGGGCGAGGGCAAGACGACGACCACGGTGGGTTTGGGCGACGGGCTGTGTGCCATCGGCAAACGCGCGGCGATCTGTATCCGCGAGGCATCGCTCGGGCCGAATTTCGGCATGAAGGGCGGGGCCGCGGGCGGCGGCATGGCGCAGGTTGTGCCGATGGAAGACATGAACCTGCATTTCACCGGCGATTTCCACGCGATCACAAGCGCGCATAACCTGCTGTCGGCGATGATCGACAACCATATCTACTGGGGTAACGCGCTGGAGATTGACGAGCGGCGCATCACATGGCGGCGCGTCATGGACATGAACGACCGCGCGCTGCGGGATATGGTCGTCAGCCTTGGCGGCGTGACGAACGGCTTTCCGCGCCAGACCGGGTTTGACATTACGGTCGCGTCCGAGGTCATGGCGATCCTGTGCCTCGCCTCTGATCTGGACGACCTGCAACGCCGCCTGGGCGATATTGTCGTGGCCTATACGCGCGAGAAGAAGGCCATCACCTGCCGCGACATCGGGGCCGAAGGGGCGATGACGGTGCTCTTGAAAGACGCGATGCAGCCCAATCTTGTGCAGACATTGGAGAATAACCCTGCTTTCGTGCATGGCGGACCGTTTGCTAATATCGCGCATGGCTGCAACTCGGTCGTGGCCACGCAGACCGCGCTGGGGTTGGCCGATTATGTCGTGACCGAAGCGGGTTTCGGCGCCGATCTGGGGGCCGAGAAATTCTTCAACATCAAATGCCGCAAGGCGGGGCTTGCACCGTCGGTCGCGGTGATCGTGGCCACCGTGCGCGCGATGAAGATGAATGGCGGCGTGGCAAAAGCCGATCTGGGTTCGGAAAATGTAAGCGCTGTGCAGGAAGGCTGCCCAAATCTGGGCCGCCATATCGAGAATGTGAAAGGGTTCGGCGTGCCCGTCGTCGTCGCCATCAACCATTTCCACAGCGATACCGAGGCCGAGGTGCAGGCCGTGAAGGACTATTGCGCCGCCCAAGGCACAGAGGCGATCCTCTGCCGTCATTGGGCCGAAGGGTCCAAGGGCGTGACCGACTTGGCGGCCCGCGTGGCGGAACTGGCGGATGCCGACATGGCAGAATTCGCGCCGATCTACCCCGACGAGATGCCGCTGTTCGAGAAGATCGAAACCGTCGCGGAACGCATCTACCGCGCGGATGCCGTGCTGGCCGATGACAAGATCCGCAACCAGTTGGCCGAGTGGGAAGCGGCGGGGTTCGGGCATTTGCCGATCTGCATGGCCAAGACGCAATACTCCTTCACCACCGACCCGACCCGGCGCGGCGCGCCAACCGGGCATTCGGTGCCGGTGCGCGAGGTGCGACTGTCGGCGGGCGCCGGGTTTATCGTGGTCATCTGCGGAGAGATCATGACCATGCCCGGCCTGCCGCGCAAACCGGCGGCCGAGTCGATCCGCTTCAACGAGGCGGGGCTGATCGAAGGGTTGTTCTGAGAAGGATGGGCGACGCCGCTCGCCGAGGTCGCGGTGCGACCCGGCGTCGCCCCGCCCCCCATCCCGCAAACGCCGCTTTGCGGTTGCGGCAAGGGCGATCTGGGGCTAGGCGAAGGCGACGCAAAAGAGGTTCCTCATGACGCTTGACCCGACATCGTGTCAGACCATGGCAGAGTTGCGCGTGCAGATCGACCAGATCGACCGCGAGCTGGTCGCGCTTCTGGCCCGGCGCGTGGCGCATATCGACCGTGCCATCGAATTGAAACCCGCCGAAGGCCTGCCCGCCCGCATCGACAGCCGCGTGAATGACGTGCTGGCCAAGGTCGAGGCGGAAGCGCTCCGCCAAGGGCTGGACCCGGCGCTGGTGCGCAAGTTCTGGACCGAGTTGATCGATTGGTCCATCGCCCGCGAAGAACAGGTTCTGGGGAAACGGTAACACGCCCCGCTGATGCAAGGAGAGTTCCATGGCCGCCAGTTTGATAGACGGAAAAGCCTTTGCCGAAAGAGTGCGCGCCAAGGTGGCCGACCATGTCACCCGCTTGCGGGAAGAGCATGGGCTGGTGCCCGGTCTGGCGGTGGTGCTGGTGGGCGAAGACCCGGCAAGCCAGGTCTATGTGCGCTCAAAGGGCAAGCAGACGGTCGAGGCCGGAATGGCATCTTTCGAACATAAGCTGGCTGCCGACACGTCAGAGGCAGAGCTTCTGGACCTGATCGCGAAGCTGAATGCCGACACGAAAGTTCACGGTATTCTCGTGCAGTTACCGCTGCCATCTCATCTGAATTCGGATCTTGTCATCAACAGTATCGACCCGGCCAAGGATGTGGACGGCTTTCACATTTCGAACGTTGGCCTGTTGGGCACGGGGCAGAAAAGCATGGTGCCCTGCACGCCGCTTGGCTGCCTGATGATGCTGCGTGATTATCATGGCAGTCTGTCGGGGATGAACGCGGTCGTGGTGGGGCGCTCGAACATCGTGGGCAAGCCGATGGCGCAGCTTCTGCTGGGCGAAAGCTGCACCGTGACCATCGCGCATTCGCGCACGCGCGATCTGCCCGAGGTCTGCCGCCGCGCCGATATTCTGGTCGCGGCCGTGGGACGGCCCCAGATGATCCCCGGCGATTGGGTGAAGCCGGGCGCCACTGTCATTGACGTGGGCATCAACCGCATAGAGGGCGAAGGCGGCAAAACCCGGCTTGTGGGCGATGTGGATTTCGACAGTTGCGCCGCCGTCGCGGGCGCGATCACCCCGGTTCCGGGGGGCGTCGGACCGATGACCATCGCGTGCTTGCTGGCCAATACCGTGACCGCCTGCTGCCGCGCCAATGGTTTGGCAGAGCCTGAAGGCCTGACGGCCTAAGAGAAACCGGCCCCCATCTGAGACGGGGGCCGGTGCAATCCGCTTACGGGATCAGCTTGGACACGATCAGCTCAGCCGCTTCTTCCGCGCTAATCTTGGTCGTGTCGATGCGGATTTGCGGGTTCTCCGGCGCTTCATAGGGCGAATCGATGCCCGTGAAGTTCTTCAGCTGACCGGAGCGCGCCTTGGCATAAAGCCCTTTCACATCGCGTTTCTCGGCCTCTTCCAGCGGTGTATCGACAAAGATCTCGATAAACTCACCCGGTTGCATCATGCCGCGCACCATGTCGCGCTCGGACCGGAAGGGCGAGATGAAAGCGGTAATCACGATCAGACCGGCATCGGTCATCAGGCGGGCCACCTCGCCCACGCGGCGAATGTTTTCCACGCGGTCGGCATCGGTAAAGCCCAAATCCTTGTTCAGCCCGTGGCGCACGTTGTCGCCGTCTAGCAAGAAGGTGTGCCGGTTCATCCGCGCCAGTTTCTTCTCGACAAGGTTCGCGATGGTGGATTTGCCAGAGCCGGACAGGCCCGTCATCCACAACACCATCGGTTTTTGGTTCTTCATCGCCGCATGGTGGTCGCGGCTGATATCGGTCGCCTGCCAATGAATGTTCTGCGCCCGCCGCAACGAGTAGTGGATCAGCCCCGCAGCCACCGTGCGATTGGTCATCTTGTCGATCAGGATGAACCCACCAAGATCGCGGCTATTCTCGTAGGGTGCGAACGGGATATCGCGGTCAGTGGTCACAGTGGCCACACCGATGGCGTTCAGATCCAGCGTCTTGGCCGCCAGATGTTCCATCGTGTTGACATTCACCTGGTATTTCGGCTGCGCGACCGTCGCGCTGACGGTTTGCGGCCCCAGCTTCAGCCAATAGGCGCGGCCCGGCGTCATTTCGACCTCGTCCATCCAGATGACGGTCGCTTCGAACTGGTCGGCCACTTCCACCGGGTTTTGCGCCGCGCACAGGATTTGCCCGCGCGAACAGTCGATTTCATCAGCCAGACACAAGGTAACGGCTTGGCCCGCAACCGCCTGCTCCAGATCGCCGTCCATGGTCACTATGCGCGAAATGGTCGAGGTCTTGCCCGAGGGCAGAACCCGCACCTCGTCGCCCAGTTTCACCGCGCCGGTGGCGATGGTGCCGGAAAAGCCACGGAAATCGAGGTTCGGGCGGTTCACCCATTGCACCGCCATGCGGAAAAGCTTGTCTTGCTCGACCGTCTGGTTCAGTTCGACCGTTTCCAGATGCTCCAGCAGCACCGGGCCGTCGTGCCATGGTGTGTTGGCGCTGCGGGTGGTTATGTTGTCGCCCGCAAGGCCCGAAATCGGGATCGCGGTGAATTCGGTGATCCCGATGCTCTGGGCAAACGTGCGGTAATCGGCGACGATCGCGTCATATTTGGCCTGATCGTAGCCGATCAGGTCCATCTTGTTTACCGCCAGCACGATGTTGCGAATGCCGATCAGGTGGGCAAGGTAGCTGTGGCGCCGCGTCTGGGTCAGCACGCCCTTGCGCGCGTCGATCAGGATGACCGCCAGATCGGCGGTTGACGCGCCCGTAACCATGTTGCGCGTGTACTGCTCGTGCCCCGGCGTGTCGGCCACGATGAATTTGCGCTTTTCGGTGGCGAAGAAGCGATAGGCAACGTCGATGGTGATGCCCTGCTCGCGTTCCGCCGCCAGACCATCGACCAAGAGCGCGAAGTCGATACCTTCGCCTTGGGTGCCCACGCGCTTGCTGTCGGCTTCCAGCGTGGCCAACTGGTCCTCGAAAATCATCTTGCTGTCATAGAGCAAGCGCCCGATCAGGGTCGATTTGCCGTCATCCACCGACCCGCAGGTGATGAAGCGCAGCATGGTCTTGTGCTGGTGAATTTCCAGATATTTATCAATATCTTCGGCGATCAGGGCGTCGGTTTTGTAAATCTCGGACATCAGAAATACCCTTCCTGCTTCTTCTTCTCCATCGACGCGGCTTGATCGTGGTCGATGGCGCGGCCCTGCCGCTCGGATGTGGTGGTCAGGAGCATTTCCTGAATGATTTCGGGCAAGGTCTTGGCCTCGGATTCGACCGCGCCGGTCAGCGGGTAGCAGCCCAGCGTGCGGAAGCGGACAGAGCGCATGACCGGCTCTTCGCCCTCGCGCAGCGGGAAGCGGTCGTCATCGACCATCAAGAGCATCCCGTCGCGTTCTACGGTCGGGCGCGGGGCGGCATAATAAAGCGGCACGATCTCGATGTTTTCCAAGTGGATATACTGCCAGATGTCCAGCTCGGTCCAGTTCGACAGCGGAAAGACGCGCATCGACTCGCCCTTGGCCTTGTGGGCGTTGTAGTTGCGCCAAAGTTCGGGGCGCTGGTTCTTCGGATCCCAGCGGTGGCTGGCGGTGCGGAAGCTGAAAATCCGCTCTTTCGCGCGGCTTTTTTCCTCGTCGCGGCGCGCGCCGCCGAAGGCGGCGTCAAAGCCGTGCAGGTCCAGCGCCTGTTTCAGCCCTTCGGTTTTCCACATATCGGTATGCAGGCTGCCATGGTCGAACGGGTTGATGCCTTGGCGCAGCGCGTCCGGGTTCTGGTGCACGATCAGTTGCATCCCGGCCTTGCGCGCGGCGGCTTCGCGCATGGCATACATGGCCTTGAATTTCCACGTGGTGTCGACATGCAACAGCGGAAAGGGCGGCGGCGACGGGTAGAACGCCTTTTTCGCCAGGTGCAACATGCAGGCGCTGTCCTTGCCGACGCTATACAGCATGACCGGGTTTTCGGCCTGCGCCACGACCTCGCGCATGATGTGGATCGCTTCGGCCTCCAGCCGTTGCAGGTGGGTCAGGTTGGTATGGGTCATATCCGCTCCGAATGTTTGGCTGAAAGCGAGTTAGACAAGCCAATGCTTGCGGGAACCCCCCAAATGGGGGTAAGTCTGCGAAATGATTGCGCGCGACGACAGTGAGTTCCTTCTGGCGCTGGCCGAAGCGGCCCGCGGAACGCAGGCTTGGGGCGCAGCGCTCGCGCTGCTACGCGGCCAGATGCAGGCCGACCGAGTCGTGCTTTATGCCGAGGCACAGGCATGGGCCTGCACCGATACCCCGCCGCCCGACCGCCCCGCCTGTTTCGCAGCGCTGCGCCCGTCACGCGCCTATGGGGCGGAAGAGATGGCAGACCGCGCCGGTCCCTTCGACCCCGATTTCACCCAAGGCGACAGTCGCGTGATCGCCGCCGCGGAACCGCGCCTGTGGCTATGGCTGTGGCGCGCGCGCGGGCAGTTCCGCGCCGCCGACAGCGCGCGGCTGACCAGCCTGATGCCGCATGTCGCGCAAGCCTTGGGATTGGGGCAAGAGCGCGCGCGGCTTGCGCAGGCGTTACAGACCGCACAGGCGCTGCACTGGCGCGCGGGGCTGGGGCTGGTCGGGCCGGATGGGCCGGACGCTACCGCCGAGCGCTTGCTGGATGCGGGCGGAGTCGTCACGACCGCGCCGGGCACCTTGCGCGCCCTGCCCGACGGCGTATCGGCCTATGGCCTGCCCGATGGCACGGTTCTGCTGCGCGCGCCGCGTGACCTGCCCGACCCCGAAACGCTGGCGCACGCCCTTGGCCTGACCCTTTCTGAAGCCCGCCTTGCCCGCGCGGTGGCGCAGGGCCAAAGCCTGGCAGAGGCCAGCGCCAGCCTGGGGCTGACCCGCGAAACCGGGCGCAGCTATGCCAAGCAGATCTACGCCAAAACCGGCACGACCGGCCAGCCCGCGCTGATGCGGCTGATCTGGTGCAGCGCCTTGGCGTTTGGGTAGCGGCTTATACACCCACCTGTGGCCCCGGACAGATCAGCGGGCGCGGGCTTTGTTGCACCTCGTAAAGCTCTGTGCCGTTTTCTTCGCCCATGAAGCGGGCGTTCAGGCCGCCGCCGTCTTGCCAGAAGATCCAGCAGTGTTCCTCGGTCGGGAAATCGTCATAGACAAAGCAAATCTGCTCGCCGCGCGGAAACCAGCGGCCTTCGCGGCATTCTTCCTGCATGAAGGCCCATGTGGTGCGGCGACCTTCGCGGAATTCCTCGACGCCATAAGCATCGCCCGCGAAGCCGAAGGTCAGGGTGCGGCCGGTGACATAGTCTTCGAATTCCTGCGCGGTCATGGGGGTTTGGGCCTGCGCAGGCACCGCGAGGGCCAGAAGCACCGTCAGAATACGGATCATGCAACCTCCATCCGGGCCAGAACCTTGTCGACCCGTTTATCCATCAGCTTGAACCACAGGGGCGGGATCAGCGCAATGATGCCCATGGCGGGCAGCGAATAGGGCAGCACCGGCATATCCTCTGGCAGGCGCAGCGCCGGGTAGACGCGCCCCGGATTGGCATGGTGGTCGGAATGGCGCGAAGCATTGACCATCATATGCGAGGAAAACCAGTGCGGGCTGTTCCAGCTATGGTAAATTGTTTGCGGCTCATACGAGCCATCCGCCCGCTTGCGCCGCGCCAGCCCGTAATGTTGCAGGTAATCGACCATCGCAAGCTGGGATTGGGCGTAAAAGCACAGGCCCAGATAGGCCACGATGCCCGCGCTGCCAAAGGCCAGCCACAGCGCCACCAGCACCGCCAGCGCCCCGCCCACATATTCGACATAGGGGTTCAGTCGCCCCGTGCGCGCCGCGCGTTCGCGTTCGACAGCGAAACCATGGGTGAAGCTGCGCACCCAGCCGCGCGGGAAATAGGCATAGAAGCTGCGGCCCTTGGGCGGGAAATTCGGGTCTTTGGGGGTGGCGACATGGGCATGGTGCAACAGCCGGTGCGCCGTGGTGTGGTGCCCGTAGAGCATGGAGATGTAGACCCATTTGCCAAGGTTGAACAACGCCTTCTGGCTGCGGTGGATCAGTTCATGCGCGTTCGAGTTGCTGACTTGGCCGAAGAACAGCCCAAAGCCGAAAAAGGCAAGCACCTGCTCCAGCGTGCCGAGGCCAGTTGCCCCCGACACCGCCGCCACGCCCAAGGGCACCAGCGCCAGATGCGACAAGGCCAGCACGACCGACAGGCGGTTGGCGGCGCGTTCCGTGCTTTCCGGCGCACCCTCTCGGCTGGCCATGGCAAGCGCCTCGTCCAGACCAAAGGCGAAGAACGACGTGTAGAGCGCCGCCGCCCATAGCCACAGCCCGCCCTGAAACGTGCCGAGGCCCAGCAGCACCACGGGCGGCAGGCTGGCCAGCGCGAAGGGAAGGACGGGGTGTTTCATGGGCCAAGTTCCGGATCGCTTTTGTCGCAAGATAACACGGCTTTCCTGCCATGCCATGCGGCCAGATGCACAATCGCGTGGCCAAAGCCGCATCTTTCCCTTTGGCGCACAATGCGCTAGCCCTGTTCGGGAACAATCGGGGCGCGGATCGCATGTCGTTTTTCAAGAAGCTCAAGGATCGTATGTTCAAATCCTCTTCCAAGCTGGAAGAAGGGTTGGATGCGCTGGTAGAAGACGGCGCGGACGCGGCAGAAGACAGCGAACCACAAGCTGCGCCCGCCCCGAAACCGCAGGCTGAACCGGGCCTGTTGGGCCGTGTCATGGGCGGCGGTGCCCCGCGCCGGGTGCTCGATGACGACATGCTCGAAAGCCTTGAAGACCTGCTGATCGCCGCTGATATGGGCGTTGAAACGGCAGGCCGCGTGGCCGCGAACCTGGCCGAAGGGCGGTTCGGGCGGAAAATGTCGGTGCCAGAGATAAAATCCGCGCTTGCCGAGGAAATCGCCCGCATCATGGAGCCGGTGGCAAAGCCGCTGCCGCTATACCCCGCGCGCCCGCAGGTGGTGCTGGTGGTGGGTGTGAACGGCGCGGGCAAGACCACGACCATCGGCAAGCTGGCCAGCCAGTTCCGCGCGGCGGGCAAATCGGTGATGATCGCGGCGGGCGACACGTTCCGCGCCGCCGCGGTGGAACAGTTGCAGGTCTGGGGCGACCGCGCGGGCGTGCCGGTGATGACCGCGCCCGAAGGGTCCGACCCCGCCAGCCTTGCGCATGACGCGCTCAGCCGCGCAAAGGCCGAGGGCGTGGACCTGTTGATGATCGACACCGCCGGGCGACTGCAAAATCGCACCGACCTGATGGAGGAGCTGGCGAAAATCCTGCGCGTGCTGCGCAAGCTGGAACCGGACGCGCCACATAACACGCTTCTGGTGCTGGATGCGACCACGGGGCAGAACGCGCTGAACCAGGTCGAGATTTTCCGCAAGCTTGCCGATGTGTCGGGGCTGGTGATGACCAAGCTCGATGGCACGGCGCGCGGGGGTGTTCTGGTGGCTTTGGCGGACCGTTTCGGTCTGCCCATTCACGCCATCGGCGTGGGCGAGCAGATTGACGACCTGCAAGCGTTTGACCCGGAAGAATTCGCCCAAGCGCTGGTCGGCGGCGAGCTGTCCGCCAAGCAAGACGATAGCTGAACGCAGTCAGTCCGCGCGGTCCCGGCTGAACGCCGGGACAGGGGCCGCAACGCGCGGCCGTTTGGCGCTTAGTAATCCACGATCACGGTGTCGGCGATCAGCTCGTCCAGCTTCAGCTGCGCGCGCCCGCCAAGGCGCGCGTTGAACAGCCCGTTCTCGACCTGAATGTCGCTGGGGCGCTCTTCCAGTTCCAACTCGCGCGCGCACAACATCAGCACGACCAGATTGCCGCCTTCGACCGTGTTGGCCGACATCTCGAACCGGTCCAAGCGCGCCAGTTCCACCGCATCGCTTTGCGGAATGGACTGCATCAGCGCCTCGGTCTCGGTCAGGTAGTTTTCCGGCAGGCCGGCAGCATAGGGGTCCAGACCGTTGCAATGCTGCACGCGGGCCTGAATCTCGGCATAGGTGGCCAGCGTCTCGGGGCTGCGCCCGCCGGGCAGCAGCAGGCGCTTATAGGTCAGCTTGACCTGATTGGCCGGGATAAGGCGGGTGCTGTCCTCTGCACGCAGCTGGAAAAAGGCAATCGCCCCGTTCAATTCGATCGGGCCGATGATCTCTCCGGGGCTGGCGGCAGAGAGGGGGCCGGAAATCTGCCCCGGCAATTGCGTCAGCGGCAACCAGTCCAGACGCCCGCCCTGATCGCGCGTGCCCGCAAGCGAATATTCCCGCGCGATGGCCGAGAATTCCTCGATCGTGCGGGCATTCTCGATCAGGCCGATGATCTGCGCGACGGGTTCGGCAAATTCCGGGTCGGCGGGCAGGAAGATTTCAGAGATCAGCACGCGCTTGGTGCCGCGAATGGCGGCCACGTCGCGCGCGCGCTGCACGTCGGTCGTGGTCACGACGGTGGACAGGCTGTATTCGTTGCCCACCACCTTGCGCCACAACAGGCCCGCTTCGACAAAGGACACGAAGCTTTCGCGATCCACGCCGCCATTGGCCAGTTCCGCGATGAACGCATCGGTTTCCAGATTGGCGCGGCTGGCGAATTCGGCCATGCCTTCGGCCAGTTCCTCGCTGGTCAGGCGCACGTCGCGGCGCTGCGCATAGGCACGTTGCATCGCTTCTTCGGTCAGGCGCGACAGGGCTTCCTCGCGCATGTCTTCGGCACCGACATTCAGCAATTCCAAAAAGGTGATCCGCTGGCTGACATCATATTCGGTGATGATCCGGTCCCCGACCTTTCGAGCCGGGGCGAACGGGTTGTCGGCCAGCGCCGGGGCGGCTGCGAAATGCAGCGCGCCGAAGGCGGCAAGGGCCATCCCGAAAAAGCTGGCACGAAGGGAAAAGGTATTACGCATCTGATTTGGTCCGTTCTGCTGCGTGGCCCGCGCGCGGCGCGCCATGGGTGCTGGTCGGTCTGGTTCGGGCATACACCACCGGGCGGGTCATGTCATGCCCCCCATTCGCGCGCATCACAACCCATCAGAGCACCGCTTGCGCGTGATCGAAGGGTTGCCGCCGATGCCCAGAATGTCGATGTTCAGGCCGAACCGGGTCGAGTTGGAATTGGTCGTCGCGGAATATTCGCGCTCGATCATCATGGCCATGCGCAGGCATTCGTTTTCATAATCCAGCCCGACCGAAGTGCGCGCGGCCCGACGCGAGGCGATGTCATAGCGCCAGCCCACGCGGGCGGTCCAATATTCGTCGAGCGCACGGCTGCCGTCGAAGGTCCATTCCGAGGCGTCGACAGCACGGTTTTCGAACGGGTCCGCTTCGATGCGCATGTAGCTGGTGGATATGCCGAAATCGGCCGCGGTCCAGTCCAGTTCGATGGCGCTGCGGGTCAGGTTGAAATCCTCGGAAAAGAGCGACCGGCTGGACAGGCTCAGCCCCGCCGCCGTGTCGACACTGGCCGCCAGCAGCCAATCCGATTGTTTGCCTGCCAAGGGAGAGGCCGGCGAGAATTGCCCAAGATCGCGGTCCCGCACGATCCGCCCCACGGTCACGGTGCTGGACCAGCCATTCGGGTCGTAACGTGTCCAACTTAGCCCCAGATTGGCGCGCAACCCTGCTTCACGGGCATCGCCGCCTGCGAAACGGTCGAAGGTGAACAGGTTGCCTTCGTCCAGTTCGGGCATCCGGCTGGTGGCGTTGGGAAGGACATAGGTGCGGTCATTGCTCCAGATCAGCTGGGCCACGGGTTCGATGACATGGCTTGCCCCGCCCGCCGTGGCGCGCACCAAGGGCCAGCGCAACTCAGCCATAAGCGACGGGCGCCAGCGGCTGACCGTGGGCGCAAAACCGCTGGCGGCGGCACCGATGCGGAAATGGTCGAAGCCCAGATTGCCGCCGATGGCCCCCAGCACGCCGCCCGGCAGGATCGTGTCGCGCCGCCATGTCAGATCGGCCGAGAAACGGGCCACACGCTTGGGGTCGGCCGCCAAGGGGCTGCGGCGCGAATAGCCTTCGGCCTCTAGCCTTATGCGGCCCGTGCCGCCCACGCCGGGCATGTCGAAACGGCGGTCATATAGCCCCTGCCCCACGCTATTGGGCAGATTTGCATTCACATCGCCCAAGCGTAGCGAGCGGAATTGCAGCGCCTGCACGCGGATACGCTCGTCGCGGCGGACCCGCTCCAGCGTGATGTCGCTGGTCAGGCGCGGCTCGCCCCGGTCGTAGTCTTCCAGCAGGCTGCGGTCCGAGGGCTGGATCAGGTTGAAGCTAAGGGTATACCCGCGCGGCACCGCGAAATCGCCCTTGGCATAGACCATGCCGCGCAATTCGCCCTGCCGGATGGAATCGCGCGCGATCAGCCCGCCCAGTTCCAGCAAGCCGTTGGAAAAGGCCTGACGGTAGCGCGCTTCCAGCGCATAGGTGCCCTTGGTTCCCAGAAAGGGCGTGAGCGTCAGGTCTTTGTCGGCAGACAGCGCAATGAAATACGGCGCACGCAGGCCCACCCCGTGGTCACTGTCGAGCGAAAAGCGCGGGCTGAGGAAGCCCGTCGCACGCTCAAGGCTGGGATCGGGGATACGCAGGCGCGGGATATAGGCCACCGGCAGGCCGAACATGCGAAAGCGCGCGCCCTCGAAATAGAGCTGCCGCTCTTGCGTGTCATGCACAACGCGGTCAGCGCGCACTTCCCACAGGGGCGTGTTGCGCTCGGGGCAGATTTCACAGGCCGAAGCGACGACATTGTTCATCTCGGTAAAGCGCTCGCTGCGGCGCTCGACCGTGTTCGCGGCGATCTGCAATTGCTGGTCCAGCACCACGCGGGCCGAGCGGATCAACCCCAAGCGCAGCCCTTCGCGCAATTCGGCACTGTCGGCCAGAATGACCGCGCGGGTGCCTTCGGTCAGCACGATCGGCCCTTCGATCTGCATCGCGCCCGTCGCGCGATCATAGACGATACGCGCGGCGCTGAGGCGGGCATTCTCAAAAAAGGCCTCGACATTGCCTTGGGCAATCAGGCGATTCGGCCCATCAAGGTAAAGCTGGTCGGCCAGCAGCGTGGCGAAATCGGCCTCTTGCGCCTGCGCCGATGTCAGACCGGGAAGCACCGGGGCCCCCAGCCCCAGCCCTAGCCCCAACGCACAAGCCAGCGCACGGACAAATCCGCGCCGCCAAGGCGTCCGGGGCGCACGGCCCATCAGTTTTCCTCCAGGTTCAGCATCACACCCAAGGCAAGCAGCACTGTCGCAATCGGCAAACCCCATGCAGCAAGCAGCACGGGAATCTGCCCGGTCTCCCCCAAGACCTGTGCGAAGTTACGCAAAAAGAACAGGGTGAATCCAGAGAGAATCGTGATCAAGGCCCGGATTCCTGCCCCGCCGGATCGCGCATGATGTATGCTGAGCGCCAAAGCCAACAACATCATGCCTGTCAGCAGCACCGGCAGCGCCAGTTCCATATGCAGGCGCATCTGGTGTTCGCGGGCCGAAAACCCCGCCCGTTCCAGCGCCGCGATGAAGCCCGGAAGCTGGAACAGCGGGATGGTGCGCACTTGGGCGAAACTGTCGCGGATCTTCTCTGGCGTCAGGTCGGTGGGCACGGCAAGCGACGGCAGCGACAAGGCCTGGGCCTCTGGGTTCAGGTCGGACAGGCGCCATTGCTTCACGTCCTGCAACTGCCACGCGCCGGGGCGCAGATCGGCGCGCGCCGCACTCAGCCGCACCGAAAGCCCGCGCTCGGGGTGGAATACAAGGAAAGAGGCGTCGAACAGAACCGTCCCGGTCTCTTCGGCGCGCGGCGCGTGGATCACGGTCTGACCCTGCGCATCGGCCTGACGCAGCCACAGGTCATTGCCCGCCAGCGCCACCACCGCGCCGGTTCCGCCCATCAGCGCGTTCAGGCTGCGCTGGTATTCGCGCGCCGAACTGGCGACCAGCGGGTTCATCGCCACCATGAACAGCGCCGAGACCAGCAGCAACACCACCGCCGGCACCGCCAACAGGCGCGGCACCGACCGGCCCGCCGCACGGATCACGACGAATTCCGAATTGCGCGACCAGCCAAGGCCCAGCCACAGCGCGGCCAGCATCAGCACCAGCGGCGCGATCTCGTAAAACGCCTCTGGCGCGTTCAAGAGCGACAGGCGCAGCGCATCGGCAAAGCCCGCGTCGGTGCCTGACAGGCGGCGCAACTGCTCGACCATGTCCAGCAGCAGGATCATGCCCAGGAACACGCCCGACACCATGGCCGCCGTCAGGAACAGGCGGCGCAGGAAATAGACCGACAGGATCATCGCCGCCCCCGTCGCCGTGCCGCCCACCACACCATGGCCGCGACCACCGCCGCGCCCGCGACCACCGGGGTAAAGGCCAGCGCCGCCGCATCGGCGCGGCGCAGCGCGATCCCGGCGGTGGCATTGGCCAGCAATTGCAGCACAGCCAGAATGACGATCGCCGCCAGCACCTGCCGCCAGACGCCCAAACGGCTGAACTGCCCCAGAAACAGCGCCGCGAAGCCCACCAGCGCGGTGATGACCGCCAGAAGCGGCTGCGCCACGCGCGAGGCCAGTTCGAACCGCAGCTCTGCCAGCGTGACGCCCAGCGCGGCGAGGCTTTGCGCATTGGCGCCGATCAGCGCCGCCGTGGGCAATTCGCGCACATCCGCCTGTCGGCTATCGGGCGCGATCAGCGCGCCCACGTCATAGGTCAGCTCGTCGAAACTGATCGTGGTCAGGCGCTCGCCCGCCTCGGCAAAGACCAGCGCCACGCCGTCGCGCATGACAAGGATCGCGTTGCCCTCGCCCGTGACCAGAAGTGCGCTTGCGGCGTTATATTCCACCCGGCGGCCTTCGGTGCGGGCATCGGACAGGAACACATCCTGCAAGGTGCCATCGTCGGAAATCGCGCGGATGAAGACCACGATCCCGTCGGTGGGCTGCAAGAACTCGCCCGCGCGCAGAAGCCGCGCGCTGATATTGCTGGCAATCGCCACCTGCCGCTCGGCCAGTTGCGCGCGCGACATCGGGCTGAGGACATGCATCAACACCCCCAACATGAGCGCCACGATCAGCCCGAACACCGCCACGGGCCGCAGCAGCCGCGCATAGGACAGCCCCGTGCCCTGCAACACCGCCATCTCGTTATCGCGCGTCATGCGGATGGCGACATAAACGGCGGCGGCGAAGGCCGAGAGCGGCAGCACCACGCGGAACACATTCGGCAGCGTCAGCGCCGAGAGTTCGAGGAACACAAGGAAACTTTGTCCATCGCCCACCACCGCATCGAACAGCCGCGCGGCACGGTTCACCCAATAGACCGCGACCAGAACCAGCGTGAAAAAGGCAAAGACAGACAGAAGCTGTGCCAGCAGGTATCGGTCAATGCGGGTCACGCGCGGGGTGTCCTTTGGAATGGCTTGCCGGACCATAACGGGTTGGCCGCGCGAATGCCACGGGGAAGAGGGGGAAGGTGCGCGCGGGAGGGCGGATACGCTTTCGGGGGGTATGCGCGGTTGGAGGGGTGGTGAGGTGAGGTGGAAAGCGGTTCCTATGTCTATGCGAACCGACAACGAAGAGAGCCCACTTCAACCAATACTGCTCGACGGATTAATGGCGCCTTGCCTTAGGTCCAATAACCAGCATTGACGGCATTGTCATAGACATGCCAGATTGTCGCATGATTAGACTCATGTTATTGTTTTTTATTTTGTTCGCAGGCGTCGGGCGCGCCGATGAGGATGCTGTCACAAAGTATCGCGATTATCTGCCCGCACAGCTTCTCGCATTATCCGAGGACGAACGGCGCAGTTCAGTCCCGATAATGTTCAGCGGCGCTGCCAATCTCGCGGCATCGCCTGCGGGCGATCTCGTCATGCAGGCCAACTTGAACTCGCTGATGTATGACGGATTTGCTGATTACGACGGCGCAAAGCGATCCTTTCAGGCGGATTTGGGCGAGGCACCAACGGGCGAGCTGACCGTGTGGCAGATTCATTTGCTCGGATACCGCGCTTCGCGCGTGAACATGACCAGTGTCAGTTTTTTCCCGTTCGACTTCGGTGGAACGATGACCGAAAACTGGGCTTTCGTGAAGGGCACGGTTGAGATCATCGACGAAAAGATCGCCTATCCGATCAATCACGTCGATATTGAATGTAGTCGCAGCGAAGGCACGTGTACATATCGCCAAATCGCACTGAAGCTGCCTGACGCAAACTCTTGGGTGCAGTCCTACTACGTTGGCGAAATCGCGAACGAGATATATCGGATCACACAATGGGAAGGGCAACTCATCGATGCCGTTCCGTTGAACAACAGCGCGTGCCGAACCAATCAGCTTAGCCTCAACTTCGAGACGCAAGAGTTCTTCGAGGTCGCCCGAAACAACACAGCGGAAGACTGCCAAACCATGCTTGGCGTAACGCTCCCGCGCTTAGAAAAGCCGCGAGTGTCGAGGATTGTGGATGGGCGAGAGATCATCAGTGCTGAGTTCAAGGCAATCAGCGAAGAAACATTTAAGTTCTTTTCGAGTTCGTTCCGTAGTCGTGTCGAGGAATTTGTCTCCCAAGAAGGGGAAGACTAGGCCGTCACAGATAGCCAGAGCGGAGATTATGTGGGCAACCCTATACGGCAGAAAAGTCCGCAAAGCAGACCCAAGCCGCTCCTAGTGTGACCGCCCCACTACCCGGCGCGGCCATCACGAAGCGCGGCGGGATCACTCCCCGTCCCGCACAGTCATCACCCCGTTTTCCCAGTCGCCCGACAGCACTTCGCCGGTGGCATAGCGAAGCACGCCCGCGCCGTTGCGCTGGCCGTTCAGGAATTCGCCTTCATACACATCGCCTGTGGCGTAAGTTGCCACGCCGGTGCCGGTGATCTCGCCCGCAAGCCACTCGCCTTCATAGACGAAGCCGTCCGCCAGCTCTATCCGCCCCGGCCCGTCGCGCAGCCCTTCGACGAATTGGCCCGTGTAGACCGATCCGTCTGGGTAGGTCATCACCCCCTGCCCGTGCAATTCACCGCCTTGGAACGCGCCCGTGTAGCTGCGCCCATCGGCAAAACTCATGGTGCCCTGCCCTTCGGCCAAGCCCTGCACATGCTCGCCCTCGTAGGTCGCGCCATCGGCGAAGGTCGCGCGGCCCTGTCCGTGGAACTGCCCGTCCAGCCAGCCGCCTTCATAGGTCGCGCCATCGGCATAGGTGATGAGGCCTTGGCCATCGGGCAGGCCCGCGCGGAACTGGCCGACATATTCCGACCCGTCGGGCTGCACCAGCCGCCCCTCGCCCGCGATCTGGCCCGCGACCCATGTGCCTTCATACATGTAGCCATCCGGCCCGGTCAGCTTGCCCGGCCCTTCGCGCTGGTCATTCACGAACTGGCCTTCGAACACCAACCCGTCGGCCTGCTGAACCGTGGCCGCCCCCTGCCGCAGGCCGTTTTCGAACCCGCCGGTGTAGACATCGCCATTGGCCTGCGTCAGCACGCCTTGGCCATGCAGCGCGCCGTTTTGCCAGCCGCCTTCATAGCGCACTCCGTCCGGTCGGGTCAGGCTGCCCGTGCCGTGGCGCAGATCGGCCTGCATCTGGCCCTCGTAGACCGCGCCATCGGGATAGGTGATGCGGCCCTGCCCTTCGCGCACGCCCGCGACCCATGTGCCGGTATAGGCATAGCCATCCTCGCGCACGAGCGTGCCTTCGCCCTGCGGTTCGCCATTGACGAAGGCACCTTCATAGACCGCGCCATTGGCAAAGACACGGCGGCCCTGGCCGGTGATCGCGCCCTCGGACCAATCGCCCTCATATGTCGAGCCGTCGGCGAAGGTCATCTTGCCCTGCCCCTCGGGGCGGCCCGCGATGAACGCGCCTTCATAGACCGCGCCAGACGGGTAACGCGCCACGCCTTGGCCGGTGATCTGCCCCTCGACCCATTCGCCGGTATATTCGAACCCGTTGGGCAGGCGGTAAGTGCCCTGGCCGTGTTGCAGCCCATCGCGGAACTCGCCCTCGTAGATGCCGCCATCCTCATACTGGCGGGTCAAGACGCCGTCGGTCTGGGCCGCGACGGGCGCGACCATCGGCGCAGACAAGACGAACGCCGCGGCAAGCGCGCGCGCAAAGGCAGTGCTGGAAGCCATGACGCAGATACCCCCTGATCTTTTCACGCAAGCCTAGTCGGGGGGGCTGGACCGCGCAAGGGGGAAGCACCGGGCCGCGATTGCCCCGTTTCACGTGGATTGGTCACAGTGCGGTCAAGATTTTGCCATCGCAGCGCCATGGCCTGCGCCGAGGACAGGCGACCTGATACATGGGATGACACGCAGATGAAGCCCAGCCTGAAACAACTTTGTGCCGCATGGCACGACGAAAGTGGTGCCGTGACGGTCGACTGGGTGGTGCTCAGCGCCACGACCCTGACCCTTGGGCTAAGCTCGGTCGGCCTTGTGCAAACCGGCGTGGTCGATCTGGGCAGCGAAATCAACGTGTCGATGACCGCAGCAGGCGTTGCCGGCGCGGCGGCCTACAGTTTCTACCGGCTGACCGAAGCGCAGCAACAGGACATGCTGGCCGTCTACATGTCGCGCACGCCAGAGCAGTTGGTGGCCAATTCGCAAAGCATGTCCGACAGTTTTCTGGCCACGCTGGAAAGCGGCAACCTGGACGAGGCCGCCCGTTGGATGGACCGCCGCCAGTTGAACCAGACCGCGCTCGAGGCAAATGGTCTGACCGCCGCCGAAGGGTCCATGACGGTGGCACAGATGGAAACGCTCTATCTGGAAGCGGGCGGCACATAAGCCGCCAGCCCCTTCCCTTGCCCGGTCAGCGTGATATGTGAGGGCGTTGTGCCCATCACCAAGGCCTTTACCGCATGTCCGACCGCTTTCGCCTGACCCTTGCCCAGTTGAACCCGACCTTGGGCGACCTGTCGGGCAATGCCGCCAAGGCGCGTGCCGCGTGGGCGCAGGCCAAGGCCGAGGGCGCCGATATGGTGGCCCTGCCAGAGATGTTCCTGTCGGGCTACCAGACCCAAGACCTTGTGCAGCGCCCCGCCTTTCTGGCCGATCTGCGCACCGTGCTCGACCACTTGGCGCGCGATTGCGCCGATGGCCCGATGATGGGCATCGGCCTGCCGATGGCAGAGGGCGGCGCGATCTATAATTGCTGGGCGGTCTTGGACGGCGGCAGCCTGCGCGCCGTGATCCGAAAGCACCATCTGCCGAATGAACATGTGTTTGACGAGAAACGCATTTTCACCTCTGGCGACATTTCCGGCCCCTTCGTGGCCGGGCCGC
This sequence comes from Roseibaca sp. Y0-43, assembly GCF_020667835.1. Taxonomy (GTDB): domain Bacteria; phylum Pseudomonadota; class Alphaproteobacteria; order Rhodobacterales; family Rhodobacteraceae; genus Roseinatronobacter. Next base: position 97,300 of record NZ_JAFMPR010000001.1, read on the forward strand.
TGCGCATCGGCACGCCCATCTGCGAGGATGCGTGGCACGAGGATGTGGCCGAAGCGCAGGCCGAATCCGGGGCAGAGTTGCTGCTGGTGCCCAATGGCTCTCCCTATGCGCGGGGGCGGTTCGACACCCGCATGACCCATATGGTCGCCCGCGTGGTCGAGAATGACCTGCCGCTGGTTTACCTGAACCTTGTCGGCGGGCAGGACGATCAGGTGTTCGACGGCGCAAGCTTCGTGCTGAACCCCGGTGGCAAGCTGGCGGTGCAACTGCCCGCGCATGAAGAAGCGGTCGTCACTGTCGATTTCACGCGCGGGGCCGAGGGCTGGCGCGCAGGGGCCGGCCCGCGAGAAATCTTGCCGGACGCCTTGGCGCAAGACTACCGCACCATGTGCCTGGGCCTTGGCGATTACCTGCGCAAATCCGGCTTCTCGAAAGTGGTGCTGGGGCTGTCGGGGGGGATCGATTCAGCACTTGTGGCCACCATCGCCGCCGACACGCTTGGCCCCGACAACGTGCATTGCGTGATGCTGCCGTCCGAATACACCTCGCCCGGCAGCTTGTCGGATGCTGCAGATCAAGCCCGCCGTCTTGGCTGCAAACTGGACGAGGTCAGCATCGAGGGGCCGCGCCGCGCCATGACCGACGCGCTTGCCCCCCTGTTTGCTGGCCTGCCAGAGGATGTGACCGAGGAAAACCTGCAATCGCGGCTGCGCGGCACGATCCTGATGGCGATTTCCAACAAGACCGGCGCGATGCTGTTGACCACTGGCAACAAATCCGAGGTCGCGGTCGGCTATGCAACCATCTATGGCGACATGAATGGCGGCTATAACCCCATCAAAGACCTGTATAAAACCCGCGTCTTCGACATTTGCCGCTGGCGCAATGCCAACCATGCGCCGTGGATGAAGGCCCCTGCGGGCGAGGTGGTCGTGCCCGCGATCATCGACAAGCCACCCTCGGCAGAGCTGCGCGCCGACCAGCGCGACGATGACAGCCTGCCGCCCTACGACGTGCTGGACCCCATTCTGGAAGGGCTGGTCGATCACGATCTGTCGGTGGCCGATCTGGTCGCGCGCGGCTTTGCCCGCGACACGGTCGAGCGGATCGCGCATCTGGTCCATATCGCCGAATGGAAGCGGTTCCAGTCCGCGCCCGGCCCCCGCCTCAGCCTGCGCGCCTTCTGGTTGGACCGGCGCTATCCGATGGTCAATCGCTGGCGCGACCGCTCGGCGCAAGACTAGAACGCGCGGGCTATTGCCCAAATGAATCACAAGACGGTTTATCGGGGCTTGCAGGGCTGTTCTTGCCCGCGATTTGGCGTATAAATCGCGAAAACGCACAGATCGCCGCCAAGGCCACCGGCAGAGTGGTCCGCCGATGCGAGAGAGAGGCAGCATGTCACGGTCCAGAGTAGTCGGTTTTTCGCTTGTCCTGTGTCTGGGGCTGTCGGCCTGTATGGACGGCACCGGCGGCACGCAATCCGCCCCCACCGGCAGCCCCCGCGCGGGCGAGGTGATCGAGCGCGATGTCGAAGCGCCTGACGTCTTTTCCAAGCGCGATCAGGGTTTGTGGGATGGCCGCCCCTCGCTTGGCGGGGTCTGGGTGGCCCATCCCGACGTGGATGCGCCCGAGCGTGTCATCATCCGCAACCGCGACAGCGGGCAGGAAACCATCGGCGCGCTGTTCAAGCGCGAGCGGATGAATCCGGGGCCACGGTTCCAGGTCTCTGCCGAAGCGGCGGATGCGGTTGGAATGCTGGCGGGCGCGCCCACGAACCTTGAAGTCGTGGCGCTGCGCACCGAAGAAATCCAGACCGCGCCAGAGCCTGTTGCCGAACCAGAGCCACAGGCCGAAGCCGTTGAAACAGAGGTTGCGGCGGTCGCGCCTGCGGCAGAGCAACCGGCAGCGCCGGCACCGACACCGCAAGCCGAGGTCAACACCCCCGCAGACGCGGGCGACGACACCCTGATCGCCATGCCAGAGGCCGAAGAGCCCAAGCGCGGCGGCTTCTTCTCGCGGCTCTTCGGGCGCAGCAACCGCGCCGAGGCCGAGAGCACCGGCGCGCCGCTTGACGCCACCGCCCCGCTGGAAGGGGCCGCGCAAGCCGCCCCCGACACGACCGCGCCGCTGCCCATGCCGACACCGTTGTCGTCCGGCGCGGCCTCTGCCCCGGCACCGGCCAGCACGCTGGATCGGCCCTTCGTGCAGATCGGCATTTTCAGTGTCGAGAGCAACGCAAACAACGCCGCCCGCACCATGCGCAATGCCGGGCTAAGCGCCGCCGTCAAACCCGGCAGCACCCAAGGCAACAGCTTCTGGCGCGTGGTCGTCGGCCCTGCCGCGACAGAAGCGCAGCGCCGCGAGATCTTGGCCCAGGTGCGCCGCCTTGGCTTTGCCGATGCCTATGCCGTTCGCCGCTGAAGGAGGTTTCATGTTCCGTCATCTTGCCGCATTCGCTCTTGCCGCCACCGCCACCCTTTCCATCGGGTCCGGTGCCTTGGCACAAGACGGGCCGGGCGGGTTCATGACGCGGGCCACCTCGGCCTATGTGGTAGATCTGGGCACGGGCACGGTGCTGCTGAACAAGAATGCCGATCAGGCGCTTCCGCCTGCGTCCATGTCCAAGCTGATGACGCTGGAAATGCTGTTCGAGGCGATCAAGGAGGGCCGCGTCGCATTGGACACGCCGTTTTCGGTATCGCAACGCGCTTACCAGATGGGCGGCTCTCGTATGTTTCTGGAACTGCGCGACCGGCCTACGGCGGAAGAGCTGATCCGCGGCATCGCGATCCTGTCGGGCAATGACGCCGCCGTCGTCGTGGCCGAAGGGCTGGCAGGCACCGAAGACGCCTATGCCCGCATGGCCACGCAGCGCGCGCGCGAAATCGGCATGACGAATACCACGATCATGAACGCCTCTGGCTGGCCCGATCCGAACCACCTGATGTCAAAGCGCGACCTTGTCACGCTTGCCACCTACATGCTGCGTGAACATCCTGAATTCTATCACTATTTCAGCGAACGCAGCTTTACCTGGAACGGGATCGAACAGGACAACCGCGTGCCGCTTTTGGATGCAGGCATCGGGCTGGACGGTATGAAAACCGGCTATACGTCGGATGCGGGCTATTCGCTGACCGGCTCTGCCAAGCAGGGCGACCGGCGCATTGTCTTTGCCTATGGCGGGCTGAACAGCGCCGCCGAACGCGTGCAGGAAGCGGAATCGATCATCAACTGGGCGTTTCGCCAGTTTGCCGAAGTGACGGTGGCCACGCCCGACACGGTTCTGGCCGACGCCCCGGTGTGGCTGGGCGCGGCACCAAGCGTGCCGCTGACCGTGGCCGAAGAGGCCCGCGCGCTGGTGCCTGCCATCGGGGCCGACACATTGTCGGCACGCGTGGAATATGACAGCCCCCTGCCCGCGCCCATCGCCAAGGGCGATGTGCTGGGCAAACTGGTGGTCGACTTGCCGGACATGGACAGCCTCAGCTTCGATCTGGTGGCCGGGGCCGATGTGGCCGAAGGCGGCTTCATGGTGCGCGCACAGGCCGCCGCCTTGCGCCTGATCGCATTGGCGCGGGGCGGGTCAGAAACGGCGCTGAACTGAGAATGCGCGCGCGCGGCCTGTTCATCAGCTTCGAAGGCATCGACGGAAGCGGCAAATCCACCCAGGCGCGGTTGCTGGCCGAGGGCTTGGCGGCAGAAGGTCGCGACGTGGTGGCCACCCGCGAGCCGGGCGGCGCGCCGGGGGCCGAAGCCATTCGCCGCCTGCTGGTCGAGGGCGACCCCGCGCGTTGGTCAGCCGAAACCGAAATCCTTTTGTTCAACGCCGCCCGACGCGACCATCTGGAACGCACCATCCAGCCCGCGCTGGACCGTGGGGCCGTGGTCGTCACCGACCGTTTCGCCGATTCAACCCGCGTCTATCAGGGCGTGGCGCGTGCCAGCCTGCGCCCGCTGGTCGACCGGTTGCACGATCTGGTCATCGGGCTGGAACCTGACCTGACCTTCGTCATCGACATGGACGCGCGCGCAGCCCTTGAACGCGGGCTTGCGCGGCGCTCGGGCGAGGACCGGTTCGAGGAATTGGGCCTTGGCTTTCAGGAAGACTTGCGCGCGGGGTTTCTGGCGCTCGCGCAGGAATACCCGGACCGTGTGCAGGTGATCGACGGCGCGCGCCCGCCCGAGGTGATCGCGGGCGACGTGGCCGCGCGCGTGAAGGCACATCTGCCATGAGTGACGCGCCCGACCTTCCCGACCAACGCGAGGGCGCGCCGCATCCTTGCGCGACGCCCGTTCTATATGGCCAACAGGCCGCAGAGGCCGCGTTCCTGCAAGCCTTCGGGTCGGGCCGGATGCACCATGCGTGGCTGCTTAGCGGGCCGATGGGCGTGGGCAAGGCCACGCTCGCGTGGCGCATCGCGCGGTTCCTGCTGGCGGGCGACGGGGGTAACATGTTCGGCCCGCCCGATACGCTCGATGTGCCCGAAGACCACCCCACCGTGCGCCGGTTACGCGCAGGCGCGGATGGCGGGCTGCTGGTGATCCGCCGGGGCGTGGATGACAAGGGCAACCTGCGCCGCGACATCACGGTCGATGTGATGCGCCGCCTGCACACGTTTTTCGGCCTGTCCGCCGCCGATGGCGGGCAACGTGTGGTCATTGTCGATGCCGCCGACGAGATGAACACCAATGCCGCCAATGCCCTGCTGAAGGCACTGGAAGAGCCGCCCGCCAATGCCACGCTTCTCTTGGTCGCGCACCAGCCCTCGCGGCTGTTGCCGACAATCCGCTCGCGCTGTCGGGATTTGCGGCTTTCGGCGCTTGGCCCGGACGATTTCGCAAGCGCCCTCGCCCAGGCCGGGGTCGAGGGGGACGCGGCCACGCTGGCGGAACTGTCGGGCGGGTCGGTGGGCCAGGCGGTGGAACTGGCGCTTGGCGGCGGGGCCGAGATATATGCCGACCTTGTCGCGCTTTTCGCCACCCTGCCGCGCATGGACCGCGCCCGCGCGCTGCGTCTGGCCGAGTCGATGGCGGGCAAGGGCAACGAGGTTCGCTTCGCGCTGTTCCTGCGCCTGTTCGACCTGTTCATGGCCCGCGCGGCGCGGGCCGGTGTCATGGGACCGGGGCCAGAGGCCGTGGCGGGCGAGGCTGCGACCCTCGCCCGCATCGCCCCCCATGCGCCTGCCGCGCAGGCATTGGCAGAGCTTGCCCCCGCTCTTTCCGCCCGCGCCCGCCACGGGCGCGCGGTCAACCTTGACCCTGCGGCGCTGGTGCTGGATATGGTTCTCAAGACCGAAGAGGGCCTGGCCCCGCTACTGGGACAAAAAGCATGACCCCGCCGCAGCTTGTCGACAGCCATTGCCACCTCGATTTCCCCGATTTCGATGGTGAGCATGAGGATGTGATCGCCCGCGCCCATGCTGCGGGGGTTGCGCGCATGGTCACGATCTGCACGCGGCTGTCGGCCCTGCCAAAGGTGCAGGCCATCGCAGAGGCGCATGACAGCGTGTTTTTCGCAGCGGGCACCCACCCGATGAGCGTGGCGAAGGAACCCATGGTCACGGTCGAAGAGCTGGTCGCAATTGCCCAACACCCCAAGATGGTCGGCATTGGCGAGACGGGGCTGGACTACCACTACACCGCCGAGAGCGCCGAGATGCAGGCGCAGTCCCTGCGCATCCATATAGAGGCCGCGCGCCAGACCCGGGTGCCGCTCATTATCCATGCACGCGACGCGGATGAAGATATGGCGCGTATCTTGAGCGAAGAGCACGCCAAGGGCGCTTATTCCTGCGTGATGCATTGCTTCTCCAGCAGCGCGGCACTGGCGCAAACCGCGCTCGATCTTGGCTTCTACCTGTCCATGTCCGGCATCGCCGCCTTTCCGCGCAGCACCGAGTTGCGCGAGATTTTCGCAAGCGCGCCCGTGGACCGTATTCTGGTGGAAACCGACGCGCCCTATCTGGCCCCGCCGCCGCATAGGGGCAAACGCAATGAACCGGCCTATACCGCCCATACCGCGCGTGTCGGGGCCGAAGTGTTCGGGATAACCGAGGCCGAATTCGCCGCCCAGACCAGCGCCAATTTCGACCGCCTGTTCTGGAAGGCGGTGGCCTGATGGCGGAATTGCGCGCCACCATTCTGGGTTGCGGGTCATCCGGCGGGGTGCCGCGTCTGGGTGGGCATTGGGGCGAATGCGACCCTGCAAACCCGCGCAACCGCCGCCGCCGCTGCTCGCTTCTGCTGGAACGCATCGGGCCGGACGGGGTCACGCAAGTGCTGATCGACACCGGCCCCGACATGCGCGACCAGCTTCTGGATGCAGGTGTCGGGCGGCTGGATGGCGTGGTCTACACCCATGCCCATGCCGACCATGTGCACGGGCTGGATGACCTGCGCCAGATCGTGTTCAACATGCGTGACAAGCTTCAAGTCTGGGCCGACGGCCCGACGCAGGACTCGCTTCTGTCGCGCTTTGGCTATGCCTTTATCCAGCCGCCGAACTCGGCCTACCCGCCGATCCTGTCGATGAACACGATTGACGGGCCTGTCACAATTGATGGGCCGGGCGGGCCGCTGACGCTGCACCCGATCCGGCTGAACCATGGCGGCATCGACGCGCTTGGCTTTCGCGTGGGCGGGCTTGCCTATTGCCCCGATGTCGTGGGCATTTACGACGAAAGCTGGCCCCTGCTAAAGGGGTTGGAGGTCTGGATCGTGGACGCGCTGCGCCGCAGCCCCCACCCCACCCACGCCCATCTGGAGATGACACTGGACTGGATCGCGCGTGCCGAACCTGCCCGCGCCGTGCTGACCAACATGCATCTGGACCTCGATTATGCGACGGTTGCGGCGGAAACCCCTGACCACGTCACCCCCGCCCATGACGGGATGACCCTGACCTTGGACTTGTGACATGCAAGCCTTGGCCGATGTCATCTTGCCGGTCTTTCTGGTCATCGGCTTTGGCTATGTCGCGCGCTGGCGCAACCTGATTTCCGACGCACAGGTCGAGGGCGTGGTCTGGTTTACCCAAACCTTCGCCATTCCCTGCTTGCTGTTTGTCGCCATTTCGCGGCTGGATCTGGGGCAGGAATTCGACTGGCGCTTGCTCGTCAGCTTCTACGCGGGCGCGGTGGCCAGTTTCGCGCTTGGTTTCGCGGGCGCGCGGGTTTTCTTCAAGCGCGACTGGGAAGACTGCGTCGCCATCGGCTTTGTCGCGCTGTTTTCCAACACGGTGCTTTTGGGCCTGCCGATCACAGAGCGCGCCTATGGCCCCGATGCGCTGGCGGCGAATTACGCGATCATCGCGCTGCATTCGCCGATTTGCTACGCTATCGGCATCACCACGATGGAGATGATGCGCAATCGCGGCGGTCGTCTGCGCGACACCGCGCGCCGGGTGTTCAACGCCATGTTCCATAACGCGCTGGTCATCGCCATCGCGCTTGGCTTTGCCGTGAACCTGACCGGGCTGCCCTTGCCCGGCGTGATGGATGACGCGCTGGACATGATGGTCCGCGCGGCCTTGCCGGCGGCCCTGTTTTCGCTTGGGGGGGTTCTTTATCGCTACCGGCCAGAGGGCGATCTGCGCACGATTGCCTATGTCGTCGCCTTGTCGCTGGTGGTGCACCCGGCGATCACCTTCGGGCTGGCCAAGGCCTTCGGGCTGTCGACAGAGGCGCTGCGCTCTGCCGTGGTGACAGCGGCCATGGCACCGGGCGTGAATGTCTACGTCTTCGCAAACATGTATGGCCGCGCGAAACGGGTCGCGGCATCCTCGGCGCTGATCGGGACTGCGCTGGTCATGCTGACAGGCTGGCTGTGGTTGCAGGTCTTGCCGTGACGAAGGGCCGCGGCGGGCCGCGGTCTGCCGCGTCTGACGGTGGTTCTGCGCGGTTTATGGCAGCCAGATCCGAATGACCTTGATGCGATGCGCATTGGGCGGCCAAAGCGGCAGGCCTCTGGGGCGGCCCGCCGCTGCCCGGGGGGCGCTGACGCGCCTGTTAACCCCGGGCAAGATGGTGATGTTTACCGTAAATCCGGCGGCGTGCCCTCTGACACCAGTTCTGCGACCAGCGCATCCAGCGCTTGCGTTTGCGTGCGCGTATCGCCCAAACGGCGGACAGAAACCGTGCGCTCTTCGACCTCGCGCGCGCCCACGGCCAGAATGACCGGCACCTTGCCAAGCGAGTGTTCGCGGACCTTGTAGTTTATCTTTTCGTTGCGCAGGTCCAGCTCGGCCCGCAGCCCAGCCGCTTGCAGCGCCGCCACCACTTCGCGGCAATAGTCATCCGCATCCGATACGATGGACGCGACCACGACCTGACGCGGCGCAAGCCACAGGGGCAGCTTGCCCGCGAAATTCTCGATCAGGATACCGATGAAGCGCTCGAACGACCCCAGAACCGCACGGTGCAGCATGACGGGACGGTGCTTTTCGCCATCCTGCCCGATATAGCTGGCATCCAGACGTTCGGGCAGGTTCGGGTCCACCTGAAGCGTGCCACATTGCCATTCGCGGCCGATTGCATCGGTAAGCGTGAATTCCAGCTTGGGGCCATAGAACGCGCCCTCGCCTTCCTGAATTTCATAGGAATAGCCCGCCGCTTCACAGGCCGCGCCCAGCGCCGCCTCGACCCGGTCCCAGCTTTCATCGGACCCGATGCGCTTTTCGGGCCGGGTGGACAATTTGATCGTCCAGTCCTCGAAGCCCAGATGGGCATAGATCTCCGCCAGGAACTCGATGAATTTCTTGGTTTCCCCTTCGATCTGCGCATCGGTGCAGAAGATATGCGCATCATCTTGGGTGAAACCGCGCACCCGCATGATGCCATGCAGCGCGCCCGAAGGCTCATAGCGGTTGCACGAGCCAAACTCGGCCATGCGCAGGGGCAGATCGCGATAGCTTTTCAGGCCCACGTTGAAAATCTGCACATGGCAAGGGCAGTTCATGGGTTTCAGCGCGTTGACGGTCTTTTCGCGGGCATGGTCCTCGTCCACTTCGACGATGAACATGTTTTCCTGGTAATTGTCCCAGTGCCCTGACGCTTCCCACAGCTTGCGGTTCACGACCTGCGGGGTGTTCACCTCGACATAGCCGCCCCGGCGCTGCTGGCGGCGCATGTAGTCTTGCAACGTGGTATAAATGCTCCAGCCATTCGCGTGCCAGAAGATCTGCCCCGGCGCTTCTTCCTGCATGTGGAACAGGTCCATCTCGCGGCCCAGACGGCGGTGGTCGCGCTTGGCCGCTTCTTCCAGCATGGTCAGATGCGCTTTCAGATCGGCGCGGGTCTTGAAGGCCACGCCATAGATGCGCTGCAACATCGGGCGCGAGGCATCGCCCAGCCAATAGGCGCCCGCGATGCTCATCAGCTTGAACGCGTCACCCGGAACCTGCCCGGTGTTCTGCAAATGCGGACCCCGGCACAGGTCTTGCCAGTTGCCATGCCAATACATACGCAGGTCTTCGCCCTCGGGGATGCGGTCGATCAGTTCCACCTTGAACGGCTCGCCTGCGTCCTTGTAATGCTGGATCGCGCGGGCGCGGTCCCAGACTTCGGTGCGGACGGGTTCGCGCGCGTTGATGATCGCGCGCATCCGCTCTTCGATCTGGGCCAAGTCTTCGGGCACGAAGGGTTCGGCGCGGTCGAAATCGTAGAACCAGCCCTTGTCGCGCACCGGCCCGATGGTCACTTTCACATCCGGCCAGATTTCCTGCACCGCGCGCGCCATGATATGCGCCAGATCGTGGCGGATCAGTTCCAGCGCCTGCGCGTCATCCTGCATGGTGTGAATGGCGATGCTGGCATCTTGCATGATCGGCCATTGCAGGTCGTAATGCGCACCGTTCACCGTGGCGGAAATGGCCTTTTTCCCAAGCGAGGTCGAAATGCTGGCCGCGACCTCTGCCGCCGTCACGCCTGCATCGAAGCTGCGCGCATTGCCATCGGGAAATGTCAGGGAAATCTGGGCCATAAGCCGATCCTCGTCTGTTTGGCGCCCACGGAACGCCCGGTTGCGGGTATATATGTCGGCGCAGGGTTTGACCTTGGGCGCGGGGAAAGTCAAGCTGCGCGCAACATGAAGGAGAGCAAATGACCCGACCCGCCGTGCAACGCGCCTATGACATGCTGTCGTCAGAGGATGACGGCCGCGTCTGCCGCGACATCTCAGAGGCCGCCTGCCACGCGCAGCCCGACAGCTTCTTGCGCCACGCGCTGGCCTTGGGGCTGAACAAATCCGCCGATGGGCTGGTCGATCCAAAGCTGGTGCTGTCTTGGCTGATGACGCATCTGGGCGCGCCCGCCGCCTTCATCGGCTTTCTGGTGCCGATCCGCGAAGCGGGGGCGCTGTTGCCGCAACTGTTTACCGCCGCGCGCATTCGGGCCATGGCGCGGCGCAAATGGGCATGGGCGGGGGCGGCAATGGGCCAAGCCCTTGGCGCGGGTATGATCGCGCTGGCCGCGCTGACCGCGCAAGGCGCGCTGGCGGGCGGGCTGATCCTGCTGGGGCTGGCGGTGCTGGCGGTGTCACGCTCTGTCGCATCGGTGGCCTACAAGGATGTGCTGGGCAAAACCGTCGCCAAGGGCCAGCGCGGCACGGTCACGGGGCTGGCGGGCACTTGGGCGGCGGGCGTCGCGCTAACCTTCGCGCTGGCGCTGATCTTTCTGGCAGAGGCGCGCTTTGCCATCGTCACAGGCGCGCTGATCGCGGCGGCGCTGGCGTGGTTTCTGGCTGGCGTGGTCTTTGCCGGTCTGCGCGAGGAAGCGGGCGAGACCAGCGGCGGCGGCAATGGCGCATCAGCCGCTTTCGCCAACCTGCGCTACCTGCGCGAAGATGCGGGCCTTGCGCGGTTCATCGTGGCGCGGGGCTTGCTGACCGCAACCGCGCTCGCGCCGCCATGGTTCGTGGTGCTGGCATCGGGCAATGACGCGCTGCAAGGCTTGGGCGCGCTCGTGCTGGCCTCGGCGCTTGCGGGGCTGGCATCCAGCTATGTCTGGGGGCGGCTGGCGGACCGGTCCTCGCGCATGGTGCTGGTGCTGACGGGCCTGAGTGGCGCGGCGTCCATGGCGCTGGCGCTGCTATTCGTGGCCCTTGGCTTGGCGGGCACAGTCTGGGCCATGCCGCTGGCGCTGTTCGGGTTGATGGTGGCGCATCAGGGCGTGCGGCTGGGGCGGTCGACCTATATCGTCGACATGGCCCCGCCCGAGCGCCGCGCCATCTATACCGCGATCGCGAATACCGTGATCGGGGTGATCTTGCTGGCAAGCGGCCTGTTCGGTGCCTTGGCCGCCATGGGGGGCGCGGCGCTGACGCTGGCGCTGTTCGCGCTGATGGCACTGGGCGGCGCGTGGGTTGCCTATGGATTGAAGGAATTGGGCGATGGCTGAGTATCTGACCACCGACACGGGCCGCACACTGGCCTATCACAAGACAGACGGGCGCGGCCCCGGCATCGTGTTCCTTGGCGGGTTCATGTCTGACATGTCCGGCACCAAGGCCGTCTGGCTGGAGGACTGGGCACGCGCGCAGGGCCGCGCGTTCCTGCGCTTCGATTATTCGGGACACGGGCAGAGTTCCGGCGGGTTCACCGATGGCTGCATCGGCGATTGGGCGGCGGATGCGCGGGCGGTGCTGAGCGCGCTGACAGAGGGGCCGCAAGTGCTGGTGGGGTCGTCCATGGGCGGCTGGATCGCGCTATTGCTGGCGCGCACCATGCCGGAACGGGTGCACGCGCTGGTGGGCATCGCCGCCGCGCCCGATTTTACCGAGGACAGCATGTGGCCGGGCCTGAGCGACACCCAGCGCGCCGAGATCATGGACAAGGGCCAGACCACCCTGCCCAACGATTACGACGCGCCCTACACCCTGACCCGTCGCCTGTTCGAGGATGGCAAGCATCAGCTTGTCCTGCGCGCGCCCCTACCCCTGCCCTTCCCGGTGCGGCTGTTGCAAGGCACGCGCGACGACGCCGTGGCGACCAGCGTGCCCCTGCGGCTGATGGAACACGCAGACTGTCCCGATATGCGGCTGGAACTGGTCAAGGATGAAGACCACCGCTTTTCATCGCCGCGCTGTCTGGACCTGATCGCGCGGGCGATTGTTGAGGTCAGCGGCTAGGGCGCGTTTGTTCGAAAAGGGCAAGTCTGACAGGCACTTTCGCAGAAATTACCCTAGAACGCGCAGATATTCTGCAAGCTGACCCATTGCCCGTCGCTTAGCAGCGCGCGGCTGGGTGCTTCGCCTGCCATGGGATCGCCCGCGCGCAGCTCGGGTAGGATCGGGCCGATGTCGGGGTCAAGCGGTTCTGGATTGTCAGCCAGCGCGCGCGACGACAGGCCCAGCGCCTCGAACCGCGCGAGCAGCGGGGCCAGATCCGGCAGGGGCGCGGCGTCAGTGACATGCGCAGCCGCATAGCCCGCCAGCGCATCACTGGGCACCGTGCCAGAGGTCAGCAGGCCCAAAGTCTTAAACGTGCCAATATAGTCCAGCACCGGGCGCACCGGGTCGCCCATGCGCTGGCGCGCCTCTGCCAGCAGCAGCGCGCCCGCGATGGCGTCGGCGCTCTCGGCGGCATCCAGCAACCGCGCGTCGATCACGTAAACCCCGCCGGGAAAGCCGGTGACGCGCGCCGCGGGCGTGCCTTGCATGACACGCACATCGGCGGGTTGGCCCAGCACTTGCCGGTGAAGCGCATCCAGCGCGGCGCGGCCCTGCTGGGTGTTGCAGACCTGAGCGCCCTGGCCCAGCAGATCGTCGGCCAGCCGTTTGCCGATGTCGTGGCGGGTGGTCCATGGCAGGACTGTCGCGGTATGCCGCTCCAGCGCCGGCGGAAAGACCATCGCCACCCCCACCAGCACGATCAAGGCCAGCCCCGCATAGCCCTTGCGCCCCAGCCGGTCGCGCCAGCGCCGTGGCGGGGCAAGCGCCGCCTGCACCTCGTCCAGCGCGTCGATCAGCCAGTCGTCATCCAGTTCAAGCACTTCACCCGCATCACCTTCGGGGCTGTAAAGCGCGGGGCGCTCACGCGGGTTGTGCCTGCGCACGGCGGGCAGCGACCAATGCGACAACACTTGCATACTGCGGCTGTCAGAGATCACCAGCGTCGCATCGCCGAAATTGACCACCACCTCGCGGCGCTGGTCCTCGACCCGCGCCGACCAAAGGCCGATCCCTTCCAGTTTGCGATATTTGTCCAGCGCGGTCATGGCGCCCTATGCCTGCCTGAGCGATACGCCTCTTGCCTATCCCAGCGCGTGCGACTTGACCAGATGCCTACAAATCACGCACCTGTGCGCGCAGCTCGAATTTCTGGATCTTGCCAGTCGAGGTTTTGGGCAATTCCAGCACAATCACGCGCTTGGGCGTCTTGAAGCCCGCCAGACGTTCGCGGCAAAAGGCGATCAGGTCGGCCTCGGACACCTCTTGCCCCTCTTTCAGCTCGATGCAGGCACAAGGCACCTCGCCCCATTTCTCGTCGGGTTTGGCGACCACGGCGGCCAGCGATACGGCTGGGTGCTTCATAAGCACGCCTTCCACCTCGACGGACGAGACATTCTCGCCGCCCGAGATGATGATGTCCTTCGAGCGGTCGGCGATCTTGATATAGCCATCGGGATGCAGATAGGCGATGTCGCCGGAATGGAACCAACCGCCCTTGAACGCCTCGGCGGTCGCCTCTGGGTTCTTGTAATAGCCCTTCATCACGCCATTGCCGCGATGCATGACCTCGCCCAGGCTGGCGGCATCACGGGCGACCGGGGTCATGCTGGCGGGGTCCATGACCGTGACGCCGTCCATGAACGGCATGGCGACGCCGGTGCGAGCCTTGACCTCTGCCCGGTCGTCGCCTGTCAGATGGTCGAACCCGTCATGCCACAGGCATTCGGTGTCGGGCCCGTAGGTTTCGGTCAGGCCGTAAACCTGCGTGACGTCGAATCCCAAGGGTTCGATAGCGGCCAAGGTCGCGGCGGGCGGCGGTGCGCCTGCCGTGAACACCCGCACGATATGATCGAAGGGTTTGCGCTCATGGTCCTTGGCGTTGATGATCGTCTGCAACACGATCGGCGCGCCCGCCAGATGCGTGACCCCTTCGCCGCTGATCGCGTCATAGACGCCGGCGGCGGTAATATCACGCAGGCAGATCATCGCCCCGCCCAGCGCCGGCAGCATCCACGGATGGCACCATGCGTTGCAATGGAACATGGGCACGATGGTCAGGTAGCGGGGGAACAGCGTCATCTGCCAAGAGATCGGCTGCGACAGCGTGGACAGATACGCGCCGCGATGATGGTAGACCACGCCCTTGGGCCGCCCGGTCGTGCCGGAGGTGTAGTTCAGCGCGATGCTTTCCCATTCATCGGCGGGCATGATCCAGTCGAACCCCGCATCGCCCTGCGCCAGAAGGTCGTCATAGGTCGGGTGCTTGCCGCTGGCGGCCAGCCCGGCTTGGGCGTCGGGCACTTCGATCAGTTTGGGCGGGGTGGCAAGCCCGACACAGGCAGCTTCGGCCAGATCGACCAGCGCGCTGTCCACCAGCAGCACCTTCGCCTCGCCATGGCTAAGGATATACTGCACCGTATCCACATCCAGCCTTGTGTTGATGGCGTTCAGGATTGCGCCGCAGGCGGGCACGCCGAAATGCGCTTCGGCATGGGCGGGCACGTTGGGCAAGAGCGTCGCGACCACGTCGCCCGGCACAACCCCCATCGCGGCCAAGCCGGACGCAAGCCGCGACACGCGCGCGTGATACGCGGCATAGCTCTGCCGTTCGGTGCCATAAACGATGGCGTCACGCTCTGCGAACAGGTCGGCGGCGCGGCGCAGATGCGACAGCGGCGTCAGCGCCGTGAAATTCGCCGCGCATTTCTCCAGCCCCGTTTCGTCCTTCAACCAGCCCATACACCCCTCCTGATTGTGCGATGCGCGCCTGCCCGCCCGGCCACGGGCCGATTTGCGCAATATTGTTGCGCATGACTAAGCAACCCGGATGCAAATTTGCAAGAGGCTGCGACCAATCCCCCGGCATTGTGGCGCAACAAAGACGACAATTCTTGAAAAAACCCCAGTTTGTCCCCGTTTTCGACCGTTAACACAACTTAACGTAGCGCCATAACAGCCCAAACAGGCAACAACCGAAGAGCGAGGTGTGCCATGTTCCACTCACTTGACCCGGTTACCAGTTTCCGTGCGCCGTATTGCACGACCCATGATCGCGATGCCCTGTGGCCCGACACCATTCTGGCCCAAGCGCCCCCCCATGATGCGCCCGCCTCCCGCGCGCCTGTCCGTTACGCTTATCACGCAATCACGAAGGTGACGCTGGCATGATGACCGCACAAACCCTGTTTGGGAAAAGAAACCTGCGAAACATCCCAATCGGTAAAATTCGGCCAAACTTACGCCACAAACGCAGTGAAGACTTAACCATGTTTTCTCGATCGGAGCCGACCCAAATGACACATCCCAAGCCCTTTGGTCTTCAGACCGGTGCCCAGACGCCCAGCGGCGAGATGACTGCCATTTCCGCCGCCATGATGAAAGATGCCGAGCTGTATTCCATGGCCCTGCGCGAAGACGGTCTGCTGCCGGGCACGCTGGTGGCCACCGGCACTGGCTGGCGCAAGGTCGAAACGCTGCAACCGGGCGAAATGGTGCTGACCTTCGACAACGGAATGCAGCCCATCGCGCGCGTGCATGACCTGACCGTGCCGCAACATGCGCTGCCAGAGCACAAGGCCTATACCATGGTCGTGCCGCAAGGCGTGCTGGGCAATCGTCGCCAGATCGACATGTTGCCGCTGCAAGAGATCATCATCGAATCGGATTTCGCCGAAGAGCAATATGGCGACCCGTTCGTGCTGATCCAGGCGCTGATGCTGGAAGGGTTCGAAGGCATCCGCCGCGTGCCGATTACCGGCGATCTGCGGGTTTACATGCCCACCTTCGAGCAAGAGCAACTGATCCATATCTGCGGCATGGCCTTGCTGACGGCGCGCGCGGAAAGCGACTTTTCCCCGCTAGAGGCCAGCACGCAGTTGCCCGGTCGCGAATACATGCGCCTGCCCCGCTCTGACCTGAGCGCACTGGCCGCAAGCCTGAAACAGCAAAGGGCGGCCTAAGCCGCCCCTGCCTGTTCTTTACGCGGCTTTGGCCGCTTTCGCATGATAGAAGCGGTGGCCGTCCTCGGCCATCTGCCGCAACAGCGCCGGTGCCTTGAAACGTGCGCCATAGGCTGCCTCCAGCCGGTCACAGACCGACACGGCAAAGGGCGCGCCCAGCATGTCCAGCCACGAGAACGGACCGCCCGACCACGGCGCAAAGCCCCAGCCCATGATCGCGCCCACATCGCCCTCGCGAATGTCGGTCAGCACGCCTTCTTCCAGCGCGCGCACCGCTTCCAGCGCTTGCGCGAACATCAGGCGGTGCTGGACCGTGACAAGATCGGGCTGCTCTTCCGCTTGCGGATATTGCGCGGCCAAGCCCTCCCACAGGCCAAGACGTTTGCCTTTCTCGTCATAGCTGTAGAAGCCCGCGTTCGACTTGCGGCCCAAGCGACCCTGCTCGACCATCCAAAAGATGACCTCGTCCACATCACCATCGGCATAAGCGTCGCCCATCGCGGCGCGGGTGGCCTTGGCAATTTTCGCGCCCAGATCAAGCGAGGTTTCATCCACCAGTTGCAACGGCCCCAGCGGCATCCCCATCAGCTTGGCGGCGTTTTCCACCAGTGCCGGCGCCACGCCCTCGCGCACCATGCGCATCCCTTCGTTCAGGTAGGGGATGATGCAGCGGTTGGCATAGAAGAAGCGCGCGTCATTGACGACGATCGGCGTCTTGCGAATTTGGCGGACGAAATCCAGCGCCTTGGCGACGGCCAGATCGCCCGTCTCGCGGCCCTTGATGATCTCGACCAGCGCCATCTTGTCCACCGGGCTGAAGAAATGGATGCCGATGAAATTGGCGCGGCGCGCACTGGCCTGCGCCAGATCGGAAATCGGCAGGGTCGAGGTGTTGGTGGCGAAAATCGCGTCCTCGCCCAGCATGGCCTCGGCCTTTTGCGTGACCTCGGCTTTAACCTTGGGGTCTTCGAACACGGCCTCGACCACCAGATCGCAGCCTTTTAGCGCCGCGTAATCGGTCGTGGGCGTGATGCGGGCCAGAACCTTGGCCTTGCCCTCTTCCGTGACTTTGCCGCGCTTCATGCCCTTGTCGAGGATCGCTTCCGCATGGGCGCGGCCGCGTTCCGCCGCATCTTGGGCGGCGTCGATCAGCACCACTTCAATGCCCGCATTGGCCGCCACGTAGGCAATGCCCGCGCCCATCATGCCCGCGCCCAGAACGCCCAGCTTGGCGACCTTGGCATCGGGTGCGTCGGGGCGGTTCGCGCCCTTCTCCAACGCTTCCTTGTTGATGAACAGCGACCGGATCATCGCGCTGGAGGACGGGTTCATCAGGACGGATGTGAACCAGCGCGCCTCGATCTTCAGCGCGGTATCAAACGGCACCAGCGCCCCTTCATAGACCGCCGACAACAGCGCTTTGGCCGCCGGGTAGACACCTTGCGTCTTGCCGTTAATCATGGCCGAGGCCCCCACGAAGGTCATGAAGCCCGCCGGGTGATAGGGCGCGCCACCGGGCATTTTGTAGCCCTTGGCGTCCCACGGTTTGACCAGATCGGCATCTTTCGCGCCCAAGACCCACTCTTTCGCACGCGCCAAAAGTTCGTCAGGGGCCACGACCTCGTCGATCAGGCCGGCGGATTTCGCGCGCTTGGGGTCCATCAGCTTGCCTTCCAGCAGGAAAGGGGCCGCGCCCATCGCGCCCAGCTTGCGCGCCAGTCGCGTCGTGCCGCCCGCGCCGGGGAAGATACCAACCAGGATTTCCGGCAGGCCGATCTTGGCGCGCGGGTTTTCAGCCGCGATAATGCGGTGGCAGGCCAGCGGCAGTTCCAGCCCGATGCCCAGCGCGGTGCCGGGCAGCGCCGCGACAATCGGCTTGCCGCCTTTCAGCGTTTTCGGGTCCATGCCCGCGCGCTCGATCTTGCGCAGGATCTTGTGCATTCCCATGATCGCGTCAAAGACCTGCTTGGCCGGGTCTTCATCGACCACGCCCTTGCCGGTGGCGAGGATGTTCAGGTCCATGCCTGCCGCGAAATCGGGCTTGCCCGAGGTGAGGATAACGCCCTTGACCGCGTCATCCGCGAGCGCGGTTTCGATATGTGCTTCCAGCTGCGCGAAACCTTCGAGCGACAGCACGTTCATGGATTTGCCGGGCACGTCCCACGTGATGGTGGCCACGCCGTCGGCATCGAGATTATAGGTGAATTCCTGCATGTTCCCCTCCCTTACACGCGCTCGATGATGGTCGCGGCGCCCATACCGGACGCGACGCACAAGGTCGCAAGGCCCACGCCTTGGCCGGTGCGCTCCAACTCATCCAGCAGCGTGCTGATAATCATCGCCCCCGTCGCGCCCAGCGGATGGCCCATCGCGATCGCGCCGCCATTCACATTCACCTTGGTGTCGGGCACGTCGAACGCCTGCATGAAGCGCAGGACGACGGCGGCGAAGGCTTCGTTCACCTCGAACAGGTCAATGTCGGAAATCTGCATCCCGCTGTCGCGCAGGATCTTTTCCGTCACGGGCACGGGGCCGGTCAGCATGATGGTCGGATCGGTGCCGATCTTGGCGGTCGCGCGGATCTTGGCCCTTGCTTTCAAACCATATTTTTCGCCGAATTCCTTGCTGCCGATCAGCACGCCAGCCGCGCCATCGACAATGCCCGACGAATTGCCCGCATGGTGGATATGTTCGATTTTCTCAAGATGTGGGTATTTCATGATCGCCACCTTGTCGAAGCCCGGCATCGCTTCGCCCATATCCTTGAAGGCGGGTTTGAGCGCGCCAAGGCTTTGCATGTCGGTGCCGGGGCGCAGGTATTCGTCGCGCTCCAGAATGGGCAGTCCGTTCATGTCGCGCACGGCGACCACGGAGCGGTCAAAGCGCCCTTCCTGCCACGCCAGCGCCGCGCGGCGCTGGCTTTCGACGGCCAAGGCATCGGCCATGTCACGGGTGAAGCCGTATTCGGTGGCGATGATGTCGGCAGAGATGCCTTGCGGGACAAAATACTTCTCCATGGCGACGCTCGGGTCCACGGCCACGGCGGCCCCGTCCGACCCCATGGGCACGCGGCTCATCATTTCGACGCCGCCCGCGACATAAGCCTCGCCCGCGCCGCCGCGCACCTGGTTGGCGGCGATGTTCACCGCTTCCATGCCGCTGGCGCAGAAGCGGTTGATGGACAGACCCGGCACCTGTTCGTCGAATTCGGACGCCATGACGGCGGTGCGGGCAAGGCAGCCGCCCTGCTCGCCCACCTGGGTCACGTTGCCCCAGATCACATCTTCGATCGCGCGGGTGTCCAGATCGTTGCGCGCCTTCAGCGCGTCCAGCACGCCCGCCGACAGGCGCACCGCCGTCACCTCGTGCAGGCTGCCATCGGCGCGGCCCTTGCCGCGCGGTGTGCGCACGGCGTCGTAGATGTATGCGTCACTCATGTCTTTCCTCCTCGGGCCAAGCTTGGCCGGTGTCGTATTCTGTGTGATCGGGGCGTGACGACGCCCCTTTCCGATAACTATTCGCCGGAGTTTCCGGGCCGTGACCTTGGCGCGGAATGGGCTGCGACGTGGTGGTCCCAATCGCCGCACTGCATCACTTCTTCCGCGCCTCCAGCTCGGAGTTGAACAGCCGCAGGCGGTGGCCCAGATTGTCGGCATCCATGACGCTGTCGAAATTCTCGAACAGGAAGGACAGCGCCTCGCCCTCGTCCAGCCCCGCCTCTTGCGCGAAACGGCGCAAGCGGCGGTAGCCGTCCTCGGTCATGGCGGCGTTGAAGCGGCGGGTCAGGCGGAAGCGTTTGGGCATGACCTAGAAATCCGCTTCGGCCAAGGCCATGACGGTTTCCGCGCCCGACCGGATGCGTGCCAAGTGCAGCGCGGTCGCGGGCAGTTGGCGGGCCATGTAGTAGCGCGCGGTTGCCAGTTTTGCCTGGTAGAAGGCCTGATCGCCCGTGCCGGCATCGAGCGCTGCATAGGCGGCGCGCGCCATGCGCACCCACATCAGACCCAAGCAGACATGGCCAAACAGGTGCATGAAATCGCTTGACCCGGCCAGCGCGTCATTGGGATTTTTCATGCCGCGTTCCATGAAGAACATGCCCGCCGCCTGCAAATCCTTGGACGCCGCTTTCAGCGCGTCGCGCAGGTCAGTCATGCGCGGATCGTCCGTTCCCGCGACCTCTTCCTTGACCAGCGTGAAGAAGGCCATGACATGCTTGCCGCCATCCTGCGCCAGTTTGCGGCCGACAAGGTCCAGCGCCTGCACGCCATTCGCCCCCTCGTAGATCATGGCGATGCGGGCGTCGCGGGCGAATTGGGACATGCCCCATTCCTCGATATAGCCATGCCCGCCATAGACCTGTTGGGCCTGCACGCACATGTCAAAGCCCTTGTCGGTCAGGAAGCCCTTGATGACCGGAGTAAGAAGCGAGATCAGGCCATCGGCATCGGCGTCAGAGGAGCGATGCGCGCGGTCGATCAGGCTGGCCCCCCACATGGTGAAAGCGCGGGCACCTTCGACAAAGCTCTTCTGGTCCATCAGGATGCGGCGAATATCGGGATGCACCAGCAGCGGGTCGGCGGCACCCTCGGGGTTCTTGGCCCCGGTCACGTCGCGCCCTTGCAGGCGGTCTTTTGCGTAGATCGCGGCGTTCTCATAGGCGACGGCGGCTTGCGCATAGCCTTGCAGGCCCACGCCAAGGCGCGCTTCGTTCATCATGGTGAACATGGCGCGCATCCCCTTGTGCAACTCGCCCACCAGGTAGCCCGTCGCGCCATCGTAGTTCATGACGCAGGTGGCGTTGCCGTGGATGCCCATCTTCTCTTCAATATTGCCGACGCTGACACCATTGCGCGCGCCCAGCGAGCCGTCGTCATTGACCATGTATTTCGGGACAATGAACAGCGAGATGCCCTTGGTCCCCTCGCCGCCACCCGGTGCCTTGGCCAGCACCAGATGGATGATGTTCTCGGCCATGTCATGCTCGCCAGCAGAGATGAAGATCTTCTGCCCGGTGATCGCATAGCTGCCATCGGCCTGCGGTTCGGCCTTGGTGCGGATCAGGCCCAGATCGGTGCCGCAATGCGGTTCTGTCAGGTTCATCGTGCCCGTCCAGTCGAGAGAAACCATCTTGGGCAGGTATTTCGCCTTCTGCTCGTCCGAGCCATGCGCCAGAATGGCGGAAATCGCGCCATGGGTCAGACCCTGATACATGTTCAGCGCCATGTTGGCAGAGACGAAAAACTCGCCCGTGGCAGAGTTCATGACATAGGGCAGGTTCTGGCCGCCGAATTCTTCGGGCAGGTCCAGCCCGTTCCAGCCGCCTTCCTTGATCTGGGCAAAGGCCTCGGCATAGCCGGTGGGCGTGCGCACGACACCGTTTTCCAAGCGGCAGCCCTCGCGGTCGCCCACGGCATTGACCGGGGCCAGCACGCCTTCGGACAGTTTCGCCGCTTCTTCCAGAATGGCGGCGGTGGTGTCGCGGTCCAGCTCGTCATAGCCCGGAATATCGCTTGCGCCGATGTTGAGAACATCGTGCAGCACGAATTGCATGTCTTTGACGGGGGCGGTGTAGCTTGGCATCTCTCTCTCCCTTGGGGTGCGCGGGCTTATTCTGCGGCGCGCGGACGGTCGGCTTGGGACAGCACATCGGCCGCCCAGGCAAGGTCTTGTTTCAATTCAGAAATCGCTTCGGCCAATTCGGCGCGCTGACGCTCCATATCGGCCAAACGCTCTTGCGCGATGTCATAGGTCTTGCGCAGTTGGCGCAATTCGCTGTCGTCGCGGTCATACATTTCCAGCAATTGCCGGATCTGCTCTAGGCTGAAGCCGAAGCGCTTGCCGCGCAGGATCAGCTTCAGCCGGGCCTGGTCGCGGCGCGTGAACAGGCGGTGCTGCCCGTCGCGCTTGGGAAACAGCAATTCCTTCGCCTCATAGAAGCGCAGGGTGCGCGGCGTGACACCGAAATCGGCGCACATCTCGCGGATGGTCTTGAACTCTTCAGGCATGTGACGAAACCCACGGCTGTTAAGGATCGTGCTTGGGACCAACATGGTCGCAACACATCATAAGTTGACGTTAACGTAAAGGGCAACGTCGCGTCAACCCTTCTGCTCTTGCCTTTGCCCCGTGCCCGCGTGCAGATAGGGGCACCTGTCGCGGAGCATGGCCATGAATGCCCAAAACTTCATTAACGCGCTGCCATTCGCCAAGGCGTTGGAAATGCGGCTGGATTCGATTGGCGAGGGGCGTGCCGAAATCTCTATGCCGTGGGACGCGCGCTTCGTGGGCGACCCGGTGACGGGGGTTATCCATGGTGGCGCGGTTTCGGCGCTGATGGACACCTGCGGGGGCGCGGCGGTCCTGTCCTATCCGGGTGCGACCACCACCGCGACGATCGACCTGCGAATCGACTACATGCGCGCGGCCTCGCCCGGCGCGCGGATCGTGGCGCGGGCCGATTGCTACCATGTCACCCGCAACGTGGCCTTCGTGCGCGCCACCGCGCATGACGGGGGCGACACGCCTGTCGCCATGGCCACGGGTGCCTTCACCTTCGCCGCCCGAGAGGAGACGGCATGACCCCGCCCGAACCCGTCCAAGCCGTCAAGCAACGCCGCGACCGCGCGCTGGCCAGCCTTGTGAGCGCGGTGCCCTATGCGCAGTTCCTTGGCATCTATTTCGAACGCCATGGCGACGAGCTGACCGCCATTCTGCCCTATGACGAGAAGCTGATCGGCAACCCCCTTCTGCCTGCCATCCATGGCGGTGTGATCGCGTCCTTTCTGGAGGTGGCCGCGATCATAGAGCTGAGCTGGACCACCATCTGGCCCGATCTGGAAGCGGGCCGCGTGACGCCCGAAGACATGGCGCAAAACCTGCCGCGCCTGCCGAAAACCATTGATTTCACCGTGGATTTCCTGCGCTCGGGCCTGCCGCGCGATGGCTATGCGCGCGCCCGCGTCAACCGCTCTGGCCGCCGCTATGCCAGCGTGCATGTCGAGGCGTGGCAGGACAACCGCGCGCGCCTGTTCGCGCAGGCGACCGGGCATTTCCTGATGCCGCAACCGGGCTGAGATGAGTGCCGTTACCGACCGGCGCATCCTGCGCATCGCGGCCCCGATCCTGCTGGCGAATATCGCCGTGCCGCTGCTGGGCGCGGTCGACACCGGCATTATCGGGCAGATGGGCGAAGCCGCGCCCATCGGCGCGGTGGGTTTGGGCGCGGTCATCCTGACCAGCGTTTACTGGGTCTTCGGCTTTCTGCGCATGGGCACGACCGGGCTGGTCGCGCAAGCCGTCGGCGCGCATGACCTGCCCGAAAGCGGGGCCATCGTCACGCGCGGGGTGCTTTTGGGCTTGGGCGCGGGCACGGTCATGGTGCTGGGCCAGATCGCGCTGTTCGAGGCCGCGTTCCTGATCGCGCCCGCCAGCGCCACGGTCGAGGCCCTGGCCCGCGACTACCTTGCCATCCGCATCTGGGGCGCACCCGCGACGATTGCGCTTTACGCGCTGAATGGCTGGCTGATCGGGACCGAACGCACCCGCAGCGTTCTGGCCTTGCAGGTCTGGATGAGCGGGCTGAACGTGGTGCTGTCGCTATGGTTCGTGATGGGCCTTGATTGGGGCGTGAAAGGCGTGGCCACCGCCACGCTGATTGCCGAAGTGACGGCACTCGGCCTTGGCCTGTGGCTGTGCCGCGCGGCTTTCGCGGGCAAGCAATGGCGCGACTGGCCGCGCGTTTTCGACCGCGCGCGGCTGAAACGAATGTGGGCGGTCAATTCCGACATCATGCTGCGGTCCATCGCGCTGCAAGGGGCGATGACGGGGTTCCTGTTCACCTCGGCCGGGTTTGGCGATGTGGACTTGGCCGCGAACCAGATCCTGTGGCAATTCCTGATGATTATCGCCCATGCGCTCGACGGCTTCGCCTTTGCCGCCGAGGCGCTTGTGGGCCAAGCCGTGGGGGCACGGGCTGTGGGACAGATGCGGCAGGCGGGCTTTCGCGCCGGGATCTGGGCCTTTGGCCTTGCGGGGCTTATGGCCGCGGGCTTTTTGCTGGGCGGGCCCGCGGTGATCGCGGTCATGGCGCGCGACACGGGCGTGCAGAACGCGGCCATCGCCTATTTGCCCTTCGTCGCCGCGCTGTCGCTGGCAAGCTGCGCGGCCTATATGCTGGACGGCATCTTCATCGGCGCGACCGGCACGCGCGAGATGCGCAACACGGTGGTGCTGGCGGTGGCGATCTATGCGCTGGCGATCTGGGCTTTCGTGCCCGGCTTTGGCAACGCGGCGCTCTGGTCGGCGCTGATGCTGCTGAACATCTTGCGCGCGGTGTTCCTGGGCGTGCTCTATCCACGGCTGGAGCGGCGTGTGGCCAAGGGCGTTTGAGGGGCTTTGCCCCTCTGGTCCCTGCGGGACCATTCACCCCAGGATATTTTTGCAAGGATGAATGGGCTAAAGCCAGTCGGAACGGCCCGTGCCGACGACATCTTTGACATTTGTGACGCCATCGCGGCCCATGAGGTCGAGCAGCCCCTGGTTCAGGCGCGGGACCAGCGACAGCCCTTCATAGACGAGCGCCGAGTAGAGTTGCACCGCGCTCGCCCCGGCGCGCAGTTTGGCATAGGCCTGTTCCGGGCTGCCGATGCCGCCGACCCCGACAAGCGGGATTTCTCCGTCGGTCAGCTGTGAAAGTTGCGCGAGCACACGGGTGGACATTTCGAACAAAGGCTTGCCGGAAAGCCCGCCTTTTTCGTTTGCGCTTGCATTTTTCAAACCTTTACGCGCCAGCGTCGTGTTGGTGGCGATGATCGCATTCACCCCGGTTTCGCGCGCGACGCCCGCGATTTCGGCCAGTTCATCCGCGTTCAGATCGGGCGCGATTTTCAGGAAGATCGGGATCGGGCGGGCAAGCTCTGCGCGGGCTTGCATAACGCCATTCAAAAGAGCGGTCAGTGCTGCTGCCCCTTGCAGGTCGCGCAGCTTTTCCGTGTTGGGCGACGAGACATTCACCGTTGCAAAGTCCAGATGCGCGCCGCAGATGCGCAGCACTTGCGCGAAATCGCCCGCGCGGTCGGCACTGTCCTTGTTCGCACCAAGGTTCAGGCCCAGAACCATGCCCTTGGGCCGCTTGGCCAGACGCGCGGCAATCGCCTGCGCGCCGTCATTGTTGAAGCCGAAGCGGTTGATGACGGCGCGATCCTCGGGCAGCCGAAAGAGGCGCGGGCGCGGATTGCCGGGCTGCGGGCGGGGCGTCGCGGCCCCCACTTCGACAAAGCCGAAGCCCGCTCGCGAGAGACCGCCAAGCGCCTGCGCATTCTTGTCAAAGCCCGCAGCGAGACCTACGGGGTTGGGCAAGTCAAGCCCGGCAATCTGGGTGTGCAGACGGGGCGAGGTGACTGGGTGCGGCAGCGGTGCGAGGCCCGATTGCAGCGCCTTGATGGCCAAGCCATGCGCCGTTTCCGGGTCGAGGCTGCGCAGCGCCGAGAGGCCAATGCGCTCGAGCGTGCTCATACCAGCCCCTCGGGGAAGATATGGCCGCTGGCACCCAAGGGCAGCGAAGTGTCCCAGACCACATCATCCATGGTTAATGGCCGGTAAAGATGTGGGAAAAGTGCATCCCCGCGCGAGATTTCCCATTTCAGCGCCGCGCCAAGGGTGTCGGCATCGACCGCAACGAGGACAAGGTCGCTTTGGCCCGCGAAATGCTTGGCGGCGGTTTCCATGACCTGCGTGGCGGTCGAGAAATGGATATAGCCATCGGACAGATCGATCGGCGCGCCGAGGGTTTGGCCCTTGGCTTTCAGGTCATCCCATTCGGGGCGGCGGAATATCTTGTAGATCAGCATGGCGGCGTCATGCCCCACGAGGACGGTTTGGTCAATCGGCTATAAGGGGCCGGGCAGGCGTTCCTCGCTGAGAAGCACATTCGCATCGACCGCGCCCACGCCCGGCAGCGTCATGATGCGGCGGCGGAGCACACGTTCGAAATCGGACAGGTCTCGGGCGACAACCCGCAGGCGGTAATCATACAGGCCCAGCACGTGCTGCACAGTCTGCACTTCGGGAATGGCAGAGACGGCGCGCTCGAAATCGGCCAAGCTGACGCGGCCCTTGGCGGCCAGCGTGATGCCAAGGAAAACGGTGACGCCGAAGCCCAGCGCGGGCAAGTCCAGATCGAGGCGGTGGCGGGCAATCGCGCCCGCGTCGCGCAGACGCTTCAGGCGGCGCCATGCGGCGGGCTGGCTGAGGCCAAGACTGCGGCCCAGCGCCCCTGCCGAGAGCGAGGCATCCCCGGCCAGAAGGCGCAGCATCCGGCGGTCGAGATCGTCGAGCGCGATCATTTGGCCGACCTTGGCAGAGGGGCGCTGCCCCTCTGGGCCGCGGGCGCGGCCCATTCACCCCGGGATATTTGGGCAAGGATGAAAATCATATCGGGAGGCTTTCGTCGGATTTGATGTCGGAGAGATGCATCAGCGCTTCGAGATCGGTGATATGCGGCAGCGTCAGGATGCGGTCGCGGTAGATGTCTTGGTAATGGGCCATGTCGCGCGCGATGATGTTCAGGCGCAGGTCGACGCGGCCCAGAAAGGTCTGGATTTCCAGCACTTCGGGCACAAGGCGGGCTTGGGCCATGAATTCGTCGAAGGCACGCGGGTTGGTCTTGTCGAGGGTGACGCGGAGCGAGACCTCTACCTGAAAGCCAAGCGCGCGCCAGTCGATCACCGCTTGCTGCCCGCGCAGGATGCCGCGCGCGCGCAGCCGGTCGAGGCGGCGCCAGCATGTCGCCTCTGTCACGCCGGCGCGGGCGGCAAGGTCGGCGGTCGCGGCCATGGGATTGGCCAGAAGCTGGCGCAACAGGCGGCGGTCGGTATCGTCTATCTGCATGGATATTTCGAATTGACAAATTTTGCGAATGATCTTTGCACAAGTACGCGAAAAGATCGCAAGTTTGAAACGTTTTTTTGACCTAAACTCCTATGCTGCGCTTCAATGCAACACAAATGGAGGGACGGCCATGCGCGTCTACTATGATCGCGATTGCGATGTGAACCTGATCAAGGACAAGAAAGTCGCCATTCTGGGCTATGGCAGCCAGGGCCATGCCCATGCGCTGAACCTGCGCGATTCGGGTGCGAAGAACGTGGTTGTCGCGCTGCGCGAGGGTTCGGCCAGCGCCAAGAAATGCGAAGCCGAGGGCTTGCAGGTCATGGGCATTGCCGAAGCGGCCGCATGGTGCGACCTGATCATGTTCACCATGCCCGACGAATTGCAGGCGGAAACCTACAAGAAATACGTGCATGACAACCTGCGCGACGGTGCGGCGATTGCGTTCGCGCATGGTCTGAACGTGCATTTCGGCCTGATCGAGCCAAAGCCCGGCGTCGATGTCATTATGATGGCGCCCAAAGGTCCGGGCCACACCGTGCGCGGCGAATACACCAAGGGCGGCGGTGTGCCTTGCCTTGTGGCCGTGCATCAGGATGCAACGGGTCGCGCGATGGAAATCGGCCTGTCCTACTGCTCTGCCATCGGTGGCGGGCGCTCGGGGATCATTGAAACCAACTTCCGCCAGGAATGCGAAACCGACCTGTTCGGCGAGCAGGCCGTGCTGTGCGGTGGTCTGGTGGAACTGATCCGCATGGGCTTCGAGACGCTGGTCGAAGCCGGTTACGAGCCGGAAATGGCCTATTTCGAGTGCCTGCATGAAGTGAAGCTGATCGTCGACCTTATCTATGAAGGCGGCATCGCGAACATGAACTACTCGATCTCGAACACCGCCGAGTATGGCGAGTATGTCAGCGGCCCGCGCATTCTGCCCTATGACGAGACGAAGGCGCGCATGAAGGCGGTTCTGACCGACATCCAGCAAGGCAAGTTCGTGCGTGACTTCATGCAGGAAAACGCCGTGGGTCAGCCCTTCTTCAAGGCCACCCGCCGCATCAATGACGAGCATCAGATCGAACAGGTCGGCGCGAAGCTGCGCGCGATGATGCCGTGGATCGGTGCGTCCAAGATGGTGGACAAAGAGCGCAACTAAGCGCCCGCATCCGACAACTTTTGCCCCCGGCACCGCGCGTGCCGGGGGTTTTGCTATCTGGCCTTTATCGTCCATCCGTCCTAGCGTGGCCCATCCGCAAGGGGGGAAATGATGCACATATGGTCGTGGCATCTGGGCCGCTTCTTCGACAAGATCTGGGTGCATATCGCGCTTTACGGGCTGGCCGGGGTGGCCGTGGCGGTGCTGGCCGCCTTCGGCGCGCCCTTGGTCAGCCTGTTGCAGTTCGATCTTATCTCGCGCGATGCGGTGATGGTGCTGTTGCAGATCCTTGCCTCGTCCATGCTGGCGGTGACGACCTTCTCGGTGTCCATCATGCTGACGGCGTTCGGGGCGGCGGCATCCTCGGCCACGCCGCGCGCGACGGTGCTGTTGCAAAACGATTCGACCACGCAGCAGGTGCTTGCCTCTTTCGTGGGGGCCTTCGTGTTCAGCCTTGTGTCGATCAGCGGCTTGCAGATCGCGCTTTACGGGCCAGCAGGGCGGCTGGTGCTGTTCCTGGCCACGCTGGGCGTGTTGGCGCTTGTGGTCGTGCAACTGGTGCGCTGGATCGGGCATCTGGCCGATTACGGACGCTTGGCCGACACCATCACCCGGCTGGAAACGGCAACCGCGCAAGCCCTGAACACCCGCATGTCCGACCCGTTCATGGGCGGAACGCCCCTGCCTGACACGCTGGCGCAATCCGCCCCTGGCCCGGGGCGGGTGACGGGAACGGTGACGGGCTATATTCAGACCGTGGACATGGCCGCGCTTCAGAGCATTGCCACGCGCCTTGGCACCCAAATCGCGCTGCGGGTTCTGCCGGGCAAATACGTGCATCCGGGCATGGTTCTGGCAGAGGCGATCCGCAGCCTGCCCTTGGCAGAGCAGGATTGCGAGGCGATCCGGGCCTGTTTCGTCATCGGCGCGATGCGCAATTTCGAGCAGGATCCACGCTTCGGCATTCTGTCCATGTCCGAGATCGCCTCGCGTGCGCTGTCGCCCGCGGTAAACGATCCGGGCACGGCGATCGACATCCTTGGCCGGCAGGTGCGCCTGCTTTGCCTGTGGCAGCCCGATGCGCAATCCGACAGGCGGTTTTCCGAGGTGCTGGTCCCCAGCCTGATGCTGGCCGACTTGCTGCAAGACGCCTTTGCCGCGCCCGCGCGCGACGGGGCGGCGCTGGTCGAGATTGGGCTGATCGTGCAAAAGCGGCTGGCCGGGCTGATGATTGCCAAGGGGCAGGCATTCCATGCGCCCGCGCTGGCCATGTCCCGCCACGCCTTGGCCCATGCCCGGCAGGCCTTGGTGCTGGAGCAAGACCGCGAAAGCGTGTCCGAGGCGGCAGAGCGGTTGCGCGCGCTTGCCGAGACCCCGGAGGATGCCGCGCATTGACCGCTGGGCAAGCCCGCTCTACGACTTGGGCAGATCACCCTATTCGGCAGGATCACTGACATGTTTCAAAGCTTTACCGCCCCGTCTCGTCCGCAAGACGGCCCGCCCCGGCTGAGCGCGCTGCGCGCGGCCATGCGCGCGCAGGCCTTGGACGGGGTGATCGTGCCGCGCGCCGATCTGCATCAGGGCGAATATGTCGCGCCCTGCGATGAACGGCTGGCATGGCTGACGGGGTTTACCGGGTCGGCCGGGTTCTGCATTGCGCTGGCGGATCGCGCCGGGCTGTTCGTAGACGGGCGCTACCGCGTGCAGGCGCGCGGCCAATGCGCCGCAGAGTTCGAGATCGTGCCATGGCCCGAGACGCGCCCCGCCGACTGGCTGCGCGCGGCCTGCCCGAACGGTGCGGTCGTGGGCTTTGATCCGTGGCTGCACACCCCCGACGAGATCGAGACGCTGGAGCGTGGGCTGGCGGGAAGTGGCATCACCTTGAAGCGCATCGCCAACCCCATCGACCCGCTTTGGGCCGACCGCCCTGCCCCGCCGTTGGGCGCGGTCATGGCCTATCCTGACAGCCTTGCGGGCGCGTCAAGCGCGCAAAAGCGGCAGGACGCCGCGCGCGCGCTGGGCCAGAACGGGCAAAAGGCCGCCGTTCTGACCCAGCCCGACAGCATTTGCTGGCTGCTCAACCTGCGCGGCGCCGACCTGCCGCGCGTGCCGGTGGTGCAGGCCTTGGCGGTGCTGCATGATGACGGGAAGCTGGACCTGTTCGCCCATGAAGCGAAATTCGACGGCATCACTCTTGACCAAGGCGTGACCCTGCGCCCCGCCGAGGCATTCGAGCCCGCGCTGCGCAGCCAGATCGGCCCCGTGCGCGTGGACCGCGCAAGCGTGCCCGTGGCCGTGTGTGACCTGCTGTCGGAAGCGGGCATCACGATTGCCCCCATGCAAGACCCCTGCCTTGCCCCCAAGGCGCGCAAGACCGGGGCAGAGCTGGACGGCGCGCGCGCCGCGCATCTGCGCGACGGCGCGGCCATGGCCGAATTCCTGTGCTGGCTGGACGGGCAGGCGCAAAAGCTTCTGGACGATCCCGCCCATAGCGTGACCGAGATCGACATCGTCCGCCATCTGGAAGCCTGCCGCAGCGCCACGGGCGATTTGCGCGACATCAGCTTCGACACGATTGCCGGATCGGGGCCAAACGGCGCCATCGTGCATTACCGCGTGACAGAGGCCAGCAACCGCCGCCTTATGCCGGGTGAGTTGATGCTGGTCGATAGCGGCGGGCAATATCTGGACGGCACGACCGACATCACCCGCACCATCGCCATCGGCCCGGTGGGCACGCTGGAAGCGCAGTGTTTCACGCGCGTGTTGCAAGGCATGATCGCCGTGTCGCGCGCGCGTTTTCCCCGTGGCGTGGCAGGTGGGCATCTGGATGCGCTGGCGCGGTATCCGCTGTGGCTGGCGGGGCTGGATTACGACCATGGCACCGGCCATGGCGTAGGCGCCTATCTGTCCGTGCATGAAGGACCACAACGCCTGTCGCGGATCAGCCAAGTGCCGCTGGCCGAGGGCATGATCCTGTCGAACGAGCCGGGCTATTACCGCGAAGGTGCCTTCGGCATCCGGCTGGAAAACCTTGTCGCGGTGCGCGCGGGCACGGCACCGGAAGGGGGCGAGCCGCGCGACTGGCTGGAGTTCGAAACCTTGACGCTTGCCCCCATCGACCGCAGGCTTATACTAAGCAGTGAACTCACCGCGAGCGAGCGTGACTGGCTGGACAGCTACCACGCGCGTGTTCGTATGTCCCTGTCTCCGCTGGTGTCCCAAACGACGCGTGACTGGCTGGATAAGGCCTGCGCCCCGCTCGAAACCTGATCGCGCCCTGCTGACGGGGCCGCTTGTAACCAATACCGTGCGCGCCGCGCATCCAAGGACGAAGGAAACCGCGTCATGCCGATGAGCATTCTGAAAATCTATCCCGCCGAAGGCACCTGGGTTGTTCGCGCAGGGGGGTCCGTGATCGGGGAAAGCACCCGCGCGCTGGAACTGGTGCAGCGCGACTGGCCCTTCGTCATCTATTTCCCGCGCGAGGATATTGCGGGCGCGGTGCTGGACCCGTCCGAGCGCAAGCTGGAATGCGATGATCGCGGAACGGGCGTGTTCTTCCATGTCTCCAGCCCCGAGGGGCTGATCGAGAACGCGGCCTATTCCATTACAGAGCCGACCGAGATGGCGGCACAGGTGAAAGACTACCTTGCCTTTGACGCCAGCAAGGTCACGGTCGAGCGGGTGTAACCCGTGGCCTTTCCCGATTTCATCAACGCCTTGCCGGGTGTGGACATCCCCTTTCCGGCGGATGTGGTTCAGGCCCGCGCGGTGCAGTCACACGACGGGCTGGTGGTGTTCTTTACCTTCGTGCAGGACATGGACCTGCCCGCCCATGCCCATGGCGCGCAATGGGGCACGGTCGTCGAAGGCGAGATTGACTTCACCATCGGCGAGCATCGCCGCATCTACCGCCCCGGCGACAGCTACACCATCCCCGCAGGCGTGGTGCATAGCGCCCGGATCAAGGCCGGAACCCGCGTGATCGACGTGTTCAAGGAAGCGGGTCGCTACGCGCTGAACCGTTAAAGCCCGTCCTGCCCGGTCGGCCAACGCCACGCGATCGCGCCAAGATAGTTGCCGGTTTTGACCGAACTGACGGTCGTGCGTTCCGGCCCATAGGCATCAGCCTTGCGCGTGTTGCGCTGCTGTCTGGCATTGCGCGCCAACCGCACAAGGCCCGAGACGGTCAGCACAAGAAACTCGCCCTCGCCTTTCAGCGGGATCGTGTCGAGCGTGTTCCAACCCGTACGCAGGGCATGGTCCAGCATGTCGAACGGATCGCGGCGTCGGGGGGTTACGTGTTTCAAGGGTGCTCCGCGTTGGCAGGTCTATCTTAGACGTAAGCGTGCGTTTCGCGCAACTCAAGCCAAAGCGCGCAATTGCCGCAGGACGCGCCTAGAGTTTGACCATCTCGAACCGCACGCGCGCCACGGGCAAGCCCCAGCGCGTGACCACGGCATCGTTGATGATGCGGCCATCGGGGCCGAAATAGATCACATCCTCAAACCCCAAGCGGGTGATTTCGCCGCTCGCGTTGAAATCGGCGAGGTAGGACAACCGGATCTCGGTCCCGGTTTCCACCACCTCGGCCATGCCTACCGTGTCTTCGCGCCGCCCGGTCCAGCGTCCCGGCCCGGCGCGGTCGAACACCCATGTCAGGCGGTTTTCCTCGCCGTCGTCATAGATGAAATCTTCCACAACCGTCAGCCGGTCGCCCTTTAGCCGCCCGTCCAACCGAGCGCGGAAGCGGCGTTCGGACCCGGTCAGGTCCACACGGAACACGCCCGCACCCACCGCGCGGCCCGCAAAGGCCTGCTCAAGCGTGATGGGCGGCGATGCCCCCTCGGGGCTGGCGGGCAGGCGCGAACAGGCGGCGAGGGCGATGGGTCCGGCAAGGGCTGCGCGACGGGTTAGGATCATGGGGCGGCCTTTCTTTGGGTTGCCCCAAAGCTAAGGCGCGGGCGCGCGATGGCCAGCCTTAGGCGCGTGCGACCAAGGCATCTTCCAGCACGGCGCGCAAAATATCGCTTGGCACATCATCGCAGACGAAGGCTCGGCCAATGTCGCGCGCCAGGATGAAGCGCAGGCGGCCATCCTGCACTTTCTTATCCTGCCCCATCAGCGCGATCAGCGCCTCTGCCCCCGGCAGATCGCCCGGAATATCGGCCAGATCGGTCGCCATGCCCATGGCGCGCAGATGCGCGCGCACACGGCTGGGGGTTTCCTGCGGGCACAGGCCCATGCGCGCCGATAATTCGAACGCCAAGGCGCAGCCAATCGCCACGCCCTCGCCATGAAGCAGGCGGTCGGAATAGCCCGTTGCGGCCTCTAACGCGTGGCAGAAGGTGTGCCCAAGGTTCAGAAGCGCGCGGTCGCCCTGTTCGGTTTCATCACGGACAACGATTTCCGCTTTCATCTGCACCGAGCGATGCACGGCATATTGGCGCAAGGCATGATCGCCCGCCGCCAGCGCGGGGCCATTCGCCTCTAGCCAGTCGAAAAAGGCCGCATCGCCCAGCAGGCCGTATTTCACGACCTCGCCAAAACCCGCAAGGAAATCGCGCGCGGGCAGCGTATCGAGCAGGTCGATATCGGCCAGCACAAGGCTGGGCTGGTGGAACGCGCCCACAAGGTTCTTGCCGTGGCGCGTGTTGATGCCGGTCTTGCCGCCGACAGAGCTGTCCACCTGCGCCAGAAGCGAGGTCGGCACCTGCACGAAGCGCACGCCCCGGCGCAGCACGGCCGCGGCAAAGCCCGCCAGATCGCCGATGACACCGCCACCCAGCGCCATGACCAGATCCCGGCGCTCGACCTTTTCGTCCAGCAACCATTCCACCGATTGCATAAGCCCTGCCCAGTTCTTCGTGCCCTCGCCCGGGTCCAGCGCCAGCGCGGCGCTGGAAATATCGCCAAAGGCACGCTGCACCGCGTCCAGATGCAGGCCCGCCACGCGGCTTTCCGTCAGGATCGCCACGCGGTTGCGTTTCAGGTGCGGGGCCAGATAGCGCGGCGCATCCGCCAGCAGACCGCGCCCGATAACCACGTCATAAGCGCGATCCCCCAAGGGCACATGGACAATCTGAACGCTCATGCGGTGTATCCTTCCAAGACATCGGGGCGGGTGGCCAATTGTTCCAGCACCACGCGGGCCATGTCGGCGATGGAATAGCCCGGGTCGGCATTGGCGACCAGATCGGCCTGTTCGTAATAGGGCGTGCGCTCTGCCAGCAAGCGCGCAAGCGTGCCGCGCGGGTCGTCGTTTTGCAGCAAAGGCCGGGTGTTCTTTGTGCGCACGCGCGACCAGAGCAGGTCCAGATCGGCGCGCAGCCAGACCGACACGCCATCGTCATGGATGCGCTGGCGCGTCTCGGCCCGCAGGAATGCCCCGCCGCCCACCGACAGAATTGCGGGGGTGCCGTGCAAAAGGCGCGCGATCACCTCGGCCTCGCGGTCGCGGAAGAACGCCTCGCCATCGCGGGCGAAAATCTCGGCAATGCTCATCTGCGCGGCGGTGACGATTTCTTCGTCCGAATCGCGAAACGGCACGCCCAGCACCTGTGCGACATGCTTGCCGATGGCGGTTTTCCCCGCGCCCATCATGCCGACCAGCACCACGGTCTTGTGCAGTTTCATGCCGAATGCGCCCTTGTGATCTGCGAAGACCCAAGTTTTCATGGCCCCCGCTTGCCTTGTCGTGATATTGCGACCGGGACGAAAGGAAAACCCCCAAGACGGACCCCGTCGCGAAAGAAGGGGCAACCGGAGAGCACGAACAGGCCGATGAAATATCTTTTCCGACTGATCCTTATCCTTGTGGTTCTCGCGGCGATCGCGGTGGTCGCCTATGCCTATATCGGCGATCTGTCGCCAGAGCGCGCACCCGTCTCTGACCCGGTCGAGCTGGAGGCGCGGTAGAGATGCGCGCGTCGGGGCTGGTGCTGGCGCTGTGCTTGCCCTGCGCGGCCATGGCGCAGCAGGATGCGCCGCTCTCGGCCATTGACTGGCTAGAGCAGGCGCTGACCCAGCCCGTCGGCCCGTCTGCGCCCGACCCCGCGCTGCCGCAGACGACACCAGCTCCGACCCCGCCAAGCGACCCGATCCTTGCGCGCCCGTTAGAGCAGGCGACGCTGGACAGCACGGGCCTGTTTGCCGCCGCACGCATCGGCCTGCCGCGCGATCTGTGGGGGCAAACGCCCGTCGCCGTGCTGGCCGAGGGGATCGCGGCGCTCGACCCGAACATGGTGCCCGCGGCGCAGCGCCTGATGGTGAGGCTGTTGTCGGCGGAATTTGCCCCGCCCCTGCTGGCCGAGGGCGAGGCACCCGGCGCGCTTTTGACCGCGCGGCTGGACAAGCTGATAGAGATCGGCGCGCTGGAGCAGGCCAGCCAGTTGATCGAAGGCGCGCCCACCCAGACCGCCGCGCTGAACACGCGGGCCTTCGACATCGCCCTTCTGTTGGGCGAAGAGGACCGCGCCTGCACGCGGCTTCAGGGCCAGTTGGCGGGCAGCAGCGGCGAAGCCGCGCGCATCTTTTGCCTTGCGCGCCAAGGCGAATGGCAAACCGCCTATACCGCCCTTGGGGCCGCCCGCGCGCTGGGGGCGCTGGACGCGACCGAAGCGGGCCTGTTGACGCGCTTTCTGGAAGAAGAGGATGCCGGCCTGACCCTGCCGCCCCCGCAGCGCCTGACGCCCATGGGCTGGCGCGTGCTGGAAGCCTTGGGCGACCCGGTCGGCACCGGCAGCCTGCCCGTGGCCTTTGCCCATGCCGATTTGCGCGGCACCAGCGGTTGGCGCGCCCAGATCGACGCCGCCGAGCGGCTGACGCGGACGGGCGTGATGCAGCCGGAGCGATTGATGGGCATCTACAGCCAAAGGCGGGCCGCGGCCTCTGGCGGGGTGTGGGACCGCGTGCGCGCGGTGCAGGCGCTGGATACGGCCTTGCTGGACGGCGACACCGCGCAGATCGGCGAGGCGCTGCGCACCGCGTGGACGCTGTTCGAAGCGGTCGAATTGGAAAACGCCTTCGCCCGCATTTTTGCCGAGCGGTTGGCGGACCACACCCTGACCGGCAGCGCGGCGCGGGTGCAATGGGCGATCCTGCTTTTGGCAGAGACGCGGTTGGACCGTGCAAGCGCGATCACGCCCGACACCCCTCTGGCCGCGCTGGCCTCGGCCTTGGCCAGCGGCGCGGACCTGCCTTCTGCAAGCGTTTCGGGCTTCGGCCCCGCCATACAGGCGGCCTTTGCCACGCCCGAGCTGCCCATGCCCGAAAGCCTGTGGCTGTCCGAGGGTGAACGCGGACGCCTGCTTCTGGACACGCTCGCGCTGATTGCCGATGCCAGCCAAGGCGACATGCTGGCCACCGAGCAGAGCCTTGCCGCCCTTGTCGCGCTGGGGTTGGAGCGCGACGCGCGCCAGATCGCGCTGGAATTGCTGCTGCTGGACCGGCGCGGGTAGCGCCATGAGGGATAGCGCGCGCTGGATTTCAACCTTTCTGCAAGCCGCCGCCGCCGAAGCCGGGGCCGCGCGCAACACGCAACTGGCCTATGGCCGCGACCTGCGCGATTTCGCCGAATGGTGCGGGCGCAAGGGTCATGCGTTCGACACCGTCACCCAAGACCAGATAGAGGCCTATCTGATCGACCTTGATGCGCAAGGGCTGGCCAAAGCCACGCGCGCGCGGCGCTTGGCGTCCATCCGGCAGATGTTCCGCTTCGCCTATGCCGAGGGGTGGCGCGACAGTGACCCGGCCTCGCGCATTGCCGGGCCGGGCAAGGCGGCAAAACTGCCGCAGACCCTGACCACGGCCGAGGTCGAAGCGCTTCTGGCCGCCGCCCGCCGGACAGGCCGGACCGAGGCCGAGCGCCTGCGCAACACCTGCCTGATGGAATTGCTTTACGCGACCGGCCTGCGCGTGACCGAACTGGTCAGCCTGCCCGTGAACGCGGTGCGGGGCGATCCGCGCATGATCTTGGTGAACGGCAAGGGCGGCAAAGACCGCATGGTGCCCCTGTCGCACCCTGCGCGGGAAGCACTAACGGCGTGGCTTGCGGAATGGGACCGGCAGGCCAGCGCGTTGCGCGCCCAGCGCAAGCCCGAACCCAAGGCGCTCTTTCCGTCACGCGGCAAGGCAGGGCACCTAAGCCGCGTGGGGTTTTTCCTTGCATTGAAGGACATGGCGATCACGGCAGGGCTGGACCCAGCCCGCGTCAGCCCGCATGTGCTGCGTCACGCCTTTGCCACGCATCTGCTGCAAGGCGGCGCGGATTTGCGCGCGATCCAGACGCTTCTGGGCCATGCCGATATCGGCACGACCGAAATTTACACGCATGTTCTGGAAGAACGCCTCAAGGCGCTGGTGTTGCAGCACCACCCGCTTTCCGAGCCATAAAATCCAGACAAGACGCCGCCGCGCGGTGCCCCGGCGCGGTGCCCCCCTGCCCCAGCCGCTCCATCGTCAGGCGCATGGCCGCGCGTTGGGCGGCTTGCTTGTCCGGGTCTGTCAGCAGCGCGCGAAGCTCTGCCGCAAGGTTTTCGGCGGTGCAGGCGCGCCCAAGGCATTCCGGCACGGCGCGGGTTTCTGAGACAAGGTTGACCAGCGTGACCGTGTCCAGCTTGATCAGCCGCTCGGCGATGCGCTGGGTAAGCCATGCCATGTCATAGCCGATGACCATGGGCGTGTCATTCGCCGCCAGTTCCAGGCTGACCGTGCCAGACGCCGCCAGCGCCACATCCGCAGCCCGAAACGCGGCGCGTTTTTCAGCCGGGTCGGTCAGCACCTGCGCCGGGATCGGCCAGCGGGCCACCTGCGCGCGCATGTGGTCGGCTTGCGCGGCCACCGTGGGCACCAGCACTTGCGCGCCCTCTGGCAGCGCCTGCGCCAAGGCTTGGCCGAAGCGCGGGGCAAGGCGCGCGATCTCTCCGCCACGCGAGCCGGGCAGCGCCAGCACAACCGTATCCGATTGGCGAATGGCCTGCGCCTCTGCCTCTGACGCGCGGGGTGCGGCGACGACCGGATGGCCCACGAAATCGCAGCTCATACCGGCGGCCTGCATATAGGGCGGCTCGAACGGCAACAGGGCCAGCACATGATCGACCAAGGGCGCCATGCGCGCCGCGCGCCCCGGCCGCCATGCCCAGACCGAGGGGGCGACGTAATGCACCACGGGCAGATCAGGCCGCGCGGCGCGGGCCTTTTTCAACACCCGCAGGCAGAAATCGGGGCTGTCGATGGTCACGACCAGATCGGGTTTCGTGTCGGCAATCGCCTGCGCCGTCTGCGCGATGCGGCGGCGCAACAGGGCGATGCGCGGAAGAACTTCGGCCAGCCCCATGATCGACAGGTCGGACATCGGGAAAAGAGAGGTCAGGCCCGCCGCTGTCATCCCCTCGCCGCCGACGCCTGCAAATTCGCAATCCGGTGCCAGATCGTCAAAGCCCGCCATCAGCGCCGCGCCAAGGGCATCGCCCGATGGCTCTCCGGCGATCAGGAATACCTTCATGGCTCTGCCAGCAGGAACAGCCCCAAGTCATCGGCACGGGCGATCATGGCAGGCGCGTCGATCATCAGCACGCCGCCCGCTTGCACGGCGATGCCACGCAATCCGGCCTTGTGCGCACCCTCGACCGTGGCCACGCCAAGCGCAGGCAGGTCGATCCGGCGGTCCTGATCGGGTTTGGGCGCTTTGCAGAACACGCCGCCCTCTGGCAGCGCCCCGGGGCGCAGTTCGGCCAGTTGCGCCAGCATCACATCGGTGCCGGGCAGCGCTTCCATGGCCAGGCATTGCCCACGCGCCACCACGCAGCCCTGCCCCACATCCACAGCGCCCATCGCCTGCAAGATGGCGAAACCGCGTGTGATGTCCTTGCGGTCTTGGGCGTTCGGGGCGTGCGCACCAAGCTGGCCGGCATCTGGCAACAAGTCCGGGCAAATGTCCTGCACGCCCACAACCTCGATACCCCATTCGCCCATCAGCGCGATCACCTCGCGCAGCGCGCCGTCGTCGCCTTGGCCCATCGCGGCCATGATGCGCGGCAAAAGCTGCATCGTGGCCGGATCCAGAAGCGCCGGGTCCAGCCGGGGACGGTGCACGCCGCCGGCAAAGACCGCGCGGCTAACCCCCAGATCCACAAGCCGATCAAGGAAA
Source organism: Roseibaca sp. Y0-43 (assembly GCF_020667835.1). GTDB lineage: Bacteria > Pseudomonadota > Alphaproteobacteria > Rhodobacterales > Rhodobacteraceae > Roseinatronobacter. The sequence continues at coordinate 136,622 of NZ_JAFMPR010000001.1, forward strand.
GGGACAAGCCGTTCCAGCCGAAAGCGCTCTACCCCCTCTCGCGCAAGCGAGAGGCTCTCGAACCCCTCAAGCTCTGCCAGCACGGGCGGTGCCCCTTCCAGCGACAGGCGCGCCGCCACGATTTCGGGCAGCGCCCCGCGCCCGGCTATCAGCGCCGTGCGGGTCATTGCGGACGCAGGAAGCTGCGGCCAGAGGCTTCGGTAAAGAACGCGGCCAGCTTGCGCACCGCGTCGCTTTCCGCCCCCTCGGCCAGTTGGCGCGCGGTTTCGACCAGCGGCGCATCACTCTCGGCCAGCACGCGATATGCTTCGCGCAAGGCGGCGATGTCGTCACGCGCGGTGCCACGGCGTTTCAGGCCGATCAGGTTCAGCCCGTTCAGCGTGCCGTCGCTGGCGGCAACCATACCGAAGGGCATGACATCATGCGTGACCCGGCTGACGCCGCCGATGATCGCGCCTTCGCCCACGCGGACGAATTGGTGAATACCCGATAGCGCGCCGACGATCACGTTATCCTCGATCACCACATGGCCAGCGATGCCCGCGTAATTGGCCAAGATCACGTTATTGCCGATATGGGCATCGTGGCCGACATGCGCGCCCGCCATCACAAGGCAATTGTCACCCACGCGGGTGATGCCGCCGCCCTGCTCGGTGCCCGTGTGCAGCGTCGCATTCTCGCGGATGCGGCAGTTTCTGCCAATCACCAACCGCGTGCGCTCGCCTGCGTATTTCAGGTCTTGCGGCACCTCGCCCACCGACGCGAAGGAAAAGATCGTGCAGCCCGCGCCGATCTCGGTCCAGCCGGTGACAAGCGCGTGCGGCTTCACGGTCACGTTTTCGGCCAAAGTCACCTCTGGGCCGATGATGGCGAAGGGGCCGATGGTGCAGCCCGCGCCGATGGTGGCCCCGTCTTCCACCACCGCCATGGGGTGGATGACGGCGCTTGGGTCAATCGCTGACATGGGTTTACCCTTGTGCGGTGCTGGACGTGTCGATCATGGCCGCGAATTCGGCCTGCGCCGCGATCTGCCCTTCGACCATGGCGGTGCCTTCGAATTTCCAGATCTTGGTCGAGCCGCGCAGCACTTTCACATGCAACTCCAGCACATCGCCCGGCACGACCTTGCGGCGGAACTTGGCCTTGTCGATGGACATGAAATAGACAAGCGGCGCTTTCTCGCCAAAACCGATGGTCAGGCCCACCAGAACGGCGGCGGTTTGCGCCATGGCCTCTACGATCGTCACACCCGGCATGATCGGCGCATCGGGGAAATGGCCCTGGAAATGCGGCTCGTTGAAGGTGACATTCTTGATGCCGACCGCGCTTTCGCGGGCCACCACGTCACGCACCTTGTCCACCAGCAGGAACGGGTAGCGGTGCGGGATGATCTTCATGATCGTGGCCAGATCGGCCTCTGTGGCGGCGGGCTGGGCGGTGTCTGACATCTTCTACCTCTTGAACATGCGCGCGACACTTGGTTGGCCGCAGCTGTGTTGCGCTTAGCAAGGCCCGCCCGAAGTGGCAAGCAAAGCGGGCAAGGCTAGGGCTGGATCAGTGGAAAGGGCGGCGTGCCGCCATCGCCGATTTCGGCGTCTATGGCGGCAATCGCCGCTGCGGTCATGTCCATGCCCGGCGTGCCGATGATGACCGCGCCCGAGGCGATCAGGATCTGCGCGCCCTCTTCTTCCAGCACCCGTTGCAGCACCGGCCCGGTTTGCGAAAAGAACCGGCGGCGCTCGGACTCTTCGAATTGCGAGAAGCGGGCCAGCTTCTGGGCCTGGCTTTGACGTATCTCCTCGGCGCGCTGGTCGAAGGCTTCCGCCTCGGCGCGGAATTCTTCCGCGCCCATCGTATCGCGCAACCGGGTCAGTTCTTCCTCGCGCGCGGTCAGTTCTGACAGCAGCGTCGCGTTCTCTTCCTCCAACGCGCGCGAGGCGGTCTCTATCTCTGCCAGCACCCGCTGCCCGAAGAGCGAGCCGCGAAACAGGCGTTCCTCGTCGATACTGCGCAGAACAAGCGGCGCCCCGGCGGCGGGGCCGACGGGTTCACCAAGGGAAAAGCCGGATTGGGGTTGGGCAAAAGATGCAGTCGCAAGGCAAAGCCCTGCGACCACCTGTATCATCAAAACACGAAAGCCGCGCATTCCTAGAAGGTTGAGACGATCGAGAAGTCGAAATTCTGCGCCTTGTCGTAGTCGCGCTTTTTCAGCGGACGCGAGAAGTCGAACCTCAGCGGACCCAAGGGGCTGTCCCAGAACAGCGACACGCCCAGCGTTGCGCGCAGATGTTGATCGGACGAGTTTTCGCCTGTTGCGGGGTCAACCATGTTGATCCCCGCGCGCGACGCGCCATCGACACCCCAGATCGTGCCGATATCGGCAAAGACGCCCCCGCGCAGCCCGTATTCTTCGGGCAAGCCCAGCGGAAATTGCGCTTCAAGGGACACGACCGCGTAGCGCGTGCCACCCAGAACGTCATCCTCGAGCGACGCAAAGTCGCGCGGGCCCGAGTCGCCGGGCGCAAAACCGCGCATCACGCTGGCAAGCTGGAAGCGTTCGCGCTGGCGCGACAGACCATTGGCCATGTGCAGCAAACCGACGCGGCCATCAGCCATGAGCGTCACGTCCTCGTTGAACACGGCCATCTCGTAGCCGACGCGCGCCTCGGTTTTCAGGAAGCGGCGGCTGCCATTGCCGATGCCCACGTCCTGCGCGATCGAGAAGATCCAGCCACGGGTCGGGTCGACCCCCTTGTCGCGGGTGTCGAACACATAGCTGTAGCCCAGCGTGCCGGTGATCGCGCGACCGAAATTCTGGTCGTCGAACAGGCGCAAGGAGGCCGTGGCCGGCAGCCCTGAGAAGGCTTCAATCAACAGGCCTTGCCGCAGCGTCAGGCGGCCGAATTCGCTGACGGGGAAACCCAGTGCGTTGTTAAAATAGGCTTCCTTGGTGTCGAAATTCGAGTTCTGGAAATCCGACGTTTCCTTGTAGCCCAAGCTGAGCGTATAGGCGAGGTCGCGGCCCAACAGCGCCGGTTCGGTGATCGAGCCAGAGATATCGCGCGAGCCTTTGACGGTGTTGAGGTTGATCGCAACCTGCTGGCCACGCCCCAAGAAGTTCTGTTCGGCAAACGAGATGCCGAAGCCCACGCCCTGCTGTGCCCCATAGCTGACAGAGAAGCCGAGAGAGCCGGTATTGGTTTCCTCAACCTCGACATCGACCACGGCCTGATCGGGCGCAGAGCCGGTGCGCGGTTCGACATTGGTTTCTGCGAAATAGCCCAGCGCTTCGATCCGGGCCGCGGCCTCGCGGATCTTGCGCGGGTTCAGCGGGTCGCCCTCTGCCACCTGGAACTGGCGGCGGATCACTTCGTCCCGCGTGGTGGTGTTGCCCTGGATGTCGATGCGTTCCACGAAAATCCGCTCGCCGCGCACGATGGCGAATTCCACATCGACGGTTCGGTTGCGGTTGTCGCGGGTAAAGCGCGGTTCGGCACGGATAAAACGCAAGCCACGACGCTCGGCCAAACGCTCCATTCGGGCGATGTTCAGTTCCAGCGTGCTGGGAGAGAAGATGTCGCCCGCGTTCACGCGCAGCTCTGCGGCATAATCGGCGGCGTTGATCCCGTCGACCTCGCTGACCACGGTGACATCGCCAAAGCGGAACTGTTCGCCTTCGCGCAGGTTGAAGGTCAGGAAAAAGCCGTCCCGCTCGCGCGCGATCTCTGACGTGACCGACAGGATTTCGAAGTCGATATAACCGCGTGCCAGGTAGAAATCGGACAGAAGCTGACGGTCGAGCGCGATACGGTCTTCGACGAAGGTGTCGCGCTGGATCAGCCAGCGCAGGACGCCTGCCTGCTTGGTGTTCAGCACGTTGCGCAGCCGGTAGCTGGAAAACGCACGGTTGCCGACGAAAGAGACGCGCTCGATCTCGACCACGCTGCCTTCGCGCACGACGAAGGCCAGGTCGACACGGTTATTGCCACGCGGGATGATCTGGGGGGTAACTTCGGCGGCGGTGCGGCCACGTTCGGCATAAAGCTCTGCAATCGCGCGGGCATCCGCTTCGACCTGCGCGGGCGACAGGACACGGCCCGCGCGCACCTCGACAACGGCGGCCAGATCCTCGTCATCGACGCGGCGGTTGCCCTCGAAATTGACGATGCCGATGACGGGGTATTCCTTCACGCGGATCAGCAGGCGGTTGCCGCGCGGTTCCAGCTCGACCGTCTCGAACAGGCCAGAAGCGCTGAGCGCCCCGTAGGCGGTGCTGATCTGCCCCGCGCTGACCGCCTGACCGGTGCCGATTCTGGCAACACTCAGGATGGTAGAATCGTCAACGCGGACATTGCCGTCGATTTCGATGCTTGAAAACCGGTAGGTTTGGGCTTCCGCCCTGGGCGCGAACGCAAACGAACTAACTGAAAAGAAACACAAAACCATCAAAGAGAAGAAGCGCAGGCGCTGTGCCATGCCCCCCTTGCGCGATGGCAGCATCTTGAAGATTCCGCGCATATCGGGCCCCGTCTAACCGCATTATTTTGGACTCGTGACTAGCGGCTTCCAGCGGGGTTGTCAAAGCAATCGCCCCCCGAAAGCGGGCCTTGCCGCGATCTGGCGGGCGGGTTGCAAATGAAAGCCGCGCGGTGATGCGCCGGGGCCACAACGCAAAACGCACCCCGCAGGGTGCGCTCAGCGTCAGACAATACGCCCGCAACCGCCTATGGCGTGATGACAATCGGGCCGTTCACGAACTGGATGGACAGGTAGCTGGCCAGACCAATGGCCAACGCCACCAGCAGCGCGGCAAGCACACGGTCCCCGACCCGCGACCAAAGCAGACGGATATTTGCGAATTCTGCGTCAAGATATGCCATGAGACACCTCCGTTTCAGGGCCAGAGATAGGCCTGAACTGCGGCGCGAATGTGGCGACGGCGTGGCGCTTTCAAGAAATCGCGGGCCTGCCCTAGCAGGTCAGGTCATTGAACAGCGCGAACAGGAACAGCGTCAGCACAAGCGCCATGCCCAGGGCCATCAGCACGCGCACGACCTGGTCGCTGGCCGGGCGGCGGGCCACGGCCTCGTAGGCGTGGAACATCAGGTGCCCCCCGTCCAGCGGCGGGATGGGAAAGAGGTTCAGGAACCCGATCGCCACGGAGATGACCCCAAGGAACCAGATGAATTCCACCGCGCCGTCCGACGCCTTGGCGACCGACGCTTCAGCAATGCCGATGGGGCTGGACAGGTTGCAGGTGCTGATCTGGCCCACGATCATGTAATACAGCCCCTCGACCGAGGTGCGCGTGATCGTCCAGAGCTGGGTTGCGGCGAGGCTTGCGGTTTCCAGCACGCCCGGCGTGCGGGTGCCGTATTCGAACACCGCGCCAGAGGTCAGCCCGATCAGGTAGCGGGTTTCAAAGCCACCTTCGGGCAGCGGCAAATCGGTGCGGCGGGGCACCAGCGTCAGCGCCAGTTCTTCGCCACCGCGCCAGACGGTCAGGTCCAGCGCTGCACCGTCAGAGGCCGCGACCTTCTCGCGCAGTTCCGCGAAGGTCGCAATTTCGGTGCCGTCAATGGCGGTAATCACGTCGCCCGGCTGCATTTGCGCATCCCGCGCGGCGGATTTCATGGCGACCGACCCCGCCAGGGGTGGCATGGGGTGCGGGCCGGTGACTTGCAACTGCTGGCCGTCGCGCAACACGGTGTAATCGAGGACAGCCTGCGCCGGCAGCTCCTCCGACGCGCGCAGGAAATCCGACAGGGTTTCGGTTTCGATCCCGCCCACGCTGAGGATACGGTCGCCCTGTTGCAGGCCGAAGGGGGCGGCGGGCAGTTCGGTGATCTCGCCCACGACGGGTTCGTCCACCGCGATCCCCTCGTAGACCAGCAAGCCCGCGAATACGACGAAGGCGAAGATGAAATTGAACACCGGCCCCGCCGCCACGGTTGCCGCACGCGCCCAAAGCGGCGCGCCATGCATGGTGCGGCGGCGTTCGGCATCGGACAGGCCCGACATGGCGTCATCATCTTTGGCCGAGGTCGCGCCCGAATCGCCTGCGAATTTCACGTATCCGCCCAAGGGGATGGCCGCGAATTGCCAGACCGTGCCGCGCTTGTCGGTGCGCGAGGCCAGCACCGGGCCGAACCCCACAGAAAACACATCCGCATGAATGCCCGACCAGCGCCCGACGATGTAATGGCCGTATTCATGCACCGCCACGATGATGGACAGAACCACCACGAAGGCGGCGATGGTGGCGAAGAAGCTGCCGAAATCGGGCAAAAGGCCGAGTGCGTCCAAAATGCTTGTCCTTCAATCGGTAAGTGGTCAGGCCAGCTGCGCCGCAATCCGGCGCGCGGTGTCCCTTGCCACTTGGTCCATCTGCTGCACGGTTTCAAGCGCGCATACCGGCGCAGTCAGGCGGGAATCGGTCAAAAGCGTGTCAATCGTGCGGTCGACCAGCTCCGCCATCTGCAAGAAGCGCAAGCGGCGGGCGATGAATTCATCGAGCGCCACCTCTTTGGCGGCGTTGAACACCGCACCCGCATGGCCGCGCAACTCCATCACCTGCTGCGCCAAGCGCAGGGCGGGGAAGCGGTCGGGATCGGGGGCCTCGAATGTCAGTTGTCCCATGGCCGCCAGATCCAGCCGTGCGACCGGCAGATGCGCGCGCTCGGGCCAGTTCAGCGCATAACCGATGGCATGGCGCATGTCGGGCGGGCCAAGATGCGCCATTTGCGCCCCGTCGCGGAACCCGACCATCGCGTGGATGATGGATTGCGGATGCACCAGTACCTCTATTTGCGACGGCTCCAGCCCGAAGAATTCGCGCGTCTCGATCAATTCCAGCGCCTTGTTGAACAGGGTCGCGCTGTCGATAGTAATGCGTTGGCCCATCGACCAGTTGGGGTGGGTCTGTGCCTGCTCCAGCGTCGCGCCTTCAAGCTGCTCTTTCGACCAAGTGCGGAACGGGCCGCCCGATGCGGTGATGATGACGCGCTCGACCGCCGCCATGTCTTCGCCGACAAGCGCCTGAAACACGGCGGAATGTTCTGAATCGACCGGCAGGATGCGCGCGCCGTGGCGCGCGGCCTCTGCCATCAGCAACGGCCCGGCGGTGACAAGCGATTCCTTGTTGGCCAGCGCCAGCGTCGCGCCTTGGGCGAGCGCGCGAAAGCCCGGCTCTAGCCCGGCGGCGCCGACAATGGCGGACATGACCCAATCGGCGGGGCGGCTTGCGGCGTCGATCAGTGCTTGTGTGCCTGCCGCGACCTCGGTGCCGCTGCCCGCAAGCGCTGCGCGTAGGTCGTCCAGACACTCGTCATAGGCAGTTACGGCCAGTTCGGCGCGCAAGCGACGCGCCTGTTCGGCCAGCCGTGCGATATTGCGCCCGCCGGTCAGCGCCACGACCTGAATATCGGGGCGCGCGCGCAGCAGATCGAACGTGCTCTCGCCGATAGAGCCGGTCGCGCCGAAAACAGAAACCCGCATCAAACCCCCAGAAGCCCGGTTTGCGCCAGCACGAGTTCGACCAGCGCGGCGGCGATCAGCGCATCGAACCGGTCCATGACACCGCCATGACCGGGGATCAGGTTCGAGCTGTCCTTGACGCCCGCGTGCCGCTTGATCGCGCTTTCGGCAATGTCGCCGCCCTGCCCGGCCATGGTAATCAGCACAGAGGCCACGATCAGCCCCGCGCCCGCCCCCAATACCGGCATGAAGCCCAGCGCGATAACCACCGCCGTCACCCATCCCGCCACGGTGCCGGACCATGTTTTCTTAGGGCTGACACGCGGCCAGAGCTTTGGCCCGCCCAAGATACGGCCCGCGAAATAGCCCGAGATGTCAGAGCCCACGACCAGCGCCACAAGCCACAGCACCCAAAGCGCGCCATACTCGCCGCGCAGCGCGATCAGGCCCAGCCCGGCGAACAGCACCAACCCGGCATACGCCCCGGCGACAACGCGGTCCTTGGGGAAGCGCCATGCCAGAAGCACTGCAACCAGCGCGGTCAGCGCGACCAGCACCAGCCCGTCAAAGCGCCATGTGAAGACCGCCAGCACAACGGCTGCGGTAAAGCCTGCGGCCTCTGCCTTGCCGAAGGGGGCGGACGGGTCGAGCATCCGGGTCAGCTCCCAGATCATCAGGCCCGACAGGATGCAGACCAGCCCGACAAACAGCGGCCCGCCTAACCAGATCGCGCCCGCGCCAAGCCCGGCCATCGCCGCGCCGGACAAGGCCCGCGCGCGCAGGTCGGAAAACTCGGCCACGGTTACTTCACCCCGCCGAAACGGCGTTCGCGCAACCCGTATTCATGTAGGATGTCGGCCATGGTCTGCGGCGTGAAATCGGGCCACAGAACCTGGGTGAACACGTATTCCGAATAGGCCGCCTGCCACAGCAGGTAGTTCGAGACCCGCGTTTCACCCGAGGTGCGCACCACAAGGTCGGGGTCGGGCAGATCGCGCGTGTCAAGATAGCGTGCAAAGCTCGCATCAGTCACGCTATCGGGGTCCAGCTTGCCCGCCGCCACATCGCGCGCGGCGGCGCGCACGGCGCGGGCGATCTCGTCCCGGCCACCGTAATTGATGGCAACGGTCAGGTGCACGCGGTCGTTCTGGGCGGTTTCGGCCTCGACATTGTCGAACAGGGTTTGCAGCTTCGGGTCCAGCCGCTTGCGGTCGCCGATGATGCGCATCCGCACGCCTTCGCGCTTCATGCGCCCGGCTTCGCGGCGGATATAGCGGGCAAAGAGCGACATCAGCCCCAGCACTTCCTCGGTCGAGCGTTTCCAGTTCTCGGTCGAGAAGGCGTAAAGCGTCAGGTAGCGGATGCCTATGTCGGGGCAAGCATCGACCAATTCGCGCACGCGCTCGGCGCCCTTGCGGTGGCCAACAAGCCGCGGCCAGCCACGGTTCGTGGCCCAGCGCCCGTTGCCGTCCATAATAACGGCAACATGCAGCTTATTCTGCAAGGCCGGGTCGCCGGCACTGTCGTCGTGGCTTTGGTCGAATGTCATGTCGCTTTGCCCAATGGACCCACAGGCCTAAACCTGCATGATCTCTTCTTGCTTGTTGTCCAGCGCGGCATCGACCTTGCCGATATAGGCATTGGTCAATTCCTGGATTTCCTCGGACCAAAGTTTCTGTTCATCCTCGGACATGCCGGCGGCCTTGGCTTTCTTCAGCTGGTCCATCCCGTCGCGGCGCACGTTACGCACAGCCACGCGCGCACTTTCGGCATATTGCGCGGCGACCTTGCTCAGCTCGCGGCGGCGCTCTTCGTTCAATTCCGGGATCGGCAGCATGATGATGGTGCCGTTCAGCTGCGGGTTGATGCCAAGACCGGATTCGCGGATGGCCTTTTCGACCTTGCCGACCATCGACTTGTCCCAGATGTTGATCGTGACCATGCGCGGCTCTGGCACGTTGACGGTGCCAAGCTGGTTGATCGGCGTGTTCTGGCCATAGGCCTCTACCATGATCGGGTCGAGCATGGACGCCGACCCGCGCCCGGTGCGCAAAGAGGCGAATTCGGTCTTGAGCGCCGACATCGCGCCTTCCATGCGGCGTTTCAGATCGTCCAGATCAATCTCAATCTCGTCAGACATGCCTGTTCTTGTCCTTCTTTGCGGGCACTGCGCGCAACCGCCCTGCCCCTTGATACAGAAAAGTTAACTGCCGGGATAGCCCGCGCTAGCGATGCACGATCGTATGTGGCCCCTCGCCCGCCAGAATACTGCGAAACCCGCCCGGCTGGTCCAGTTCGAACACGATGATCGGCAGGTTGTTGTCGCGCGCCAGCGCCAGCGCGCTGGTATCCATGACCTTCAGGTTACGGGCAAGCGCCTCGTCATAGGTGATCTTGTCGTAGCGCTTGGCGTCGGCGTGCTGGCGCGGGTCTTTGTCATAGACCCCGTCGACACCGTTCTTGCCCATGAAGATCGCATCACAGGCCATTTCGCTGGCACGCAGGGCCGCGGCGGTGTCGGTGGTGAAATAGGGGTTGCCGGTGCCCGCGGTGAAGATGCAGACACGCTTCTTTTCCAGATGGCGCACGGCGCGGCGGCGGATATAGGGCTCGCATATCTGGTCCATGGGGATAGCGCTGATGACGCGCGTGAACACCCCAAGGCTTTCAAGTGCTGCCTGCATGGCCAGCGCGTTCATTACGGTGGCCAGCATTCCCATGTAGTCGGCGGTGGTGCGCTCCATCCCCTGTGCAGAGCCTTGCAAGCCGCGAAAGATGTTGCCGCCGCCGATGACAAGGCAGATCTCGACCCCCATTTCATGCACCGCCTTCACCTCTCGGGCGATGCGGGCCACGGTGGGCGGGTGCAGGCCATAGCCCTGATCCCCCATCAACGCCTCGCCCGAGACTTTCAGCATGACACGTTTGTAATTCGGTGCGTCGGCTGGGGTCGGGGCTGGGTCGGTCATCGGGGTTCCTTCCATGGGCGCGGGCTGGGTCGCGGCGCGGGCGCTTTCATCCGGCGCGAAAATGTCGGAAAACGCCACAAGGTTCAACGTGAAAGCGAGGCGAATGCCCGAAATTGACGCAGCCCTTGCCGCGATGCGCAGCGATCCGCCGCCCGTGGACCGCCCTGTGCTGCTGGCGGGGCCGACCGCCAGCGGGAAATCGGCGCTTGCGCTGGCCTTGGCCGAAGCGCAGGGGCGGGTTGTGGTCAATGCCGATGCGCTCCAGGTCTATGACATGTGGCAGGTGCTGACCGCGCGCCCCGACGCCGCCGACTGCGCACGCGCACCGCACCTGCTTTATGGCTGCGTGGGCGCGGATGCCGAGTGGTCGGTCGGCCACTGGCTGCGCGCGATGGCCGATCTTTTGGCGCAGCACCCGAACCCGGTTATCGTGGGGGGCACCGGGCTATACTTTCGTGCCCTGACCGAAGGGCTGGCCGAAATCCCGCCCACCCCTGCCGCGATCCGGGCAGAGGCCGATGCCTATCTGGCCCGCGCGGGGCTGGACGCGATGCTGCGCGATCTGGATGGCGACACCGCCGCGCGCATCGACCGCCAGAACCCCGCCCGCGTGCAACGCGCATGGGAGGTGCAGCGCGCCACCGGCCAAGGTCTGGCCGCATGGCAAGAGCAGACGCCGCCGCCGATCCTGCCCCTGTCGCAGACGGCGCCCTTCGTCATGCTGCCACAGCCCGATTGGTCAGCCCGGCGAATCGCCACGCGCTTCGAGTCGATGATCGCGCAAGGGGCGCTGAAAGAGGTGCGCGCCGTGCTGCCGATCTGGCAGGCACGCGCGCCATGGGCCAAGGCGATCGGCGCGCCGGAACTGGTGGCGCATCTGCAAGGCCATATCTCGTTGTCCGAGGCGGTGGATGCCGCAACACTTGCCACGCGCCAATACGCGAAACGTCAGCGCACATGGTTCCGGGCGCGGATGTCGGGCTGGGTGCGGCTACTCTGAGGCGCGCGGCCAGAGTCACTCAATTGCAACGCCCGCCGACAAAGGCGCGCGCGACTCACGGTTGCGTGAGGATTCGCACTTCCCCTGCCCGATCGCGGTCTTAATCTTGCCGCTATCAGGGGGAAAAAAGACCGAATGATACGCATTCCAGACCAACCGAAACGCCTGCGCATTCTTCCGATCTCGAAACTCGCGGCAGCGCCGAAATGGCAGCTTGAAACCCTGCGCGCCCTGCGCGAACCGGTGTTCTACTGGTTCACAGCCGGGCAAGGCCGGATCACGCTGGGCGGCAGCACGCGCGGCTTTCACCCGCATAACGCGATCTATATCCCGCCGGGCACGATGTATGGCTTTCAGGCCATGACCCGCGCGCAGGGCGTGGCGCTGCATATGGGCGACGCGACCGGTCTGGACCTGCCCGACACGCCCATGCACCTGCGCCTGCGCGATGGCACGCAACATACCGAAGTGGCGCAGATCATCGACGCCATTCAACGCGAGCTGGACGGCGCGAAACCCTTTGCCGAACGCGCCGCGCGCCACCAGGTCGGCCTGCTGGCGATCTGGCTGGAACGCCAGCGCAGCGGCGCGGGTGATGACAGCCCGCGCGGCATGGCTTCGGCGAATGCGAATGAGCGCCTGACAGCGCGCTACACCGCGCTTCTGGAACGCGAATACGGCTCTGCGCTGAATGTCAGCGATTACGCGCAAGCCCTTGGCGTGACGCCGACCCACCTGACCCGCGCCTGCCGGGCAAGCTGTGGGCGCAGCGCGCTGCAACTGATGCAGGAACGCCGCCTGTTCGAAGCCCGCCGCCTGCTGAGCGAAACCGATGTGCCCGTGCAGGACATCGCGCGCAGTCTTGGGTTTTCGACGCCGGGGTATTTCTCTCGGGCATTCTCGGCCTCGACCGGGACGGCTCCATCCGTCTACCGCAAGGCGCGCAACGCCTAAGCGCGCTTGCGCTCGCCGCGGCAGCGGTCAGAGCAATAGCGCACCTCGTCCCAGACCTTGGCCCATTTCTTGCGCCATGTGAACGGGCGGCCACAGGTGGCGCAGGTCTTGGTCGGCAAATCGGCTTTCTTGGTGTGTTTGGGCATGGCGTGTCTCTGGCTTGCGGCAAAGATATGCCGCCGCGCGCGCCGGTCCACAGCAGTCGCATGACGATATTCGAATGTTATGCTTGATCTGTGGCAGAATGCCGCGCATCCTGACCCGGCGGGCCGCAGAAGGGCGCCCCGCTTTCTGGGAGGAAAACCATGCACAAGATCATCCGCGCCAGCGTTGCCGCGACCTTGCTTGCCATCGCGCCACTGGCCGCTTGGGCTGAAGGCGCGAAAGTTGCCATTCATGTCGATGAAGAAAGCATTCAGACCATGAACATGGCGCTGAACAACGCCGCCAATATCATCAAGCATTACGAAGGGCTTGGCCAAGAGGTCACCGTCGAGATCGTCACCTACGGCCCCGGCCTGCACATGCTGCGCGCCGATACCTCGCCGGTCAGCGAACGTATCTCGCAAATGGGGCTGACGCATGACAACCTCAGCTTTTCTGCCTGCCTGAACACCGTTCAAGCCATGCAGCAACGCGCGCAGACCGAAATCACGCTGCTGCCCGAGGCCAATACCGTGCCCTCTGGCGCCGTGCGCCTGATGGAATTGCAATACGAAGGCTATGCTTACCTGCGGCCCTAAAGGTCGAAGCTAAGCTGCGCAGGATCGGGCCGTTTGCGCAAAGCGGCCCGTTTTGCCCCCGCGCTGCTGCGGTCTGTGTCGCGCGCGCGTGACGCGTGCTTGACCGCGATCGCACGGGCCGTCTGACCGAAGCCCGCATCCTTGCGCAAGCCCCACATCACATCGCGCGCGTGGCGCGCCGCTTGCGCCAGATCGACCACCGGCGCGGGGTAGCGCGCGCCCAGGATTTGCCCCGCATTCGGCGCGGTCCAAGGTTCGTGCAGGTGTTCCCCTGCAATCCCCTTTAACTCCGGCACCCAAGCCCGGATGAAGCGTCCGTCCGGATCTTGGTCATGGCCCTGTTTGACAGGGTTATAAATGCGCAGCGTGTTGATCCCCGTCGTGCCCGACTGCATCTGGACCTGGCTCCAGTGAATGCCGGGTTCGTAATCGGTGAAGCGCCGCGCCAGCACCGCGCCGGTATCGCGCCAATCCAGCCACAGGTGATAGCTGGCAAAGCTCATCAGCATGGCGCGCATCCTGAAATTCAGCCAGCCCGTGGCCATCAGGTAGCGCATACAGGCATCGACAAAGGGCACGCCCGTCTGCCCCTCTGCCCAAGCCTGCAAACGCGCGGCGTCGGTGCCGCGCAAGCCCTCATGCGCCGGATGCAGGCAGCGGTGTTCCAGTTGCGGCTCATCTTCCAGCTTTTGGATGAAATGGTCGCGCCACGCCAAGCGCTTGGCAAAGCTGGTCATGCTGGCCTTCCAGCCGGGGCGATCGGTGGGTGTGGATTGGCGCGCCAGTTCGACCTCGCGCACCGACAAAACGCCCAGCGCCAGATAGGGCGACAGGCGCGAGCAGGCGCGCTCGCCAGTCACGGGCGAGGACATGCCCGCGCGGTAGGTTTCGGCGCGCGTGGCCAGAAAGCTGTGGAGCGTGGCGCGCGCGGCCTTGTGCGTGCCGGTTTGCCTGTGCGCGCAAGGGTCGGGCTTCATGCCCAAGGCGCGGGCATCGGGCAAGCGGTCGGGCAGGTCGGTGGTGCAAATCGGCTCTAACGCGGCGGGGGGTGCGGCCACACCCTGACGGATGAACGCATTGCGCGCGCCCTGCCAGCCGTCGCGGCTGCGCAGACGGCGCACCACGGCGCATTGTGGTAGTTCCTGCCAGTCGATTCCCACCTCTCGTGCCCAAGCCGCGACCCGCTTGTCGCGCGCATAGGTCCATGCGTTGCCGATTTCCTCGTGGCTTAGGATGCGGCTTACCCCGTACCGCTTGCACAGCCGCGCCAGTTCCGCCACCGCATCCCCCTTTCGGATGACAAGCGGCTGCCCGAGCGCCGCAAGTTCCCCACGCAAGCTGCCCAAGGCTTCGGTGGTAAAGGCCCATTGCCGGGCAGAGCTGTCGGGCAGCGCCCAATACTCTGGTTCTATTATATAAACCGGCAGAACGCGCGGCCCGGCCATGGCCAGCGCGGGATGGTCGGTGATCCGCAAATCTCGTTTAAACCAAAGGAGGACAGGCGCGCTCATGGGGCGAAGATGTATCGCGGCGCGGCCTGCGGTCAAGCAGATTGTTCACCTTATGTTCATAAGTGTCACGCAGGATTGTGACTGCCCGCTGCGGCAAACCATGCTAAGCGAAAGGATGCGGTTTCTTGTTCTGGCTCTTGCTCTGTTTGGTACGCCTGCACTGGCCTGCGCCCCCGTGGCGGCGCCAGAGGCAGAGGTGCATCTGGCCAGCATCAACGCCGCGCGGGCAAGTGCGGGGCTTGGGCCGCTGGCGCTGGATGCAGGCCTGTCGCGCATGGCGCAATCCCATGCCTGCGACATGGCCGACCGTGGGTATTTCGCCCATACCGCCCCCGATGGTAGCGGGCTGGTCGAACGCGCGCGCGGCGTGGGCCTGTCAGGCTTTTGCCAACTGGCCGAGAATATCGCGCGCGGGCAGCGCGATATTCCGACGGTCATGCGCATCTGGCTGAACTCTCCGGGCCACCGCGCCAACCTGCTCGATCCGGGGCTGACGCATGTGGGGCTTGGCCGGGCACCGGGGCCGCATTGGGTGCAGGTGTTTGGCGGCGGCTGCTGATTGCACCCGCGCGGGGCTTGCACTACCTCTGGGCCAAACCGCATGGAGGATATGATGCGCGACACCGCCCAGCCGATCTACCTTGCCGACTATCAGCCGCCCGCCTTTCTGGTCGAACAGGTTGACCTGACCTTCAAACTGGCTCCGACCACAACGCGGGTTATCAGCCGTCTGCGCTTTTCGCCGAACCCCGATGCCGTGCCGGGGCAGGACCTGCGGCTGGACGGCGAAGGGCTGCGGCTGATCGCGGCCAGCATTGACGGTGTGACGGTCGCGGCAGACCCCAATGCCACGGGCCTGACCGTGCCCGCGGGCGCCCTGCCAGACGGCGCTTTCACATGGGAAGCCGAGGTCGAAATCGCGCCCGAGGGCAACACCGCGCTGGAAGGGCTATACATGTCGAACGGCATGTATTGCACCCAATGCGAGGCCGAGGGCTTTCGCAAGATCACCTTCTACCCCGACCGCCCCGACGTGATGGCCCCGTTCCGGGTGCGCATTGAAAGCGACCTGCCGGTGCTCTTGTCGAACGGCAACCCGGTGGCCAGCGGTCCGGGCTGGGCCGAGTGGGACGACCCCCACCCCAAGCCCAGCTACCTCTTCGCGCTGGTCGCAGGCGATCTGCGCGCCACGACCGACCGCTTCACCACGATGGAGGGGCGCGAGGTAGAGCTTAACATCTGGGTCCGCCCCGGCGATGAAGGGCGCACGGCCTATGCGATGGATGCGCTCAAACGCTCCATGCTGTGGGACGAGCAGGTCTATGGCCGCGCCTATGACTTGGACATTTTCAACGTCGTCGCCGTCGATGACTTCAATATGGGCGCGATGGAGAACAAGGGCTTGAACATTTTCAACTCTCGCTACGTCCTCGCCTCCAGCGCGACCGCGACCGACGGCGATTTCGCCGCCATCGAACGCATCATCGCGCATGAGTATTTCCACAACTGGACGGGCAACCGCATCACCTGCCGCGACTGGTTCCAACTGTCGCTGAAAGAAGGGCTGACGGTTTTCCGCGATCAGCAATTCATGGGCGATATGCGCAGCCACGCGGTCAAGCGCATCGAGGATGTGCTGACGCTCCGCGCGCGCCAGTTCCGCGAAGATGCCGGTCCGCTTGCGCACCCCGTCCGCCCTGAAAGCTATGTCGAGATCAACAATTTCTACACCGCCACGGTCTATGAAAAGGGTGCCGAACTGATCCGCATGTTGCGCCTGCTTGTGGGCGAAGACCGCTACAAGGCGGCACTTGACCTGTATTTCGCCCGCCATGACGGGCAGGCCTGCACGATCGAGGATTGGGTCGCCGTGTTCGAGGAAGCCGCGGGGCGCGACCTGTCGCAGTTCAAACGCTGGTATGAGCAGGCAGGCACGCCCAAGGTGACGCTGCTTGAAGACTGGCAAGACGGCACGCTGACGCTGACCCTGCGCCAGCACACCGCGCCAACCCCCGGCCAACCGCTGAAAGAGCCGTTGCTGATCCCGGTCGCGCTGGGGCTGATCGGGCCGGATGGCGCGGAAGTGATGCCCACGCGCGTGCTGGAACTGGACAGCCCCGAGCAGGTCTTCACCTTCGACAACCTGCCCGCGCGGCCCGTGGTCTCGGCATTGCGGGGCTTTTCCGCGCCCGTCACGCTGGAGCACGCGCAATCCAGCGCCGAGCGCGCGACGCTGCTGGGCCATGACACAGACCCGTTCGCACGGTTCGAAGCAGGCCACAATCTTGCGCGCGACATCTTGCAGGCGATGGTGCTGGAGGGCGCGCGCCCCGGCCCCGACTATATAGACGCAATGCGCCTTGCGCTGACCGATGACAGCCTTGACCCGGCCTTCCGCGCGCTGGTCCTGCGCCTGCCGGGCGAGGATGAACTGGCCCAGACGCTGCACGCGGCGGGCCATGTGCCTGACCCCGACGCGATCCATGCCGCGCGCGGGCGGGCCTTGGACACGCTGGCAGAAGCGCTTGCGCCAGAACTTGCGCGCGTGGTCGATGCCATGGAAACCCCCGGCCCCTACAGCCCCGATGCGCGCGACGCGGGCCGCCGGGCGTTGCGGCTGGCGGCGGCAAGCCTTCTGGCCCATGCCGATGGCGGGGCCAAGGCGCGCGCCATTTTCGCGCGGGCCGACAACATGACCGAACAATTCGGTGCATGGACGGCGCTTCTGGGCGTTGGTGCGGGCGCAGAAGAGGGCGCGCAATTCTATCGCCAATGGCAGAATGACCGCTTGGTGATGGACAAGTGGTTCGCGGCGCAGGTCATGTTCGCCAAGCCCGAGCGCGCGCCCAACATCGCGGCGGAGTTGACAGGGCACAAGGCCTTTGACTGGAAGAACCCCAACCGGTTCCGCTCTGTCATCGCGGTCTTGGGCGCGCATCCGGCCGGGTTCCACCGCAAGGATGGCGCGGGCTACCGGCTGGTCGCCGACTGGCTGATCCGGCTGGACGGCGCGAACCCGCAAGCCGCCGCGCGCGTGTCGACCGTGTTCGAGACGTGGCGGCGCTACGACGCGGACCGTCAGGCCCTGATCCGCGCAGAGCTGGAGCGCATCCGTGACCGGCCCGACTGCTCGCGCGATATGGGTGAGATGGCGGGCCGGATGCTGGAGTGACGCGCTATTCCGCCGCCTCGCGCCGGGGCGCGCGGGCGGCAAGGACGCGCGGGAAGCTGACGCGGAAAGACGCTCCGCCCTGCCCCGGCACATAGATGATGTCGCCGCCCAGCTTTTGCATGATCTCGCGGCAGATCGCCAAGCCAAGCCCCGCCCCGCCCGCGTGAAGCGAGTCGGTCAGGCGGGCGAATTTCTCGAAGATCAGCGCCTGGCTTTCGGTCGGGATGCCCGCGCCATTATCGGTGAAATCAATTTCGATCATGTCCTGCATCTGCCGGACCTGAATGTAAATCTCGGGCGTCTCGGCGGTGCAGTATTTGCGCGCGTTCGACAGGATGTTGATGAAGACCTGTGTCAGCCGCCCGCCATCGGTCGTAACCATGATCTCCTCGTCATCGCGCGAGCGGATGATGCGGAACATGCGGTTTGCCTGCACCGATTTCGACGAGGTGACGGCCTGATCCAGCAGCTTGCGCAGGTTCGCGGGCGCCACGTCCAGTTGCACCTGCCCATGTTCCAGAACCGACAGGTCCAGCAGGTCATCCAGAAGCCGCGTCAGGCGGATGGATTCGTCATGGATGACTTGGGCGAAATGCGCCTGCTCTTCGGGTGAGAGGCTGTCGGCTTCCATCATGATCTCGGAGAAGGCGCGGATAGAGGTCATGGGCGTGCGCAATTCATGGCTGATCTGCGACAGGAACGCGTCCTTCTGCACCGACAATTTGCGCAGCTTGTCATTGGCTTCGCGCAGCTTGCGGGCGGTGCGCGTCAGTTCTTCGGATTTCGCCTCCAACTGGCTGGAGTATTCCATGATCTGCGCGGTTTCCGACGCGACCGCCATCAGGTCTTCGACAGAGACGACGGCCGTGCCCGCCGATTGCGCGATCATGGCATGTGCGGTCGCGGCCCCCACAGAGCCCGCGAGTTTCAGCTCCAGCGCTTCCAGAAATTCGGGGGTGATGTCGGGCAGGAACCCCGCCTTGCCCTGCCCTTCGGCCTGTGCCTGAAAAAACGCCTGCGCCGATTTCACCCCGATGATGCGTTGCGCCACGGGCAACAGGTCTTCGGCCTGCGCCATGGGCCGCGACCAGCTGCGCGCAGGGCCGGGCCGGTCATAGACATTGACGAAGAGCGCGCCCTGCACCCGCTCGATCGGGCTGGGAAAGCTGAGGAACGACCCGATGCAGAAGGCCAGCACATTGACCAGAAGTGACCAGAAAAGCGCGTGTAACAGCGGGTCAAGCGTGGTCAGCCCGAACAGGCTGTAGGGCCGCAGCCATGGCAGGCCGAACAGCCCGTCGGCCATGACATGGGCCGGCAGCACCACGCCAGGGCCGAAACTGGGCAGCAGCAGCGTATAGGCCCAAAGCGCTGCGCCCGAGATCAGGCCCAGCGCCGCCCCGGTGCGGCTGGCCCCGCGCCAGAACAGCGCGCCCAGCAGCGCGGGCAAGGTCTGTGCCATGCCGACGAAGGCGATCAGGCCGATGGCGGCCAATGCCTCTGACCCGCCGGACATGACGTAGTAAAGATAGCCGAAGCCTAGCACGATGCTGATCGACAGCCGCCGCACATTCAGCACCAGCAGGCGCATATTGCCGGTATCCTGTCCGTTGGCCGCGCGCAGCGCCAGCCACAGCGGCACGACGATATGGTTCGACACCATCGTAGCCAAAGCGAGGGACGCGACAATGACCATGGATGTCGCCGCCGAAAACCCGCCGAGGAAAGCCAGAAGCGCCAGATCGTCGCGGCCCAGCGCCAGCGGCAGGGTCATCACGAACATGTCGGGGTTGGACCCTGCGGGCATAAGCTCCATCCCCAGCGCAGCGATGGGCAAAACGAACAGGCTGATGGCGAACAGATAGGCCGGAAAGGCCCAGCTTGCGGTGGCGAGGTGCTTGTCATCGACATTTTCCACGACAAGCACCTGGAACATGCGCGGAAGCGTGATGATCGCGATGGCCGAAAGCAGGATAAGCCCGGTCCAGCGCCCCGGCTGGATCTGCCAGTCCGGCAGCGCCTGCGCGTCGATCCGGGCCAGAATATCGGCCGGACCGCCCGCCACGCCCCAGACCACGAACACACCCACCGCCAGAAGCGCCACCAGCTTGACCACCGCTTCCAGCGCGATGGCCGTGACCACGCCGTGATGCTGTTCATTGGCGTCCAGATTGCGGGTGCCGAACACGATGGTGAAAAAGGCAAGCCCGATTGCCACCCATAGCGCGATCAGCGTGCGGTCGCCCGCCACCGGGGCCGTGTCCAGATCGGTCACGAAGACGGTGAAGGATTGCGCGATGGATTGCAGTTGCAGCGCGATATAGGGCGTGCCTGCCGAGATGCAGAGCACCGTTACGATCACACCCAGAAGGTTCGATTTTCCATAGCGCGACGAGATGAAATCGGCGATCGAGGTGACGCGGTTCTCGCGCCCGATGCGCACCAGTTTACGCAAGATCACCCACCAGCCGACGAAGACCAGTGTCGGGCCAAGGTAGATGGTCATGAATTCCAGCCCCGAGCGCGCCGCGTAGCCCACCGCGCCGTAAAAGGTCCATGCCGTGCAATAGACCGACAGCGACAGCGTGTAGACAAGGGGCGAGCGCAGCCAGCCCGCGCGCCCTTCCTCGGCGCTGCGCTCGGCCAGCGAGGCAACGGCAAACAGAAGCGCCACGTAGGCCAGGCAGGTCAGGACCAGCAGGTTGAAGGACATGCGCTAATCCTTGCGGGCCGGATCGGGGGCTTTCGGCGGGTCGAACGCCTTGCGCAAGCCGCGCGCCATCAGTGCCGTGGCCAGGATCAGGACCAGCCACACGGCGAACAGATAGGCCCATTCGCTGGCCGCCGACCCCGTGCCCGTGGCCGGGTCTTCGCGCATGAGCGGCAGCAGCATCAACACGAAGCCGAAGACCGGCAGGAAGCGGGCGGCATCCATCAGGCGGCGCAGCCGGTAGCTGTTGCGCGCCAGAAACGGGGGCGAGGCGGGCGGCTTCACGACGCGACCATGGATTGCAGCGCCGACACCACATCGGCATTGGCGAAAGGTTTGGTCATGAAGCGCGTGACGCCAAGCTGGGCCGCCAGTTCGCGGTCGGCGCTCTGGCCCTTGGCGGTCAGCATCAGCACCGGCAAATGGCGCGTAGCCTCCGAGGCCCGCAGCGAGCGCAACACGTCAAAGCCGTTCATGTCGGGGAGCATCAGGTCAAGGATCAGCGCGTCCGGCGGGGCGCTGCGCAGCCGCTCCAGCGCGGCGATGCCATCGGCCTCGACCTCGACCTGCCAGCCGTCGCGGGTCAGGATGAAACGGATCGCTTCCGAGATATTCGGCTCGTCTTCCAAGACCAAGACACGTTTCTGGTTCACAAGCCACCCCCTCCCGGCCCGTGGGCCAGTGCCTTGCCCGGTGCCGCGTGCGACACGCGCACGCGGCTTGCGGTCGCGCTGGTGTGCTGTCTCCTCCCGACACCGCGCAGATACTTTATTTCCCATTATGACACTTCTGTCAAAGCCGCAGATGCCCGCTTGGCGCGTTCATCATGCGCCGGTCACAAGGATGGACGGCTCGCGCCGCGCCGCGCACTCCATTTGCGGGCAGGTCCGGCAACTTGCGCCAACCGGGATGGCGCGGTCCGTGGCCTGCCCGTCTTCGGGCAAAAGCAGCATCGTGGCGCGCAGCACCGGCGGCTGGTCGACCCGCGCCGCCCCGGCAACACAGGCGATGGCATAGGCGCCGAAGCGCCGCCCCGTCCGCCCTGCCGTCACAAGACTGGCGCGCAAGGCCACATGCGGCTGGCGCAGCGCATGATAGAGCGGCCACAGAGGGCAGCCGCCCCCGAAGCGCGGAAAGTCGAACCCGTCCAGCGGGCGGCGATACAGCAGCGTCCCCGACATGTCGCAAATCGCAAGCCCCACGGGCGGCAAGCCCAGATCGGCGCTGAGCGCGCGGGGCACATGCGCGAGCCGGCGCAACACCACATCGACCCCGCAGCCGAACTCTGCGGCCAGCCTGTCAGGGGCCATGCCATGCGCGGCCAAGGCGGTTTGCAGGGCGGACAAGGGCAACGCCTGCGCATCGGCCTGCATCTGGTGCAGCCAACCCAGCGCCAGTTGCCGCGCCGCGCCAGAGGCCAGTTCGACCTGCGCGTCCAGATAGGCCTCTGCCCCGCTCAGGTCATCGCCCTCGGTCATCGCGATGTGATAGCCTTCGCGGGCAAGCCACGCCTCGACCTCTTCCTGCGGGGCGGCGATGCCCGTCTCGCCGGTCTTGGCACTGTCGATGTAGTTGACCAGTGCCACCGCACCTTCGGCCAAGCGGCCGGAATCGGTCAGGATGTTCCTGTGAAAGCGGGTCTGCCATTCTGGGTCCAGATCGGCATCGTCATTCAGGATGGCGGCGGTCGATTGCACAGAAGTGACGGCAGAGATGATTTCATGCAGCGCGTCGCCCAGGTAGGGGTCATGCGTCATCCGGTCATTGAGCTGTTCGACCACGCGCTCCAGCCGCTCGACGCGGGCATGGGTTTCGGCCAGCACCGCCGCCCAGCCGGGGAAGCGCCCGATCAGGTCGTCGATCCGTTCCAGCTCTGACAGGTCGGTATCGGCGCGCAGCGCGGCGGCGCGTGCCCCTTCGACCAGCCGCGTGTCACCATCCTCGACCAAAGCGTCGGACGACACGCCAAGCGCCTGCGCAAGCGCGTTCAAAAGCGGGGCGCTGACCTTGCGGCGGTTATGTTCGATCAGGTTCAGATAGGATGGAGAGACCCCCACCATCCGGGCCAGATCGGTCTGGCGCATCCCGCGCAGGGTGCGGCGGGCGCGAATGCGGGTGCCTGTCAAAGCGCTGCGGGACATAAGCCGACCTCCAGCCACCCAATTTACAGGTTTTGACACCCCTGTGAAGATCGCGCGCCACGCGCCACGCGCGCACATGGAAAAACGCCGCTTCACACTACCCGTCATAGACAGTATAACCCGCGGCCAAACAGCCGGGTTTCGTATGGCCCGCTCCTTCGCCACGCATAGAGGTATTCATGTCCCGCAACGACGCAGATGTCGCCTTCATCAAAGCCCTCGCAGAATTGCTGAACGAGAACGACCTGACAGAGGTGAACGTGAAGCGCGAATATGGCGAGAATGACAGCCTGAACGTGCGTGTGTCGAAATTCGTGCCACAGGCAGCCCCGGTACAGGCCGCGCCCGTCAGCTATGCCGCGGCCCCTGCCCCTGCCGCCGCGCCCACCGCTGCAGACGCCCCAGCCACCGCGGCCGGTGGCAACCCCGCCGATCACCCCGGTGTCGTCACCTCGCCCATGGTGGGCACGATCTACCTTGCCCCGGAACCCGGTGCCACGAATTTCGTCAGCGTCGGCGCACAGGTGGCCGAGGGCGACACGCTGCTGATTATCGAAGCGATGAAAACCATGAACCACATCCCTGCTCCGCGCGCCGGTGTGGTCAAGCGCATTCTGGTGGGCGATGCGTCGCCCGTCGAATTCGGCGCGCCGCTGATGATTATCGAATAAAGGCAGGCCCGGCATGTTCAAGAAGATCCTGATCGCCAATCGCGGAGAGATCGCGCTGCGCGTGATCCGCGCCTGCCGCGAGATGGGGATCGCGTCGGTCGCGGTGCATTCGACCGCCGATGCCAATGCGATGCATGTGCGCATGGCGGATGAGGCGATCTGCATCGGTCCGCCCTCGTCTGCGCAAAGCTATCTGTCTGTCCCGTCGATCATTTCCGCCTGCGAGATTTCGGGCGCGGAAGCGATCCATCCGGGTTACGGGTTCTTGTCCGAGAATGCCGATTTCGTGCAGGTGGTCGAAGATCACGGCATCGCCTTTATCGGCCCTTCGGCGGAACATATCCGGCTAATGGGCGACAAGATCACCGCCAAGGACACGATGCTGAAACTGGGTGTGCCCTGTGTGCCCGGATCGGATGGTGGCGTGGGGCATCTGCAAACCGCGCAGGCGGTGGCCGAAAGCATCGGCTACCCGGTCATCATCAAGGCCACGGCGGGTGGCGGCGGGCGCGGCATGAAGCTGGCGCGCAGCGCGTCAGAGCTGGAAACCGCATTCCGCACCGCCCGCGCCGAGGCCAAGGCCGCCTTTGGCAATGACGAGGTCTATATCGAGAAATACCTCGGCCAGCCCCGCCATATCGAGGTGCAGGTCTTTGGCGACGGGCGCGGTAATGCCGTGCATCTGGGCGAGCGGGATTGCTCGCTTCAGCGCCGCCACCAGAAGGTGCTGGAAGAAGCGCCCGGCCCGTCCATCGACGCCGAAACGCGCGCGCGCATTGGCGAAACCTGCGCCAAGGCCGTGGCCGATATCGGCTATCGCGGCGCGGGCACGATAGAGTTCCTGTATGAAAACGGCGAGTTCTTCTTCATCGAGATGAACACCCGTTTGCAGGTCGAACACCCCGTGACAGAGGCCATTTTCGGCGTGGACCTTGTGCGCGAGCAGATCCGCGTGGCGGCAGGCGAGCCCCTGTCCTTCAGCCAAGACGAGTTGCAGGTGAACGGCCACGCCATCGAGGTGCGCATCAATGCCGAGAAGCTGCCGAATTTCACCCCCTGCCCCGGCAAGGTGAACACCTATCACGCGCCGGGTGGTCTTGGGGTGCGCATGGATAGCGCGCTTTATTCCGGCTATTCCATTCCGCCCTATTACGACAGCCTGATCGCCAAGCTGATCGTGCATGGACGCGACCGGCCAGAGGCGCTGGCGCGCCTGCACCGCGCTTTGGGCGAGTTGATTATCGACGGGGTGGACACATCGGTGCCGCTGTTCCGTGCCTTGTTGCAGGAACCCGACGTGCTGACGGGCGACTATAACATTCACTGGCTGGAAAAATTCCTCGCCGCACCCGCGCCGGAATAACCGTCAGGAATAGGCCCGCGCCCAGCGATAGAGCAAGTCTTGCTGCATATTGCGCGCGGTGCGGGCCCATTCGACGGTGCCCGCTGGCGCATCTTCGCCGCCGCCCACCACACGGGCACGCTGGCGCAGATCGGACGAACAAATGGCAAAAGCCATCTCGCGCCCGCCGGGGCTGCGGATATACCCGCCCAAGGCAGACACAAAGTAGAGCGTACCGGTCTTGGCGCGCACTTCGAAGGGCTGTTCGGGCAGACGGCGGCCATTGCTGTCGCGGAACGGATGTTCGCGCAGCAGGGGTTTCAGCGCGCCTTCGCGGCCCGCGCGGCGGAACATGTTGGCAAGGTCGGACATGGACACGCGCGATGCGGCCCCAAGCCCCGAATGGTCCACCATGTTCAACGACGACATACCGTAGCGTGCCCGCGCCCACGCATTCATGAGCGCGCCGGATTGCGCCAGATCGCGCGGCATGGTGCCGCTGGCGACCGTGGCGCTCAGACCAATCGCCTCTGCGCTGAGGTTGGTGGAATAGCGCAAGGTGGCGCGCAACAGTTCGGCCAGCGTGTCCGAGCGGTGCTCTGCCAAGGTCTGACCCTGCGGCGCAGCGCTTGCCCGCTGCGGTGCGGGCAGCGACAGGCCCTGAGCGGCGGCGAGGCCCTGAAAAGCCTCTCCCGCGTAAAGATCGGGCTGGCGCACGGGCAACCAGCGCGAGCCGGAATTGCCCAGCGCCCCGCGCGCGACCGACCATTGTTCGACCCCGCGCGCCATCTGGAACGTGTAGAGCGGGCTTGCGCGATTGGCGACCTGCATCCGCGCCAGCCGCACTTCGGGCCGGAAACGGTCCGAGCGGGCATCCATCGTGACGCGATAGTCACCCGACTGCCGGGTCCATTCGAAATAAACGCGATTGTAGTTCAGGTTCAGCCCGCCGACCGACGGGTTATAGCCTGCCTGCACGGCTTGATCGTCGGCGATCTGGTCAATCGCGGGCAGCGCACCACCCCAGACCAGAAACCGCCCCTCGACGCGGCGGACGCCGCCTTGCACAAGGCGCGCGGCAAGGCCCGCCAGCGCATCGGTGTCGAGCGTGGGGTCGCCCCCGCCCGCAAGCACCAGATCGCCGCGCAAGACGCCGCCCTGCACCGGCCCTGTCGCCAACACCCGCGTGCTAAAGCGGTAGCCCGGCCCCAGCTTTTCCAGCGCGTAAAGCGCCGTGATCGCCTTGGCCACGCTGGCGGGCGGCAGGCCGGTATTCGCGCCGCGCGCTTCCAGTAGGTTCCCGTCAGAGATGTCGATCAGCGCATAGGCAATATCGCCGCCAAGCCCCGCGCGGCTGACGATGGAATCGGCCGATTGCGCGGGTTTGGGGGGCGGGATCAGCGACCGTTCGGGGGCATTGGCACAGGCGGGCAGCGCAAGGGTTATCCCGGTCCCGCTCAGACCCGTCAAGAAATCACGCCGACGCAGCTTCATCTGCTCATCGTCCTGCAAGAGAATATTCCAATCAAATCGGCACAAATCCGCTCAAGGCACATTAACCCTGATTCGCCAAAGCCGAGAAGGGTTTTGACCGATCACATTCCCGAAACACTGTGTTTCGGGCGTGTCACAGGATGGGCCAATGCCCCTTGGCCCGCAACTCGCTGGAGGAAATGGCCCGCATCGGGATCGTCAGAAAACACCAGACCGGGGCGGGCCGCAGGGCAAGGCTGGCGGCATCGGCCTGCGGCAATCGGTGCCCCCGCAGGCTGCGCGCGGCGACAGAGCCAAGGGCGGGCTGCCGCGCACCGGGCCGCGCAATGACCGCCATCGGCACGCGCGCGGCAATGCTGCGCCAGTTTTCCCAATGGTGAAAGCCGGCCAAGTTGTCGGCCCCCATGATCCAGACAAAATTCAACCGTGGATACTGCGCCTGCAGCGCCGCGATCGTGTCGCAGGTCTTGCGGGTGCCAAGCCGCGTTTCAAGATCGGTGACTGTCACGCGCGGGTCGCGGATCAGGCTGCGGGCACGATCCATTCGCGCCTGCAAACCGGCGGGGGCGTTGCGCTTCAAGGGGTTGCCGGGGCTGACCAGCCACCAGATACGGTCCAGCCTCAGCGCCCTGAGCGCGTGATGTGTGACATGCACATGACCGGGATGGGCAGGGTCGAACGACCCGCCGAACAGGCCCACGCGCGCCCCGTCGGGGGCATGGGGCAAGATATGTCGCGGCAGAACGGGCACGTCTGATCCTCTGGCGCTGATCGCTTGGCAGCGACCTATCTTGCAGACCCATGGCTGACAAGGGGCGTTGGTATCGGACGGAAGAGGATGGTACCGCCTCCCCGGCTTGAACGGGGGACCTCTGGATCCACAATCCAGCGCTCTAACCAACTGAGCTAAGGCGGCACAGGCGTCGAGATACCGCCGCGCGCAGGCGATTGCAAGAGGGGCAGCGCTTGAAAATACCCGGTATCCGGCTTATCGCCAGAGGCAAGGCGAAACGCGAGGAAAGGGCCGCGACATGGGCATCAATTCGGAAACCGACATCTCGGCGGATCTGCAAATCGGGCCGACCGACACGGGCATGGTCCGCATCTATGTGGCCGGCAACGGCATCGACCTGCCGATGGATTTCGACCCGGACGAAGCCGAAGAGATCGCGGAAGAATTGCGCCTCGCCGCCCAGGCCGCGCGCGGCGTGGGGGGCAAACCCAAGGGGCGCAAAGGCTAGATCAGCATGATCCGGGCCGTGCCGGTGTCGGGCTGATAGTTGCAGCGCACTTCCAGCTGAGTGCCCGAGCGCGCGACACGCAGCATGACGTCACGCTCTGGCGCACCGCTGGCCCCGGTCACATCGCGCGTGCTGACCACGCCCAACACATCCAGCCCGCGCTCGCGGCCAGCGGCGGTGCAGGCCGCCTCCGCGCCCGCCATTCCCGCAGCCGGGGCAGGTGCGGTGCCCGCGGACGGAGCCGGGATAACCGGCATGGGGCGCGCCATCGGGTTCATGGTGCAGGCACCAAGCCCGGCAATGGCCAGAACGGCCAGGCTGGCTTTCAGGCGGGGGGTCATGGACATGATCGGGCCTTTCACTTGGACAAGGGCGCGGCGGAGAGCAGGTCTTCGGCGGCTGCACGCGCCGCATCTGTCACCCTATCACCCGAGAGCATCCGCGCAATCTCTTGCACGCGGTCGTCGGCGGAAAGCGGCACAACGCGCGACAGGGTTTGCCCGTCCGTGACCGATTTCTCGACCCGCCAGTGATGCGCGCCAAGGGCCGCCACTTGCGGCGAATGGGTGACGACCAGCACCTGCGCGCCCGTGGCCAGCGCGCGCAGGCGTTTGCCCACGGCATCGGCGGTCGCGCCGCCCACGCCCCGGTCGATTTCGTCGAAGATCATAGTCATGCCGGGCTGGCCGCGTGTCAGGCACACTTTCAACGCCAGCAGAAAGCGCGACAATTCCCCGCCAGAAGCGATTTTCGACAGTGCCCCCTTTGGCGCGCCGGGGTTGGTGGCAACCTCGAACGTGACCGCGTCCCAGCCATCGGGGCCGGGGTCGGTGCGGGCAATGGCGGTAGAGAATTGCGCGCGCTCCATCTTCAAGGGGGCGAGTTCACCCGCCATTTCCGCATCCAGCCGACGGGCCGCGTCGGCGCGGGCGTCGGAGATGGCGGTGGCCGCCGCATCATAGGCCGCTTGCGCGTCTTGCACGGCTTGGCCCAAGGCGGCCAAGTCGCGGGCGGAATTGTCCAGCCGGTCCAGCCGCGCGCGCAGCTCACCCGCGAAACTGCTCAGATCGTCGGGCAGAACGCCATGCTTGCGCGCCAGCCCGCGAATGGCGAACAGCCGGTCCTCCAACTGCTCCAGCGCGCCGGGGTGAAATTCCAGCTCGTCCATGCAGGCAGTGACGCTGGATTGCGCGTCGCCCAAGGCATCCATCGCGCGCGACAGCGCGTCTAGCGCCGGGTCCAGCCGCCCCTCGACCGCGTCGGCCACGTCTTCCAGCCAACGGCTGGCATCGCCGATCAGCCGCTCTGCCCCCTCTTCCGACAGGGCAGCGGCCGCGCGGGCGATGTCGCCGCAGACGCGCTCCGCCTGCTGCATCAGGCGGCGCTGCGCATCAAGCTGCGCTTCCTCGCCCTGTTCGGGCGCAAGCGCGTCCAGCTCTGCCACGGCGTGGCGCAGGAACTCTTCCTCGGCCTGAACCGATTGCACCTGCGCCTCTGCCTCTGCCTGTGCCTTGCGCGCGCGGCCCAAGGCGGACCATGCCGCGCGCAGGGGACCAAGATCCAAGCCGCCAAAGGCATCCAGCAGGTCACGATGCACGCGCGGGTTCAGCAGGCCGCGATCGTCTTGCTGGCCGTGCAATTCCACAAGCGTGTCGGACAGCGCGCGCAGCACCTCGCCAGAAACGCGGCGGTCATTCACCCAGCCCGTCTTGCGCCCGTCGCGCGTGTTCACCCGGCGCAAAAGCAACGTGTCCGATGCGGGCAGCCCCGCCTCTGCCAGAATCGCATGGGCCGGGTGGTCATCGGAAAGCGCGAATTCGGCAATCACCTCGCCCTGCTCTGCCCCTTGGCGCACCAGTTCCGCGCGCCCGCGCCAACCCAGCACGAAGCCCAGACTGTCCAGCAAGATGGATTTGCCCGCGCCGGTTTCGCCGGTCAGCACGTTCAGCCCCGGCTGAAACGCAAGTTCCAGATGGTCGATTATCAGCACATCGCGGATATCGAGCGAGATCAGCATGAAGGCGGTCAGCCCGCCCGCGCAACCGGGTGCGCGGTCAGAGCCATCTCCCCAGGATCGACTGGCGATAAATCGCCTGCAACCAGCCCTCGCCGCGCGCCTCTGGCGACAGGCCTTGCCCGGTCAACAAGCCAAAGCTGTCCTGATAGAAGGGGTTCGCTTCGAAGTTATAACCAAGGATCGCGCCGGCGGTCTGCGCCTCGTCGGCCAGACCCAGCGACAGATAGGCTTCGACCAGGCGGTGCAGCGCTTCGGGCGTGTGGGTCGAGGTCTGGAAATCCTCGACGACCACGCGGAACCGGTTGATCGCGGCGTTGTAATTGCCACGTTTCAGGTAATAGCGCCCGATTTCCATTTCCTTGGCCGCCAGATGGTCGAAGGCCAGTTCGAATTTCAGCACGGCAGAGCGCGCGTAATCGGTGTTCGGATATTCCTCGATCACACGGCGCAGATGTTGCAGCGCCTGAAAGGTCAAGCCTTGATCGCGGCCGACCTCGTCGATCTGGTCATAGAAGGACAGCGCCAGAAGATAGGCGGCATAGGGCGCATCCTCGTCGCCCGGATAGGTGTCCAGAAAGCGCTGCGCGGCGACGCGGCTTTCCTCGTATTCGCGGGCGCGGTGATGGGCGAAGGCCTGCATGATAAGCGCGCGGCGCGACCATTCGGTATAGGGGTAAAGCCGCTCGATTTCCTGGAAATAACGCAGCGAATCTTCCGACCGGCGCGAGGTTT
Source organism: Roseibaca sp. Y0-43 (assembly GCF_020667835.1). Taxonomy (GTDB): domain Bacteria; phylum Pseudomonadota; class Alphaproteobacteria; order Rhodobacterales; family Rhodobacteraceae; genus Roseinatronobacter. The sequence goes on from NZ_JAFMPR010000001.1 coordinate 166,795, forward strand.
CCAACTCATACTCGCCACGCTTGTAGATCTCTTCCGCCGAGAAGCTGGACAAGGATTCGTCCGGCGTGTCGCGCGGCGCACAGCCCGCCAGCAACGCCAGAACCGCAACTGTCAGCCCCAGACGCGCATATCCTTGCGAAACGATCATCTTGGCAGCACCCCATCCCGTCAATCTTGGTCACGGTCCTAGCACAGAAAAATCACGGGCGCAAAATGCCTTTTGCCCCCGCGCCCGACCCGTTGCGCGGGTCGTGTCCTAGGCCGAAAGCGGCAGGTCGCGCAGGCTGGTGCCGACACCGGGCAAACGGGCTTGCAGATGCGGCGCACAGCGCTCCACGCGGTAGTTCCGGGGGTCCGACAACAAGGCCCGCAGAAGCAGTCCGGTCACGGCATGGCCCGCGCGCACGCCTTCGTAATGGGCCAGAAGCGGGCGGCCCAGAACATAAAGATCGCCCATCGCGTCCAGCATCTTGTGGCGCACCGGTTCGTCACGGCGGCGCAGACCGCCCGGCGTCAGAACTTCGCCCTGATGAAAGACGACGGCGTTATCGAGCGTGCCACCCAAAGCCAGACCATTGGCCTGCATCATCTCGACATCGGCGCGCATACAGAAGGTGCGGCAATCGCTGAGTTCGCGCAGGAAGGTGCCGTTATGCAGGCCCATGCTGGCGGATTGGCGACCGATGGCGGGGTCGTCAAAAGCGATGTCGAAGGACATGCGGAAATCTTCTGCCGGGCGCAGGGTCGCGCGGGCATCGCCGCGCCGCACCGTCACTTCGCGCAGCACCCGCAGCACATGCAGCGGCGCGTCGGTTTCGGCCAGCCCGGTTTCCAGAATGCGGCGCACGAAGGGCGCGGCACTGCCGTCAAGAATGGGCACTTCCGGCCCGTCCATCTCGATCAGGGCATTGTGCACGCCGCAGCCATGCAGCGCGGCCATCAGATGCTCGATCGTGCGCACTTCGTGGCCGTCTTCGTTGCGCAGCAGGGTGCACAGGCTGGCTTCGACCCAATTGGCGGGCGACACGTCGATAAAGCTGTCAAGATCGCTGCGATAGAAGCGCAGGCCGGCATCCGGCTGCGCGGGACGGATGACCAGCCGCACCGGCTTGCCGCCATGCAGGCCTGTCCCGCTGATCGAAATATCGCGTTGAACTGTTCGTTGCATTCTCTCACCGCTTACGAAAAGGCCTCTGCCGGGCCGTTAACGTGGTGGTAATACTGTCGGTGCTGCAACTGCAACTCACAGATTGTGACCCTTTGTAACACGGGCGCCGCCCGGTGGCGGATTTCCGCACATGGGAAAAATTCGCGTGTAACGCACTGATAAAAATAGAAAAAGGCCGGTGCGACCGGCCCTTTCCGAATTGCAATCGTGATCGCGTGATCGCGCGGATCAGTTCGCCTGACGCCGCAGGAAGGCCGGAATCTCGATCCGTTCGTCCTGTTGGCTGCGCTCTGGCTGCTCGTCATAGGACGGCGCAGGCTGGGCGGCTTGGCGGGCATGGGCATGGGCGTCGTGCGACTGGCCCGCCATGCGGCTGATGAACGACCCGATCCCGAAACGAGAGCCTTTCTCGGCCTCTGCTTGCTGCGGCTGCGGACGTGCGCCGCGCGGAGCCATCGGCGCTTCGCGTGGCGGCATGGGCGCGCGGCCATAGCCAGCGGGCGCTTCGGGGGCCTTTTGCACCGCGCGCTGCAAACGCGCCAGCGTCTCGGGCGAAGGCGTGCCGGGTGCCGTGCGGCGCGGCGCGGTGAAGCCCGCCGCCGGTTCCTGCGCGGCAGGGGCGGCGCGGTCTTCGAACACGTCGTCGATGTCGAACTGTTCTTCGGCGGCGGCATAGGGCTGCTGCACCGGCGGTTGCGGCGCATAGGCTTGGCGCGGCGCTTCCTGCTGTGGCTCTGCGGTGCCACCAAAGCGCGACGCGGTAATCGGCTGGCGCGGCGCCTGCTCGGCAACAGCGGGGTCCGCCGGGGCTTGCGCCACGCGATCATGGCCGAACAGGTTGGGCTGTTCGGGGCGCGCGGCGACCTGCGGCTGCGGTTCCGGCTGGGGCGCGGGGACAACCGGCTCTGCCATGCGGACCGGGGCCGCGGCAGGGGCGGCTGCGACCGGGCGGTCCATGAAGGACGGCGTGACAGCGCTGCGCGGTGCTTCGGCCTTCTGGTCGGCATCCACGTCGATGCCGGTTGCCACGACCGACACGCGGATGCTGCCTTCCATCGACGGATCGAGGGTCGAGCCGACGATGATATTGGCTTCCGGGTCCACCTTTTCGCGGATGCGGTTTGCGGCGTCGTCCAGCTCGAACAGGGTCAGGTCATGCCCGCCGGTGATGTTGATAAGCACGCCACGCGCGCCGTTCAGGCTGATTTCGTCCAGAAGCGGGTTGGCGATGGCTTTCTCGGCGGCCTGAATGGCGCGATCTTCGCCAGATGCTTCGCCCGTGCCCATCATGGCCTTGCCCATCTCGTCCATCACGGCGCGGACATCAGCGAAATCGAGGTTGATAAGGCCGGGGCGCACCATGAGATCGGTCACACCTTTCACGCCCTGATACAGCACATCGTCAGCCATCGCGAAGGCTTCGGTGAAGGTCGTGCGCTCATTTGCCAGACGGAACAGGTTCTGGTTGGGGATGATGATAAGCGTATCGACGACCTTTTGCAGCGCCTCGATGCCCTCTTCGGCCTGACGCATCCGCTTGGCACCTTCGAACTGGAAGGGCTTGGTCACCACACCCACGGTCAGCACGCCCAACTCGCGCGCGGCCTGTGCGATGATCGGGGCCGCGCCCGTGCCGGTGCCGCCGCCCATGCCGGCGGTGATGAAGCACATATGCGCGCCCGCCAGATGATCGATGATTTCTTCGATGCTTTCTTCGGCGGCGGCAGAGCCGACAGAGGCACGCGCACCCGCGCCCAGACCTTCGGTGATCTTGACCCCGATCTGGATACGCCCCTCGGCACGGTTTTGCTGCAAGGCCTGCGCGTCGGTATTCGCAACGACGAAATCGACGCCTTCCAGCTTCTGGTCGATCATGTTGTTGACCGCGTTGCCGCCAGCGCCGCCCACACCGAACACGGTAATGCGCGGGGACAGTTCGGTCCGCTGTTCTGTCTGAACGAAATTCAATGCCATTGCTACTCCGCCTCTTTTTTCGCCCGGCCGATTACAGAACAACTGCGCGCCGGATTTGCCTATTTTCCGCTGATTCTACAGGTCTTGCCCGCGAAGTCATCAAAAAACTCGCATTTGACCGCTAAATCTGTGCAATTATTGTGATATGTCTGCCGCATTTCCACAAGTTTGCCAAATCTAGCGGTTACCAGTTGTCGCGGAACCATTTCACCGCGCGTTTGAGCGAGCGCGCCGGGTAGCTTTGGATCGGCAGGTCGAAATCCCACCATTCGTCCTGTGGGTGGGTCGCCAGAACCGAAAGGCCCACCGCGCTGGAAAAGGCTGGGCCAGAGGCCGCTTGCGGCAGCCCGCGCACGCGCATAGGGCGGCCAAGGCGCACTTGCTGGCCAAAGATGCGCGCGGCCAGACCATCCAGCCCCGGCACTTGCGCCGCGCCGCCGGTGAGGACGACCTGCTGGCTGGGCAGGTGGTTGAAGCCCGCCGCATCCAGACAGGCGCGGACATGTTCCAGAATTTCCTCGATCCGGGGGCGCATAATGCCGATCAGTTCCGAGCGGCTGATGGTGCGGCGATCCTTGTCCCAATCGCCGGTATTGGACCCGATCTCGATCATCTCGCGATCATCCATAGAGGTGGCCTGAACCCCGCCATGGATGGTTTTCAGCCGTTCGGCGGTGGCAAAATCGACCTGCAAGCCCTGGCTGATGTCGGATGTCACCAGCGCGCCGCCCATGCGCACGCTGTCGGCATAGATCATGTGTTTCTTCATGAAGATCGACACGCCCGACACGCCCGCGCCAAGGTCGATGCAGGCCGCACCCAGTTCCTGCTCGTCCTCCACCAGCGCCGACATGCCCGTTGCATAGGCGCTGGAGGTGACACCCGCGACTTCGACATCGCAGCGGCGCAGGCAATTGCAAATGTCGCGCACCAAGGCCGTGTCGACCGTGACCATGTGCATGTCGCATGACAGCACGCGCCCCGACTGGCCGCGGGGGTCTGACAGGCCGCTGCGGTGGTCCAGCGCGAAATTGATCGGCTGGGCGTGCAGCACGTCGCGCCCGCGCCCGATATCGGGCATGTCGCAGGCGGCCATGACCTGCGCGATGTCGTTTTCCGCAACGGTCGTGCCGTCGATAGAGATATTGCCCGTCAGCCCGTAAGAGCGCGGATTGCCCCCCGAGAGGCACACGATGACATGATCCACGCGCTCGCGCGCCATTTTCTGCGCGGCTTGCAGCGCGGTGCGCACGGCGCATTCGGTTTCGGTCATGGCGGCAATCTCGCCATAGCGGACGCCCACGGATTGGGTGGTGCCCGCCCCGATCACCCGAAAGCCCGCCTGCCCGGCCATGTTGCCAATGCCGGGCGCGCGTGAAGAGTTGGGCTGTTCCAGCTTCAGAACCAGCGCGGCCACCTTGTAGGTGCCAATGTCGATCACGCCGATCACACCGCGCTGAATGGCTGCGCGCCGCATTTGGCGCATGGCACGTTGGGATGCGTAAGGATCAGGAATCACTGGGAAACCTCCGATGGGTTAAGCCGGATGGCGCGCATCGTTTCGATCGCGCCCTGGCTGACATGCAAAACCGGGCGGGTGGGGTTGCGCAGATCGACCGACAGCACATCGCGGGCCAGTAGGTCTTGCGCGTCGTCCAGGGCCAGCGCGCGCTCCAGCGCCTGCATGGCCCCTTGTTCGGGCAGGCGAATGCGCTGGTCGCGGTCTAGCACCACGTCCCAGCGCCGTTCGCCCACGCGGACCAACCCGCGCAGGCGTTCGCCCAAGGGCTGGGCGGCATCCAGAAGCGCCAAGGCCTCGCGGACATGGCCCTGCGCGCCGTCGCCCGCGATCAGCGGCAACGCGGGCACCTGCGCGTTCGGGGCCAGTATGGCCACGCGGTGGCCGTCAAGATCCAGCAATTGCCGCTCCGTGCCGGAATGCCAGACCACGACCGGCGCGCGTTCACGGATGGTCACGATCATCTCGCCCCCCGCGCCCAACCGCAGGGAAGCCTCGGCAACCGAGTCATAGGCCTCGATCTCTGCGCGCAAGGCAGGCAGGTCCAGCCGGAACGAGGATTGCGGCAGCTCGTCGGCCAGCCTTGCGCGGATAGAGCGCTCCAGCTCTGGCGCGACGGGCGAAATCTGCACGGATGTCACCATGAAACCGGGACGGTCCACCACCGAGGAATAGAGCGCCTCGCCCCAAAGCGCGATTTGCAGCCGGTTTTGCGGGTTCGACAGCACCAAAGCCAGACAGGCCACCATCAGCAAGGCCGGCAATCCGCGCGTGATGAGCCCGCGGTAAAACGGCGTCAGCCAGATGCGCTGCAACCGGTAAGAGATCTTGGCGCGCCGGGTTTGTGCGGCCGATATGGGCTTGCGGGCGGGTTCCGGCGCGACCGGTCGCATCTGCGCCCATTGCGCCGCGACACCCTCGAACGCGTCCGGGCCAAAGGCCACGCCGGCGGGCAAGGCATGTTCGCCGCCAAGGATCGGGGCGGGCACGCCCATGGGCAGGACACCGGGGGTCTGCGCGACACTCTCGGCGGCCTCTGCCGGGGCGGGCGCGGGCTGACGGGGCGCTGTGGGCTCTGGGCACAGGTCCAGAATGTCCTCTTGCGCGTATTCGGCGGCGCGCGTGGCACCAAGATGGTCCCAGAAGGATTGCTCGGGCGCCAAGGCGGAAACCGGCGCGCTGCCACCGTCCAGATCGTGCCTTATCGGTCGCATGACGCATCCTCGACCAATAAGCGGCACAGGTCCGAGAAAGCGATGCCACAATGCGCGGCCTGCTCGGGCACAAGCGAGGTGGGCGTCATACCGGGCTGGGTGTTGGTTTCCAGCAGGATCAGCCCGTCCAGCCCTTTCTCCTCGTCCCAACGGAAATCGGTGCGGCTGACGCCCCGGCAGCCCAGCGCCTTGTGCGCGCGCAGGGCATAGTCCATGCAGGCGTCGAAAATGTCTTGCGGCAGATCGGCTGGCAGAACATGGCGCGAGCCGCCGGGCTTGTATTTCGCGTCGTAATCATACCAGCCATCGGTCAGAATGTCGGTGACAGTCAGCGCGCGGTCGCCCAGCACGGTCGTGGTCATCTCGCGGCCCGGCGCGAAGGCTTCGACCATCACCTCGGCGGGCATCTGGTCGGACAAGCGCGGCGGCGAATTTGCTCCCTCCTGCACCAGATAGACGCCGACGGACGACCCTTCGTTATTCGGTTTCACCACATAGGGCGGCGGCAGCAGATGCGCCGCCATCACCTCTGCCTTGGGGGCGATACGGCTTTCGACCACGGGCAGCCCCGCGCCCACAAAGGCCGCTTTCGCCCGCGCCTTGTCCATCGCCAGGGCCGAGGCCAGAACACCCGAATGCGTGTAAGGGATGCGCAGCCATTCTAAAATGCCCTGCACACAGCCATCTTCGCCGAACCGGCCATGCAGCGCGTTGAACACCACGTCCGGCGCAATCTCTATCAGGCGCTGCACGAGATCGCCGCGCGCGTCCAGTTCGATCACCTCGAATCCTGCCACCCGCAGCGCCTTCGCGCATTCGTGCCCGGAAGACAAAGACACCTCGCGCTCGGCCGAGAGTCCGCCTTTCAAAACACATATACGGGGGGCTGCCCTGCTCGACATGCCCAATTCCGTTGCCTGTTATGCCCTGTTTTCAGGGCGTTATTCTGCCCCTGCCCCGTTTGTTTGCAACGGTGGCAAGTCTGCTTGCGGGCCTGCTTCGCCCACACGCATGATTTCCCAGTGTAGCGAATGGCCGCTGGTTTGGAAAACCCTTTTTCGCACTTCTTCGCCCAAGGCTTCCAGTTCCGTGGCCGATGCGCCACCGGTGTTGACCAGAAAATTCGGGTGCTTGGGCGACATCTGCGCGCCGCCAAGCTTTGCCCCACGCAGCCCCGCATCGTCGATCACCTTCCACGCTTTCAGCTCGTGGCTGTCATCCGCTTGGCCGGTCGAGGAAAACCCGGCCGGGTTGCGAAAGGTCGAGCCTGCGCTGCGGTCCTTCGTGGGTTGCGTCGCGTCGCGCTTGGCGAGTTGCTCTTCCATGCGGGCATGAAGGGTGGCGGGGTCGCCCGCGAGCGCATGAAAGCGGGCCTGGGTGACGACCATGCCCTCTGGCAAGTCGGATTGGCGGTATTGCAGGTTAAGCGCGTCCGCCGGGATGACATGGCGCGCGCCCGCGCGGTCTATGGCGGTGATCTCGATCAGGTGGTCTTTGACGTAGGAGCCGTAACACCCCGCATTCATCCGCACAGCCCCCCCTATACTGCCGGGAATGGTGCGCAGGAAGGTCAGATCGCGCCCCGCATCGGCGGCCTTGCGGGCGACATGCGCATCGAGCGCTGCGGCACCGGCTGTGATCGTCTCGCCGATCTCGATCCCGTTGAAGCCGCGGCCCAGCCGGATCACCACTGCCCGGATACCCCCATCGCGCACGATGAGGTTGGAGCCGACGCCCATGGGAAACAACAGTATCTCGGGCGCAAGCTGGCGCAGGAAATCGGCCAGATCATCCTCGTCCACAGGCTGAAACAACCAATCCGCAGGCCCACCCACGCGCAGCCATGTCAGGCTGTCGAGCGGACGGTTCGGGGTGAGTTGGCCGCGTATGGCGATCTGGTCGGGTTGCATGTGGAGGGCGTAGCGCAGGTTGCGGGGGGTGTCCAGATGGGCGAGGCGGTCGCGTTTTGGTGGTGCCGCGGGAGGGTGAGTATTTGGGGCAAGATGAAGGGGGTTAGGGTGCGCCCAAGGATTTGGCGAATTGCGATAGCCTTTCTGCGAATAGTGCGATGCTCTCCGCGTTTTCAGCCAGATACAAACCCGTAAGACCCACCGCACCCGTCGCAACCACCTTTTTTACCACAACATCGGCCAAGGAAGCACAGTAAGCGCCAATTGCTTTGGCCGCGACGAGCAGCTTGCGCCCGATCTGCTCCAAGACAGTTGGGTCAGGGTCGGGCCTTTCGAGTTCTTGCTCCGCCTCGTCCAGCGCTGCCCAGATGATCGTCACTTCTTTTTGCGCGGCAACCGTTTCATCGACCAATTCGGGCGGGTTGTTGTGGCTGCGATGCTCGACGGATTGCAGGCGTTCTTTGAGTAGCGCGATTTCCTCTTTCAACGCGCGGGCATCTTTGGCGAGGTTGTGCTGCTCGACAATCCGCTGGATCAGCGCGTTGACGTGGTCGGCGCCTTTGTCCCAGTCGGCGGGGTCGATGAGGGCGATTTTTAACGCCAGCTTGGCGTGATCTCTCCAAGTCTGATGGTCCTTATAATGAGCGGGTATTGCTCCGTTCATGTTTGTCCCAAACGGGACTCCGTAAAGAGATGCTTCATACCAATTCACCCAAAACCGCCAGCCTTCGTGCATATCCAACAGTTTTGGACTAACATTCTCGTGCCACTTTGAAAGAAGCGGGTTTCGGTCCTGCCAGAAATCAGAGAATTCTTCATCTCCCGGCCAGAGACTGTAACAATCAGGGTCCGAGGCATACTCAATGATCGTTGCATCATATCGGAACGCACGCCCCGGGATTTGCTCAAAAAATGGATAGCAAGAAAATTCTATCGAACGTTGCACAGGGAGCCACGGGGGAAGCGCGTACACCGCAGCGCACGCTTGCTGGGCAGCAGCTTTCGCCGCAAGCCCGGGAGCGACCGGTTCACCTTCAAAATTAACGGCTCTTGCGGATCGTCGAACATCCTCTTCCCCGAAGAAAGACGAACACGAAGAAACTATCAACGCACGAAACGCTTTGATGATTTCATCGCCACTATCGTTTTTCGAAGCAGACAGAACGTAATCGAGATAAGTTGGAAGGCACCGAAGAGCAGCACGATGGGCAATTACAATTGCCCATCGTCGCGCGGTTTCTCGCTCTTCCGCCGTCCCTTGGGGAAGGGCGGTCAGCCAAGCAAGAATGCTAGCAGCATCTTCAATTTCCTCTGCCCGCACAGCCTACTCCACCGCCACCAGCCCCGCCTTGAAGCGGGCCATGTTGGCGCGGTAGCCTTCCGCCGACTTCAGAAGCTTCACCTGCGCGGCCTCGTCCAACTGCCGCACCACGCGGCCGGGCGAGCCCATCACCAGTGATCCGTCGGGGATCTCTTTCCCCTCTGTCACCAACGCGCCCGCGCCGATCAGGCAGCCGCGCCCGATGCGTGCGCCGTTCAGCACCGTGGCCCCCATCCCGATGAGCGACCCGTCGCCGATGATGCAGCCATGCAGCATCGCCTTGTGCCCGATGGTGCAATTGGCACCAATCACCAGCGGATAGCCCATATCGGTGTGCAGCACGCAGTTTTCCTGAATGTTGCTGCCTGTGCCCACAACAATCGCCTCATTATCGCCGCGCAGCGTGCAGTTGAACCACACCGACGCGCCCTTGTGGAGCACGATGTCGCCGATCAGGTGGCAGCCGGGGGCGACCCAATAGTCGCCATCCTCGGGCAAGGTGGGGCGGCGGTCGCCAAGCGCGTAGAGCATCACGCGCCCCCCAGTTTGCGCAGCCGTTCGATCAGGCTGGACGTGTCCCAACGTCCGCCACCCATTTGCTGAACCTCTTTGTAGAACTGGTCCACAAGCGCGGTCACGGGCAGGGACGCGCCCACGTCATCGGCGGCGGCAAGGCAGATGGCCAGATCCTTGCGCATCCAGTCCACCGCGAAGCCGTGGTTGAATTCGCCATCCAGCATGGTGCCGTGGCGGTTGGCCATTTGCCATGATCCGGCAGCGCCCTGGCTGATAACCTCGATCACGGCGCGGCCATCCATGCCGGCTTTCTCGCCGAAATGCAGGGCTTCGGCCAAGCCTTGCACAAGGCCCGCGATGCAAATCTGGTTCATCATCTTGGCGGTCTGGCCCGCGCCGCTCTCGCCCATGCGTTTGCACACGCGGGCATAGGCGGCCATGATCGGCTCTGCACTGGCATACTGCGCGGCGTCGCCCCCGCACATGATGGACAGAACGCCATTTTCAGCACCCGCCTGCCCGCCAGAGACGGGCGCATCGACAAAGCCCAGACCCAGATCGGCGGCGGCTTGGTTCATCTCGCGCGTGACTTGGGCCGAGACGGTGGTGTGATCGACGAAGATCGCGCCCTTGGTCATGCCCGCGAAGGCGCCGTCGGGGCCGGTGCAGACGCTGCGCAGGTCGTCGTCATTGCCGACACAGGCCATGACGAACGCGGCCCCTTCGGCCGCCTTGGCCGGGGTCGCGGCCCAAGCGCCGCCATGTTCCTTGGCCCAAGCTTCGGCCTTGGCGGTCGTGCGGTTATAAACCGTCACCTCGTGGCCCGCTTTTGCCAGATGGCCCGCCATGGGGCCGCCCATTACGCCAAGGCCAAGGAATGCCAGTTTCGCCATAGTCTCTCTCCCTCTCGAATTCTTGTGATCGCGCAGCCGATGTTCTAACGATTGCGCTTCCCGTGCATGGGGCATACCTATCAGCCCCAACGCAACGCCAAAAGTAAAGCTCTGACGCCCCGTGCCAATGTTTACCCTGTTTCGATGGCTGGTCAGGATGTTCCTAGGCCTGGCGCTGATCGCGCTTCTGGCCCTTGTCGGCGTGTATTTCTTCGCCTCGCGGTCCTTGCCCGATTATGACGGGCGGCGCGTGGTCGAGGGTATTTCCGCCCCGGTCGAGATCGTGCGCAACACCCATGCGGTGCCGCATATCTTCGGGGTGCGTGACGCCGATGTGTTCTTCGGGCTGGGCTATGCCCATGCGCAGGACCGCTTCTGGCAGATGCAAATGTCGCGGCGCATGGCCCAGGGTCGCCTGTCGGAAATGTTCGGGCGCTCGACCCTGCGCGTGGACGAGCTGATGCGGCGGCTGGACCTATACACCCTGTCGCGCGATGCGGTGGCGGCACAGGACGCGCCCACGCAGGCGGCGCTGGCCGCCTATGCCGATGGGGTGAATGCGTGGCTGATCGAGGTGAACGAGGGCGCGCAGGGGCGTGGTGCGCCGGAATTCTTCCTGTTCGACGCGGAAATGCCGCTCTGGCAGCCCGCCGACAGCATAGCCATCCTGAAGCTGATGGCAGTGCAGCAGAACACCCAGATCGCCCGCGAGGTTCGGCGTGCGCGCCTGTCGCTTGCGCTGGAGGGGACAGGGCTGAGCGGCGTTCTGCCCGATGTCATGTCGGATAGCGCGGCGATGCTGCCCGATTACGGCCGCATCTTTCCCGGCGTGCCGCGCGGTGTGATCTCTGCGCCAGAGGCCGACCCGTTCGACATGTTGCCGCTGCCGGAACTGCGCACGGCCTCGGCCAGTTTTGCCGCCGCACCCGCCCGCGCGGCCACAGACGGCGCGCTTCTGGCGCATAGCCCGCAAGCGCCGCTTTCAGCCCCGTCCATGATGTATCTGGCCCGGCTGGAGCTGCAAAGCGGCGGCGTGATCGGGGCGACTGTGCCGGGTGTGCCGGTGGTGCTGTCGGGCCGTTCGCCCAATCTGGGCTGGGGCATGGGCGCGGCCTTCGTCGATGACAGCGACCTGTTTCTGGAAGAGTTGAACCCGGCCGACCCCACGCAATACCGCACGCCAGAGGGCTGGGCGACGTTTGAGAGCCGTGGCTCGATCATCCGCATCAAGGACGAAGACCCGGTCACGCTGACCCTGCGCTGGTCGCAGAACGGCCCGGTGCTGTCCGGCGGCCTGTTCGATCTGGCAAGCGTCACCCCGCCGGGCCATGTGGCGACCTTGGGCTGGACGGCGCTCTTGCCCGAGGATCGCTCGATCACCGCCCTGATGGGGTTGATGCGCGCGCAAACGCTGGATGCGGCCATCGCGGCGGGCGCGGATTTCGTGGCACCCGCGCAGAACCTGATGCTGGCAGAGCCGGGGCGCATTGCCATGCAGACCATTGGCCGCCTGCCCCGCCGTAGCGCAGACTCGCTCACCCAAGGCCATATGCCCGCCCCCGGCTGGCAGGCGGAAAACCGGTGGTTGGGCACCCTGCCCTATTCCGCCAATCCCAGCTTTACCGACCCGGAAGCGGGCATCTTGCTGAACACTAATAACCAATTGCTGGACCGCCCCTTCCCGCTGCATGTGGGCCATGACTGGGGCGACAGCCAGCGGATCGAACGTTTGGGTCATCTGGTGCAGGCGCGCAGCGTGCACACGCGCGACAGCTTCATCGAGGCGCAGCTTGACACCGTCAGCCCCGCCGCGCGCGCGCTGCTGCCGCTGGTGGCCGCGAACCTGTGGTTCTCTGGCGATGCCGCGCCAGAGGGCACCCGCGCCCATACCCGCCAGCGCGCCCTGCGGCTGCTGGCCGAGTGGAATGGCGAGATGAACGAGCATCTGCCAGAGCCGCTGATCTACACGGCATGGATGCGGGCCCTGCAAGAGCGGCTGATCCGCGACGAGCTTGGGCCATTGGCCGATGAATTCACCCATATGGACCCGGCTTTCGTGGCGCGCGTGTTCCGCGACCAGCAAGGCGCGGGGGCGTGGTGCGACATCATCCAATCCTCTGTCACGGAAACCTGCGATGACATGGCACTGGTTGCGCTGGATGACGCGCTGCTGCGCCTGTCGGAACGCTTTGGCGACAATCTGGAAAGCTGGCGCTGGGGCGACGCGCATATCGCGCGCCATGACCACCCGGTGCTGCGCGATGCGTCGATGCTGCGCTTTGTCGTGAATATCCGGCAATCCACATCCGGTGGCGATCATACGCTGAACATGGGGCGCGCGGCGGGTTTGGGCGACGAGCCTTTCGCCAATGTCATGGGGCCGGTCTATCGCGGGGTCTATGATTTTGTCGACCCGGAAAGCTCTGTCTTCATCATCTCGACCGGGCAATCGGGGCACCCGCTGTCGCGGCATTATGACGATCTGGGCGACCTGTGGCGGCGCGGCGAATACATCCCGATGACGCTCGACCCCGATCTGGCGCGCGCGGGCACGATCGGTGTCATCACGCTGGTGCCGCAATAGCGGCTTCTGGGACGGTTTGCGTGGCTTTTGGGCAACGTAACGCCACGTTGCACAAGAGTTGACCTAAAGTAAAAAATGACAAGCCCGTGTGGTTGGTGGCATGTGTCAAACAAATGTCACATGACGGTGCGCGGAGGGCGCGCCGGATCTGGGAGGATCACACATGCGGAACGTCATTCTTGCGCTCACGGCCTCTGTCGCGGCGGCCCCTGCCCTTGCGGGCGGCGTCGAGCGCTCGACACAGCCGATTTCCATCCTGTTCGAGGAAGGCCGCTACCTGGAATTCGGCGCAAGCTACGCAAGCCCCAAGGTTGAAGGCGTGACCTCGCCGCTGCTGGGCAGGTTCCCCACCGGCAACATCGCGAACAGCTTCTTCACCGGGTCGATTGGCTACAAGGCCGATTTGGGCGACAACTGGGCCTATGCGATCACGCTGGACCAGCCCATCGGGGCGGATGTGCTTTATCCGGTCGGGTCTGCGCTGACGGGCCTGAGCGGCGAGATCAAGAGCACCGCGCTGACCGCCATGCTGCGCTACAAGTTCGATGGCGGCTTCTCGGCCTATGCCGGTATCCGCTCTGTCTGGACCAGCGGCGCGGTTGCCATTCCGGCGCTGCCGCCGATCATTCCCGCACCCTACACGCTGAGCAGCAACACCGATCAGGCCTTTGGCTACATGCTGGGTGTCGCCTATGAAAAGCCCGAGATCGCGCTGCGCGTGTCGCTGACCTACAACTCGGCGGTGAAGCATGATTTCGACGTGCGCGAAACCTTCGGCGGTGTGCCGCTTCCGGCCACGACCTTCAGCACCAAGATCCCGGAATCGCTGACCCTGGATTTCCGCTCGGGTGTGGCAGAGAACACGCTGGTCTTCGGCTCTGTGCGCTGGGTGCACTGGAAAGACTTCGTGATCCCCGCGCCGGCACTGGGCATCAACATCGTGTCCTACCCGAAGAACTCCATGACCTACACGCTGGGCGTGGGCCGCAAGTTCAACGACACTTGGTCCGGCTCGCTCAGCCTGTCGCATGACACCGGCACCGGCAACCCGACCAGCAACCTTGGCCCGATCGGCAAGCGCAACTCCATCGGTGTGGGCCTGTCCTACACGCGCGACGCCGTGACCATCAGCGGGGGCATCCAGTATTCCCGCATCGGTCAGGCCACCACCACGCTGGGCAGCAATTTCGACGATAACTCGACCATTGGGGCCGGTATCCGCGTCGGTTTCCGTTTCTGAGTGACGTGCGTTTTAGTATCTTCGGCCCCGTCCGCTTTGTGCGGGCGGGGTTTTTTCTTGGGCCTGCGCCCAACGGGTTTGATTGACGCGCGCGCGCCTTGGGTCTAGCTAGGCCACGCCCCCCGCAAGTGGACCTGACCCATGCCCCTGCCCTCTGCCCGCGACTGGACCAACGCCACCGAGCGCCGCGTCATGCTGTTTGGCATGTCGGGCTTGGGCAAGACGCATCTGGCGAAGCTGTTGCGCGAGGGCGGCGACTGGTTCCACTACTCGGTCGATTACCGCATCGGCACGCGCTACATGGGCGAATACATCGCCGACAATTTCAAGCGCGAAGCCATGCGCGTGCCGCTGCTGCGCGAGCTTCTGCTGACGGATTCGGTCTATATCTCGTCGAACATCACCTTTGACAACTTGGCGCCGCTCTCGACCTATCTGGGCAAGCCGGGCGATCCGGACAAAGGCGGGCTGCCCTTCGACGAATACATGCGCCGCCAAGACCAGCACCGCGCCGCCGAAATCGCGGCGCTGCGTGACACCGTGCCCTTTATCGCACGCGCCAAAGAGCTCTACGGCTACCGCAATTTCGTCTGCGACACCGGCGGGTCCATCTGCGAGGTGATCGACCCGTTCGACAAAGGGGATGCGCTGATGACCGAGTTGGCCGACCATGTGCTGCCCGTCTGGATCGAAGGGTCGGACGCCCACACGGCGGAACTGATCCGCCGTTTCGACCGCGCGCCCAAGCCCATGTATTACCAGCCCGATTTCCTGCACGCGGCCTGGGCCGACTACCTGTCGCAAACCGGCCAGCCAGAGGACAAGGTCGATCCCGACGCCTTCGTGCGCTGGACCTATGCCCGCGCGCTTGCGCACCGCGCACCGCGCTACCGCGCCATGGCCGAAACATGGGGCGTGACCGTCACCGCCGAAGAAGTGGCCAAGATCACCGATTGCGATAGTTTCAACACCTTGATTGCGACCAAGCTGGACTAAGACAGATGCCCATCAAACTGCCCGAAACCCTGCCTGCCTTTGACGTGCTCTCGCGCGAAGGGGTGATGGTGATGTCGGACAGCGCAGCCTCGCGGCAAGACATCCGGCCCCTGCGCATCGGTTTGCTGAACCTGATGCCCAAGAAGATCCAGACGGAAAACCAGTTCGCGCGCCTGATCGGGGCCACGCCCTTGCAGATCGAGCTGTCGCTCATCCGCATGACAGAGCACGAAACCAAGACCACTGCCGCCGAGCATATGGAAGAATTCTACCGCCCCTTTGCCGACGTCAAGGACGAGAAATTCGACGGCCTTATCATCACCGGCGCGCCGATCGAGCATCTGGATTACAACGATGTCACCTATTGGGACGAGCTGACAGAGGTGTTCGACTGGACCCAGACGCATGTGCATCACACGTTCGGGGTCTGCTGGGGTGGCATGGCGATGTTGTGGCATTTCCACCGCGTGCAAAAGCACATGCTGGCGGAAAAGGCGTTTGGCTGTTTCCGGCACCGCAACCTCGCCCCCGCCTCGCCCTATCTGCGCGGGTTCTCTGACGATGTACTGATCCCGGTCAGCCGCTGGACGGAACTGCGCCAGCCAGAGGTCGATGCCGTGCCGGGCTTGCAAACCCTGATCGCCTCTGACGAGGTTGGCCCCGCGCTGATCGAAGACCCCGCGCACCGGGCGCTGATGATCCTGAACCATTTCGAGTATGACAGCACCACGTTGAAGGAAGAATACGACCGCGACGTAGAGGCAGGCAAAGCCATCAACGTGCCGCGCAACTATTACCCGGATGACAATCCCGCGCGGATGCCGCTCAATCGCTGGAGAAGCCACGCGCATCTTCTATATGGTAACTGGATCAACCAGATTTACCAGACAACGCCCTATGATATTGACCAGATTGGCCGGTAAGGCCGCCCTTTTCTCGGCATTGGCCGCGACGACCATGGCCTGCGCGCAAGCCGCCGATACGGTCCAGTCCCCGCCCCAAGGCGCCTTCGTGGCGCTTGACGGCGGGCGCGTTCACGCGGTCGTGCAGGGGCAAGGGCCGGATCTGGTGCTGATCCACGGCGCGAATGGCAATGCGCGCGATTTTACCTTCGACTTGGCCGGTCGCATGGCGCAAGAGTTCCGCGTGATCGCGCTGGACCGCCCCGGCTTTGGCCATTCCGACCCGTTCGGCGGCCCGCAAAGCCCGCTTGCACAGGCCTCGATCCTGCGCGACGCGGTGGCGGAACTTGGCGTCGAGCGCCCGATCGTGCTGGGCCATTCCTATGGCGGCGCGGTTGCGATGGCATGGGCCTTGCAAGCACCCGATGACGTGGCGGGTCTGACGCTGCTGGCCCCCGCCGTCTATCCGTGGCCGGGCGAATTGGGGCTGTGGTATCAGCTATCGGCGTCTTGGCTGGGGCAAAACGTGATCCTGCCCCTTGTGGCGGGGCTTGCGCCGC
The DNA here is from genome assembly GCF_020667835.1 of Roseibaca sp. Y0-43. Taxonomy (GTDB): domain Bacteria; phylum Pseudomonadota; class Alphaproteobacteria; order Rhodobacterales; family Rhodobacteraceae; genus Roseinatronobacter. The sequence continues at coordinate 183,592 of NZ_JAFMPR010000001.1, forward strand.
GCGCTGCGGTGCAAAACAGCCTGGAGGGTGTCTTTGCCCCCAACCCGGTGCCAGAGGGCTACATGGACCATCTGGGCTATGACCTGACACTGCGCGCCAGCCAGCTTTCGCTGAACGCGAAGCAGGTCGACAGCCTGAAGGGCTATGTCGAGGCGATGTCGGGCGGCTACCCAGCGCTGGAGATGCCTATCGAGATCGTCCATGGCGACCAAGATACGACCGTGGGCCTGTCCTTTCATTCGCAACGCATGGCGGATACGCTGGACAATGCCAAGCTGACCATCCTGCCCGGCGTGGGCCATATGCCGCATCACGCGCGGCCCGAAGATGTGGCAGATGCGATCCGGCGCACCCATGCGCGCGCCACCGCCAACTGACCCCGGAGAGATCATGCGCCTTGTCATCCTAGCCCTTGTCACGTTTCTTGGCCTTGGCAACCCGGCGTTTGCGCAACAACATTATGTCGCCCAGCCCACGGCGGCAGAGCTGGAGGCGGCGGATGTGCTGCTGGTCGATATTCGCCGCCCCGAGGAGTGGCAGCAGACCGGCGTTCTGCCGAATGCCCATTTGCTGACCTATGAGTATTTCGACACGCCGGAAGCGTTCCTCGAGGCGCTGGCACCCCAGCTTGACGGGCGCCCCGTGGCCCTGATCTGCCGCACCGGCAACCGCACCAACATTGCCGCGCGCGCCTTGGCCGAGCGGTTGGAGCAGCCGGTGATCGACATTCAGGGCGGCATCACGCGGCTGATCCGCGACGGCTACCAGCCCTCTGCCCCCACGCGCGCGCAAGGCTGCGAAACCTGCTGATCCCGCGCCATTCTGCCCGCTTGATTTTCGCAGCGCTTTCATGTTAGCGCAAACGCAACACAATCGGAGGGACTGCCATGACCACACGTCTTGCAATCAACGGCTTTGGCCGGATCGGGCGGCTGGTGCTGCGCGCATTGGTGGAACAGGGCCGCGACGATCTGGAGATCGTGGCGATCAACGACCTTGGCCCGGTCGAGAGCATCGCGCATCTGCTGCGTTTCGACAGCGTTCATGGCCGCTTCCCGACCGAGGTGACGGTGGGCGACGGCACGATCGACGTGGGCCGTGGCCCGATCAAGATCACCGCAGAGCGTGACCCGGCAAACCTGCCTTGGGACGATATCGACATCGTTCTGGAATGCACCGGCATCTTCACCGATGCCGACAAGGCCAAGGTGCATCTGGGCAAGGCTGGCAAGGTGCTGGTTTCGGCCCCGTCGAAAGGGGCCGACAAGACCATCGTTTACGGCGTGAACCATGACAGCCTTACGGCGGGCGACAAGATCGTGTCGAACGGGTCGTGCACCACGAACTGCCTGTCGCCCGTGGCCAAGGTGCTGAATGACGCCGTGGGCATTTCGCGCGGCTTCATGACCACGATCCACAGCTATACGGGCGACCAGCCCACGCTGGATGCCATGCACAAGGACATGTATCGCGCCCGCGCCGCAGCCATGAGCATGATCCCCACCAGCACCGGTGCCGCCAAGGCCGTGGGTCTGGTGCTGCCGGAACTGGCGGGCAAGCTCGATGGCGTGGCCATCCGTGTGCCGACACCCAACGTGTCGGTCGTCGACCTGACATTCGAGGCCGCGCGCGATGTGACCGAAGAAGAGGTGAACGCCGCCGTCGTTGCCGCCGCCAGCAATGGCCCGCTGAAGGGCATCCTTGGCGTGACCGACCAGCCCAATGTGTCGATGGATTTCAACCATGACCCCCGCTCGTCCATCTTCCATCTGGACCAGACCAAGGTTCTGGAAGGGCGTATGGTGCGGGTGCTGTCATGGTATGACAACGAATGGGGCTTCTCGAACCGGATGCTGGATACGGCCGCCGCGATGGCCAAGGCGGGCTAAAGCGGCCTGACGCTCGGACAATGCTACGCCGCGCCCCAAGGGCGCGGCGTTATTCATTGCGCCCCACCCCCGCGGAATACCGCCAAACCCGCCCCAAAACCCTTGCCATGGCGCGCCCAACCGCTTATGGACACGCGCAATCAGGTGGCCCCACGGGCCGCGCATGTGATCCGGACAGGGACGGGTGCTTGCACCGGCCCAGATTTGTGTTTTGTCCAAAACATGTCGGCCAAGCTGCCTGACGACAACCCAAAGACCGGCGGAGTCAACCGTCTGGCCAGCAACATGAACAAAGGAACTTGATCTGAATGTGCGCTAAAGCAACCATGGAAGACTTCGAGACAATGCTCAACGAGAGCCTCGAAATGGACACCCCTGCCGAGGGCAGTGTCGTGACCGGCAAGGTCATCGCAATCGAGGCCGGCCAGGCCATCATCGACGTCGGCTACAAGATGGAAGGCCGTGTCGATCTGAAAGAATTCGCAAATCCGGGTGAAGCCCCCGCCGTCGCCGTCGGCGACGAGGTCGAGGTCTTCCTGGAGCGCGTCGAGAACGCACGCGGGGAAGCCGTTGTCAGCCGTGACAAGGCCCGCCGCGAAGCTGCTTGGGACAAGCTGGAAAAAGCCTACGCAGACGAGGCCCGCGTCGAAGGCGCGATCTTCGGCCGCGTCAAGGGTGGCTTCACCGTCGATCTGGGCGGCGCCGTGGCCTTCCTGCCGGGTAGCCAGGTCGATGTGCGCCCCGTGCGCGATGCCGGCCCGCTGATGGGTCTGAAGCAGCCCTTCCAGATCCTGAAAATGGACCGTCGCCGCGGCAATATCGTCGTGTCGCGCCGCGCCATTCTGGAAGAATCCCGCGCCGAACAGCGCGCCGAGGTCATCTCGCAACTGGCCGAAGGTCAGACCGTGGATGGCGTGGTCAAGAACATCACCGAATACGGTGCGTTCGTCGATCTGGGCGGCGTTGACGGCCTGCTGCACGTCACCGACATGGCATGGCGCCGCGTCAACCACCCGTCCGAAGTCGTCACCATTGGCGAAACGATCAAGGTGCAGGTCATCAAGATCAACAAGGACACGCACCGCATTTCGCTGGGCATCAAGCAGCTGCAAGCCGATCCGTGGGATTCGGTCGAGCGCGATTACCCGCTGGAATCCGTCCACAAGGGCCGCGTGACCAACATCACCGATTACGGCGCCTTCGTCGAACTGGAAGCCGGTGTCGAGGGTCTGGTCCATGTCTCGGAAATGAGCTGGACCAAGAAGAACGTGCACCCCGGCAAGATCGTCTCCACCTCTCAGGAAGTGGAAGTCATGGTGCTGGAAATCGACAGCGCCAAGCGCCGCGTGTCGCTGGGCCTGAAGCAGACCCTGCGCAACCCGTGGGAGCAGTTCGCCGAGAAGCACCCGACCGGCACCCAGATCGAGGGCGAGGTCAAGAACATCACCGAATTCGGTCTGTTCGTGGGTCTGGAAGGCGATATCGACGGCATGGTGCACCTGTCCGACCTGAGCTGGGACCAGCGCGGCGAAGACGCGATCCAGGAATACCGCAAGGGCGATATCGTTCAGGCGGTGGTCTCCGAGGTCGATGTCGAGAAGGAACGCATCTCGCTGTCCATCAAGGCACTGGCCAATGACAACTTCTCTGAAGCTGTCGAAGGCGTGAAGCGCGGCTCTGTCGTGACCTGCGAAGTCACCTCGATCGAGGATGGCGGCATCGAGGTCGTCTATAACGACATGAAAGCCTTCATCCGCCGCTCGGACCTGGCCCGCGACCGTGCCGACCAGCGCCCGGAACGCTTCCAGGTGGGCGACAAAGTCGACGCGCGTGTGACGAGCGTAGACGCCAAGACCCGCCGTCTGGGCCTGTCGATCAAGGCGCGCGAGATCGCGGAAGAGAAAGAGGCCGTGGAACAGTTCGGGTCGTCCGACGCAGGCGCAAGCCTCGGCGACATCCTGGGCGCCGCGCTCAAGGACCGCGACTGATCTTTTGCGGATCGGTTAGGGAAAGCGAGAGGCCGCAGCGGATGCTGCGGCCTTTTTGTCTGGAGAGAGGAATCAGATAATGGAATACGGCAAGATCGAACAGGAAGCTGCTGTCCGGGCCTTTCTGACCTTCGTCACACATGTCGCCTCATCATTTTCACCACCTCGGCATTCGCAACAGGGGTTAAACGCGACTCAGCCGCATACTGAGCGGACGCCGGAGTCCCGAAAAACAGACACTTTAAAATCTGAATTCGCTTGAAAACTCGCATGCTGAAATTATTTTCGACATCGGTTCAAAATATATATTGAGTATAAAGTGGATAAAATCCTATAATTATAGCAACAAGATAATCAAGTCATGAACACAGATAGTTGGGCCCGTGAAGAATCCGAATCACCGTGAATTATCGCACTGGACCGATGAAGAATCCTTTAAAAAAATAATCTCAAGCAGCAGGATCATTGGATTTACGGAAGGTCGGGTGTACCTGACAAAGCAGCAAAATCCACCATGTTCTCTGTCAGGAAAACAGTACCGGATCATCTTGAAAGGTTTTCATTGCGCTAATCGGCACCCAGTGTTTTGCCCTCCAAGCTGGTGGGCGCTAACAAAGCGTAGGCAGTGGGTGACCAAGCTCTCGACAAATATTGTCTGGAAGCCGCAAAAACTCGTCAGGAAGAGTGATTGCATCGCGATTGTTTCCGATGCACAGATTGAACATCAAGTTGGGTTCGCAAAAAAGTGTGGAATCGTCCGCTTCTACGGTCGATGGGTTTTTATCGACCTAGGACTAATTTTGGTCCTGCTCACTTTGTCCTTTATACCTTGTTCAATCCAATGTACATGCTTGTTATTTCTTTGCATTATCGTTTTCATATTTTTTTGGTTCTTCATGCAAAATTTTGTGAATAAAAAAATATCTAACCAATATAAATAATTTTGTGCCAAAAAATCCGCAGGTTTTTACTAATATGCTCCAAGCGAGGTTTTCTATTCAATCTATTTCCACAAATAGAGTTTTCTATCCGAAGTGAGATTAATTCGATCTGGGTCCATAGCTTTAACTCTAATCATTGAGATTTCCGGAAGCTAAATGCTAACGTCTCAACTATATTCGTCACGGCACTTCTTATCATGCTGGAAAGCCAAGAAATGAAATCTGATAGTTTTGGCTATATTATCCATTCATCGGAACCCCTCACACCCCCATCTCCGCCCAGATCGGCACATGGTCGGAGGGCTTCTCTTCTCCCCGCACCGCGCGGTCTATGCCGCACTCGACCAGCCAGTCGGCGGCATAGGGGCATAGCAGGATGTGGTCGATGCGGATGCCGTCATTGCGGTCCCATGCGCCTGCTTGGTAGTCCCAGAAGGTGTAGCTTTCCGGCGCCTGCGTGCGGGCGCGCAAAGCGTCGGTCAGGCCTAGGTTCAGGATCGCGCGGAACGCCTCTCGTGACGGCAGGCGGTAGAGCGCGTCAGTCTCCCACGCCTTGGGCCGTGCCGCGTCCTCTGCCTGCGGGATGATGTTGTAATCGCCCAGCATGACGAAGGGGGTTTCCGTGGCCAGCAAAGCCTCTGCCCGCGCGCGCAGGCGCTCCATCCATGCCAGTTTATAGGCGTATTTGCCCCCCGGCACTGGTGCGCCCGCGTCGTCCAATTCCACCGGGTTGCCGTTGGGGAGGTATAGGCCACAGACGCGCAGGCTATGCTGCGGCCCCTCGACCGTTACCTCTATATAGCGGGCCTGCACATCGTAATCGTCGCCAGGCAAGCCGCGCGAGACATCGCGTAGCGGCAGACGGCTCGCAATCGCCACCCCGTTGAAGCCCTTTTGCCCGTGGGTTTCCAGATGGTAGCCGCGTTCCTCGAATATCTCGCGCGGAAATGCCTCATCGACCGACTTGATTTCCTGCATGACCAGCACATCGGGCTTGGCCGCGTCCAGCCAGCGGGTCAGCGCCGGGCCGCGCGCCTTGATACCGTTGATGTTGAAGCTGACCAGTTTCATGCGCACCCCCTGATGTGTTGGGGGGCATGATTGCCCCGCCTGCACCGGCGGGGCAAGGGGCGTTTATTCCGCCGCGATGGGTTCGCGGTCCACCAGCGCCACGATGTCCATCATGATCTGGTTCAGTTTGAAATCCTTGGGCGTGTAGACCTTGGCCACACCCATGGCGCGCAGGCGTTCTGCGTCGTCATCGGGGATGATGCCGCCGACGATGACGGGGATATGCCCCAGCCCCTCGGCCCGCATCAGGTCCATCAGGTCGCCCATGAGCGGGATGTGGCTGCCCGACAGGATGGACAGGCCCACGACATGCGCGTCTTCGTCGCGCACGGCGGCGACGATTTCAGCCGGGGTCAGGCGGATGCCTTCGTAGCTTATGTCCATGCCGCAATCGCGGGCACGGGCGGCGATCTGTTCGGCCCCGTTGGAATGGCCGTCCAGCCCCGGCTTGCCGACCACGAATTTCAGCTTGCGGCCCAGCTTGGCGCTGACGGCATCGACGGCTTCGCGCACGTCTTCCAGCCCTTCGGTCCGGTTCGAGGGCGCGCGCGACACGCCGGTCGGGCCGCGATACTGGCCGAACGCCGCGCGCACGGTTTCGCCCCATTCGCCGGTGGTGGCACCCGCTTTCGCGGCGGCAATCGAGGGGGCCATGACGTTGCGACCATCGCGGGCGGCCGCGCGCAGATCGGCAAGGGCAGTTTGCACGGCAGCCTCGTCGCGCGAGGAGCGCCATTCGTTCAGGCGAGCGATCTGGTCGGCCTCTGCATCGGGGTCAGACACCATGATCGCGTCTTCGCCGGTCGTCAGCGGCGAGGGTTCGGTCGTGGTGAACTTGTTCACGCCCACGACGATGGTGTCACCCGTTTCTATACCGGCGATGCGTTCGGCATTCGCCTCGACCAGCCGCGATTTCATGTAGTCGATGGCTTTGACCGCGCCGCCCATTTCGTCGATGCGGGCCAATTCCTCGCGCGCGCCGTCCATCAACTCGGCCACTTTGCGGTCCACGGCCGGGTTGTTGTCGAACAGGTCGTCATATTCCAGAAGGTCGGTTTCATAGGCCAGAACCTGTTGCAGGCGCAGCGACCATTGCTGGTCCCATGGGCGCGGCAGGCCCAGCGCCTCGTTCCAGGCGGGCAGTTGCAGCGCACGGCAGCGGGCTTTCTTCGACAGCGTGACCGCCAGCGCTTCGATCAGAATGCGGTAGACGTTGTTTTCCGGCTGCGGCTCGGTCAGGCCAAGGCTGTTGACCTGCACGCCATAGCGAAAACGGCGGTATTTCGGGTCGTCAATGCCGTAGCGGTCGCGGCAGATTTCATCCCACAGGTCCACGAAGGCGCGCATCTTGCACATTTCGGTCACGAAGCGAATGCCCGCATTCACGAAGAAGGAAATGCGCCCGACCATCTGCGGGAAGTGTTCCGCCGGAACCTTGGTTTTCAGATCGTCCAGCACCGCGCAAGCGGTCGCCAGCGCAAAGGCCAGTTCCTGCTGCGGCGTGGCCCCCGCTTCTTGCAGGTGGTAGGAACACACGTTCATCGGGTTCCATTTGGGCAGATGTTCGCGGGTATAGGCCGCGACATCGGTAATCATGCGCATCGACGGCTGGGGCGGACAGATATAGGTACCGCGCGACAGGTATTCCTTGATAAGATCGTTCTGAACGGTGCCGTTCAGCTTGCTGACATCGGCCCCCTGCTCTTCTGCCACCGCGATATAGAGCGCCAAAAGCCAAGGCGCGGTCGCGTTGATCGTCATGGAGGTGTTCATCTGCTCCAGCGGGATCTGGTCGAACAGCAGGCGCATATCGCCCAGATGGCAGACCGGCACGCCGACCTTGCCCACTTCGCCCTTCGAGAGTTCATGATCGCTGTCATAGCCTGTCTGCGTGGGCAGATCGAAGGCCACCGACAGGCCCGTCTGCCCCTTGGACAGGTTCATACGGTAAAGCGCGTTAGAGGCCTTGGCCGTGGAATGGCCCGCATAGGTGCGAAACAGCCAGGGCTTATCCTTTTGCGGCTTGGCGGGCTGGTCGGTCATTTTGGCCTCCGGGAAAGGGTGCGTAATTATCTTGCCTAAACACCTGCAAAAGGCGCAAGATAATGTCAAGCCTAAATCGCTGCGTTGCGGCAAATGGGACAGGGGCCATGATTTGCCTATAAAAGGGCAGGAAAACCCTGTTAACCAATGGAAAACGCCATGTGGGAAGACCGTTTCAACCGCCCCGACTACGTGTTCGGCACAGAACCGGCTGCCGCCTTGCGCGATCATGCCGCATGGCTGGCACCCGGCGCGCGGGCGCTGGCGGTTGCCGATGGCGAGGGGCGCAATTCCGTTTTCATGGCCGAACGGGGGATGCACGTGACCGCAGCCGACTACGCACCCTCTGCGCTGGCAAAGGCACGGGCATTGGCAAATGCGCGCGGCGTTGCGGTCGATTTCGTGCAGGCGGACCTGTTGGCCGACTGGCCTGCCGATTGGGCGGGGGCATTCGACCTTGTGGCGGGTATCTTCATCCAGTTCACCGGCCCGACCGCGCGCGCGGCGATGTTCGCGCGCATGGCCACCTGCCTGCGCCCCGGCGGCGTGCTGTTCCTGCACGGCTACCGGCCCGAGCAACTTGCCTATGGCACAGGCGGGCCGCGCGCCGTTGAAAACCTGTATACCGAAGCGATGCTGCGCGCCGCTTTTCCCGGCTGGCAGGTTGCGCTGTGCCGTGCCTATGATCGCGAGATTCAGGAAGGCAGCGGCCATGTCGGCATGTCGGCGCTGATTGACTTCATCGCGCGCAAACCGGGCTGACAGGTTTTGCTTGCAATTCACGAAATTGGTAATAATATTTTACCAATACCGGCTGGGAGGACCGATCATGGAAATGCCTATCCCGAATGCGGCGATTCTGTCGAAGCGCGACCGCGTGATCGCGCGGCTGGCAGAGGTGCTGCCGCCAGAGGCGCTGATCTCGGACGAAGCGGAACGGCGTGCCTATGAATGCGACGCGCTGACCGCGTATCGCTGCCTGCCCATGGCCGTGGTGCTGCCCGACAGCACCGAACAGGTCGCGGCGATCATGAAGATCTGCCACGAGGAAGCCGTGCCCGTGGTGCCGCGCGGATCGGGCACCTCGCTTGCAGGCGGGTCGCTGCCGACCGAGGATTCGATCATCCTGGGCGTCGCGCGGCTGCGCGCGGTGCTGGAGACGAGCCTTGAGGACCGCTATATCCGCGTGCAATCGGGGATCACCAACCTCGCCGTCACAGGCGCGGTCGAAGGCGACGGCTTCTTCTATGCGCCCGACCCGTCCAGCCAGCTTGCCTGTGCGATTGCGGGCAATATCGCGATGAATTCGGGCGGCGCGCATTGCCTGAAATACGGCGTGACCACCAACAACCTGCTGGGTGTGACGCTGGTCACGATGGCGGGCGAGGTGATCGAGATCGGCGGCGCGCATCTGGACGCGGCGGGCTATGACCTGCTGGGGCTGATCTGCGGGTCGGAAGGCCAGCTTGGCATCGTGACCGAAGCAACCCTGCGCATCCTGCCCAAACCCGAAGGCGCGCGCCCTGTGCTGATGGGGTTCGACAGCAACGAAGTGGCGGGCGAATGCGTGTCCGACATCATCAAGGCGGGCGTGCTGCCGGTGGCGATCGAATTCATGGACCGCCCATGCATTCGCGCGACCGAGGATTTCGCCCATGCCGGATACCCCGATTGCGAGGCGCTGCTGATCGTCGAGGTCGAGGGATCGGATGCCGAGATCGACGAACAGCTTGGGCTTATCAAGCAGATCGCCCGCCGGCATAACCCGGTCGAGCTGCGCGAAAGCCAGTCGGACGAGGAAAGCAAGAAGATCTGGCTGGGCCGCAAATCGGCCTTCGGCGCGATGGGGCAGATCGCCGATTACATGTGCCTTGACGGCACGATCCCGGTATCAAGCCTGCCGCATGTGCTGAAACGGATTGGCGAGATGTCGAAAGAATTCGGCCTTGGCGTGGCCAATGTGTTCCACGCGGGCGACGGCAACATGCACCCGTTGATCCTGTATGATGCGAACAAGCCGGGCGATCTGGAACTGTGCGAGGCGTTCGGCGCGGAAATCCTGAAGCTGTGTGTCGAGGTGGGCGGCTGCCTGACCGGAGAGCATGGCGTGGGGATCGAGAAGCGCGACCTGATGAGCGTGCAATTCGCACCCGACGATCTGGATGCGCAGATGGCCGTCAAGGACGTGTTCGACCCGGAGTGGCTGCTGAACCCCGCCAAGGTCTTTCCGCTGGATGCCAGCGCCGCGAGACGCGCGGCGTAACGCGAGGCCGCATGTTTTGTTGCGCAAAACCGGTTCCCACTTTTGCGCAACATGCGCGAAGGGGGCGTTGCCCCCTCTGGGCGCTGACGCGCCCATTCACCCCCAGGATATTTGGGGCAAGGATGAAACAGACAGCCTGAGAAGGAGGGTCGCCCATGCGCCCTGCCACAGAGACCGAATTGTCAGAGATCGTGCGCGGGGCGATCGGGCCGTTGCGCATTCGCGGCGGCGGCACGCGCAGCCTTGGCGCGGCCAGCGCGGGCGAGGTTCTGGAGACGGGCGGCCTGTCCGGCATCTCACTGTATGAGCCTGGCGCGTTGACGTTGGTCGCTGGCGCAGGCACGCCCTTGGCAGAGGTCGAGGCGGCGCTGGCAGCCGAGAACCAGCGCTTGCCCTTCGAGCCGATGGACATGCGCGCGCTGTTGGGGGTTGAGGGTACACCGACCGTGGGCGGCATGGTGGCTGCCAATGCCTCTGGCCCGCGCCGCATTGTCGTGGGCGCCTGCCGCGACAGCCTGATCGGCGTGCGTTTCGTCGATGGGCAGGGGCGCATCGTGAAAAATGGTGGCCGCGTGATGAAAAACGTGACCGGGTATGACCTGGTCAAGCTGATGGCCGGGTCTTGGGGCACGCTGGGTGTGTTGAGCGAATGCAGCTTCAAGCTGCTGCCCGTGCCCGAGGTGCAGGCAACGCTGGTCAGCGATGCGAAAAGCCCCGAAGTCGCCGTGCGGGTCATGTCCGACGCGCTTGGCACGCCTTACGAGGTGAACGCAGCGGCGCGCGACGTGGACGGCCGCGTGTGCCTGCGCATCGAGGGGTTTTCCGAGCAGATCCGCTACCGCAAATCCGCCTTGGCTGACGCACTGGGCGGCGATTGGCAGGTTCTGGAGGCAGAAGACAGTGTCGCGCTCTGGCGCGGCCTGCGCGATGTCACGGCCTTCGCGGGCCAGTCGGGCGATGTCTGGCGCATCTCGGTCAAACCATCGGATGCGCCTTCGGTGGTGGCCCGCATCGGCGCGCCCGTCCAGATGGATTGGGGCGGCGGGCTGATCTGGGCGCGGGTAGCAGAGGGCACCGACCTGCGCGCCAAGATCGGGCCGATCGCAGGCCACGCAACGCTGGTGCGCGCAAGCGATCCGACCCGCACGCGCCTGCCCGTTTTCCACCCTGAACCAGCGCCGATCGCGGCGCTTTCCCAAGGCCTGCGGGCCAAGTTCGATCCGCGCGGGGTGCTGAACCCCGGCCTGATGGGATAATCCAGATGCAGACCAATTTCGCGCCAGAGCAGTTGAAAGACCCCGCCATCCAGCGGTCGAACGAGGTGTTGCGCACCTGCGTGCATTGCGGCTTTTGCACCGCGACCTGCCCCACCTATGCCGTGCTGGGCGATGAATTGGACAGCCCGCGCGGGCGCATCTACCTCATCAAGGACATGCTGGAAAAGGGCCGCCCGGCGGATGCGAAGACGGTCAAGCATATCGACCGCTGCCTGTCATGCCTTGCCTGCATGAGCACTTGCCCGTCGGGAGTGCATTACATGCATCTGGTGGACCACGCGCGCGAATATATCGAGCAGACCTACAAGCGGCCCCTGACCGAGCGCGCGCTGCGCTGGGTGCTGTCCAAGATCCTGCCCTATCCGGGGCGCTTCCGGCTGGCTTTGCTTGGCGCGAAGATCGGGCGGCCGTTTCGCCACCTCATGCCCGACCCGCGCCTGCGCGCGATGCTGGAAATGGCGCCGAAGACCATCCCCCCCGTCAGCCGCAATGACGACCCGCAGGTCTTTGCGCCAGACGCGCCGAAAAAGATGCGCGTGGCGCTGATGACGGGCTGCGCGCAGCGTGCCTTGAATACCGACATCAACGACGCGACCATCCGCCTGCTGCGCCGCCTTGGGGCCGAAGTTGTCATCGCGGACGGCCAAGGCTGTTGCGGGGCGCTGACGCACCACATGGGAAAGACGGGCGAGAGCCACGCCACGGCGGCCAAGAACATCCGCGCATGGTATCGCGAAATGCAGGCCGGGGGCTTGGATGCAATCGTCATCAACACCAGCGGCTGCGGCACGACCGTGAAGGATTACGGCCACATGTTCCGCAACGAGCCCTTGGCCGCAGAAGCCAAGGCCGTGAGCGAGATCGCGATGGATGTCAGCGAAGTGCTGATGAAGCTGGACCTGCCCAAGGGTGCGAAGCAGGACATGAAAGTGGCCTATCACGCCGCCTGTTCACTGCAACATGGCCAGCAGATCAAGACCTACCCGAAGGATTTGCTGAAACGTGCGGGCTTCACGGTGACAGAGCCGCGCGACAGCCATTTGTGCTGTGGGTCGGCCGGCACCTACAACCTGATGCAGCCCGAAATTTCGGGGCAGCTGAAAGCGCGCAAGGTGCAGACGCTGGAAGAAAAGCAGCCCGATGTCATCGCGGCGGGCAATATTGGCTGCATGATGCAGATCGGCGGGGGCACGCAAATCCCGGTCGTGCACACGGTCGAATTGCTGGATTGGGCCACGGGCGGGCCACGCCCGCGCGCGCTGACGCAAAACTGACACGGTTTCGCCGCGCGCACGCCTTGCTTGCTGGCTACCGCTATCGCATCCAGTCTTTTCGGAGTGACGATGCTGATCCTGCGTGCGCTTTCGCTGATGGCCCTTCTGTTTGCCGGTCAGGCCATGGCCCAAGACAAGCCACTGACCGCGCTGGAAAGCGGGCTGACGGCGCAGGGCTGGGAAGCGGTCGGGCGCATCGACCTTGGCGACAGTGGCTTTTGCACCGGCGCGCTGATCTCGGAACGGCTGGTGCTGACGGCCGCGCATTGCCTGTTCGACCGCGACACGGGCGCGCGCTATGACGATGCCAGCATCGTGTTCCGCGCGGGCTGGCGCAACGGGCGCGCGGTGGCAGAGGGGCGCGTGCTGCGCTCTGTGGTGCATCCCGATTACCGCGTCACGCCCATGGCGACCGAGGCCACGGTCATCAACGATCTGGCGCTTCTGGAACTGGTTCACCCAATCACCAATCGTGGGGTCATCCCCTTTGCGGTGCGCGAAAAACCGGCGCGGGGCGATACAGTCGCGGTGGTTTCTTATGCGCGCGGGCGGCATGAAGCGCCGTCGCTGCAAGACCAGTGCCGCGTGCTCGACAGCCGCGCGGAAGGGTTGATCTACATGACCTGTTCGGTCGATTTCGGGGCATCCGGGTCGCCTGTCTTCTCTATGGAGAGCGGGCGCGCACAGATCGTGTCGGTCGTGTCGGCCAAGGGCATGTCGCAAGGCGGTGCTTATGTCGGCGAAGTGTCTTTCGGCGTCGCGCTAGGGCCGAAACTGGACCTGTTGCGCGACGCGCTCGATGCGCGCGACCAGCGCTTCATTCAGGCACCCGCACGCAGCGGGACGACCTTTCAGCCCCGCCGCATGACCGGGGACGGTGGCGCAAGGTTCCTGCGCCCCTGAGCTGACTGCACCTCTTGAAACACGCAAAACGGCTTCCCAAATCTGGTTTGTCCGGGGGCCGATGATGGACCCGGCACTGACATCAGCGCCTGTCCGAATGGAAGGCGCGCTCAACATCGCTCATAGGAGGATGCTTATGCGTCGTTTTGATCCCACCCCGCTTTATCGTGCCTCTGTAGGTTTCGACCAGATGGCCGAAATGCTGGACCGCGTTTTGTCCAGCGACCTACAATCGCCCAGCTACCCGCCCTATAACATTGAAAAGACGGGTGAAAATGGCTACCGAATTTCGCTGGCCGTGGCGGGTTTCCGCGCCGATGACCTAAGTGTCGAGGTGAAGGAAAACGCGCTTCTGGTCACTGCGCGCACCTCTGACGAGGGGGACACCCCGCGCGAATACCTGCATCGCGGCATTGCGACCCGCGCCTTCGAGCGCCGCTTCCACCTGGCCGACCATGTGCGCGTGACAGGCGCCAGCCATGCCGACGGGATGCTGCATATAGACCTGCAACGCGAACTGCCCGAGGCCCTGAAGCCGCGCCAGATCGAGATCACGCGCGACACCGGCAGCACCGGAAAACTGGTGCAGGCAGACGCCGCCTGACCATAGCTTGACCACGAAAGCTCGCAGCCGGCCCCGCATTCGGGGCCGGTTTTCGTTTGCGCTTCGCGCCGGGAGGGGGCACTCAGGTCTGGTCACATCCCATCATGGAGAGCGCCCAAGATGATTACCCGCATGGAAACCGGCCAACGCATGAGCAAGATCGTCATTCACGGCCAGACGGTTTACCTGTGCGGGCAAGTGGGCGAAGGCGCGACCGTGGCCGAGCAGACCCGCGATTGCCTGTCACGCGTCGATGCGCTGCTGGAACAGGCCGGGTCGTCGCGCGAGCATATCCTGCAAGCGATCATCTGGCTGGCCGACATGGCCGATTTCGCCGAAATGAACGCCGTCTGGGACGCTTGGGTGCCCGAAGGTCACGCGCCCGCCCGCGCTTGCGGCGAAGCGAAACTGGCCCGCGAGGCGCTGCGCGTGGAGATCATCGTGACCGCCGCGCTGAAAGACTAGCGCGGGCAAGCGCTCGCATCGGTCAGGCACGCGGCCGCTGCATCGCGCGCCATGCGCTCTGCCTCTGGCGTCATCACCTCTGACAGCGCCGCGATCAACGTTGCCGCCTGCACGAAGCCCTGGTCTTGCGCGACCACCGCCCAAGACAGCGCGGCCTGAAAGCTTTCCGCCCCGCCCTGCCCGCGCGCCTGCATCAGCGCCAGGTTATAGCTCGCAGGCCCAAAGCCTGCCGCACCGGCCCGCGCATACCAGTCGCGCGCGGCGGCCGGGTCGCTCTCGGTCAAGGCGCGTGCGTGGTTGAACTGAGCCTCCAGATGCCCGGCCTCTGCGGCGCGCTGGAACCATGTGGCGGCTTCCGGGGCACCCCGCTCTGTCAAAAGCGCGCCAAGGGCGAATTGCGCGGGCACATGGCCGGCCTCTGCCGCCGCGCGATACCACCGTTCGGCTTGGGGACGAGCGGCCTCGCCCAAAAGCCCGCGATCATGCAGCAACCCTAGGCTATGGGCAGAGGCGGCATCGCCCTGCCCGGCTGCGGCGGCATACCAGCGCGCGGCCTCGTCCCAGTCTTGCGCATCGGCCAACAGCCCGGCGGCGGCGGTCTGCGCGGGCAGATACCCCGCCTCTGCCGCCAAGGTGAACCAGCCCAGCGCATCGCCGCCCTCGCGCAGGTTCAGAACGCCCAGGTTATACTGGGCCAGAACATCGCCACGCTCTGCCAAGGGCTGCCAGATCGCGCGCGCGGCCTGTGCATCGCCCGCCTCCAGTGCCGCCAGCCCGTCCGTGGCGCGAAGCTGTGCCTGCGCCGGGCCGCAGAGCATGACGAAAATCCCGATAACCCACGCCCAGCGCATGAAAACCCCTTGTGATCCGCTGTTGCTATAGGGCGCGCATCGGGCCTTGTCACGCCTTTGTGACGGGTTGCGCGCGAGGGTTGTGGCGCTTATGCCAAGGCGTGAAAGGAGCGCCCATGGAAGCTGCAGATGTCACCGCCTTGTTCACCCGCTCGGACGGGCAATTCCTGTGCGCGCGCTGGGGCCGTCCCATCGTGCCCGTGGTCTTTGGCGTGGAAGAGGCCACGCTGCAAACCGTCAAGGGCGCGATAGAGGCGGTGGTGACACTCGCCAATCACAAGATGGCCGAAACCGACCCCGAACTGGGCGCGAACCTGATGGTGTTCTTCTTCCGCGACTGGGCGGAGCTGCTGCAGGTGCCCAATCTGGACCGCTTGGTCGACGGGCTTGGCCCCTTGGTCGCGCGCCTGCAAGCAGCCGATGCCAACCAATACCGCGTCTTTCGGTTCGACGAGGCCAACGCGATTCGCGCGGCCTTCGTGTTCATCCGCATGGACGCGGCGCTGTCGGACGTGCCGGCCGAGACCTTGGCGCTCAGCCAAGCCGTGCAGGTCATCTTGCTGTGGTCCGACACGGCCTTTACCGACCGCTCGGCGCTGGCCACGGCAAACGGCACGACCATCCTGCGGCCAGAGATCGGCGCACTGATCCGCGCGGCGTATGACCCGGTGCTGCCCGCGGTCGCCACCGATCCCGCCCACGCGCTGCGCCTGGCGGCGCGGATCACGCAAACGAGTTGAGCCATGACCCATACCCTGCAAATCCGCGTCTATTACGAAGATACCGACATGGCCGGGATCGTCTATTACGCGAATTACCTGAAATTCATCGAACGCGGGCGCAGTGAATGGGTGCGCGAGCTGGGGGTGGATCAGGGGCGGCTGAAGGCCGAGGGCGGGGGTGTCTTTGCCGTGCGCCGCGTTGTGGCCGACTACCGCGCGCCTGCCGTGTATGACGACCTTTTGGACGTGCAGACCCGCTATATCAGCCATTCCGGCGCGCGGCTGGTGCTGCATCAGGCGGTCATGCGGGGCGAGAAACTGCTGTTCGAGGCCGAGGTCACACTCGTGTGCATCAGCGATGCGGGCCGCCCCATTCCCCTGCCAGAGGCCTTGACGCGGCATTTCGCCGAAAACCCGGCGGAAAAGGGCTGAATAAACCCCTAGTATAACGCCATCGTGTTGGTAGACCGCTTGTCTTGGTGTAAGGTCTGGCGCAAAGCCGCCGTCAGATGCGGCCCCCAAACCCGAGCAGGACCATGGACCCGACCACACTGACCGCCGCGCAGGAAATCGATTTCTCGCTTCTGGCGCTTTTTGCCCGCGCCACGCTGACCGTGAAGCTGGTGATGCTGTCGCTGATCATCGCTTCTTTCTGGTCATGGGCGATCATCATCCAGAAACACATCCGCTACCGACAGGCCCGCGCCGAGGCAGAGGCCTTTGATGCGGCCTTCTGGTCGGGCGAACCGCTGGACCAGCTGTTCGACCAGATCGGCCCCAACCCCGCCACCCCGCCAGAGCGCGTGTTCGCCGCAGGCATGTCGGAATGGCGGCGCTCGCATCGCTCTGACGGGGCGCTGATCCCCGGTGCCGTCGCGCGGATCGACCGGTCCATGGATGTGGCGATCGCGCGCGAGGGGCGCGAGCTGACGCGGGGTCTGACATTCCTTGCCTCTGTCGGGTCGGCCAGCCCCTTCGTGGGTCTGTTCGGCACGGTCTGGGGCATCAAATACGCGTTCGAGGAAATCGCCCTGGCGCAATCGACCAACCTTGCCGTTGTCGCCCCCGGCATTGCAGAGGCTCTGCTGGCCACGGGTCTGGGGCTATTGGCGGCTATCCCAGCGACCATTTTCTACAACAAGCTGAGCGACGACAGCGACGAGATCCTATCGGGCTACGAGGCCTTCGCGGACGAATTCAACACCATCCTTTCGCGCCAGTTGGACGCTGCCTGACATGGGCGCGCAACTGATGGGCAAATCCAAAGGGTCGGGGCGGCGCGGACGGCGCGCGCGCACGGCCCGGATGTCAGAGATCAACGTCACGCCCTTCGTGGACGTGATGCTGGTGCTCTTGATTATCTTCATGGTCGCGGCCCCCATGCTGACGGTGGGCGTGCCGGTGGAATTGCCGCGCACATCGGCAGGCGCGCTTCCGGCAGAACAAGAGGAACCTTTGTCCATCACCCTGACCGCCGATGGGCAGGTCTTGCTTATGACGACCGAGGTCGCACAGGATGAGCTGATTGCCCGCCTGCGCGCGATTGCGGAGCAGCGCACCAACCGCAAGGTGTTTTTGCGTGCTGACGGGTCTATCCCTTATGAACGCGTGGTGCAGGTGATGGGCGCGCTGAATGCGGGCGGGTTCAACGATATCGGGCTGGTCACGGAACAGGGCGGCCCGACCTTTGACGGGCAAGGCAACTAGGGGCCATTTGCCGCCATGAGCGTAGCGAGCGACATTGTCGGACGTATGGACACGGGGCAAAAAGCCTCTGCCGTGCTGCATCTTGGCCTTGTGGGCTGGGTGCTGGTGTTTGACCTGTTCCATGCGCCGTCAAACGATCTGGAGATCCCGGTGGCCGAGGTCTCGCTCATCAGCGCGACCGAGTTCGCCGCGCTGAGCGCGCCGCCCGCGCCTGCGCCGGAACCCACACCCGCGCCAGAGCCCGCGCCAACACCGCCGCCCCCGCGGCCAGAGCCACAGCCGGAACCGGACCCCGAACCCCAACCGGAACCCGCACCGGAACCGGATTCGACCGGGGCGATCTTTTCGCCTCTGCCCACCCCCGGCGTGGCAGAGCGCCCCGCGCCCCGCCCGGTGGACCGTGTGGCCCCGACACCGACCGAAGCCCCGCCAGAGGACGCGACGGTGGACCTGACCGCCCAGCCCCAGACCAGTGCCGATGCACCGGGCGATGTCGTATTGCCCGAGCAAGACCAAGTCGCCCCGCCAGAGGCCACGACCGAAATCGTGACAGAGGCGACCGAAACCGAAACCGACAGCCTGGAGCGCGCGGCAGCCGCCCCCACCGTCAGCCCGCGCCCGCGCACACGGCCCGAACGCCCCGCCCCGGTCGAGCTGGCAGAGACGCCAGAGCCGGCGGAAGACCCCGCGCCCGCGCCCGAACCAGCAGCAGACCCCGAAACCGACGTCGCCAGCGAAGTGGCCGATGCGGTCGCCGCCGCCTTGGCCGACAGCTTGGCCGGGATCGGGACCGTGCCGCAACAGGCCGGGCTAAGCGCGTCAGAGGCCGACCGCTTGCGGCTGGCCATTCAGCAATGCTGGAATATCGGCACGCTCTCGACCGAAGCGCAGCAGATCACCATCACCGTGGGCTTTTCCATGACACCCGCCGCCATGCCGGAACAGGGCAGCATCTACACGGTCGAAAGCTCTGCCGGGTCTGACGGTGCGGTATCGCAAGCGTTCGAGGCCGCGCGCCGCGCGATCATCCGTTGCGCGGGCGATGGCTATGGCCTGCCGCCTGAAAGCTACGACGCATGGCGCAATGTCGAAATCACATTCAACCCCGAAGGGATGAGACTGCGATGACACGTCTTTTCACCGCCCTCCTGGCCTTGGTGCTGACCCTTGGCACCGCCGCGCAAGCCCAGCCCCTGCGTTTGCAGATCACCGAAGGGGTGATCGAACCCATGCCCTTCGCGGTGCCGACATTCGTGCCCGAAGACGCGGGCGGCAGCCAGTATGGCGAGGCGCTCGCACGCGTGGTGGCCGCGAACCTGACCAGCACGGGCCTGTTTCGCGAAGTGCCGCCAGAGGCGCATATCGCGCGGATTACCAGCTTCGACGCGGGCGTGTCCTATCCCGATTGGCGCGCGGTGAACGCACAAGCGCTGATCGTGGGCGCGGTCGCGGCCAATAGCAGCAGCCTGACCGTGAAGTTCCGCCTGTTCGACGTGGTGTCGGGCCAGCAGATGGGGCCGGGGCTGCAATTTGCCGGCGGAATTCAGGACTGGCGGCGCATGGCCCACAAGGTGTCGGACGCGGTCTATAGCCAGATCACCGGCGAGGGCGGCTATTTCGACAGCCGGGTGGTGTTCGTGGCCGAATCCGGGCCGCGCGACAACCGCACCAAGCAACTGGCGATCATGGATCAGGACGGGCAGAACATCCGCACGCTAACGGATGGGCGCTCGCTTGTGATTGCGCCGCGCGTCTCGCCCGCGGGCGACCGGGCGGTTTATACCACCTACCAGACCGGCAGCCCGCGCATTGCGCTGATGGATCTGCGCTCGGGCCAAGCGCAGCTTGTGGGCGAGATTCCGGGCGCGATGACCTTCTCTCCGCGCTTCTCGCCGGATGGGCAGGCGTTGGTGTTTTCCGCAGCCATCGGCAGCACGACCGACCTGTTCCGGCTCGACCTTGGCACTGGGCAGATGGTGCGCCTGACCAATTCGCCCGCGATTGATACCGCGCCCAGTTTCTCGCCCGATGGCCGGTTTCTGACGTTTGAATCCGACCGCTCTGGCAGCAGCCAGATTTACGTCATGCCCGCGACCGGGGGCGAGGCGCAGCGCATCAGCTTCGGCCAGGGGCGCTATTCCACGCCGGTCTGGTCGCCGCGCGGCGATCTGATCGCGTTCACCAAGTCTCATGCCGGGCGCTTCCATATCGGGGTCATGCGTTCTGACGGGTCGGAAGAGCGGCTGCTCACGGCTTCTTTTCTTGACGAAGGCCCGACTTGGGCGCCTAACGGACGCGTCATCATGTTCACCCGCGAGGCGCAGGGCGGCGATCCGGCCCTGCACGCGGTCGATATATCCGGGCGCAACCTGCGCCGGGTGCCACTTGCCTCTCCGGCCTCTGATCCGGCCTGGGGTCCACTTCTTCCATAAAACGGGACAGACACGATATGAACCTGACCACCAAATCCCTGCTTCTGCTGGCTGGCCTTGCGCTGGCGGCTTGTAACAACCCCCGCCCCGACACCTTTGCCGGTGCGGGCCTTGACGGGTTCGGCAATGGCACCGGCATCACGACCGGCACGCTGGGCGACCCGAACGACCCGCGCTCGATCGCGCATTTCCAGCAGCGCATCGGCGACCGGGTGTTTTTCACCGATGACAGTTCAGAACTGACACCAGAGGGCCGCAGCACGCTGCAAGGACAGGCCGCATGGCTGCGGTCGAACCCACAATTCGCGATCCTGATCGAAGGCCATGCCGACGAACGCGGAACGCGCGAGTATAACGTGGCGCTCGGCGCGCGCCGCGCCGATACCGTGCAGCGCTTCCTGATCGCCGAGGGGATCGAGGCCAGCCGCATCCGCACCGTCAGCTATGGCAAGGAACGCCCGGTCGAGGCCTGTGCAGAGCCGCGTTGCTGGAACATCAACCGCCGCGCTGTGACCGTGGTCTCGGGCGGCGTCGCGGGCTAAGCCATGAAAACGTTGCGCGCCCTGTCCGTGGTCCTGTGCCTGTTCGCCCTGCCTGCACAGGCTGATACCGTTGCCGAATTGCGCGCCGAACTTGGCGCGCTGACGGGCGCAGTCGCGGATCTGGCGCGCGAGTTGTCCTCGGGCGAGGCCGCAAGCCAGCCCGGCTATGACGGCACGCTTCTGGACCGCGTGTCGCGGATGGAAGCGGCGCTGGCGAACCTGACGGGCCGCACCGAAGAACTGGAATACCGCATCCGCCGCACCATCGACGAAGCGTCGAACCGCTTGGGCGATCTGGAATTCCGCGTAACCGAACTGGAGGGGGGCAGCACCGAAGGGCTGTCCCCGCCACCGCTTGGGGCCACGGCCGAAGCGGGCGCGGGCAGCGCCATGCCAAGCCCCGACACCGCCCAGCCGCAGCTTGCGGCGGGCGAGCAGCAGGCCTTCGACGCCGCCGTGGCCATGGCCGATGCCGGGCAGAACGACAGCGCGGCTTTGGCGCTCGCGCAATTCATCGAAACCTATCCCGGCTCGCCGCTTGGGGCAGAGGCCAGCCTGAAACTGGCCGAGGTCTATCGCGCGCTGGGGCGCGAGCCAGATGCCGCGCGCACCTATCTGAACCTGTATCTGACCGGGCCGGATGGCGCGGATGCGCCCCGCGCGCTTCTGGGCTTGGGCGAAAGCCTTGGGCGGCTGAACCAGACCACCGAGGCTTGCGCCATGTTCGACGAATTGCGGATGCGTTTCGCCAACAGCGCCGAGGCCACGCAGGCAGAGGACGCCCGCGCGCGGCTTTCCTGCCCTTGACCGACCTTCCGCCGACCGACCTGCCCGAGCGCTTCGATCACGCCATGGCGGCGGTGCTGCATGAACCGCCCCGTGCGCTGGGGATCGCGGTCTCGGGCGGCGGGGATTCACTTGCGTTGTTGCACCTGTGCAGCCTTTGGGCCGCGCGCCGCGGCTGCACGCTGCATGTGGCAACGGTCGATCACGGGTTGCGCCCAGAGGCCGCGCAGGAATGCGCGCTGGTGGCCAGATACGCCGCGACGCTTGGCGCAAAGCATGACGTGTTGCGTTGGTCGTGGGACGGCGCGGGCAATCTGCAAGACGCGGCCCGCCGCGCCCGCCAAGACCTGCTGGGCGCTTGGGCCAAGGCGCGTGGCATCGCGCATATCGCATTGGGCCATACGCGCGACGATCAGGCCGAAACGCTGCTGATGCGGCTGAAGCGCGGGTCCGGCGTGGACGGCTTGGCAGGCATGGCCCCGGCCCGCGTGCAACATGGGCTGACATGGCTGCGCCCGCTTCTTCCCTTTCAGCGTTTGGAATTGCGCGCCTACCTGACAGCGCTCGGCTGGGAATGGGCCGAGGACGCCAGCAATGACGACGCTAGCTTCGAACGGGTCCGCACGCGTCAGGCCATTGCCACGCTGGGGCTGGATGTGGACCGGTTGGCCGAAACCGCCGCCCATATGGCCGCGGCAAAACAGGTGCTGGACCGCGCCGCGCAACAGGCCGCGCATGATCTGGTGCGCGAAGACCATGGCGACCTGCTGATCGACCGTGCTGGGCTTTTCGGTCTGGCGCAGGACACGCGCGAACGGCTGGCGGCGGCAGCACTTTGCTGGGTGGGCAACACGCCCTATCGCCCAAGGCTATCCGCCCTGCGCGCGGCCCTTGCCACGCCGCGCGCCACGCTCCATGGCTGCCTGCTGGTGCAAGAACGCGGGCAGCTGCGCATCACCCGCGAATGGAAGGCGGTGTCTGACCTGCGCGCGCCCGCGCCGGGGCCGTGGGACGGGCGCTGGCAACTGGACGGGCCTGCGCAACCGCGTCTGGAAACCCGCGCGCTGGGGGCCGACGGGCTTGCCCAGACCGACCGCAGCAAATGGCTTTTGCCCCGCGACTCGCTTCTGGCCAGCCCGGCGATTTGGCGCGGCCAAGCGCTAATCGCCGCGCCACTGGCCGGATTGACCACGCAATACCGGGCAAAATGCCGCGCATTGCCCCCAGAATGGCCTGCATCGCCCCTCGCGCATTGATTGCGGCGGGGCAATCGCTATGTAACAATGACAAGAACGGCGCGCACCCGCGCCGACCTGACCAAAGGAGAGGCCCGTGGGCAACGCACGGAATTTCGCATTTTGGATCGTGCTCTTCTTGCTGATGATCATGCTCTTCAACATGTTCAGCAATGGCAGCAGCACATCCTCTGCGCGCAGCGTGAATTATTCGGATTTCATCAGCCGCGTTGACAATAACGAAGTCAGCCGCGTGACGATCGACGGCGAGCGCATTGTCTTTGTCGGCAGCGACGGACAGCAATACACGACCGTTCGCCCCGACGACAACACGCTGACCCAGCGCCTGTTGGACCGCGACATTCCGGTCGAAGCCCAGCCGCAACAGCAATCCGGCTTCATGTCCACGCTCATGCTGTGGCTGCCGTTCCTGCTGCTGATCGGTGTCTGGATCTATTTCATGAACCGTATGCAAGGCGGCGGCAAAGGCGGCGCGATGGGCTTCGGCAAGTCCAAGGCGAAACTGCTGACCGAAAAGCAGGGCCGCGTGACCTTTGACGACGTGGCCGGCATTGACGAGGCGAAGGATGATCTGGAAGAGATCGTGGAATTCCTGCGCAACCCGCAGAAATTCAGCCGCCTTGGCGGGAAAATCCCGAAAGGCGCGCTGCTGGTCGGCCCTCCGGGCACCGGTAAGACGCTTCTGGCGCGGGCCGTGGCTGGCGAAGCGGGCGTGCCCTTCTTCACCATCTCGGGCTCTGACTTTGTCGAGATGTTCGTGGGCGTCGGCGCAAGCCGTGTGCGCGACATGTTCGAACAGGCCAAGAAGAACGCGCCTTGTATCGTCTTTATCGACGAGATCGACGCCGTGGGCCGTTCGCGTGGCGTGGGCTATGGCGGCGGCAATGACGAACGCGAACAGACTTTGAACCAGCTTCTGGTCGAGATGGACGGGTTTGAGGCCAATGAGGGTATCATCATCGTCGCGGCCACCAACCGCCCCGACGTGCTGGACCCCGCGCTTCTGCGCCCCGGTCGTTTCGACCGTCAGGTTCAGGTGCCGAACCCCGACATCAAGGGCCGCGAGAAAATTCTGGGTGTGCACGCCCGCAAGGTGCCGCTGGGGCCCAATGTGGACCTGCGCATCATTGCACGCGGCACGCCGGGCTTCTCGGGCGCTGACCTTGCGAACCTTGTGAACGAGGCCGCGCTGATGGCCGCGCGCTCGAACCGTCGTTTCGTGACGATGGATGATTTCGAGAACGCAAAGGACAAGGTCATGATGGGGGCCGAGCGTCGGTCCATGGTCATGACCGAGGACGAGAAGAAGCTGACCGCCTATCACGAAGCCGGTCACGCCGTTGTCGGCCTGCATGTCCCCGAGCATGACCCGATCCACAAGGCGACCATCATCCCGCGCGGCCGTGCGCTGGGTCTGGTTCTGTCGCTGCCGGAACGCGACCAGTTGTCGGTCAGCTACCGCAAATACAAGTCCAAGATCGCCATGGCGATGGGCGGGCGCGTCGCGGAAGAGCTGATCTTCGGGCCGGACGCGGTGACATCGGGGGCGGCAAGCGACATCCAGCAGGTGACGAAGATCGCCCGTGCGATGGTCACGCAGTTCGGCTTTGACAAGGATCTGGGCTATGTGGATTACGCCAACGAGCAGCAAAGCTACTTGGGCAGCTATGGCGGCGGGTCGAACCATTCCGGCATTACCCAGAAGATGATCGACGACAAGGTGCGCGAACTGGTCGAGGAAGGTTACGAGACCGCGAAACGCATCCTGACCGAGCATCGCGAGCATCTGGAAAACCTGGCCCAGGGCTTGCTGGAATACGAGACGCTCACCGGCCCGGAAATCGGCCGCGTCATGCGGGGCGAACCGATTGGCCGCGACGATGACGACGCCGACAGCCATTCCAGCGGCACCCCGTCGGTGGCCGCTATCCCGAAAACCCGCGGTCGCAAGCGCGATGAAGGCGATGGCGGGATGGAGCCAGAGCCGAGCGCGTAAGCAATCCTCCTTGAACAAACATAAAACCCGGCCAATCAGGCCGGGTTTTTTCTTGCGTCGCGCAAGATGATTTGCGTCAAGTGAAGCCGATCACCACCCCGACCGCGATCATCAAAACGCCCGCGATGCGGTTCACCCGCGCCATGGCCTGACCAGAGCGCAACAGCGCGCGGGCGCGGTCAATGGCCAAGGCCAAGAGAAGGTTGCCCATCATCGGAATACTGGCAGAGACCAGCAGAATGGCCGCAATATCCAACCCGTTGATCTGGCTCAGATCAAAAAAGCCCGGCAGCACGCCCATGTAGAACAAGATCGCCTTGGGGTTCGCGAGGATCACGCTGACCCCAGCCAGAAACCCCGCCCAACGCCCCGGACGCGTCAGGCGGCTGTCGGTCGAGATGCGGGCACCCGCGTGACGTATCAGTTGCACGCCCATGATGATGAACATGGCCATGGCGACCCATTTCATCAGGCCCAGCAAATCGCCGTAAAGCGACAAGATCCATGTCAGCCCGAAGATCGCGGCCAAGGGCCAGAGCATGTCGCCCAGCGCCACGCCCACGGCGAGGGGCGCGGCAGAACCGAAGCCCCCCGACATGGCGCGCGCGGTCAGGGCCACCCAGACCGGGCCGGGGGTCAGGAACAGGATCAGGATGGCGCCCGCGTAAAACAGCAGGTCAAGGGCCGCGATACTCATGCGGGCACCGGAATCGTCAGGCTGCCATCCTCGGCCAAGGGCCAGAACGGGTTATGCGCGACTTCCCAGACATGGCCATCCGGGTCGGCGTAATAGCCCGAATAGCCGCCCCAGAACACGGGCTCGGGCGGCTTCAGCGCGGTTGCACCTGCGGCCAAGGCTTCGGCAAAAGCGGCATCGACCTCGGCCTGCGAGGTGAAATTCTGCGCGAGCGTCATGGCCCCGGTGCCAAGACTTGCGCCCGCGCGCCCCTGATCCTGCGCCAGATCCTTCAGCCCGAACAGACCCAGCGCCTGCCCCTGCATCTGGAAGAAGACGACCGTTTCGGTCGCCTCAGCCTCGACCCAGCCCAAGGCCGCGTAAAAGGCACGGGCGCGGGCCAGATCGGCCACGCCAAGGGTGACAAGCGAAATGCGCTGACGCGGTAGGGTCATGGATATTCCTCTGACAGTTGCGACACGCCGTCCTTTTCCGCCACCGCGAAGGCTTGGGCACGCAGGCCAAGCTCTGCGAATAATTCGGGGCCGGTGCCGGTCATGAAGCATTGCGCCCCCATGGCGCAAACCGCGTCATAAAGCGCCGCGCGGCGGGCGGCGTCAAGATGCGCCGCCACTTCGTCCAGCAACAAGATGGGCGCGGTGCCGGTTTGCGCGGACAGCGCGCGCGCATTGGCCAGAATGGCAGAGATCAGGAAGGCTTTCTGCTCGCCGGTCGAGCATTGCGCGGCCTCCATGCCCTTGGCGGTCCAGACCGCGCGCAAATCGGCCCGGTGCGGCCCGATCAGGCTGCGTCCGGCGGCCATGTCGCGCGCGCGGTTCTCGGCCAGCGCAGAGGCCAGATCGTCGGGCGCGGTGCAATCGAGCGTCATCTCGGCCATCGGGAAAGGGCTGTCGGGGTCGGCATGGTCCGCCAGCGCGGCCAACGCCGCGCGGCGGTTGGCGGTGATGCGGGCGCCCGCTTCTGCCATCTGCGCTTCCAGCGCGGCGAACCAGCGCGCGTCGCGCACACCGTCACGCAGCAGGCGGTTGCGCTCGCGCATGGCCTTGTCATAGGCCAGCACCTGCGCCGCGTGATCGGGTGCGAAACTAAGCGTGGTGCGGTCCAGAAAACGCCGCCGCCCCTCTGCCCCTTCCAGCCAAAGCCGGTCCATCGCGGGCGTCAGCCATAGCATGGGCGCAAGCGAGCCGAGCGCCAGTTGGGTGGTGGATTTCTCGTCGATGCGCACCTGCCGCGACTGACCGGGCTCGGCCCATGTCTCTGCCAGGCGCGGGCCATCCTGGGTGGCAAATTCCGCGCGCAACTTCCAGCCCAAAGCTTGCGGACGGCGCACCATTTCATCCGGGGTGGCACGGCGCAACCCACGACCGGGTGATAGCAACGATATCGCTTCGAGAATGTTGGTCTTGCCCGACCCGTTCGGCCCATGAATTGCCACGGGCCGCCCGTCGAACACCATCCGCGTGCGCTGGTGCGAGCGGAAATGCGACAGGGTCAGGTGGGACAGATGAACGGACATGGCCCCGCACTTTGCCAAGGGCGGTGCGTGCAAGCACGCACCCTACGGATGCAGGCTTGCGGGCGGCTACACCCGCATCGGCATCACGACATAGACCGCCGATGTGTCATTGCCTTCGCGCATCAGCGTCGGGTCGCCCGAAGAGTTGAACAGGAACACCGCATTCTCGCGGTCCACCTGGCTGGCGATTTCCAGCAGGTATTTCGCGTTGAAGCCGATCTCCAAGCGCTCGTCGGCATAGGCGACGATCAGCTCTTCTTCTGCCGCACCGCTATCGGGCGCGTTCACCGACAAGACCAGCTTGTCATCTTCCAGCACCAGCTTGACCGCGCGCGAACGTTCGGACGAGACGGTCGCAACCCGGTCCACCGCCTTGGCGAAATCGCCCGCGTCCACTTCCAGCCGCTTGGTGTTGCCCGAGGGGATGACGCGCGTGTAATCGGGGAAGGTGCCGTCAATGACCTTCGAGGTCAGCGTGATGTCAGGCGTAGCAAAGCGGATCTTGGTTTCCGACACCGAGACCGCGATCTGCATGTCGTCGTCTTCCAGCAATTTGCGCAACTCGCCCACGGTCTTGCGCGGCACGATCACGCCGGGCATGGCTTCGGCCCCGTCCGGCAGCGGCGCATCGACCCGCGCCAGCCGGTGGCCATCGGTCGCCACGCAGCGCAGCACGCGCCCGCCCTCGCCTTCGGCCACATGCATGTAGACGCCGTTCAGGTAATAGCGGGTCTCTTCGGTGGAAATGGCGAATTTCGACTTGTCGAACAGCCGCCGCAAGGCCTTGGCGGGAGCAGAGAAATTGGCGGCATATTCGCTGGTCGCCATGACCGGGAAATCTTCTTTCGGGAGCGTCGCCAGCGCAAAGCTGGAGCGTCCCGCCGTCACCTGCAACCGGCCAGAGCGGCTGTCATCTGCCAGTTCGACCATCGCGCCATCGGGCAGCTTGCGCACGATTTCATGCAGCAAAACCGCCGAGACGGTGGTCGCCCCGGCGCGTTCGACCATCGCGGGAGCACGGTCCAGCACCTCGACATCCAGATCGGTGGCGCGGAAGGTGACTTGCGCGTCCTCGGCCTCTATCAGGACATTCGCAAGGATCGGGATGGTGTTGCGCCGTTCAACAACAGATTGCGCTTGTGACACGGCTTTCAGAAGTGCCGCCCGCTCTATGCTGATCTTCATACGCTCGATCCTTCTTCACATCCCGCGCATCGCGCGCGACTGGCCCTCCGGGTTAACGGAGCCTAGCCAATTTCGCAGGCGCGGCAAGGTCTTTTGGGCTGTTCAGGTCAGCTTTGCAACAGGCGACGCAACAATTCCACGTCTTCGGCCAGCTGGCTATCGGTCGCGCGCATTTCTTCGACCTTGCGCACACCATAGAGGATCGTGGTGTGATCGCGCCCGCCGAAGCGGCGGCCGATTTCGGGCAGCGACCGCGAGGTCAGCTCTTTGGCCAGATACATGGCAATCTGGCGGGGCCGCGCGATATTGCGCGCGCGTTTCGGCCCCAGCATGTCCGACAGGCGGATGTTGAAGTGTTCGGACACCTTGCGCTGGATTTCCTCGACCGTCACCCGGCGGTCAGAACTGCGCAACAGGTCCGACAGGCAATCCTGCGCCATGTCCAGCGTGATCTGCTGCCCGATCAGGTTGGAGAATGCGAACAAGCGCTGCAACGCGCCTTCCAGCACGCGCACATTGTTGGTGATGCGATGCGCAAGGAATTCGAACACCCCGTCGCCGACATGCACCGGGCCAAGGTTTTCGGCAAAGCTGGCCGCCTTGCGATGCAAAATACCCAGCCGCAATTCGTAATCGGTCGGGTGCAGATCCACCACCAGCCCGCATTGCATCCGCGAGGTGATGCGATCTTCCAGATCCTTGATCTCTCCGGGGGCGCGGTCGGCAGAGATGATGATCTGCTTGTTTTGGTCCACCAAGGCGTTGAACGTGTGGAAGAATTCTTCCTGCGTACTGTCCTTGCCGGCGATGAATTGCACATCATCCACCATCAGCACATCGACCGAGCGGAAGATGTTCTTGAAATCCATGATCTGCCGGTCGCGCAGCGCTTGCACGAAGCGATACATGAATTGTTCGGCCGACAGATACAGAACTTGCAGGTCCGGGCGGGTCTGGTGCAGCTCATGCGCGATGGCGTGCATCAGGTGGGTTTTGCCCAAACCGACCCCGCCATACAGGAACAGCGGGTTGAAGGTGACGGGCCCGCCTTCGGCCACGCGCTTGGCAGCGGCATGGGCCAGTTCATTGGGCTTGCCGACCACGAAATTGTCGAAGGTGTAGCGCCCTTCCAGCGGCGCGCCTTCCAGCACTTCGGCACTGTCTGCGACGGGCGCGGCGGGCTTGGCCGGGCGCGGCGATGAATTGCCCGCGACCGAGAATTCCAACTGGCTGAGGTCCGCATGTTCACGGCGCAAGCCTGCCACGATCCGGTCGTGATAGTTGCGTTTCACCCAGTCGCCCACGAAGCGGGACGGCACGCGCAACCGCGCGACACCGTTTTCCACGGCGATCAGCTCAAGCGGTTCGATCCAGCTTTTGAAGCTGCTTTCGCCCAGTTCTTGCCGCAGTTCCTTGGAAACCTTTGACCATTCCTGAGCGATCATCAACCCAACCCGTTATTCTTGCTTTCCGCACCCTATGCGACAGCGAAATGACACCTTCCCCGACGGGAAAGCGGGCATGTCGTCTGGCCGGATACCGGCATTCCGTGATCTCTGGGAAGAAGCGGACGAAAGCGCCCTTCATCAGGGTGCATCAGCCCGTCACGTCAAGGATCGCGGCGCAGGAAGCGCCCTTGCCCCAACTCGTCCCCCCCAGGACAGCGTGACTCGCAAGGGGACATTAGCAACCGCTCTTGAAGCTGCGCAACACAACAACGCACTTGACCGCACGGAAGCCCGAAAAGAATCACGCAGCTGTGCAAATCGCACCACAACCCAAACCAAAAAAGCGCGCCCGAGGCGCGCTTTTCATCATAATTTTCAGGTAGTTAAGCCTGCGCGCCCAAGGCTTTGACGCGTGCCGACAGGCGCGACATTTTGCGGGCGACCGTGTTTTTGTGCAACACACCCTTGGTCACGCCACGGGCCAGTTCGGGCTGGGCTGCGCGCAGGGCTTCGGTCGCTTTTGCCTGGTCGCCAGAGGCGATGGCCTCTTCGACTTTGCGCAGGTAGCTGCGGATGCGTGAGCGGCGTGCCTTGTTGATGTCGGTGCGGCGTTCCGCCTGACGGGCGCGCTTCTTGGATTGAGGAGTGTTTGCCATTTGCGTGTCTTCTCTTCGGGTTCGTTACAATTCTGTCGCACAACGGACCCGAGTGGCCGAAATGACCACGGTCAAACTTGCCTTAAGCGGGCCCACGCGCATGTGGGGCGCTCTATAGGCCAAGCCTGCGCGAAAGAAAAGGGGCAATTACTGGTCGCGGAATTGCGGGGTGCGCTTTTCAAGGAAGGCCTGCATCCCTTCGGCGCGATCTTCAGAGGCGAACATCATGTGGAACATCCGTCGCTCGAACAGCAGCCCTTCGCGCAGGCTGCCCTCATAGGCGCGGTTGACCGATTCTTTCACCGCGAGCGTGGTGATCTGCGATTTCTCGGCAATCTTTCCGGCGGCAGAGAGGGCTTCGTCCATCAGCTTCTTGGCGGGGACAACCCGGCTGACAAGGCCCGCGCGTTCGGCTTCCTCGGCATCCATGAAGCGGCCCGTCAGGTGCATGTCCATCGCCTTCGACATGCCTACAAGCCGCGTCAGGCGCTGCGTGCCGCCCATGCCCGCGACAATGCCAAGGTTGATTTCGGGCTGGCCGAATTTGGCGGTGTCGGCGGCGATGATGAAATCGCACAGCATGGCGAGTTCGCAGCCCCCGCCCAAGGCATAGCCCGCCACGGCAGCGATCACGGGCTTGCGCAGTGCCGCGATGGCGTCGCAGGCCGGTCCGAACAGGTCTTCCTGATAGACGTCGATAAAGGTCTTGTCGGCCATTTCCTTGACATCCGCCCCGGCGGCAAAGGCCTTGTCCGACCCCGTCAGCACCATGCAGCGCACCTTGTCATTGGCATCCGCGGCCTGCATCGCTTCGGTCAGTTCCGCCAGAAGCTTGGTGTTGAGCGCGTTCATCGCATCGGGACGGTTGAGGCGGATCACCGCCACATGGTCCGAGATGTCGACGATCAGCGTTTCATAGGCCATGGTGCGGCACCTTGTCTGTTTCAGTCAGTCCCCTGCCTTACCAGCTTGGCCCCCATGTTCAAGTGATCTTGCGGGAACCTGACCTAGCGTTGGCAGGCCGGGCAGTAGAAACTCGACCGCCCCGATTGCACGATCCGGCGCACGGTGCCGCGGCACCCGTCGGTCTGGCAAGGCTGCCCCTCGCGCCCGTAGACCTTGAAACCATGTTGAAAATAGCCCAGCGCCCCATCGGCCTGCCGATAGTCGCGCAGCGATGAGCCGCCCGCCGCGATGGCCTCTGTCAGGGTGGCGCGAATTTCATGGACCAAGCGTTCCAGCCGGGCCGCGCCTATTCTGTGGGCAGCGCGGGCGGGGTGGATGCCCGCGCGGTGCAGCGCCTCGCAGACATAGATATTGCCAAGCCCCGCCACGATTCGCTGATCCAGAAGGGCCGCCTTGATGGGTGTGCGTTTGCCCGCCAGTTGTGCCGCCAGATAGAGCGCGTCGAACCCGTTGCCCAAGGGTTCCGGCCCGATCTGCGCCAGCAGCTTGTGGCTGTCCTGCGTGGCCGTGGTGCACAGGTCCATCGCCCCGAAGCGGCGCGGGTCGTTGAAGGTCACGCGCGCGCCATTGCCCAAGTGAAAAATCACATGGTCATGCTTTTCCAGCGCCGGGTGGTCGAAATGGAACTTGCCCGGCACATGCGGGGCGGCCAGCCCCGATACGGTCATGCGCCCTGACATACCCAGATGGACGATCAGCGTCTCGCCCCGGTCCAGATCGGCCAGCAGGTATTTCGAGCGTCTGCGCAGCGCCAAGACCCGCGCGCCTGTCAACCGGTTGGCCATATCGGGCGGAAACGGCCAACGCAGATCGGCGCGGCGCAGCTCTGCGCGTTCGATCACCGCGCCTTCCATCGCGGGCAACAGCCCGCGGCGCACGGTTTCGACCTCTGGCAATTCCGGCATATGCCCCCCAACACGGCGCGAGGTCGCATTGTATCGCGCCCCCCAAACCCTATAAGGAGGGGGAAGACGCCCCCGCAAGGGCCAAGCGAATGGAACCCAGCCATGACCGAGAACAAGACCACCACGCATTTCGGCTTTCAGACGGTCGATGAAGATCAGAAGGCGGGCATGGTGCATGGCGTGTTTTCATCCGTCGCGTCCAAGTATGACGTGATGAACGATCTGATGAGCATGGGCATCCATCGCATCTGGAAAGACGCGATGATGGATTGGCTGGCCCCGCGCCCCGGCCAGCGGCTGCTGGACGTGGCGGGCGGCACGGGCGATGTGGCGTTTCGCTTCTTGCAGCGCGCGGGCGAAGGCACCCATGCAACTGTGCTGGACATGACGGAATCGATGCTGCTGGCAGGACAGACGCGGGCCGAGGCCGAGAGCATGGCGGCGTCCCTCGACTGGGTGGTGGGCGATGCGATGGCGCTGCCCTTCGAGGATAACAGCTTCGACGTCTACACCATCAGCTTCGGCATCCGGAACGTGACCCGCGTGCAGGACGCGCTGGCAGAGGCGTTCCGCGTGCTGCGCCCCGGCGGGCGGCTGATGGTGCTGGAATTCAGCCAGATCCCGAATGACCTGATGCAGAAGGTCTATGATCTGTATTCCTTCAACATCATCCCGCCGATGGGCAAGCTGGTGACGGGCGACCGCGACAGCTACCAGTATCTGGTCGAATCGATCCGTAAATTCCCCGATCAGGAGACGTTCGCGGCCATGATCCGCGCGGCTGGGTTCGAACAGGTAAAATACCGCAACCTGTCCATGGGCATCGCCGCGCTGCATTCGGGCTGGAAGATCT
This sequence comes from Roseibaca sp. Y0-43, assembly GCF_020667835.1. Lineage (GTDB taxonomy): Bacteria > Pseudomonadota > Alphaproteobacteria > Rhodobacterales > Rhodobacteraceae > Roseinatronobacter. The sequence goes on from NZ_JAFMPR010000001.1 coordinate 216,828, forward strand.
AGATGCGCGGACCGCATAATATCTGGCGGCTGGTGCGCACCGGCGCCACCTTCGAGCGCACGGGCGCCATGGCAGAGGTGCTGGAGGCGATGAATGCCCCCGCCCGCCTGCGGCTGGCGGCTCGCGTCTTGGGCTGGCCGTTCAAGATGCTGGGGCTGAAGGGCGACCCGAAACTGCCGCCCTTGGTGCGGGCGCTGACGGCGCTGGGGCCTGCCTATATCAAGTTCGGCCAGACGCTTGCCACCCGCCCCGACGTGGTGGGCCAAGAGCTGGCCGACCAGTTGCGCTACCTGCAAGACAAGCTGCCCCCCTTCTCTCGCGCAGAGGCGATTGCCCAGATCGAGGCCGAGTTGGGGATGCCGCTGGCCGAAGCCTTTTCCGAACTGTCCGAACCTGTCGCCGCCGCGTCCATCGCGCAGGTGCATCAAGCCCGGCTGACGGAAACCGGCGCGAAAGTGGCCGTGAAGGTGCTGCGCCCCGGCGTGGAGCGTGCCTTTCGCCGAGATGTGGACGCGTTTCACCTGGCTGCCCAAATCATCGAATTGCTGCTGCCGAAATCGCGCCGCCTGCGCCCCCTCGATGTGATCGCGCATTTTGAAACGCTGGTCGAGGGCGAGTTGGACCTGCGGATCGAAGCCGCCTCTGCCGCCGAGTTCGCCGCCAATACCGAAGGGGACGAGGGCTTCTCGCTGCCCCGCCCGGTCTGGCACCTGTCGCAACGCCGGGTGATGACGCTGGGCTGGGCCGAGGGCGTGCCCATGGGCGACAACACAGCCCTAGATGCACTCGGCATCGACCGGCGCGAGCTGGGCACCCGCGTGCTGACCCTGTTCCTGCGCCACGCGCTGCGCGACGGGTTCTTTCATGGCGACATGCACCAAGGAAACATGAAGGTCACGGCGGATGGCGGGATCGTCGCCTTCGATTTCGGGATCATGGGGCGGATCGACACCTATACCCGCCGCGCCTATGCCGAGATCCTGTTCGGCTTCATCCGCAAGGATTACCGCCGCGTGGCCGAGGTGCATTTCGAGGCGGGCTATGTCCCCCCCGACCGCGACATCGACGATTTCGCCCGCGCGCTGCGCTCTGTGGGCGAGCCGATTTTCGGGATGGATGCGCGCTATATCTCGATGGCGAAGCTGCTGGCCTACCTGTTCGAAGTGACAGAGCGTTTCGGCATGGAAACCCGCACCGAGTTGATCTTGCTGCAACGCACCATGGTCGTGGTCGAAGGGGTCGCGCGCTCTCTGAACCCCGAGATCAACATGTGGCAGGTCGCCAAGCCCGTGGTCGAGGAATATGTCCGCACCCATGTCGGCCCGCAGGCCTTTGCCCGCGATCTGGCGCAGACGGCAAAGATCCTGTCACGCTTCGGCCCGCGCCTGCCGCGCCTTGTGGAAGAGGCGCTGATCGCCCAAGCCCATCCCAAACCCGCACCCTCTGCGGCGCGGCGCGTTGGCCCGCTGGGTTACGGGCTGGCAGGCGGTGCGCTGGTTGCAATCGGGGTTGCGATCGGGGCGGCGCTTTGACCTGAATGGCGCGGAATCAAGGCCGCAGGCCGCCGCGCAATCGGCGGGCCGTCCCGCGGCCTGCCGATTTGTCTGCCATGGTGCACAGCTCCCCGCTTTCACGGATTTGGCAACCATAAAGCACGATAGACTATCGGTTGGATCGGCAGCCCCCGGCCCGCCGCTTGCGCGGCTTCTCGCCTACCGAAACCCCACAGGCAGGTTGAACTGATGCGTCCCGCTCACGCCACCCGGCGCGCGTGGCAGGCGGGCGCGCTGCACGGCGCGCACCGCCGCCTGATCCAGCGCGGCATTGCCGGAACTGCCGGTAATGCTGACCCCCGCCAATTGCCCGGCGGCCGTGACCGCCAGACGCAACCGCACCACGCCGCTGGCATTCGTGCGGGGCCGGGTCTGCGCGCGCAGCACGGCGGCGCGAATGCGCCCGCCCCATTCGGCAAGCGCGCTGGCACTGTTCCCACCGCCGCTTTGCACTTGCGCCGTGCCCTGCCCACGCTGGGCGCTGGCCGCTTGGCCACCTGCACGCTGCGCGGGCGCGCTGGCACGGGGCGCGGGCGCGGCGGCTTTCGCCCGTGGGTCGGGCCGCGCGCGGGGGCGGACCTCTGGCGGGGTCTCGGGGCGGTCGAACAGCTTGGGCAAGTCGGGCGCGGCAAGGCGCGGCGCGGCATCTGCATTGGGCGCGATCATGCCCGGCAAGCTGGGCAAGGCTGTGGGCGCAAGCTGTGGCAAGCTGTCAGGCTCTGCGCGGGCGGCGGGCGGCGCAAGCGGTTCTGCCGGGGCGGCAACCGCGACCGGGGCCGTCCATGCGCGCACCATGGCCGAAAGCGCGGGGTCCGCAGCCCCCAGAGGGGCCGCAACCGTCACCGCCCCTGCACCGCCATCGCCACCGGCTGCCATGCCGTCCGGGGCAACGGCTGCGAAGGCGGCCAGATGGGCGGCAAGTGCCACTGTCCCGAACCCCGCGATTTCCGCCCAAGCGCGCATCATCCGCCCCCCTGCCGCGCAACAAGCGTAACATCGCGCACGCCCGCCACGGCCAGTGCCCGCAACACCCGCGCCAGATCGGCCGCGGGCGCGGCTCCATCCGCGCGCAAGCTGACCTGCGGGCCAAGCACTGCCATGTCTGGCGCGCCCCCGCCCTCCTCCAGCAAGCGCCCATCGGCGGCAAGCCACAGGACGCGACCCTCGGCAGGCACAGGCCCATCGGAAAACACCACGCTGGGCGGCGTCACATCCGCAGGGTCGGGCGGGGCGATCTGCGCGCTCATCAAGAAGAAGATCAGCAGCAGGAACACCACGTTAATCATGGGAACCACGCTTTCGCGCGGCGTACGCGGGCGAGAGGGAGGGACGAAATCCATCACGGCTCCATCAGCACAAGCGCATCCACGCCCGCCGCGCGCAAGGCGTCGGTCAGCTCTGCCGTGTCCTGAACGCTGGCCCCTGCGCGCGGGCGCAGCACGACCAGCGCATCGGCATCGGGCATAAGCGGCGCAAGCGCGGCTGGCAAAGCGGCCATGTCGGTCTTCACCCCGTTCAGCCAGACCGCGCCGCCCGAGAATTCGACCAGCCGGGGCGGGCCGGAATAGCTGCCTGCTACTTGGCCCGCAGGTGACAGCGCCAGCCCCACATCCTGCCCGAACCGCGCCGCCAGCATGAAAAACACGAGCAGCAGGAAGACCACGTCGATCATGGGGGTCAGCGCGGGGCGGCGCGGCGGGCGATGGGCGGGGCCGAAGCGGAACATCATTCCCCCCTATGGGTAAAGACACGCGTGGCAAGATCTTCCAGATCGGCCTGCACAGCTTCGCAAATACTGTCATACCAGCTATGCGCCATGGAGGCCGGGATCGCCACGGCCATACCCGCCGCCGTGGTCAGAAGGGCTTGCCAGATGCCGCCCGCAAGCGCCGCCGGGTCGGCCCGGTTGCCCGCAGCTTGCAGCGCCTGAAACGCCTCGATCATGCCCAGCACGGTGCCCAGAAGACCGATCAGCGGCGCGATGGTGGCGATCAGTTCCAGCACCCGCAGCCCGCGCCGCGCCTGCATCAGCGCGCCCTTGGCCACGCGGGTGGTCTCCTCTCGGGCGGCGGGGTCTGGCATGGCGGGGTCGAGCCGCGCCTCGATCGCGCGGCGCAGCACCCGCGCGCGCAACCCGTTGCGCCCGGCAAGGGGGGAAAGCGCGCCCTGCCCCGCGCCGCCCTGCCATGCGGCAATCGCGGCGTCCGACGGCCCACGCGACCATGCGCCCAGCCGCGCCATATCCCACGCTTTCCACAAGATGACCGCCAAGGTCAGCACCGACAGCGCGGCAATCGCCCAAAGCGCGGGGCCGCCGGTTTGCATGAAATCCCGAAGCTCTGTCATCATCCCTCGCTTTGCAGGCCGATGCTGGTCTGCCATTCTGCCGCGCCGCGTGCGACTGCGTCAAACACCGCACGGCCCAGCGCTTCACCTTGGGCGGTGTGCAGGCCGCAATACTCCTGTGCCCCTGCCGGGGCGGCCACCACGATGCAATCGGTGCCTGTGCCGGTTGCAACCGCACCGCCCGGCACCCGGTGGCCTGCCGCGATCACCGCCGCGGTGCGGGCCTGTGTTGCGATGCTGAGCGCTTCCAGAAGTGCGGTGTCGGACAAGGGCAAGGACAGGCACGCGGCGATGTTGATCGTGCCATAGGCCGGGATCACCTTGTCCCAGTCGCGACCCGTCCGGTCGGCCCGCCCGCCCACGGCTTCGGCATTCGACAGCCCGACCGTGGCGAGCGCCTGCGCCTCGACACCCTGAACCTGCGTACAAACCAGGTGGTGGCACGTCACATCGCGCGAGGTCAGAAGGCCAATCGCTTCATCCGCCTGCCGCGCGCGCATCTGGGCCGCGAACCAAGTGGCCACGTCCAGATCGGCGGGCAGGTCGGCATTGCGCACCTGCCGCCACAGGATGCGCCGCGCCGTCTGGTAGCCCGCGCGAAAGGGTGCCCAGCTGAGCACGCGCTGCGGCGCGCCCAGATCGCAGTCCAGCCATGGCGCGTGAAGCGTTACCTGCATCACACCACCCCGATGGGCTGGAAAAGCGGCCCGTCTTGGGTCTGCTGCACGAGGGCACGGATATGGAACACACGCGCCAGAAGCTCGGGCGTCAAAACTTTGGACGGGGGGCCATCGGCGGCGATGCCGCCTTGCGCCAGCACCACCAGCCTTGTGCAATAGCGCGCCGCCAGCCCCAGATCGTGCAGCGACGCGATCACGCAGCGGCCGCGCCCGGCCTCTGCGGCAAGGGTCTCCATCAGGCCGATCTGATGCGCGGGGTCCAGCCCCGCTGCGGGTTCATCGGCCATCAGAAGCGGCGTGTCCTGCGCCAGCGCGCGGGCGATCAGCACGCGGGCCTGCTCGCCGCCCGACAATTGCGTGGCGATCCGATTTCCGAAGGCGTCCAGCCCCATCCGCGACAGCGCGCTGTCGATCGCGGCACGGTCCTGGGGGCTGGGGCGCTGGCCCATGGCCAGATGCGGCAGCCGCCCCAGCGTGACCAGATCGGCCACGCTGACCGGCCAACCGATTTCACGCGCTTGCGGCAGCCACGCAACGGCGCGCGCGCGCTCCTTGATGGGCAAGGCCGACAACGACGAGCGCCCGCGATGCGGCATCAGCCCCAGCGCCGCGCGCATGAGTGTTGTCTTGCCGGCACCATTGGGGCCAAGCAGGCCCACGAATTCGCCCGCGCCAACGGTCAGGTTTATGTCGCGCAGCACATCGCAAGGGCCACGGGCGACGGCGAAATCTGTCAGGACCAGTTGTGTCATAGCCCCTGCGCCCGTGTTTTATAGACCAGATGCAGGAACAGGGGGGCGCCCACGATGGCCGTCAGCACCCCCAGCTTCAGGTCGCGGTCCGGCAGCACCAGCCGCACCGCGATGTCAGCCGCCAGCACCAGCACCGCCCCCCCCAGCGCCGAGGCCCATAGCAGCCGCGAGGGCCGCGCGCCCACGAAGGGGCGCAGGATATGCGGCACGACCAGCCCCACGAAACCCACCGCGCCCGCCACCGCCGTGGCAGCGCCCACCATGCTGGCAATGGCCAGAACCAAGGTCAAACGCAGGCGCGGCAGGTTCACCCCAAGGCTTGCGGCGCTGTCCTCGCCCAGTGTCAGCGCGTCAAAAGCGCGGCCTTGGGCCAGCAGCACCGCGCCGCCCAGCCCGATAAACGGGGCGGCCAGCCAGACATGGGTCATGGACCGGTCGGCCAGCGAGCCCATCATCCAGAACATGATTTCCGACGCGGCGAAGGGGTTGGACGACAGGTTGAGGACGAGCGCCGTCAACGCGCCCGCCAGTGCCGAAACCGCGATCCCCGCAAGGATCAGCGTCAGCGCGCCGCCGCGGGGCCCGGCCAAGGCAAGGATCAGCGCCACGGCCAGCACCGCGCCCGCCAGTGCCGCCAGCGGCAGGCCAAGTGCCACCTGCGCGGCAAAGCCGGTTTGCAGCGCGATGACCGCGCCCAAGGCCGCCGCACCAGACACGCCTAGAAGCCCCGGTTCGGCCAGCGGGTTGCGCAGATAGCCCTGCATCGCCGCGCCCGCCAAGCCCAGCGCGGCCCCGATCAGGACGGCCAGAATGGCGCGCGGCAGGCGAATTTCGCGCATGACCAGCGTTTCGGCCAGCCCCTCGCCCCGCACCAGCGCGGCCAGCGAGGTGGCGGGCGTCAGCCCTGCCGGGCCGATCAGCAGCGACAGCGCGAAAAGCGCCCCGACCAGCAAGATCAGCACAAGAGCCAGCGCGCGGGTCATGGTGCGGCCCCTTGCAACCGTGCGATGGCACGCAGCACCGTCGGAGTGCCACAGACCCATTCGGCATCGGTGATGGCGCGGCCCGCATGGCGGTCGCGCAGCGCGTCCAGCGCCGGATGGGTCAGCACCGCTTCAGAGCGCGAGGCACCGGGATAGGCCTCTCCCGAGATGATGAGGTCGGGCATGAGCATGATGAGCCGCTCCATCGGCAACACGCCACCGCCCGACAGCCCCGCCTCGAGCGCGATATTGGCCAAGCCTGCCGCCGTCAGGATGTCATTGGCCAGCGATTTGTCGCCCGAGGTGTAGTTATTGGCGTAATGCAGGGCCGCGCGGGGGCGGCGGTCCGGATCGGCACGCAGCGCGGCCAGATCGGCCGTGAACTGCTCGGCGACCGCCTCGGCATGGTCCTCGCGGCCCAGCAGGCGGCCCATGTCGCGAATGGCGTCGGGGATCTGGTCAAGGCTCGTGACGATGGGAAGCTGCGCCACCTCGACCCCAAGGCGCCGCAGCAGCCCCACGGTGTAGGACGAGGTGAACTGACCCGCCAGCACCAGATCGGGGGCCATGGCGAAGACCTCTTCAGCCTGCCCATGGTTGACCGGGTAGCCCAGCGCCTGATCGCGCATGACCGACACGTTGGGATCGTGCGAGATATGCGAGACCGACAGCAATTGCCCCGGCGCGGCCAGCAGCATGGCCAGCTGATCGGTGCACAGGTTGATAGAGACCACCCGCTCGGGTGGCCCCGCAAGCGCCGCCCCCGCCCACAGGGCAAGGGCCGCGCCAAGGGCTTTAGAAGCGCGCCGCAAGGCCAAGGTAGAATGCCCGGCCGGGCGCGTTGTAGCCCGTGACCTCTTGATAGTCCTTGTCGAACATATTGGTCACGCGCAGGCTGAGTTCGGCAGTGTCCGTCAGATCAAAGCGCAGGCCCATATCGGCGGTTGTGTAGTCTTGCAGGCCGGCCGTGCGGTCCGCGACATGAAGCACGCCGACAGAGCCGCGCAGGCGGTCGGTGATCTCCAGATCCGCGCCCACGCTCAGATGATGGCGCGGCACACGCGCAAGCCGTGTGCCCGCGGTCGGCCCTTTCGTGACCTTTGCGTCGGTATAGGTGTAAGCTGCGGTCAACCCCAGACGCTCTGTCAGCGGCACCTCGGCGAACAGTTCAACCCCGCGATTGCGCGAAGCCCCGATCTGCGCGTAGCGCGAGGTGACGAAATCATAGTCGATCTTGCCGTCGATGCGCACCTCGAACACGGTTGCCGACAGCAGCCCGCCATTGGCCAGCCGGTAATCCGCCCCGATTTCACCCGAGACGCTGGTTTCCGCCCCCAGCGTCGGATCGCCGAAGGCGCTGAACAGCTCGAAATTCGACGGCGCGCGGAAGCCGCGGGCGATCTGCGCGCGCAGGGTCAGCGCATCGCTGGCCTGGTAGGCAAAGCTGACACGGCCCGTCAGGAACCCACCGAAACGCGAATGATCATCGTAACGGATGGCCGCCGTCACATCCAGCGCATCAGTCGGGCGAGCAAGGATCTGGGCGTAAACGCCGCTGATCGTGGTGTCGGACCGGAACCCGCCAAAGGTGCCGGACTGGTCGTAATCCTCGCGCTCCCAATCCGCGCCATAGGCCAACGTGTAGCCGGGGGACAGTTCGGACACGCCTTTCCAGTCGATGCGCGTGCGCTCGCCGATATAGGTATTGTCGGACGGGAAAGTCACACGCTCGATATAGCGGCGCTCGACATTGTAGCGGCTGACCCCGATTTCCTGTGTGCCCATGCCAAGGTCGAATTCCGCAAAGGCGCGCACGCCCCATTGCCGCCAGTCGGCTTCGGCATCGGCATTCGGGTCGAGCGAGGCAAAGCCAAGCGTGTCGAACGTATCGTATTCGGTGTTGGAGCGCTGCACGAAGCCCGACACCCCAAGCGCCAGCATATCCGTGACCTGATAGCGCGCGGCGAAGTTCAGTTTCGTCTGCTCATACCCATCCGCTTCGGCATTGGGCGCATAAATCACGCCGGTGGGCGTGCCCTCGAACCCGGTTTCGCCATCGGTGCGCTGGTGCGACAGGCCGAAAGACAGCTCCAACCGGCCCTGGCGGTAGGCCAGGCCGTAGGACACAAGCGCGGTCGCGTTGCTGCCCGCTTCGGCGTTGAATGTCTGGCTCAGCCCGTCTTCTTCGGCCCGCAGGGTGGTGATATTGACCACACCACCCACCGAAGAGCCGCCGTAAAGCGCGGATTGCGAACCGCGCAGGATCTCGATCCGGCCGATATTCGAAAGTGCGACTTGCGCGATGTCGGTCTGGGTCTGCACGCCCGACGGGTCATCAATACGAATGCCATCGACGAAAATCGCGGTGTAACGCCCCTCTGTCCCGCGCAGCCGCAAGGTCGCGGGGCTGCCCATGCCGCCGTTCTGGGTCAGGCTCAGTCCCGGCTGGCGGCGCAGCAGGTCAACCATCGTGGTCGCGCCGCTTTGGGCAATGTCCTCGGCGGTCAGAACCGTGACCGATGCGCCCGAGCGGGACAGTTCCGTTTCGGTCAGGTTGGCCGAGAAGGTCACTTCTTCAAGGTTGATGATCTCTTGCGCGTCCGCGCCGCCGGCCATCAGGCCAAGGGCGGCGACGGTGCCAAGGAAATGGCGTGTCGTCATGTGTCTACACCTATGCGTGGACCGCTGGCGCGGCCCGGTCGTCAGAATTGTCGGCGGGTGCAGAACGCACCGCAGACGGCGAAAGGTGTCACCGCTACGGTCAGACCGTTACCCGCAGCGCCGCCCGCGCCGGGATAGGGTGAGCACTTTGGCAGGTCTCCTGACTTGCGGGTCGATGCTTTGCCGGGCCTTCCCGTGGATCAATCCACAGTGGCATATGCCGGCATCGCTCACCGCTTACAGTTGCGGGGGCAGTCGCGGATTTGCGGCCAGATCGGCCGCGCACCGCGTTCCCATTTTAACCGGGGGCGAATGTCCCCGGACCAAAGCAGTTCCGGCTTTAGGCGCTTCCCCGAGTCGGCGCAACTGTTTTTCTGGACTTACCAGTCGGGCGCACTAATCACCGCGTCCAAGGTCGCGCCAAGCGCGCGGCGCTCCAACATCAGCAGCATTTTGGGGGCCGACACCGTCAATTCCAGCCTGTCGCCCGCCATGCGGTTCGACGTGCCGATCCGCCCGTCAGGCGCGAAATCGATCCCGTCAATCGGCCAGTGCAACCCGCGCGATTGCCCCGTCACCGGCCCCATGGGCACCAGCGACACGGGCGCATCTTGGGGCAGGCGCATCTCCAGCCGGGGTGGGAGCAGCAAGCAAATATCCTGTGGCCCGACCAGCAGCACCCGCGCGCGGCCATGCTGCACAAGCGACGCCATGGCGGCAAAGGTATGGTCCAGCCGCGCCCCCAGAAACCCCACCCCCAGTAGGAAAGGCGCGTCGATAGAGCGCAGGCATTTGTCCAGGTCGGTGCTGTCCTGCTCGGGGATATGGTGCACCCGCGCGCCCAGACGGTCGCGCAACTCTGGGCGGATCGAATCAAGATCGCCGATCACCGCGCGGGGGGTGTGGCCCATGTCATCTAGGTGATTGGCCCCACCGTCGGCAGCCACCAGATCGGGGGCCAAAGCCAGCGCTTCGCCAAGTGCCGCTGCGTCGAAACCCGCCCCGCCCACCAGCGTGACACCAGACTGTGTTTGGAAAATCGGGGGCAATAGGCTACTTTCCGAATGCGGCACGGGGCTTGGGGGTTGGTCATAAACAGATCATCAAAAAACCCAAGTTCAAACATGTAATCGCTTTGCTGATCCGCAATCTTCGGGAAATGTGCAGTTAAATTAAGAGCGATGTGATGGTTGGTCCAAACAAGATACTTACCGTGTCCTACGGCACGTTTTCGTGCACGCTGGAGGGGTTTGACGAACCTTTCGGCACCATGCAGGCAATCGCGGAATATTTCCGCGACCTGGCGGCGCAAGACCGCTATTTCGGGGCCGAACCGCCGACCCCGGATGCCGAAATGCTGCATCGCATTGCCGAGCGCGAGGTCAAGCGCCGGGTGGAATCGCAGGTTCAGGAAAACGGGATCGTGCTGCGCCAGCAGTCAGAGTCCGTTGCCCCTGCATTGACGGCAGCCCCTGCACAACCGCAGACCGGCCCGTCGCTGGCCGAGCTTGCGAAGTCGAGCGTTGCCTCTGCGGCCATGATGGCCGCCGCTGGTGGCGCACAGGCACAGACCGATGCCGTGCCCGCCGAAGTCTCGGACAAGCTGGCGCGCATCCGTGCCGCCGTGGCCAAGTCGGAAACCGGCCCGGACACGGACACCGCACAGACCGATATGGCAGCGCCCGAGATGCCCGTCGAGACACCCGACACAGCACAGGTCACAGGCAATGACAGCGCAGAGCTGGAAGACACGCTGGCCGGGCTGATGTCTGACGACGCCATGGCATTCGACCCCGACGCGTTCAAGACGGCGCAGGACGACATGCCCGATTTCGTCGAAGACGCGTTGTCGGACGAGATGGATGTGCAACCGGCCGCAGAAGATGCGCCGCAGCCGCGTCCCGTGGCAGAGGCAGCGGATGACGACGACGAGTTCGACGATTTCGGCCTGTTCGACGAGGATGACGACGACACCGTCGCCGCCGAAAGCGCGCAGTCCGCGACCGAAGACGCCGCGCCTGTCATGGCCCAAGCCATGGACGATGAAGAAAACGACAGTTTCGCCGATGAGATAGCGCAGGACGCCCCGCAACTGGCCGAAGCCGCGCCCGACATGGCAGAGTCGGCACCGGCTGCCACCCTCGCCGCTGAAGAGTTCGGCGACGAGGACGATTTCGAGGCTGAGCTGGCCCGCGAGCTGGAAGATGCCGAGCGTCTGGAAGCAGAGCGTCATTCCATCGAAAGCCTGCGCAGCGAAATCCGCGAAGTACTAGGCGCGACCGGTTTGCCGGGCGGGTCCGAAGCCGCGCTGGTGGAAGAGCTTGCCGAAATCGAACAGGAAGCGGTCATCAAGCACCCGCATTTCAACCGCAAGGCCAAGAAGCGCATTCCCGGCGACACCGACGCCACCGCCGAGCGCCTGCTGGAAACCGCGAAATCGGAACTGGGCGAGCGCGAATCGGCGCGCCGTCGCGAAACCTTCGAGCATATCAAGGTCGCCGTCGCCGCAACCCGCGCCGAAGAGATCGTCGAAGGGCCGCGCCGCCGCGACATCGAACAGGACCGCGAGATCGACAAGTATCGCGCGGGCATGGACACCCCTGCCCCGCTGGAACCTGCCCTTGCCAAGGCCGAGCTTCTGGCGAAGGCGAAAGGTCCGAGCTTTGCAGAGATGCCAGACGAAGCTTGGGACGAGCTGGAGGATGAGGACGACCTCGTCGCCGAAGCCCCGGCTGCCGCCCCGCAGCCCGAGCCCGTGGCAGACCCCGAACCCGCGCCGCAGCCCGTGGTCGCACGCCGCCCCGCGCCGGTCGCGCCCAAGACCGAACGCCCGGCCCCCGCCCCGGCAGAGCCTGTCGCGGCGGACCCGGCTGACGCGCTGGCCCCGCGCCCGCGCCGCCCCGCGATGGCGGGCGAGCGCCGCACGGAGCGCCCGCAGCCCGGTCGCACGCCGCTGGTGCTGGTCTCAGAGCAGCGCGTCGATGAGATGCCCGCATCCGACGGCCCGATCCGCCCGCGCCGCGTGCGCAGCGGCCAGAACGTAGAAGCCATCGTGGCCGAGGCCGAGAAAGCCCCGATCCCGGCGGAAACCGTGGCCGCGTTCAAAGCCTTTGCCGATGACGTGGATGCGTGGTTGCTGGACGACCAGATCGAAGCCGCCGCGGCCTATTCCACCCATATCCTTGGGCAGGACGAATTCTCGCGCCCCGAGCTGATGAGCTTTGTTCTGGCCTATAACGAGGGCAAGGAAGTCAGCCGCGAGGACATGCTGCGCGGCTTTGGCACGCTTCTGCGCGAGGGCCGTCTGGAACGTGGCAACGCGGGCAATTTCCGCCTTGCCCCGGCTTCGGAATATGACGAGCCCGCGCGCAAATACGCCCAGCGCTAAGCCCGCACACCATGACATGAAAAAGCCCCGGCAATCGCGCCGGGGCTTTTTTCTTGGCCAAAGGGCCAATCAGTCTTTCGGCGCGTCCGGGTCGGGCTGGCCCACACCCATGAACAGCTTTTTCAGCGGGAAGGCCCAGACGATCCCCAACACGACATAGATGACGAGTTCCACCAGGAAGGGCGGGCGGTCGAACATCTCGACCACGTTGACCGTGACCACGATGTAAAGCGGCAATGCCACCACAAGGGCCAGAATGGACCAGCGTTTGCGGGCTTTGTAGGATAGGGCCATCAATCCTCGAAAGGGTCAGTTACCAAGATCGTGTCTTCGCGTTCCGGTGACGTGGAAAGTAGTGCGACCGGGCAGCCGATCAACTCTTCCACGCGGCGGACATATTTGATCGCGTTCGCAGGCAGATCGGCCCAGGACCGCGCGCCTTCGGTCGATTCGGACCAGCCCGGCATCTCTTCATAGACGGGCGTGCAGCGCGCCTGCGCCTCGGCGGCGGTGGGCAGGTAATCCATGACCTGACCGTCCAGCTCGTAGCCCACGCAGATTTTCAGCGTCTCGAACCCGTCCAGCACATCCAGCTTTGTCAGCGCAATGCCGTTCACGCCCGATGTGGCACAGGTCTGGCGCACAAGGCAGGCATCGAACCAGCCGCAGCGGCGCTTGCGGCCCGTGGTGGTGCCAAACTCATGCCCGCGCTCGCCCAAGCGCTGGCCGTCGGCATCTTCCAGCTCTGTCGGGAACGGGCCTTCGCCCACGCGGGTGGTGTAGGCTTTGACAATGCCCAGCACAAAGTCGATGGCACCGGGGCCAACGCCCACCCCCGTCGCCGCCTGCCCCGCGATCACGTTGGACGAGGTGACAAAGGGATAGGTGCCGAAATCCACGTCCAGCAAAGCCCCTTGCGCTCCTTCGAACAGGATGCGCTTGCCCGCGCGGCGCTTGTCGCTGAGAACCTTCCAGACGGGGGCCGCGAAGGGCAGGATTTGCGGCGCGATCTCTCGCAGGCTGGCCAGCAGCGCGGCGCGGTCGATCGGTTCCAGCCCCAAGCCACGGCGCAGCGCGTCATGGTGGACAAGCGCGCGATCCACGCGCAATTCCAACGTGGCGTCATCGGCCAGATCGGCCACGCGGATCACGCGGCGGCCGACCTTGTCCTCGTAGGCCGGGCCGATTCCGCGCCCTGTGGTGCCGATTTTCGCGACCGAGTTCTGGCTTTCGCGGGCGCGGTCCAATTCGCCATGGAACGGCAGGATCAGCGGTGTGTTTTCCGCGATCATCAGGGTTTCGGGCGTGATCTCTACACCTTGGGCGCGGATGGTTTCGATTTCCTTGACCAGGTGCCACGGGTCCAGCACCACGCCATTGCCGATAACCGACAGCTTGCCGCCGCGCACCACGCCAGAGGGCAGCGCGTGCAGCTTGTAGACCTTGCCGTCAATGACCAGCGTGTGCCCGGCATTGTGACCGCCTTGAAAGCGCGCCACCACATCGGCGCGTTCCGACAACCAATCGACGATCTTGCCCTTGCCTTCGTCGCCCCATTGAGCGCCGACCACGACAACATTGGCCATTCCCGGACCCTTCCTTGCTGAAACCGATCCGGTCTTACCCTGTCCTGACGGCACGGAAAACCCGAAACTGAGGCTTTTGCCCTTGCGATGCGGGGTTGCAGGCAGCTTTCGCAACCCCTAAGTAGGCCCGATAACCGAAGAGCGGGTTTCCTGATGCAAAATGTCGTGCTAATCGTTCATCTTCTGCTGGCGCTGTCCTTGATCGGCGTCGTGCTGGTGCAGCGCTCCGAAGGGGGCGGTCTGGGCATTGGCGGTGGCGATGGCAATCCGCAAGCCGGTCGCCCGCCGCTGACGGCGATGGCCAAGCTGACATGGGGTCTGGCGATTGCCTTTATCTGCACCTCGCTGTTCCTGACGGTTCTGGCAGCCCAGCAATCGGCCAGCACTTCGGTTTTGGACCGCCTTGGCGTGCCCGCCCCGGCAGAGGCACCGGCAGCGCCAGAGTTGCCCGCAGGCGACTCGCTGTTGCCGCCCAGCCTGACCGACGATTCGCTGGCCCCGCCCCCGGCTGACTAAGCCACTGCCGCTTGCGGGCGGGCCAGTTCTCGGGTAAGGCATAACTCCCGTGAAGGTGTGCCGTCTTGCGCGCCGATTTCCAATTCTGACACTTCACGGGGAGGTCCGAGCAGACCCATGGCGCGTTATATTTTCATTACCGGTGGTGTCGTCTCCAGCCTTGGCAAGGGGCTTGCCTCTGCGGCGCTGGGTGCCTTGCTGCAAGCGCGCGGCTTTACCGTGCGGCTGCGCAAGCTTGACCCCTATCTGAACGTGGACCCCGGCACCATGTCGCCGTTCGAGCATGGCGAAGTGTTCGTGACCGATGATGGCGCGGAAACGGACCTGGACCTTGGCCATTACGAGCGGTTCACCGGCGTTGCCGCGCGGCGCACCGATTCGGTGTCATCGGGGCGGATTTACTCGAACGTGCTGGAAAAGGAACGGCGCGGCGATTACCTGGGCCGCACCATTCAGGTCATTCCGCATGTGACCAATGAAATCAAGGACTTCTTGGCCGTGGGCGAGGATGAGGTCGATTTCATGCTGTGTGAAATCGGCGGCACGGTGGGCGACATCGAAGGTCTGCCCTTCTTCGAGGCGATCCGCCAGTTCAGCCATGAACGCCCGCGCGATCAGTGCATCTTCATGCATCTGACGCTGCTGCCCTATCTGGCGGCGTCGGGCGAGTTGAAGACGAAACCGACCCAGCACTCGGTCAAGGAATTGCAGAGCATCGGCATCGCGCCCGATGTGCTCGTCTGCCGGTCCGAGCATCCGATCCCGGAAAAGGAACGCGGCAAGATCGCGCTGTTCTGTAACGTGCGGCCCGAAGCGGTCATTCCGGCCTATGACCTGTCGTCAATCTATGAAGCGCCCTTGGCCTATCACGAGGCCGGTCTGGACCAAGCCGTGCTCGACGCGTTCGGCATCAACCCTGCCCCGCGCCCGCAGCTGGACCGCTGGCACGATGTGATGGACCGCTTGCAGCACCCCGAGGGCGAGGTGCGCATCGCCATCGTGGGCAAATATGTGCAGCTCGAGGACGCGTATAAATCCATCAAGGAAGCCTTGGTGCATGGCGGTATCGCCAACCGCGTCAAGGTGCAGGTGGATTGGATCGACGCCGAGGTGTTCGACAGCGAAGACCCGTCCGCCGCACTGGAGCCATATCACGCCATTCTGGTGCCCGGCGGCTTTGGCGAGCGCGGCACCGAAGGCAAGATCCGCGCCGCGACTTACGCCCGCGAGAAGAAGATCCCCTATTTCGGCATCTGTCTGGGGATGCAGATGGCCTGCATCGAAGCCGCCCGCAACTTGGCGGGCATTGACGATGCCGGGTCAGAGGAATTCGACCATGAAGCGGGCAAAAAGCGTTTTACGCCCGTCGTTTACCACCTGAAAGAATGGGTGCAGGGCAACCACAAGGTGGAACGCAAGGTCGGCGACGACAAAGGCGGCACCATGCGGCTGGGGGCGTATAACGCGAATCTGCTGGAAGGGTCGCGCGTGGCCGAGATTTATGGCACCACCCGGATCGAGGAACGCCACCGCCACCGCTACGAGGTCGATACCAAGTTCCGCAAGGCGCTGGAGGAGAAGGGGCTGACCTTCTCGGGCCTGTCGCCCGATGGCAGCCTGCCAGAGATCGTGGAATATGCAGATCATCCGTGGTTCATCGGGGTGCAGTTCCACCCGGAACTGAAATCGAAACCCTTCGACCCGCACCCGCTTTTCGCCGATTTCGTGCGCGCGGCGGTGGACGTGTCGCGGCTGGTCTAGGCTGCGACGGGATTCCCCCTTTCGCGCGCGCGCTATTCGGGCATAGTGCGGATAAAGCATATGCCCGGAGGTTCCCATGCCCAATGCCATCGAAGCCCGCATCGCCGAACTTGGCCTGACCCTGCCCGACGCGCCCGCGCCTGCGGCGAATTACGTCCCGTTTGTGCAAAGCGGGCCGTTGGTGTTCATCTCTGGCCAGATTTCCAGCGGGCCGGATGGGCTGATCTGCGGCACACTGGGGGCAGATACCTCTGTCGAAGAGGGCGTGAACGCCGCCCGTGCCTGTGGGCTTGCGCTGATCGCGCAGTTGCGCGCGGCCTGCGGGGGCGATCTGACCCGCGTGAAGCGCGTGGTCAAGCTGACGGGCTTCGTGAATTGCACCGCCGATTTCACCGATCAGCCCAAGGTCGTGAATGGCTGCTCGGACCTGATGGTGTCGGTCTTTGGCGAAGCGGGCCGCCACGCACGCGCCGCCGTGGGCGCGCCCAGCCTGCCCTTGGGCGTGGCGGTCGAAATCGAAGGCATATTCGAGATTGCCTGACCTGCCCCCCGGTTTCCTGACACGCCCGATCGCACATCGTGCGTTGCACGGGCGTGCCGGGCCGGAAAACTCGCGCGCGGCCATCGCGGCGGCTGTGTCAGCCGGGTACGCGATAGAGATCGACCTGCAAGCCAGCCGCGACGGCGTGGCGATGGTGTTCCATGACGCCCATCTGGAACGATTGACCCGCGCCAAGGGCGATGTCGCCTTCCGCACACGGGCCGAGTTGACCCGGCTGCGCCTGCGCAACACGTCCGAGCGTATCCCCACCCTGCGAGAGGTTTTGGCACTGGTCGCGGGCCGTGTGCCCTTGTTGATAGAGGTGAAGGACCAAAGCCACATACTTGGCCCCATAGACGGACGGCTGGAAGCGGATACCGCCAAGGCGCTGGCCGATTATGCCGGCCCGGTCGCGGTCA
The DNA here is from genome assembly GCF_020667835.1 of Roseibaca sp. Y0-43. Lineage (GTDB taxonomy): Bacteria > Pseudomonadota > Alphaproteobacteria > Rhodobacterales > Rhodobacteraceae > Roseinatronobacter. The sequence goes on from NZ_JAFMPR010000001.1 coordinate 234,014, forward strand.
TGTCCTTCAACCCCTACAGCATGGCGGCCATGGCACGGCTTGCGCCCGACCTGCCGCGCGGGCTTGTCACCTGCGCCTTCGCATCCGAAGACTGGCCCGGTGTGCCAGAGGAACGCCTGGCAGAGCTTGCAACGCTCGACGCGGTGGCAGAGGTCGGCGCGTGTTTCATCTCGCATGACAGGCGGGCGCTGGACATGCCGCAGGTAGCGCGCCTGAAGGCCGCGGGCCTGCCCGTGCTGTGCTGGACCATCCGCAGCCCCGCGCAAGAGGCCGAGGCGCGACACGTCGCCCAGAACATCACCTTCGAAGGCTATACCCCGTAGCGCGCCATGAACGTGGCGACTGCCCCGTCCAACACGCGCTCGATCTCTGCATCGGTGAAACTATACTGGACCCCGCAGATCATCCGGTCGCTGATCGTGGTCTGGCACAGTTGAAAGAACTGGTCGGCGGCAAGGTCGATATCATCCACCCGCAGCACGCCGCGCGCCGTCGCATCGCGCAGGTACGCGCCGAAACACGCACGCCCCAGTTCCGGCCCGCCTTCGTAAAAGGCGCGGCCGATTTCGGGAAAGCGCGGGGTCTCGGACACGCAAATGCGATACATTGCCAGCGCGAAATCCGATGTCAGGTAATCCAGCATCCGCCGCCCCGCATCGTGCAGCGCGCGCGCAGGCGGCAGTTGGCTGTCGGTCAATTCCACTGCAGACTCGGCCAGTTTCAGCATCTCGGCGCGATACATGGCCGTGAACAACTCGCGCTTGTCGCTGAAATAGCTGTAAAGCGTGGCTTTCGACACGCCCGCCGTGCGCGCGATTTCATCCATGCTGGCACGCTCGTAGCCCTGCACCACGAAGACCGCGCGCGCGCCATCCAGCACCTGGCGCACCTTGCGCCCCTGCGGAATGCCGATTTCGGCCACGGTCATGTGTTCTGCTGTCATGCTACACAGATAGGGGCTTGCAGCGCCCAAGGGAAGCGGTTCCGCTAGCGAGGGCGCAAGCTGCATGTTAACAGGTTCAGGACATGTTGACGATCTTTCTGGAAACCTTGCCCTTTTTCGCCCTGATCGGCCTTGGCCTTGGGGCGGCACGGTTTGGCTTTTTCCCGGCAGAGGCCACGGGCTACCTGACCAAGTTCGTCTTTTACTTCGCGCTGTCGGCGCTGCTGTTCGGGTTTTCGGCCAATCTGGGACTGCATGAAATCTGGCAACCGCGCGTGATCGCGGCCTATTTGCTGGCCTGCCTGACGGTTTATCTGGCGGTCATGGTCATCGCGTTCCTGCGCCGCGCCAGCCTGTCAGAGGCCACGATAGAGGCGCAATGCGGGATCATCGGCAATACCGGCTTCATGGGTCTGCCCATGCTTGCGCTGCTGTTGGGGCCGCAATCGGTGCCCTTCATGCTGATTATCCTGTCTGTGGATCTGGTCGTCTTCTCGTCGCTGTTCACCATGATGATAACGCTCGCCCGCCAAGGCCAGATCGACCGCGCCTTGCCCGTGAAACTGCTGGGCGCGGTCGCGCGCAACCCGATGGTGGTGGCCATGGTGCTGGGGCTGACATGGGCCAGCACCGGGCTGACGCTGCCCGCGCCGGTGAATGACACGCTGACGCTGTTGGGGGCGGCCGCCACGCCCGGCGCGCTGTTTGCCATCGGCGCCTCGTTGGCCGACAAGCGGGTCGAACGCCTGGGCATTGTCACCTGGCTGACCTTCGTCAAGCTGGGGCTGCACCCGGCGGTGGTGGCGGTGTTCGCGCTGGTTGTGTTCCGGCTGGACCCGATTGCCAGCGCCGTGCTGATCGCGGGCGCGTCCTTGCCCGTGGCGGGCAACGTGTTCATCTTGGCGCAGCATTACAACACGGGGCCGCAGCGCGTCTCGGCCACCATTCTTGTTTCGACCCTTGTCAGCATGGCCACGATCCCGCTGGTCGTGGCATGGGTCGGCACCTTCTAGACCTTGGAGAGTAATATGGAAACCATCTCGGAAAACAGGTGTTTCGGCGGGGTGCAGGGCGTATACCGGCACCCATCGCGCGCGACCGGCTGCGACATGACCTTTGGCCTGTTCCTGCCGGCAGAGGCCGCGCTGCACCCGGTGCCGCTGCTGTGGTATCTGTCGGGGCTGACCTGCACGCATGAAAACGCCATGACCAAGGCGGGGCTACAGGCCCATGCCGCCGCGCATGGTTTGGCCGTGGTCTTTCCCGATACCAGCCCGCGCGGGCCGGACGTGGCCGATGATGACGCTTACGACCTTGGCCAAGGCGCGGGGTTCTATGTGAACGCAACCCAAGCGCCATGGGCACCGCATTTCCGCATGTGGGATTATATCGCCGACGAATTGCCCCGCGTGCTGTTTGCCAATTTCGCGCTGGAAGAGGATCGCCAAGCCATTACCGGGCATTCCATGGGCGGGCATGGCGCATTGACCATGGCAATGCGGTTGAAGGGGCGGTTTGCCTCTGCCTCTGCCTTCGCGCCGATTGCCAACCCCACCGCAAGCGATTGGGGGCGCAAACAACTGACGGCCTATCTGGGCGCGGACGAAGCGGCATGGGCTGCGCATGATTCAACCCTGCTCATGCAAAACGGCGGCTTCGACGGAGAGCTTCTGATCGACCAAGGCGCGTCGGACCAGTTCTTGCACCTGCTGCGCCCCGAAGTCTTGGCGAATGCCATGGCCGCCACGCGCCAGCCCGGAAGTTTCCGAATGCAGAAGGGCTACGATCACAGCTATTTCTTCGTTTCGACCTTCGCAGGCGCGCATGTCGCCTTTCATGCAGAGGCCTTGGCGCGATAAAACCAAGACGCCAAACAGGAATTGCAGTCACCCAGTTTATGCAATTCCTGTTTGAGCTTTTTGAACAAGCGGCACGCGAAACGTGTAAAGGTGCGGCATGACCCCAATTTTCATCGGTCCTGATATAGAGCCACGGCTTGACTGGATCGCCCTTCTCTCCGCGTTAGAGGAAGGGCATAAGCTGCCCAAGGCCAGCATCACCGACAGTTTCCTCTATCGCGGGAAAGACACGCTTTTATCGCGCGCGGCTTGGATTGACGGCCTTGGCTCGCTGGTCAAAACCGCGACCATCTTTCCCGAAAACGCGGCGCAGGGTGTTCCCAATGTAAACGGTGCGGCGGCCTTGTTTTCGGACAGGACCGGCGAATTGGCGGCGATGGTCGATTTTCACCTGTTGACCAAGTGGAAAACCGCGGGTGACAGTTTGTTTGCGGCCAGCAAACTGGCGCGCTCTGACAGCCGCAAGATCACGCTCTTGGGTGCGGGCGCGGTATCACGCAGTATGTACGAAGCCTATTCTTCGCTGTTTCCCGAAGCGCAATTCACCATCTGGAACCGCAGCCCCCAAGCCGCGATTGAGATGGCGCAAAGCCTGCCGCATTGCGTTGCCAGTAACGATTTGCAAGCGGCCGTTTCACAGGCCGACATAGTATGTAGTGCCACCATGAGCACCGAGCCGCTGCTGCGCGGCGACTGGTTGCGCCCCGGTCAGCATATCGACCTGATCGGCGCTTTTCGCCCCGATATGCGAGAGGCCGATGACACCGCGATGAAACGCGCAGCGCTGTTCGTCGATAGTTTCGATACCACGCTGGACCATATCGGTGAGCTGAAAATTCCGCTGGAACAGGGTGTAATTGAGCGTGCCGACATTCTGGCCGATTTTTATGGTGTCGCAGATGGCAGCTTTTCACGCCCCTCGCCAGATGCGATAACCATTTGCAAAAATGGTGGCGGCGCGCATCTGGATTTGATGACAAGCTGCTATATTCTGGAGACATGGGCACGCTATAATTAAGTTAGATTTTTCTTGCATAATGCGCAGAAATAAAGCACATGCAGGAAAAGCCGATATTAGGGATAGTGCCATGATCGACCTAGAAACGCTCTCACTGGCAGAGTTGAAAAAGCTGCAAAAGGATGTGGCGAAAGCCATCGACACTTATGAAGAGCGCGAGTTGAAAGCTGCCGCCGCCGAGGCAGAGGCGCTTTTGCGCGAGCGCGGCTTCTCATTGGCGCAGATCGTGGAAATGGGTGTGACAAAACCCCGCGCCAAGGTCGCACCGAAATATGCTAACCCCGCCGACCCCTCCCAGACATGGACCGGGCGCGGGCGCAAGCCGCTTTGGGTGGTCGATGCGCTGGCCGCGGGCAAATCGCTTGACGATCTGGCTATTTGACGGCGCTCCGCGATAGCGCGCGGTTCCTATGGAACCTGCACCGCGTCAGTGACCAGCGCAATATCGGGCTGATCGCGGCGGGCGTTGCGTTTTTCGCTCTGCTGGCCGTCTTTCCGGGGTTGGCGGCGTTGATCGCCATTTTCGGGCTATTCGCCGATCCGCTGGTCATTCAGGACCAATTGGCGCTGATGGCCGACCTCATGCCACCTGCCGCGCATGTGCTGCTGACCAATCAAGTCACCCGGCTGGTCTGGGCAGGCGAAGGCGCGCTGGGTGTGACCACGCTTCTGTCGGTGACGGTTGCGCTGTTTCTGGCACGCCGGGGCGTGGATGCGCTGCTGAAAGGGTTGAACGCGGTCTATGGCGGGCGCAAACGTTCCGGGGTTGCACAGGCGGGTGCGGTGCTGGTCATCACGCTGGGCATGGTGCTGGCCGGGATCGTGGCGCTTCTGGCCATACTGGTGCTGCCGGTGGTGCTGGCCTTTTTCCCCTTGGGCGGCTTGGCGGGCTGGCTGGCACTCGTCGGGCGCTGGGGCGTGGCGCTGGGGATGATCGCGCTGTGGCTTTGGGTGTTCTACCGCATCGGCCCCAACCGCCCCAAATCGCGGCTGTGGCCGGGGCTGCTGACGGCGCTTGTGCTCTGGGTCGCAGCCTCTGCCGGGTTCTCGCTCTATATCGGGAATTTCGGCAGCTATAACGAGGTGTATGGCTCCATCGGGGCGGTCGTCGCCCTGCTGATGTGGTTCTACCTGTCGGCCTATGTCGTGCTGTTGGGCGGCGTGGTGAACGCACTGCTTACCGCTGTGCCGCCCGCCATGTCGGATGAAACCGCCCAGCCGGAGAGCTTGTAAATATCTCGACCCCGGTTTCGGTCACGCCGACAGAGTGTTCAAACTGTGCCGAGAGTGACTTGTCGCGTGTCACCGCCGTCCAGTCATCCGACAGCACGCGCGTGTCGGGCTTGCCAAGGTTCACCATGGGTTCGATGGTAAAGAACATGCCCGGCTCCAGCACCGGGCCACGCCCCGCACGGCCGTAATGCAGCACATTGGGCGGCGCGTGAAACACCTGCCCCAGACCGTGCCCACAGAAATCGCGCACCACCGACATGCGCTGGCTTTCGACATAGGCCTGAATGGCGTTGCCAATGTCGCCAAAGGTATTGCCGGGGCGCACGGCTTCGATGCCCAACATCAGCGCGTCATAGGTGACCTGGATCAGCTTTTCGGCGCGCGGTTTCAGGGTGCCCGCGACATACATGCGCGAGGTATCGCCAAACCAGCCATCCACGATGACGGTCACGTCGATATTCAGAATGTCGCCATCGCGCAGCACGTCATCGGGGCGGCGCTTGTCCAGATCGCGCGAGATGGTTTCGTCCTTGCCCATCGGCACGCCCGCACCGGGAATGCCGTGGCACACGACATGATTGACCGAAATGCAGCTTGCGTGCTTGTAGCCGCGATAGCCGATCGTCGCCGATGTCGCGCCCGCCGCCTTGACCCGCTCTTCGATCAGCCGGTCGATTTCGCCGGTGCGCTGCCCCGGATACACATGCTCGACCATGTCATCTAGGATACGCGCCGCAAGCGCGCCCGCCTTGCGCATCCCGTCGAAGTCTTCGGGGCGGTGCAGGCGAATGCCATCTGCGGTCGTGGTGCCGAGAAACGTGTCTTCCAAACTAGCCTCCAGTCGGTTGGCGCAAGTATAATGCCGCGAGGGGGCGAATGCCAGACACCGGCGGGGATTGGACAAAGTTGCAAGTTATGCTTGCGTGACACGGGCCGTAAGCCCCGTTAAGCTGGCTGTATTTTCCAATACTCTACCCGATCATGCCAGTATCCCGCCAGACAACGCGCCCCTATCCGGTTCCCGCGATCACGCGCAAGGGGCTGGCGGCGCTGACAAGGGTTTTCGCCCAAACCAGCCGGGATTTGCAGCGCGCGGCCCCCTCTGACAGCGACCGCGCCATCCATGCGGCGCTGGCCAGTGTCGGGGCGGCCTTGGGCGCGGATCGCGCCTATGTGTTCGAAACACTCGACACGGTCTTTATCCGCAACACGCATGAATGGTGCGCCGACGACATTGCCGCGATGCGGGACACGCTGCAACATGTGCCATTCGAATCCGGCGCGCTGTTCTGGGAGCGTTTCCGCGAACGCGGCTCGCTTCAGATTGGCGATGTCAGCGCGCTGATCCAGGGCAGCGAATTGCGCCAGGTCCTGGAGGACCAGGACATCACGGCCCTGATCGCCGCGCCGTTCTGGCGCAATGGCGAGATCATCGGCTTTGTCGGGCTGGATTTCACCAAGGGGCCGCGCATCTTTACCGCCGCCGAAGACAACATGATGCGTGGCTTCGCCGCACAGGTCGGGATGCTGCGCGCGCTGGCGCTATCCGAAGGCCAGCAGCGACGGCAGGAAACAGAGCTGGCGCGTGTGCGCGCGCAGCTTAGCGCCGCGGTGGCCGCCCTGCCCGAGCTATTGGTGGAAACCGATCATGACGGCGTGATCGTGGGCTTTCACCAAAGCACGCCGCTGACCTTCGCAGCAGCGCCGCAGGAAGTGATCGGGCAGCCGCCCGAGCGCGTGTTGCCGCCGCATCTGGCCAGTATCGTGCGCAAGGCCATGCGCGAGGTCGATCTGTTCGGCTGGTCGCAGTCGCATAGCTACTGGGTCGACACCCCTGCCGGCCGGAAATGGTATTCGCTTTATGCCACGACCCGCGATCTGAAAGCGCCGGGCAAGGGCCATGGCTACCTGTTCGTCGTGCGTGACGTGACCGATGCTCAGCTTCAGAACCGGCGGGTGCGCCAGCTTGTGCAGATCGCAGAGCAGGCGAGCAACCTTATCATGCTGACCGATGCGGAACGCCGGATACGCTGGATGAACCCCGCGGCGCTGTCCCGCACCGGCTATTCGCAAGCGCAAGCCGAAGGGCTGCGCCCAAGCGAGGTGTTGCATCTGGGGCAAGCCTCGCCCGATCTTGTGACAGAGCTATGCCAGACCCTGGATAGCGGCCATTCCATTGCCCGCGAGGTGCGCGCGCAAACGCGGGACGGGGCGGAATATTGGCTGGATCTGAACGTGCAGCCCCTGCGCGATGCCGAAGGCGAGATCGAGGGCTACATGGTCATCGCCTCTGACACGACCAGCCACAAACAGGCCGAGGCGCGCCTGTTGCACGAGCGCAGCCATGTCATGAGCGCCAGCCACGAGGGCATGGCCATCATCCGCCCGAACGGGCGGATGTCCTACATGAACAACAGCCTGCGCAGCTACCTGAACGTGCCCGAAGATACCCGTGTGGAAACGCTTTTATGGACCGACCTGACCCCGCCGGACCTGGCAGAACAGATGACCAGCATCCTCCCGATCCTGCTGTCGACCGGCACGTGGGAGGGCGAATTCACCCGGCCCGCGCAAGAGGGCGGCCTGAATCATTTCGCGATCACGCTCAGCGTTCAGGACGACACCTCGACGCTTGCAATCGTGCGCAACGTGACAGAGCGCAAGAAGGCCGAACAGGAACAGGCCCGGCTGCGCGAACGGCTGCAACGCGCCCAAAGCCAGCAGCTTGGCGCGCAACTCGCTGCCGGCATGGCGCATGATTTCGCCAATGTTCTGGCCACCATCTCTGCCTCTGTCGAAACGCTGGCCGGGCAGGTCCGCGACGACGCCAAAGAGACGATCGACCGCATCCGTGCCGCGACGCGGGAAGCGCGCGCGCTGGCGCGGGGTCTGACACGTCTGGAAAGCGCGCGGCCCAGCGCGATCACGCAACCGCTGGAGCCGATCCTGCGGGCCGCGGCGGACCTGCTGCACCCAAGTCTGGACGGGGCAATCCGGCTGGAGCTGGATTTCGCCGATAGCGGGTTATTCGTGCATGGCGACCGCATGGAGGTGATGCAGGTCGTGCTCAACCTGTTGCTGAATGCCCGCGATGCCTGCCGCCAAAGGCTGGACCATGACGCCAGCGCCCCGGCCGTGCTAAGCGTGCGGGCACGACCCTGTGCGCCGGTCAACTGGCCCGTCGCGCCTGACATTGGCGCATTGCTGGCGGGGGTCGAGTATGTCACGATCGACGTGGCCGATACTGGCGACGGGATCGACCCGGCTCTGCGCGGCGCGATCTTTACCCCTTACCTCAGCACCAAGGGCGATGCCGGGGCCGGTTTAGGCCTGACCGTGGTTGCCGACATCGTCCAGTCGCGCGGCGCGGCCTTGCAGGTCGTCAGCAATGCCACGGGCGGTACAAGGATGCGGGTGTTTTGGCCGTGCCACAGCCTGGAGACCAGCGAAGCAGCCAAATCGGACACGCCGCTGGCCGATACCAATATCCTGCTGGTCGATAATGATGACGCGCTCTTGCAAACCATGTCGGGGCTGTTGGTGCGCGCCGGGGCAGAAGTGGCAAGCTGCGCCGACCCCGAAGACGCGCTCGACGCGATCACCCAAGCCCCGCGCGACTGGGATCTGGTCGTCACCGATTTCGACATGGGCGACAGCACCGGCGTGGACCTGGCGAGGAAAATGCACGGCCAACGCGAAGATTTGCCGATAATCCTGATGACCGGCAACAGTGAGTTGCATTTTGCAACGAAATCTGTGCAAGATGAGTTCGTTGCGACCTTACGTAAGCCAATTTCTGCCAGCGTTCTGATTTCTGTTCTCCTTGCCGCCAAATTAAGGTCTCAGCGGCATATCTGAACAAGCCGGATGCCCCGCCATGCGCCTTTTGATAGCGGACGATCATGAATTGCTGCGCGACACTCTTGGCAGCTTCCTGCAACAGCAGGACGGGATCGACATATGCACCGTGGGCGACCTGAACGCGGCGATTGCGCTGCTCGATAAGGGCGAGGCGTTTGACCTGATCCTGCTGGATTACACCATGCCCGGCGTGAACGGGCTGGACGGCTTGAAACGCCTGCTGGAACGCCCCGGCACACCGCCGGCCGCGCTGATCTCGGGAAATGCCGATATGGGCGTTGCACTGCAAGCCATGCGGTTGGGGGCGCAGGGGTTCTTGCAGAAATCCATCCCCGCCCGGTCGCTTCTGAACGCCATCCGCTTCATGGTCGCGGGCGAGCGCTTCTTGCCGGTTGACGATGTTCTAAGCTATCTCTCCGGGCAAGGGGCGACGGTCGGCCTGCCGACCGAAGCAAGTGCCCTGTCCCTGACACCGCGCGAAACGCAGGTTCTGGCGGCGCTTTGCGACGGGCAAACCAACAAGGAAATCGCCCGAAGCCTGAACCTGAGCGAGCCGACCATCAAGCTGCATGTCAAAACGCTCTACCGCCGTCTGGGCGCGACCAATCGGACACAGGCGGCGATGATCGCGCGCAACTTGGGGCTAAACTAGCCAAATCGCTGGTTTTTTGCCGGTTCTGCTGCTACGCTTTCGCAAAAGTCGCGCCAAACAGCGGCAGAGCAGAGGCAGATATGGCAGGTCGAGTGGGACTGGACGGCGTTTTCGCCGTGGACTGGGATTATGTCGAAAGCGATGGCGTCACGGGGCTGGACCCGCATTGGCTGCGGATCGGCGCAGAGCTGCGCTGGCGCGGCAGCGCGCTGCGACTGGACGGCGGCAGCCAGCTTTTGAAACTGCATCATGCGCCCGGCCTGAAGCAAATGCGCGCCCGCGCCATGGCCGAGAAGCTGACCGGGCTGGCCTATCCCGACCGCCCCGAGGATGACGGCAGCATGGCCCCCGCGGGGGGCTTGCTCTTGACCGATGGCACCCGCAGCTACAGCCTGCGCCTTGTGGCGCAAGGGTCGGGCTGGCTCGCGGTGTTCACCGACGGGTTGCCCCCGCCGGGCCAGTCGCTTTGGCTGGTGCAGTCGCGGCTGGATGCGCTTGCGCCGCCGCTGGCGCAGTCGGTGATCTGCTTTGCATCGGACACCGTGATCGGCACGCCCGACGGCCCCAAACCCATCGACAGCATTCGCGAAGGCGACATGGTGCTGACGCGCGACAATGGCCCGAAACCCGTTGTCTGGGCCGGGCGCAGCACGCTGTCGGGCCTTGCGCTGCGCCGCTACCCGCATCTGCGCCCGATCCGGCTGCGGCGCGGGGCGCTAGGGTCGGTGCCAGAGGAGGATCTGCGCATCTCACCCGAACACCGGGTTCTGGTATCGGGTCAGCGCGCACAGGCGCTATATGGCAGCGACGAGGTTCTGGTGCGCGCCGCCGACCTGTTGGATTACCGCAGCATCGCACCCGATCTGGCGCTGCATGGCGTGGTTTATGTGCATCTGCTGCTGGAAGACCACCAGATCCTGTTCGCCAATGGCCTGCCTTGCGAAAGCTTCCATCCTGGTCTGGCCGCGCCCGAGATGCTGCGCCAGCATCGCGGTGCCTTGCGCGCGGTCATGCCCCATGTCGTGGATGCGCCCCAAAGCTATGGCCCGACCGTGCGCCGCTGCCTGAACGCGGGCGAGGCAGCACTTCTGGCCGCGTGATGCGCGTCCAGCCATAGCGCATCAATCCGCGCCAGCGCCTTGGCATCCAGCGGCGCGCCCTGCCAATACCGGCCAGAGGCGCAAAACGCCCCCAAGTCGCGCTCTGCGGCCAAGACATCGGCCATGGCTGGTGCCACGTCCGGCAAGGGCGTGGCCTTCGCCACATCGGCAGGCGTTGCGCGCGGGCAGGTCAGGCGGCTTTCACTGGTCGAAAGGTTGACCACAGCGCAGCCCGCGCGCGCGGCAATCAGTTCCAGCCGGGCGGATTTCGCGCGCAGGTTCTGCAAGGTCGGGTCAGGGCGCAGCGGGTCGGGGCTGCCTTGGCCGTAGAAATGGCTGGCCCCCACCGAATAGACCATGTCGCAGCCCAAATAGGCGATCACCTTGGGCCTGAGCGCGCCCAACGCCCAATAGCCTGCGCTGAACGCCATGGTCGCACCCGCGTAGATGATCCCGCCGAAGCGGTTGTTTTCGGGCACATAGGCGTCAGAGGGCACAAGCTGCTGGCCGGGTTGTCGCAAGGGCGGCATCCGTTCGGGCGGGAAATCATCCGGGAAGGCCAGATAATCCCAATCGGGGCGCACCGCCCAAGCGTTGTTGATTGTCACGATGCGGTCGAACGGCGCGCGCGGCCAGCTGCGACAGGCGACAACATTGGGGCCGCTTCCCAGGATCAGGACGATCATGCCAGCTTCCTTGGCTTGCCAGTGGCACCGCAACAGGCACCCGATACAGCGGAACTAGCGCCAGAAGCTTGATTGCAATAAGAAACAGACCTGTGACGGGCCGTGCCGGTCAGAACCGATCCAGCAAGCGGCGCAGGTAGTCCAGTTCTTCTTCCGGGCGGTCCAGTTCGGCAGAGCGACGGCGCAGTTCTTCCAGCAGGTCGCGGGCGCGTTCATAGACATCGTTCTCCGCCAGCATGTTCTGTTCCGTGCCAACCTCGCCGCCTTGGTTGCGGGCGCGGCCAAGCGGGTCGCGGCCATCGGCATTGCCGGTCTCGGTGGCTTGCTCGCCCTCGCCCGCCTCGCGCTGGTCCTGCGCCTGCGCTTCGTTCATGGCGCGCAGACCGTCGCGCATGGCTTCCATCGCGTCGGCCTGACGGCTGAGCGCTTCGCCGGTCTCGCCCTGTTCCAGCGCTTCGGCGGCCTCTTCCATGGCACGCTGGGCGCGTTCAAGCGCGTCGAGCGCGGCATCCCCTTCGGGCATCCCTTCGCCGGGCAGCGGCTGCAACTGCTGCTCGCGCAACGCATCCGCCAATTCGCGCTGACGCTCTGCCAGATCGTCGCCGCCCGCACCTTGGCCTTGGCCCTCTTGCGGCTCTCCTTGCCCCTCTTGGCCCTCGCGCGGCTCTCCTTCCTGACCTTGGCCTTGCTGTTGCTGACCTTGGCCCTGCCCGCCATTGCGGAACTCGTCCTGCAACTGGCCGAACGTGTCATCGGCTAGGTCTTGCTGCTCGCGCAGTGCCTCGCCCAGCCCTTCCATCGCCTCGGCCCCCGGCATGGGTGGGCCGTCGCCGCCCTGCCCTTCGGTCACTTGCAGGTTTTCCAGAAGCGCGTTGAGCTGTGCCATCAGCTCGGCCGCTTCATCCATGCGGCCTTCTTCCATCAGTTCCTGAATGCGATCCATCAATTGCTGGATCTGGTCTTGCGTGACCTCCATCCGCTCGCCGCCCGGCTGCGGTTCGCCGCGCTCGCGGGGTTGTTCGGCCAATTGCTGCATGTAGTCGCGCATGGCCTCGCGCATCTCGTCCATCAATTCCTGAATCTCGGACGAGTCGGCACCGTTGCGCATGGCTTCGTCCAGCCGTTCCTGCGCGCGTTCCAGACGGGCGCGGGCATCGGCCAATTCGCCTTCTTCCAACAAGATCGCCAGATCCCACAGGCGCTGGGCGATGTCGTCGCGGGTCGCAGCATCCAGCCCGCCATCAGTCAGGCTGGCTTGCAGCAGGTCGCGGGTTTCCATGAACCGCGCCAAGGCTTCGGTCGAGCGGAACGCGTCGGACGCGCGATGCGATACGGCCCGCATCAGTTGCAGGCTGCGCGCGCCGTTTTCGCGCGACCAAAGAAGATCACGGCGCAATTCAATGACAGAGGCCGCCATCGGGTCGAAAAACCGCCGTCCCGGCAGCACGACATGAGCAGCATCGCTTTCGCCGATCTGGCCGCGCGCATCTTCGACCGCCATGCTGAGCACTACCGGCAGGTTGGCCCATGGGTGCTGAGAGAAGTCTTCGATGAACGCGTCTTCGATCTGGTCGCGCGCGCCAGAGACGGGCAATGGCAGCGGAATTTCCAAGGCGTCACGGGGTTCCGGGTCTGTCGCCAGACCAAAACGGCGGTCCACTTCGGCCAAGTCCAGCGCGACGGTGATCTGCCCGCCCGTGACCGCGTAATCATCCTGCGCGGCGTAATCTTGCCGCATCAAACCGCCCTGTTCGCGCACGGGTGCACCGGCCAGCGTGATGCTGGGGGCCGCATCTGTCAGCGCGGTGATTTCCCAGTCGCGCCCGCCCGGGCCGCGCACAGACAGGCGGCCAGAGGTTTCAACGGTGAAATCCTGCGCCATGTCGGCGGGGTCGCCTTCGGGACGGCCTGACAGGCTTTCAACCACGCTCATGACACCGGGCTGGCCGTAGAAACGGATGGTCACAAGGCTGCCCTGTGGCAGCTCCAGCCGGGGGCGGTCCACCTCGTTCAGATACAGGCTGGGGCGGCCCGTGTAATCGGGCGGCTGCACCCATGCCTCCCATGACGGCCCAAGCGCGATCGCCTCTGCACGGCCCGGAAGCTGCGCCATCTCGCCCAGTTCCGTCACGCGCGAGGGGGCGGCGAACAGCACCGCAACCGCTGCCGCCGTGGCGGCCATGTAGCGCAGCCCGTAGCGGTCGAACCGCGCCAGACGCAAATCGCCCGGCACGCTGCGCGCTTGTGCCAGAACCCGCGACAGGCGTGCGATATGCGCGGCCCAAAGCGCCTGACTGCCCGGATCGTCGACCCCGACCGCGACATGATCGGCCACGCCCGATAGCGGACGCCCCGGAAGCGTCTGATCCAACCGGCGCACCGCATCTGCGTGGCGCGGCACATCCAGCCGCCACGCGCCCCAGATCAGGCTGGCCAGAACGGCGGCAAGGCTACCGATGCCGAAACCGGTGGTCCACAGCGGCGGCAGAATGTCTTGAACACCAAAGGCAAGGGCCGACCACAGCGCCAGCGATACCGTCAGGAACGGCCAGAAGGCGCGCGCGCCGCGCTCGGCCCAAAGCCACAGAAGCGTTCCGCGCAACGCGCGGTCAAGTTCCCGGTTTTCGCCTTTGCCCAGCGCCATGCACCCTCGCTTGCGGGCCGGTCAGTCTGCCAGCCATGAGGGCAATGTATCGCGTGCAAGGATTTCGTCAAAGCTTGGACGTGCCCGGATGACCGCGAATTGATCGCCATCGACCAGAACTTCGGGGATCAGGGGGCGGGTGTTGTATTCGGAGGACATGACCGCGCCATATGCGCCCGCCGAGCGGAACGCGACCAGCGCGCCCGCATCCAGCGGCGGCATGGGCCGCGCCTTGGCGAATGTGTCACCCGATTCGCAGACGGGGCCGACAATATCGACCGGGCGCTGGTCGATGGCAGTGGCGGGTTCCAGCACCGGCACGATGTCATGATGCGCGCCATACATGGCCGGGCGCACAAGGTCGTTCATCGCGGCATCGAGGATCAGGAAATCCCGCCCCTCTCCCGCCTTGGTATAGATGACAGAGGCCACGAGAATGCCCGCATTGCCCGCGATCAACCTGCCCGGTTCAATCTCGATCTCGACATCCAGATCGTCAAGGACGCGCCGGATCATCGCGCCGTAATCGCTGGGCAAAGGCGGTGTTTCGTTCGACCGCGTATAGGGAATGCCCAAGCCGCCGCCCAGGTCCAGCCGGGTGATGTTGTGACCATCCGCGCGCAATTCGCGCGTGAGGTCAGCAATCTTGGTGAACGCCATTTCAAAGGGCGCAAGGTCGGTCAACTGGCTGCCGATATGCACATCGACGCCCACGACCTGAATGCCGGGAAGCGTGGCCGCTTCGGCGTAAATCTCTCGCGCGCGGGAAATCGGCACGCCGAATTTGTCTTCTTTCCGGCCCGTGGCGATTTTCTCATGCGTTTTTGCGTCCACATCCGGGTTCACGCGCAGCGCGATGGGCGCGGTTGCCCCGAGAGAGGCCGCGACCTCGGACAGAACCCGCAACTCTTCCAGAGATTCGACATTGATCTGGCGCACGCCGCCCGTCAGCACCAGCGCCATCTCCTCGCGGGTTTTGCCGACACCGGAAAAGACGATCCGCTCTCCCGGCACGCCCGCCGCCTTTGCCCGCCGGTATTCGCCGCCCGACACCACGTCCATGCCCGCGCCCAGCCGCGCCAGCACGCGCAGCACGGCCACGTTCGACAGCGCCTTGACCGCGAAACAGACCAAATGATCGGTGCCCGCCAGCGCCTCTTGGAACAGGCGGAAGTGGCGTGTCAGCGTGGCGGTGGAATAGACGTAGAACGGCGTGCCGACCGCTTGCGCAATATCGGTCAAGGCCACGTCTTCGGCGTGCAACACACCGTCACGATACAGGAAATGGTCCATGGGTCGGGCTTTCAGTCTGGCGCGGGCGCGTCTGGCGATTGGCCGACGCCTCGGGCAGGAGAATTTCGGAAGATAAGCGGCTTAGTCGGGTTTCGAACGCAGGAACAGGTAAAGCGGCAACCCGCAAGAGACCCCGATGCAGAAGGTCGCGGGGATGGCGATCAAGCCGATATAGCGTTTTCGCGCGACACACTCTGCAATCACGAAGATCGTCAGCGCCACGGCGGCGATGGTCAGATCCCAGACAAGGCCAGAGGTCGCGGCATTGACATGCCACGCATCGACCATGGCCATGATCGACCAGCCGTTTTCCTGAAACCAGGTCACGAACCAATACATGGGATGGATCGCGCCCCAGATGGCCAGCGCAAGAAAGATCAGGCGAAGCGGCGTCATAGCTCCGTTTGCACCCCGATGATGACCTCTCCCGACACATCCAGCCCCGGCGTCGACCGCTCGGATGCCGTGGGCAGGCCGTCCGCGCCGCATGCGGCCAATATCAGCGCGAAAGCCAAGGCTGCGTATTTCATCCCAGCACCTCTTTCCAGCGGGCGATTTGCGCGCGCACATTATCGGGAGCGGTGCCGCCGTAGCTGGTGCGGCTGGCAACCGAGTTGTGCACGCCCAGCACAGAATAGACCGCGTCGGTGATTTCGCCATGCACTTTCTGCATCTCGTCCAAACTTAGGTCCGGCAGGTCGCAGCCCTTGTCCTCGGCCAGTTTGACCAGGCTGCCGGTTACATGATGCGCATCGCGGAAGGGCAGGTTTAATTCACGCACCAGCCAGTCGGCCAGATCGGTCGCGGTGGAAAAGCCCGAGGATGCGGCGGCCTCAAGCGCGGGGCGGTTGGCGGTCAGGTCGCTGACCATGCCTTCCATCGCGGCCAGACCCAGTGCCAAATTGTCAGCCGCGTCAAAGACCTGTTCCTTGTCTTCCTGCATGTCCTTTGAGTAGGTCAGCGGCAGCCCCTTCATGATGGTGAACAAGGCCACCGTCGCCCCCATGATCCGCCCCAGTTTCGCGCGCAGAAGCTCTGCCGCGTCGGGGTTGCGCTTTTGCGGCATGATGCTGGACCCGGTCGAAAAGCGGTCCGACATGCGCACGAAACGGAACTGGGCCGAGGACCAGATCACCAGCTCTTCGGCAAAGCGCGACAGGTGCATGGCGCATATGCTGGCCGCCGACAGGTATTCCAGCGCGAAATCACGGTCCGACACACTGTCGAGCGAGTTGGCCGTGGGCCGATCGAAGCCCAGCGCCTTGGCCGTCATATGACGGTCGATCGGGAAGGACGTGCCCGCCAGCGCGGCTGCGCCCAAGGGGCATTCGTTCATGCGCGCGCGGGCGTCGGCAAAGCGCGACTTGTCGCGGGCGAACATCTCGACATAGGCCAGCATATGGTGGCCCCATGTCACCGGCTGCGCGGTTTGCAGATGGGTGAAACCGGGCATGATCCAATCCGCCCCGGCTTCGGCCTGCGCCAGAAAGGCGCGCATCAGCGCATCCAGCCCCGCAATGGCGACATCGCATTGCGCGCGCACCCACATGCGGAAATCGACCGCCACCTGGTCGTTGCGCGAGCGCGCGGTGTGCAGGCGCCCGGCAGCCGGGCCGATGATGTCGCGCAGGCGCGCTTCGACATTCATGTGAATATCTTCCAGCGCGGTCGAGAAGGCGAAATTTCCCGCCTCGATCTCTGCCAGAACCTGCGTCAGGCCTTGATCGATGGCGCTAGCGTCCTCTTCGGTCAGGATACCGCTGGCGGCCAGCATGGCGGCATGGGCGCGAGAGCCTGCAATATCCTGCGGCGCAAGGCGTTTGTCATAGCCGATAGAGGCGTTGATCGCCTCCATGATCGCATCCGGGCCGGCGGAAAAACGCCCGCCCCACATGGCGTTTGCAGATTTTTCAGACATGCGCGCGGCCCTTTCGAAAACAGCATCCAAGCGCCCCGGCTATAGCCAAGCCGGGCGCGCTTGGCAATCAAGCCGCGCCGAGTGCGATTGCACGAAAAATGCAGAAACTTTTAGCGAACATTGCGGATTTAACGCACGATTAAGGGCTATCGGCAACAACAGGGGGGAACTTGCCGGAGATGCAGATGCAATTCGATGACACGCCCCTGAAAAGCTCGCCGCTGAGCATAGCCGCCGAGGAAACGACACGCGACGCGATCCTTCTGGTGCGCGATGCGTTGCAGGACCGTCGTGCCATGCTGGCCTTTCAACCGGTGGTGCAGGCCCGAATGCCCAAACGTGCGGCCTTTTACGAAGGGCTGATCCGCATCATGGACCCGACCGGCCGGGTCATTCCGGCGCGCGATTTCATCCATGCCATCGAAGCGCGCGAACTGGGGCGGCGGATCGACTGTCTTGCCTTGGAGATGGGGCTGGCCACGCTGGCAGCGGAACCCGGTATCAGGTTGTCGATCAACATGTCGGCGCGGTCCATCGGCTATCCGGAATGGCTGACAACGCTGGAGCGCGGGCTGCGGGGCGACCCGACCATCGGTGAACGGCTGATCCTTGAAATCACCGAATCCTCGGCGATCGAGATGCCGGATCTGGTGGTCGACTTCATGGCCGATATGCAGGAGCGCGGCATTTGTTTCGCGCTGGACGATTTCGGCGCGGGCTACACCGCATTTCGCTACCTGAAGGATTTCTATTTCGACATCATCAAGATAGATGGTGAGTTTATCCGAGGGATCAGCCAGAACCCCGACAACCAGGTACTGACACAGGCGCTTGTCTCGATCGCGCAGCATTTCGACATGTTCACGGTCGCGGAATCCGTCGAAACGGCGGAAGACGCGCGGCTGCTGGTCGAGATGGGGGTTGATTGCCTGCAAGGTTATTTCTTTGGTGCGCCCTCGGTGGCAGAGCCTTGGAACATGTCCCAACTGAAATCGCGCCATGCCGGGTAGACGGGGCTCCACGTTACGCCGTCAAGGTCGCATCGCGGGTGGGAGTTGCGGCGCATCAACAATGCCTGACGCACCGCTCGCGCCCGCGCGTAACCGGGCCGGGCGACAAATGCCTTGAAATCCAGCACCCGAACGTGTCCAACTATGGGAACCCCCGTGACAAGAGGACAAACCCATGGCGATCAAGATCCTGCTGCCCATCGACCTTTCGTCGCCGGCGTCTTGGGTGAAACCCATGGCAGAGGCCCAGAAAATGCTTCAGGGCGGCGGCGAGTTGCATGTCGTCAGCGTGCTGCCCGATTTTGGCATGTCCATGGTCGGAACGTTTTTCAAGGCCGGGTTCGAGCAAACCGCGCTGCACCAGTTCGGCGAGGCGTTGCGCAAATGGGTCAAGCAGAACGTGCCCGGCAGCATAGAGGTGCACCCGCATGTTCTGCACGGCAATGTCTATGACGAAATCCTGCGCGCCGCCGACAAGCTGGAGGTGGATGTCATCATCATGGCCGCCCACCGCCCCGAAGCCCGCGACTACCTGCTGGGGCCGAATGTGGCGCGCGTGGTGCGCCATGCCAAGCAATCGGTCTATGTGGTGCGCGACTAGGGACGGTTATTTATACTCTATCAGCCGCCGACGGCGCCCGCGCAGCCGCGCGGCCCAGTAGCTGGCCATCCCCGCCGCTTCGGCGAATTTGCTGAGCATCAACAGCCCCGCCGCCTGCGCCGCGCGCTTCGCGCCAAGGCCTTCGGCGCGGAAGCGCTGCCACTGCCGCCCGAGCGAGGCAAGATAGAGCATCGCCACCACGACCGCCAAGGGCCACCACAGCACCAGCCCCGCCAGCGCGACGAGCGGCAGCGCCACGCCCCACAGCCCGGCGCGCCGCCGCTGCCCCGCCGCCGCGCCGTGCAACACGCCAAGCTCGGCATAGCTGTGCCCCGCGCGCAAGCTGCGCCGCCACCACGGGCCAAGCGACAAGAGCCGTGCGTCATGTTCGGTCATCAGCGCGTCGATGCACCATGTCTGCCAGCCCGCCGCCTGCATCCGCAGGCACATGTCGTCATCTTCGCCCGCGATCAGCGCCTCGTTATAGCCCCCGATCCCGCGCAACGCGTCCGCGCGCACCATCAGGCAGCCCGCGCAATATGTGGCGGGGCCAAGCGGCTTGTTCCATTCCCAATCGGTCATCCAGTTATAGGCAGAGGCATCGGGTGCCGCTTCATACTGGCGGCCAAAGACCAGCCCGGCTTGCGGGTGGGCGCGCAGATGCGCCAAGGCCTGCGCGGGCCAGCCGGGGTCCAAGATGCAATCGCCGTCGACAAGCTGCACGAATTCCGCATCGGGCAGCGCGGCCAGCCCGGTATTGCGCCCGCGCGCGGCGGTGAAGGGGCGGTCCGGGTCCAGTTCCATGACCGTCACCCCCAGATCGCGCGCCGCCTGTGCCGACCCGTCGGTCGAGCCGCTATCGACATAGACCACCCGCCGGGCCACCGCTTGCGCCGCTTTCAGGGCGCGCAACAGCCGCGCGCCTTCGTTGCGGCCAATCACCACCGCGTCGAACCCATCTTCCATGCAAGCGCCTTCGCTGCGTCACTGCCAGTGCACCAGCCATAGCAGAAATCGCGATCCCTGCCAGCGTCGCGCTGCGGGGATTGCGCGCTTTCGCGGATCAGCCCGACTTGACGCCCCCGCGGCTTGGGGCTAGCGACTTGGCCAGCAACATCAGAGGAGACGCCCATGACCACCCCTTCCCTGCTTATCCTGCCCGGCGACGGCATCGGCCCAGAGGTCATGGCGGAAGTGCGCAAGATCATCGACTGGATGGGCGCGAAGCGCGGGCTGGTCTTTGACGTGTCCGAAGACCTTGTCGGCGGCGCGGCCTATGACAAGCACGGCACCCCCCTGCATGACGACACGATGGCCAAGGCGCAGGAGGTGGACGCGGTCCTTCTGGGCGCGGTGGGCGGCCCGAAATACGACGTGCTGGATTTCAGCGTAAAGCCCGAGCGCGGCTTGCTGCGCCTGCGCAAGGAAATGGACCTCTATGCCAACCTGCGCCCGGCGCAGTGTTTCGACGCGCTGTCGGATTTCAGCAGCCTGAAGAAAGAGGTCGTGGCCGGTCTGGACATCATGATTATCCGCGAGCTGACAAGCGGCGTGTATTTCGGCGAGCCGCGCGGCATCAAGAAAGAAGGCAATGAGCGCGTGGGCATCAACACCCAGCGTTACACGGAGTCCGAGATCGCCCGCGTGGCGCGCTCGGCCTTCGAGATGGCGCGCAAGCGTGGCAACAAGGTCTGCTCGATGGAGAAGGCCAATGTCATGGAATCGGGCATTCTTTGGCGCGACGTAGTGCAGGAAATTCACGATGCGGAATACCCCGATGTCGAGCTGAGTCACATGTATGCCGATGCAGGCGCGATGCAACTGACCCGCTGGCCCAAGCAGTTCGATGTCATCGTGACCGACAACCTGTTCGGCGATCTGCTGTCCGATCTGGCCGCCATGCTGACCGGCAGCCTTGGCATGTTGCCCTCGGCCAGCCTTGGCGCGCCGATGGCGAACGGTCGCCCCAAGGCGCTGTACGAGCCGGTGCATGGCTCTGCCCCCGACATTGCCGGACAGGGCAAGGCAAACCCGATTGCCTGCATCCTCAGTTTCGCGATGGCGCTGCGCTACAGCTTCGACATGGGCGAGGAAGCGGATCGTGTGGAAAAGGCCGTTGAAAAAGTGCTGGCCGATGGCGTGCGCACGGCGGACCTGATGGGGCCGGAGGGCGGCGTGCCGGTCTCGACCTCTGGCATGGGCGACGCGATCGTGGCGGCGCTGGACGCAAGCCTGTAAGCGCCGCTGACGGCGAGGCCCCGGATCACGTCCGGGGCGCGACATCCCTAGTCAAAACCACAGGCTCCGGACCCGATCCGGAGCCTTTTTGCTGCGCCGCCGAAAATTCACCCATGCAGCGCAGAAAAAGCTACGGTATACCATTGTGCACTGTTTACCTCGGCGTGGAAAGCGCCTATGGTGCGGCCAAATTCTTGAAAGGGGTTGACCATGACCGACCAGACCACGCCCGACATTATTTATACGAAGGTGGATGAAGCGCCCGAACTGGCCTCGGCCTCGCTTCTGCCGATCATCCAGAGCTTTGCCAGCGCCGCCGGTGTCAGCGTCGGCACGAAGGATATTTCGCTGGCGGGCCGCATTCTGGCAACCTTCCCCGATTTCCTGACCGAAGATCAGCGCATCAGCGACGATCTGGCCGAATTGGGCGAGCTGGTGAAAACACCCGACGCCAATGTCATCAAGCTGCCCAATATCTCGGCTTCTGTTCCGCAGCTGGTGGCCGCGATCCGCGAATTGCAGGGCCA
Organism: Roseibaca sp. Y0-43; assembly: GCF_020667835.1. Lineage (GTDB taxonomy): Bacteria > Pseudomonadota > Alphaproteobacteria > Rhodobacterales > Rhodobacteraceae > Roseinatronobacter. The sequence goes on from NZ_JAFMPR010000001.1 coordinate 255,597, forward strand.
GGGCTACGCCCTGCCCGACTATCCCGAAGCGCCTGCGACCGATGCCGAAAAGGACATCCGCGCGCGCTATGACACGATCAAGGGGTCGGCGGTGAACCCGGTCCTGCGCGAAGGCAATTCGGACCGCCGCGCGGCGAGCGCCGTCAAGAAATTCGCCCAAGCCAATCCGCACCGCATGGGCAAATGGGCGGCAGACAGCAAGACCCGCGTGGCGACCATGAGCGCGGGCGACTTCTTCAGCAACGAGCGTTCGGTCACGCTGTCGCAGCCTGCCATCGCCACCATCGAACATGTGGCCCCCGATGGCACCCGCACGGTTCTGAAAGATGCCGTAAGCTACCCGGCCGGCACGGTGGTCGATGCGACATTCATGTCGGCGCGGGCCTTGGATGCGTTCCTTGCCGCCGAGATCGAAAGCACCAAGGCAGAGGGCACGCTGTTCTCTTTGCATATGAAGGCCACGATGATGAAGGTCAGCGACCCGATCATCTTCGGCCATGCGGTCAAGGCGTGGCTGGCCCCGGTGTTCGAGCAATTCGGCGACGATATGGCTGCCTTGGGCGTGAACCCCAATTCCGGGCTTGGCGATCTGCTGGCGCGGGTCAAGGACCGTGCCGATATCATGGCCGCGATCGACGCCTGCACCGCCCAGCGCCCGCCGATGTACATGGTCGACAGCGACCGTGGCATCACCAACCTGCATGTGCCGTCGGACGTGATTATCGACGCATCGATGCCCGCGCTCATTCGCGGCGGCGGCAAGGGCTGGGGTCCGGATGGGGCAGAGCATGACGCGAATTGCGTGATCCCGGACAGCTCTTACGCGCCGGTCTATGACGAGACGATCCGCTTCTTCAAGGAAAACGGCGCGCTGAACCCCGCCACCGCCGGGACCGTGCAGAACATTGGCCTGATGGCGCAAAAGGCCGAGGAATACGGCAGCCATCCCACCACGTTCGAGATACCCGCCGATGGCGTGGTGCGCATGGTGCTGGACGATGGCACGGTGCTGCATGAACATTCGGTCGAGGCAGGCGATATCTGGCGCTCCGCCAGCGCGCGCAAAGCGCCCATCGAGGACTGGGTGAACCTTGCCATCGCGCGGCAGGCCGATACCGGCTATCGTGCCATTTTCTGGCTGGATGAAACCCGCGCGCATGACGCCGAACTCATCAAGATGGTAAAGCCAATTCTGGACGCGAAAGGCGTGGCCGACCGCTTCGAGATCATGGCCCCGCGCGAGGCGACGCGCGCTTCGCTGGAGACCATTACCAAGGGCGAGAACACCATCGCCATCACCGGCAACGTGCTACGCGATTACCTGACCGACCTGTTCCCCATTCTGGAACTGGCGACCAGCGCCAAGATGCTGTCCATCGTGAAACTGATGCAGGGCGGCGGTCTGTTCGAGACGGGCGCGGGCGGCTCTGCCCCCAAGCACGTCCAGCAGTTGCAGGCTGAAAATCACCTGCGCTGGGACAGCCTTGGCGAGTTCTGCGCTCTGGGCGAGTCGTTCAAGTTCCTGGCCGATGCCAAGGGCAACGCGAAGGCCCGCGTCTTGGGCAAGGCCGTGGAACTGGCCACGCAAGGCGTGCTGGACAATGACCGCTCGCCCGGTCGCAAGGTCGGCCAGCCCGACAACCGCGACAGCCATTACTGGTTCGCGCGCTACTGGGCCGAAGCCTTGGCCGCGCAAACGGAAGATGCTGACTTAGCCGCACATTTCGCGCCGATCGCGGCAGAGCTTGCTGCGCAGGAGGCCGCGATTGTCGCCGAATTGCAGGCAGGTCGCGGGCAAGCGGTCGATACCGGCGGCTATTACCACAATGACCCGGCAAAGACCGCGGCCGTGATGCGCCCCTCGGCCACGCTGAACGCGATCATCGGCTGATCGTGTCTGACCAAACGGAAAAAAGGCGGCCTTGGGGCCGCCTTTTTGCGTGATGCTGGGGGTTTTTAGGGGCTTTGCCCCTCTGGTCCCTGCGGGACCATTCACCCGAGGATATTTGGGCAAGGATGAAAGCCTAGCCGGGGCTACGTTCGGCCCAACCGGCGAAGATTTTTTCGAGCGCGACCACGATGTAGTAGAGTACGATCCCGAGGAAGGCCAAGGCGATGAGCACCGCGAACATGAGCGGGAAATCGGAATTGGTGCGCCCTGAGTCGAAGAGTGCGCCCAAGCCACGCCCATGGGGGCTGACGATTTCCATCAGGTTTGTGCCGATGAAGGCAAGCGTGACCGCGACTTTCAGCGCGCCGAAGAATTCGGGCAGGGTTTTCGGCAGGGCGATTTTCCAGAAGATCGTGGCCTGCGATGCGCCCAGAGAGCGCAGGATGTCGCGGTATTCGGGCTCTAGCGTGGACAGCCCGATGCTGACGGACACGGCAATCGGGAAGAATGAGATCATGAAGGCCAGAAGCACCGTGTTGAAATCGTGCTGGCCCACGAACATGAGCGCAACGATGGGCACGACGGTTGCCTTGGGGATGGCGTTGAAGCCCACGAGGAGGGGGTAGAGCGCATCGCGCATGATGCGTGAAAAGCCCATGATCATGCCCAGAAGCGTGCCGAAAATGACCGCCAGCAAAAGCCCGAGGATGGTGCGCCACAGGGTTTGCCAGCCCATTGTTAGGAACAGATCCCAGTGGCGGGCATAGGCCGGCGGCAGGTCGGAGGGCGCGGCCATCTTGAAGGTGGGCCAGCCATTGACCCAGACGAGCCATTCCCAAAAGGCCAGGAAGATCGCGACCGCGATCAGCGGCACTGCGATGGATTGCACATGTTTGTTCATGCGGCATCCTCCGTCGTGCGGCCTTGGGCGACCTGGATCTGGTGGCGCAGGATGTTCAACTGTTCTGCCGCTTCGGGAGTATAGAGGTCGTCGAGCGTGGGCGTGCGGGTCCGCGGCACGTTCAGCACATATTGCGTTTTCGCGGGGCGGCCCGACAGCACCACGACCTGATCGGCCAGGAAGATCGATTCGCGCAGGTCATGGGTAATCAAAACGCCGGTGAAGGGTTCGCGTTCTTTCACCTTGTGCATGGTCTGCCACAGGTCTTCGCGGGTGAAAGCATCGAGCGCGCCGAATGGTTCATCAAGGATCAGCACTTCGGGCTGGTGAATGAGCGCGCGGCAGAGGCTGGCGCGTTGGCGCATCCCGCCGGACAGCTCGGACGGGCGTTTATCCTCGAACCCTTCAAGGCCCACCAGCGACAGCAGGAAGCGGGCGCGGTCCTCGGCCTCTTTCTTGGAGAGTTTCGAGGGCACGATTTCGAGCGGCAAAAGCACGTTTTTCAGGATAGAGCGCCATTCCAGCAGCACAGGGTTCTGAAACGCCATCCCCACGGTCGAGCGCGGTCCCTTCACGCGTTCGCCGTGCAGCCACACTTCGCCATGGTCCGGTTTCATCAGCCCCGCGATCAGGCGGGTCAGGGTGGATTTGCCGCAGCCAGAGGGACCGACCACGGCGACGAAGCCGCCTTCGGGCACCGCGATTTCCAGCCCGTCCAGCACCGGCAAAGGCCCGGCATCGGTTTTATAGGCGTGCCGCACGCCCTTGATTTCGATCAGGTTTTCCATGACGCCGTCCTTGCGAGAAAGGCCGGCGCGTGTGGCGCCGGCCCTTATGTGTCTTAGTCCAGTTTGAACCCGCCTTCGGGCAGGTAGGCATCTGTGAAATACAGGCTCGCATCAGGCGTTGTCTGGTATTCATAGGTCAGCGCGATCTGCTCCAGCGCATTGGCGAAGCGCGCGTCGTCGATCACGCCCATGCCATTGGCTTTCACTGCATCCGTCACGATATTGGCCTCTAGTGCCAGTTCCAGACGGCGCAGTTCCAGTTCCGCGTCCATCGCCGGGTTGCGGCTGACAAGGCTTTCGATGGCCGCAGCCGGGTCGGCGATGGTGTCGACCATGCCCTTGGCGACTGCGTCGAGGAAGCCGCTGACGGCATCGGGGTTCGCGGCGGCGAAATCGGTGTTCACGATGATCGCGTTGCCATAGAGGTCCACGCCATGATCGGCCATCAAGATAACCGACACGTCATCCTCGGGCACGCCAAGGCGCACGGTGTTCAGGAAGGACGTGAAGCTGAAGCCCGTGACCGCCGCAACGGTGCCTTCGGCCAGCGACGGCTCGCGCGTGGGGAAGCCCACGGGTTCGACCGTGACGGTGCTGGCGTCGATACCGGTTTCGGCCACGAAGATCGGCCATTGCGCCCATGCGCCATCGGGGGGCGGCGCGCCCAGAACCTTGCCTTCCAGGTCGGACGGGGTTTCCACCCCCAGGGATTTGCGGCCCACGATGGCGAAGGGCGGCTTGTCATAGACCATCATCACGCCGATGACGGGTGCGCCGGGGTTCTGGTCCAGGAACTTGATAAGGCTGTTCATATCGGCAAAGCCCACCGGGAAGGCGCCGGTGGCGACCTTCGGGATCGCGTCCAAGCTGCCTTGGCCCGCGGCGATTTCAACGTCCAGACCGGCTTCGGCGAAATAGCCTTTGTCGATGGCCACGAAATAGGGGGCAGACGGGCCTTCAAAACGCCAATCCAGCGCGAAGGGCATTGAGGTTTGCGCCTGCGCGGCGGCAGCCAACAGGCTCAGGCCGAACGCGGCGGACATAGATTTGTAGAACATGGACACTCTCCTGTCGGGAATTCGATAGTGCAAAGACGCACGGGCGGCGGGGCTTCGCAAGTCTGATGCCTGCGCTTGGCCCTTTCGTGCCTAATCCTTGGGCAACCGCCCATTCTTTGCAAGAAAATTCAGCGTTGCGCCATCCGCCAATGCGGATGCACCCATGGCTCTGCATTCAGTGGCGGCAAGCGGCGGCCCAAAATGTGATCGGCGATCTTTTCGCCCACCATGATAGAAGGCGCGTTCAGGTTGCCGTTGGGAATGCGCGGAAAGATCGAGCTGTCGGCCACGCGCAACCCATCCACCCCGATAACCCGGCCTTCCGGGTCCACCACCGCCAGAGGGTCATCGCGCCGCCCCATCCGCGCCGTGCCGCAGGGGTGATAGGCACTTTCGACATGATCGCGGATGAAATCGTCCAGCGCGGCATCGTCCTGCACCTGCGGACCGGGCTGGATTTCGTGCTTGAGGTAAGAGGCGAAGGCCGCTTGCCCCATGATCTCTCGGGTCAGGCGGATACAGGTGCGGAAATCTTCCCAATCCTGCGGGTCGCTCATGTAATTGAAACAGATTTTCGGCGCATCCCGCGGGTCGGGACTGGCCAGCTTCACCCAACCCCGGCTGGCAGAGCGCATGGGGCCGACATGGGTCTGGAACCCATGCCCCTCGGCCACGGCCTTGCCGTCGTAGCGCACGGCAATCGGCAGGAAATGATACTGGATGTCGGGATATTCCACGCCCGCGCGCGAGCGGATGAAGGCACAGGCCTCAAACTGGTTCGACGCGCCGGGACCACGCCGCGCGAGCAGCCATTGCGCGCCCACCCATGCCTTGCCCGGCAGGTTCCAATACTTGAACAGCGTGATCGGCTGGCGCGCGGCATATTGCAGATAAAGCTCTAGATGGTCTTGCAGGTTTTGCCCCACGCCAGCGCGATCAGCGCGGGCGGCAATGCCATGCGCGGCCAAATGGGCGGCGGGGCCGATGCCCGACAACATCAATAGCTTCGGCGTGTTGATACTGCTTGCCGCCAGAACCACCTCGGCACGCGCATGGGCCATGCGCCCATCGTGCATGACAACACCCGTGGCGCGGTTCTGCGCGTCAAACGCGACCCGCGCGGCCAGGCCCCGCAGCACGCGCACCCGCCCCGTAGCGATGGCCGGGCGCAAATAGGCGCGCGCGGCGGACCAGCGTTGCCCGCGATGGATCGTCGCTTCCATCGCGCCGAACCCCTCTTGCTGCGCGCCGTTATAGTCGTCGGTCACAGGGTAGCCCGCCTGTTGGCCGGCTTGGATAAAGGCGTCGAATAACGGGTTCTCGCGCGTGCCGCGGCTGACATGCACCGGCCCACCCTGCCCGCGCCAATCCGAAACACCGGCCTGCCAATTCTCCATCCGGCGGAAATAGGGGGCGACATCGGTGAAGCGCCAACCATCCGCCCCCTGATCGGCCCAATGGTCGAAATCGCGCGCGTGGCCGCGCACATAGACCATGCCATTTATGCTGCTCGACCCGCCCAGCACGCGCCCGCGCGGGCAGGCCAGACGCCGACCGCCCAAATGCGGCTCGGGTTCGGTCCGGTAGCCCCAGTCATAACGCGCCATGTTCATCGGGTAGGACAATGCGCCGGGCATCTGGATGATGGGGCCGGCATCCGACCCGCCCGCTTCCACCACGATCACCGAATGGCCCGCTTCGGCCAGACGATAGGCAACCGCGCACCCGCCCGATCCCGCGCCCACAACGACATAATCCGCCTGCATCTCTCATAGGCTCCTGAAAGCTGTCCGGGCCGGGTCAAGGATCGCGCAAGCGACCGCGCGGCACGCGCGGCTTGTCCTTGACGCGGACCGGACAGCGTTACACTCGATCTGGCGCGTTCAGGGCAAACCTGCCCCTGAACCGCCTCTCAGCAAAATCACGCCAACCGCCCAACACCACGGCAGGGCTGGATGCCCGCCGGCAGGCGGGCCAGCGTCACATCTCTTCGCGCCGCAAGGCGCGGCAATTTGGTTGAAACCGCTCAATAGGGCGCATCGACATCGCCCATTCCGACATAGACGGACTTCACCCGCGTATAGTGCTCAAGCGCCGCATGGCCGTTTTCCCGCCCCACGCCGCTGGACTTCACCCCGCCGAAAGGCATTTCCACGGGCGTCAGGTTATAGGCGTTGATCCAGCATGTGCCCGCCTGCAAGCGCCCCACGATACGGTGCGCGCGCGTCAGGTCTCGCGTGAATACACCTGCCGCCAACCCGTAGTCCGTAGCATTGGCCCGCGTGATCACCTCGTCCTCGTCGTCAAAGGCAAGCACAGACATAACCGGCCCGAAAATCTCTTCGCGGGCGATGGTCATGTCGTCGGTCACGTCAGTGAAAACGGTGGGTTCCACGAAGCACCCGCTTGGCGATTTGCCGCCGCAGACCAGCCGCGCGCCCTCGGCCACTCCGCGCGCGATATAGCCCAGCACACGCTCGGCCTGCACGGCGCTGACCAGCGGCCCCATCTGCGTGGCCTCGTCCAGCGGGTCGCCCATGACGATGCGCTTGGTGCGGGCGACCAGCTTTTCCAGGAACGCGTTCAAAACCTTGCGCGACACGAAGACCCGCGTGCCATTGGTGCAGATTTGCCCCGAGGAATAGAAATTCCCCAGCATCGCCGCGCCCACGGCATTGTCCAGATCGGCATCCTCGAACACGATCAGGGGCGATTTGCCGCCCAACTCCATCGTCACCGCGCGAATACCCTCGGCGGCTTGGGCATAAACCTTGCGGCCTGTCGGCACCGACCCGGTCAGCGACACTTTCGCCACGCGCGGGTCACTGACCAGCGCAGCGCCAACCTCGCCCGCGCCTTGCACCACGTTGAACAGCCCCGCAGGCAGGCCCGCTTCCGTCAGAATCTCCGCCAAGGCCAGCGCTGAAAGCGGCGTCACCTCGGACGGTTTGAACACCAGCGCATTGCCGAAGGCCAGCGCGGGCGCGGCTTTCCATGCCGCGATCTGGATCGGGTAGTTCCACGCGCCAATCCCCGCGCAGACGCCCATGGGTTCGCGCAAGGTATAGGCCATGTCGCGTCCAAGCGGGATGGTCTGGCCCGTCACGGTCGGCGCGAAGCCTGCGAAATATTCCAAGGCATCCGCGCCAGAAGCGGCATCGGCCACCAGTGTTTCTTGCAGGGGCTTGCCGGTATCCAGCGTTTCCAGCACGGATAATTCGCGGTTACGCGCGCGCATGATCTGCGCCGCGCGGTGCAGGATGCGCCCACGCTCCACCGGCGGACGGGCGGCCCAGTCGGCCTGCGCGTCAGCCGCCGCAGCCAAAGCCTGCTCGACAATCGCAGGCGTGGCAGAATGTAGCCGGGCAATCACCTCTCCCGTCGCGGGATAGAGGCTTTCGAACGCCGTGCCTTGGTCATCCTCGACATACCTGCCGCCGATGAAATGGCTGGCTTTGGGCTGTGCTCTCATGCGGGGGTTCCTTCCATCGCGGCGTCCAGCCACCCCTGCACGCGCGCGCAAGCCCGCGCGCCGTCCGGCTCTGCCACGCCCAAGGCCTCATGCAGATAGGTGCCGTCGATCATCGCCGCCGCACCGTCGGCCAGTTCGCGCGCACGCGCGCCCACCAGCGAGCGCAGCGCATGGCGCAGGTTCGACCGCAGCCGCGCCTGGTAGACCCGCAGCAGCCGCGCGGCATCGTCCTGCCGCTGCGCCAGAACGTAGAAATTCAGCCATGCCGCCACCACGTCGCGCCGGAAATTCGTGCCGGTGAAGGACACCCGCACCAACGCGCGCAGCCGGTCGCGCGGGGTGTCGCAAGCCACAAGCGCGCCGCGGATTTCAGCGCCGTAGACCGACAGCACATGCCGCATGGCTGCCAGAAACATCGCTTCTTTCGACCCGAAATAATGATGCGCCAAGGCCGAGGACATGCCCGCGCGCTTGGCGATCCGGCTGACGGTCACGTCCAGCGATCCCGCTTGCCCGATCTCGACAATAGCGGCTTTGATAAGCGCGTCGCGCCTGATAGGTTCCATTCCAAGCTTCGGCATATCTGCCTGCCCTTTTTCGATATTTGGGTTGCAGGTTTGCTAGCCGATTGTTTATTGATTGGTCAATCAAGAAAAACGCAACACGGGAGATACATCAATGACCCTTCGCCTGACGACGCTGGCCGCCGCCGCCCTTGCCGCTGGCCCGGCCTTTGCCGACTGCTCTTCTGTCACCTTCTCGGATGTGGGCTGGACCGACATCACCGCCACCACCGCCGTGGCCACGACCATTCTGGACGCGTTGGGCTACCAGACGAACACGCTGGTGCTGTCGGTGCCCGTGACCTACACCTCCATGGCGAATGGCGATGTGGACGTGTTCCTTGGCAACTGGATGCCCACGATGGAAGCCGACATCGCCCCTTACCGCGAGGCTGGCACGGTCGAGACGGTGCGCCGCAATCTAGCGGGCGCGAAATATACACTGGCCACCAATGCGGCAGGTGCAGCCCTTGGCATTACCGATTTCGCCAGCATCGCCGCGCAGGCAGAGGCGCTGGAGGGCAAGATCTACGGCATTGAGCCGGGCAATGACGGCAACCGCCTGATCCTTGACATGATAGCTGCGGATGCATTTGGCCTGTCGGGCTTCGAGGTCGTCGAAAGTTCCGAGCAAGGGATGCTGTCCCAAGTCGCCCGCGCCGACCGCCGCGATGAGCCAGTTGTGTTCTTGGGGTGGGAACCGCACCCGATGAACGCGGCTTATGAGATGACCTATCTGGCCGGTGGCGACGACTGGTTCGGCCCCGATTTCGGCGGCGCAGAGGTCTATACCAACACCCGCGCGGGCTTTGTTGCCGAATGCCCCAATGTCGGTGCGTTCCTGAACAATCTGGAATTCACGCTGGCCATGGAAAACGAGATCATGGGCGCGATCCTGAACGATGGCACCGCCCCAGAGGCCGCGGCCAGCGCATGGCTGTCGGCCAACCGCGGCGCCATTGCGCCGTGGCTGGAAGGTGTGACCACCATGGATGGCGGCGACGCGATGGCGGCTGTCACCGCTGCGCTCGACGGCTGACACAAGCGGCACGCGCCCCGGACCTGATCCGGGGCCTTGCCGTTTCTTGGTTGCGCCATGTCCGACCCGCTCGTCACCCCCATAACAGACGCGAAGATCCCCGTGGGCCGGGTTGTGGCCTCGGGGTTCGACTGGGTGCAAGACACCTTCATCACCGCCTTTGACACGCTGGAGCTGACCCTGCGCAGCATGATCGGCGGGTTGGAAGCGGCGCTGACCGGGCCGCATCCGTTCCTCGTCATAGCCGCCTTCGGGGCGCTGACATGGCTTTTGCAACGCAAATGGGTCTCGGTGCTGGTGGTGGTGCTCTGCGCCCTGTTCGCACTGAACCAAGGCTATTGGGAATTGACCATGCAGACATTGACGCTGGTTCTGGCGTCTTGCGTGGTGTGCATGGGCGTGGGCGTGCCCTTGGGCATATACGCCGCGCATCACCCGAAATTCTACCGCGCGCTGACACCCATTCTGGACCTGATGCAAACGCTGCCGGTATTCGTCTACCTGATCCCGGTTCTGGTGTTGTTCGGGCTGGGCATGGTTCCGGGCTTGGTCGCCACGGTGATTTTCGCCATGCCCGCGGCGATCCGGCTGACGGAGCTTGGCATCCGCTCGACCCCGCGCGCCTTGTCCGAAGCCGCGACCGCCTTCGGCGCGACCACCGCCCAGCGCATCTGGAAGGTGGAATTGCCCTATGCCTTTCCACAGATCATGGCGGGCTTGAACCAGACGATCATGCTGTCGCTGTCGATGGTCGTGATCGCGGGTCTGGTGGGCGCGCCGGGCTTGGGCGTGTCCATCGTGCGCGCGCTTAACACGGTGAACGCGGCCTTGGGGTTTGAGGCTGGCGCGGTCATCGTGGCCGTGGCCATCATGCTGGACCGTATGCTGCGGGTGGAGGCGAAGCGATGACTGATCCTGCCGTGCGTTTCCGCAACGTCTCTATCGTGTTCGGGTCGAACCCCTACAAGGCGATCCCGTTGATGGAAACGGGCCAGACCCGCGACGCCATCAAGGAAAAAACGGGCCAAGTTCTGGGCGTCCATGATTGCTCGCTTGACGTAGCGCCGGGCGAAATTGTCGTGCTGATGGGGCTGTCTGGGTCGGGCAAATCCACGCTGTTGCGGGCCGTGAACGGGCTGAACAAGATCGTGCAGGGCGATGTGCTGGTCAATGACGGAACCGAATTGGTCAGTGTGCCTAATGCCAGCAGTGCGCAGTTGCGCGCCCTGCGCACCAAAACGGTTGCGATGGTGTTCCAGCAATTCGGCCTGCTTCCATGGCGGTCGGTGCGCGAGAATGTTGGCCTTGGGCTGGAACTGGCCGGCATGGCCAAACGCGCGCGCCGCGAGAAGATCGACACGCAGCTTGAACTGGTGGGCCTGACACAATGGGCGGACCAGCCAGTAAGCGCGCTTTCCGGCGGCATGCAGCAGCGCGTCGGGTTGGCGCGGGCCTTTGCCACAGATGCGCCGGTCTTGCTGATGGACGAGCCCTTCTCGGCGCTTGACCCGCTGATCCGCGCGCGGCTGCAAGACGAATTGCTGGAATTGCAGGCACGGCTGAAGCGCACGATCATCTTCGTCAGCCACGATCTGGACGAGGCGTTCAAGCTGGGCAACCGCATCGCCATTCTGGAAGGCGGACGGATGATCCAATGCGGCACGCCCTCGCAGATTTTCCAGACCCCGGCCAACCAATACGTGGCCGATTTCGTCGCCAATATGAACCCGCTTGGCGTTTTGTGCGCGCGTGACGCGCTTGTGCCGGGCGCGATCACCGGGGCGGACACCCGCAGCGTGGCGCAGGACACCCCCATCCGCGAGGTCATGGCCCGGTTCGACGCCCATCACGACATGCTGCGCGTGACCGATGGCGATCAGGTGCTGGGCTGCGTGACCCGCGCCTCTGTCATGGATGCGCTGACCGCCATGCGTGGCACGGCCCCCACCGCCCCATAGGCAGCGCACGCTGCCCTGACCGCGACTTAACGGCTTTGGACTATCCCTTGTTCCATCCGGCCGAGGCACCTTGTCCCATCCCCGATGGGCACGTCTTCGGCCCTGTGCTCTGGAACAATCAAAAGGATCGTCCGCATGAACATGGCCGTCACCCAAGGGCTGAACCTGATGCCCCCGCCGTTTTCCGCCGGTCTGGACACCTGGTCGCAAACGACGGGCCGACCGGGCACGCCCACCTATGACAGCGCGGCTTTCGCGGCCTTCGTGCCGTCGGACCCGGATTTCGACGGCTGCCTTGAAGTGCAGAAAATCTCTGCCACCACGCGGCTGCGCTGGATGACGGAACTGCCGGTCATTCCGGGCTGCTATTACCGGGTGCGCGCCTTGGTGAAGGGCATGGCGGGCGTCCTGCCGGATGTCGCGGTCGGCGCATGGGTGGGCAATCAGGGCGGCGCAGAGCTGACGGCCCTGCCCAATTCCGGCCCTGTCACCAGCCTGACCAGCTATGGCGAGATCGTCGAGATCTCTGCCATCATCGGCACGGGCGCACGCACGGGCGTCGACATGGTCTGGAGCCTGGATGCCAAGCGCGCCCATTTCGGGCTGGACCTGACGGGGCCGACAGGTGGCGTAATCCGCATTGACGACATCATCATCGAAGATGTGACCAATGCGTTTTCGTCCGACCTGCTGGGCGTGGTGGACGTGGTCGATTTCGGCGCTGCGGGCGATGGCACGACCGATGACCACGCTGCCTTTCTGGCCGCCATCTCGGCGGCGGGCAAGCGCCGCCTGCTGGTGCCCGAGGGCGTGTTCCATATTGGGTCCGACCTGACCATCCCTGGCCCTGTCACCTTCCGTGGCACGCTGGACATGTCCGACCAGACGCTGCTGATCCTGCATGACGATTTCAGCCTGCCCGCCTATGAAGCCGCACTTGGCAATGACGTGGCGGCGCTGCGCAAGGGGTTGCAGGCGCTGTTCCATACCAACCAGCATGTCGCCTTTGACATGAAGGGCGGGCGGGTCAACCTGACCGCGCCGATCGACCTGCGCGCGCTGGTGGGGTTCGACAACGCGAATGTGCATCTTGTGCTGCAAAACGGCCAGTTGCGGGCCGCTGACGTGGGCGATTGGGACACGGTCACTGTCACCCGCACCGCGACCTATTCGCCATCCAACCCGCTGACCCTGACGGGCGTCAGCAATGTCGCCGGGGTTCCGGTCGGCGCACGGGTGTCGGGTGTCGGTGTGGGGCGCGAGGTCTATGTGCGCGCGCGCAACACCGCCGCGGGCACGCTGACCCTGTCGCAACCGCTGCATGGCGGGGCGGGCACGCAAAGCTTCACCTTCCACCGTTATCAATACCTGCTGGATTGCTCGGGCTTCTCGAACCTGTCGAATTTCGAATGCCGCCATATCGAATTCCTGTGCCGGGGCCGCGCCAGCGCCGTCATGTTGCCCGAGGATGGCAGCATCATGCGCTTTACCGATTGCGATTTCGACCGCCCCAAGGATCGCGGCATCACCTCTATCGGGAAGGGGTGCCAAGGCCTGACGGTGGATCGCTGCCAGTTCGCCAGCGCGGAAATGACCCTGCGCTCGCAGGACCGCACCGTGATCGCCTTTAACACCAACAACAACGACGCCAAAATCCGCAACAATCGCGCGGTGCTTTGGGCGCATTTCGGGGTCATGGGCGGCACGGGACATATCATCACCGGCAACCATTTCTTCGCCGGCGATGACGAGCCGCAGGGCGTGCGCCAAGCCGGGATCGTGCTGACCGACGTGAACCTGAAAACCACGATCACGGGCAATTACATCGACAATTGCTTTATCGAGCTTTCGAACGAATACGCGCCCGAGCCGAATTTCACCGGAGGCTTTTCTTTTGGCGGACTGACCGTGACCGGCAATATCTTCATCGCCAGCGGGGTCGCGCCCTGGTTCAATTGGATCGTGGTGCGGCCCCTGGGGTCGGGGCAGCATCTTCAGGGGCTGCATGTATCGGGCAATGTGTTCCGCACGGTCGGCAACCGCATTGACCGTGTCGATGCGGTGGACACGACCTTTGGCACGCTGGACTATACCCGCTTTCGCAACGTGATCTTCGACAACAACGCCTATAACGGGGTCGATTTCCCGACTGAAAGCCCCTGTGTCGTGCTGCATGACCAGAACACCAACGCTTCGACCTGGGTGGTCGATACGGGCGGCAAACTGCCCTTTGGCGGCTGGGCGCGCACGGTGTCGTCGGTCGTGATGGAGGGGCGCGCGCAAGATGGCAGCAACGCGACCCGCTACGAGATGCCCTATACCGAGATCCAGCAGGGGCCGAATAACGACCGCATCAACCTGCGGTGGCCCGCCGCGACGCGGGGCCGCGCGGTCGTCACGGTCCGGGTGGACCGCCCGCTGTGACGGGTATTTCATCCTTGGGGATTTCGTAATCCCGTGACCGTTCGGGCGGGCCGAGAGATCGGCCCGCCCTAGTGCTATCACCCCCAAGCCGAATCGCCCGAATCAGTTTGCTGCGCACAGCGCGGTCGCCGCTTTACGATTCTTTCGCGGCGCCCGAAGCCACGCTCCCATGCCTGAAGCCCGCTTTCTGCTAGCGCAACCAGCTTTGCGCACCCGCTTGGCGCTGCCTTGAAAATGCCTTGTTTTCCGGGCGTCTCTGCACTGCAGCGCAAAATAGTTTTCAGTCTTGACGCGCTATGTGTGAATATTTTTACAAAAAAATCGTTATTCCTAAAAAGTTTACCACTTCGTTGACGAATGCGTTATAACCGCCTCGGGGACCGGTGTCGGGCGATGGAGCGCTGCGGCACCATGACAAGGGGGGCGGTCGCGTGGTTTTGCGCAGTCTTGCTCCCGCGACTGGAGGAGCATTCATGTCACAGACCTATCCGGCATCCGACGATTTCATCGCCAAGGCGCATGTGAACGCGGCGCAATACGATGAAATGTATGCCGCATCCGTGGCCGACCCCGACGCGTTCTGGGGTGAGCACGGCAAGCGCATCGACTGGATCAAGCCTTATACCAAGGTGAAGAACACCAGCTTCGAATTCGGCAAGGTCGACATCAAGTGGTTCGAGGACGGCACGCTGAACGTGGCCGCCAATTGCATTGACCGCCATGTTGCCACCCGTGGCGACCAGACCGCGATCATCTGGGAACCCGATGACCCCAAGACGCCCGCGAAACATATCACCTATGCGCAATTGAAAGACGAAGTCAGCCGCATGGCCAATGTGCTGAAGGCACAGGGCATCGGCAAGGGCGACCGGGTCGTGATCTACCTGCCGATGATCCCCGAAGCCGCCTATGCCATGCTGGCCTGCGCGCGTATTGGGGCGATTCATTCCATCGTGTTTGCAGGCTTTTCGCCCGACGCGCTGGCCAACCGCATCAACGATTGCGGCGCGAAGGCCGTTATCACTGCCGACACCGCCCCGCGCGGTGGCCGCCGCACCGCGCTGAAATCGAACACCGACAAGGCGCTGTTCGACTGCTCGGACAAGGTGAAGTGCTTTGTCGTCAAGCATACCGGCGACCAGACAACATGGGTTGATGGCCGTGATCTGGACCTGAAAGCCATGATGGCCGAGGCCAGCACCGATTGCCCGCCCGAGGAAATGGGCGCGGAAGACCCGCTGTTCATCCTCTACACCTCTGGCTCGACCGGCCGCCCTAAGGGTGTTGTGCACACCTCTGGCGGCTACCTGGTCTATGCCGCGATGACGCAGCAGCTGACCTTTGATTACCATGATGGCGACATCTTCTGGTGCACCGCCGATGTGGGTTGGGTCACGGGCCACAGCTACATCGTCTATGGCCCGCTGGCCAATGGCGCGACCACGATCATGTTCGAAGGCGTGCCGACCTACCCCGATGCGGGCCGTTTCTGGGAAGTCTGCGCCAAGCACAAGGTCAACCAGTTCTACACCGCCCCCACCGCGATCCGCGCGCTGATGGGCCAAGGCACCGAATGGGTCGAAAAGCACGATTTGTCGTCGCTGAAGCTGCTGGGGTCCGTGGGTGAACCCATCAACCCCGAAGCGTGGAACTGGTATAACACCCATGTCGGCAAGGGCCGTTGCCCCATCGTCGATACATTCTGGCAGACAGAAACCGGCGGGCACATGATTACCGCCCTGCCGGGTGCGACCGCCGCCAAGCCCGGCGCCGCAACGAAACCCTTCTTCGGCGTGCAGCCAGAGGTTCTGGACCCGGCGACCGCCGAAATCCAGACCGAGACCGCTACCGAAGGCGTTCTGTGCATCAAGGATAGCTGGCCGGGTCAGATGCGCACTGTCTGGGGCGACCATGAGCGTTTCATGGACACCTATTTCAGCCAGTATAAGGGCTACTATTTCACCGGCGACGGCTGCCGCCGCGATGCTGATGGCGATTACTGGATCACGGGCCGCGTCGATGACGTGATCAACGTGTCCGGCCACCGCATGGGCACCGCCGAGGTGGAATCCGCCCTTGTCGCGCATGAAACCGTGGCAGAGGCCGCCGTGGTGGGCTACCCGCATGACATCAAGGGTCAAGGCATCTACGCCTATGTCACCCTGATGAACGGGATCGAGCCCAGCGAAGAGCTGCGCAAGGAACTGGTGAAATGGGTCCGCACCGAAATCGGCCCGATCGCCAGCCCGGACCTGATCCAATGGGCACCGGGCCTGCCGAAAACCCGCTCTGGCAAGATCATGCGCCGTATCCTGCGCAAGATTGCAGAGAATGACTACGGCGCTTTGGGCGACACCTCGACCTTGGCCGACCCGTCGGTGGTCGATGACCTGATCGACAACCGGATGAACCGGGGCTGAGGAGATGGACGCCATGACCAAAACAACCGTTCTGATCCTGCTTGGCCCTCCGGGGGCCGGCAAGGGCACCCAAGCCCGGATGCTGGAGCAGAAATTCGGGCTGGTGCAATTGTCCACCGGCGATCTGCTGCGCGCGGCTGTGGCTGCGGGCACGGAAGCAGGCTTGCAGGCGAAAGCGGTGATGGAAGCGGGTGGGCTTGTCAGCGACGAGATCGTGCTGGCCATCCTGCGCGACCGCATGAACGAGCCGGACACCGCCAAGGGCGTCATCCTTGACGGCTTCCCGCGCACCGCTGGCCAAGCCGCCGCCCTCGACACCCTGCTGGAGGAGCAGGGCATGTCGCTGGGCGCGGCCATCTCGCTAGAGGTGGACGACGCCGCGATGGTCGAGCGTGTGTCGGGCCGCTACACCTGCGCCAAATGCGGCGAAGGCTACCATGACAGCTTCAAGACGCCTGCCGTGGCGGGTGTCTGCGATGCTTGCGGCAGCACCGAATTCAAGCGCCGTGCCGATGACAATGCCGAAACCGTCGGCGCCCGCCTGAGCGCCTATCACGACCAAACCGCGCCGCTGATTGCCTATTACGACGGCAAAGGCGCGCTGAAACGCGTGGACGCCATGGGCGAGATCGACCGCATCGCGGCCGATCTGGGCGCGATCGTGACCGAGGTCACGGCCTAAGAGATCCGGGCAACCGGGGCTGGCGCATCCGTGCGCCGGCATTTGCGGGAACAGCGCTTGCGCCAAACCCGTGCCCGTTCCGCGCCAACGCGCGCGGCTACCGGGGGAGAGAGGAAGCCTGCCTCATGCCGGGGCAGGCGCAGGAGGAAACTGGGAGACGTCACATGTCAGACAAGTCACGCGGCGCCTATTGGGCCGCCAATATCCGGATCATTACCATTTCGATGGTGATCTGGGCGTTGGTGTCCTTCGGGTTTGCCATCATTCTACGCCCGCTTCTGTCGGGTATTCCGGTCGGGGGCACCGATCTTGGGTTCTGGTTCGCGCAACAAGGCTCGATCCTGACCTTCATCGTGCTCATTTTCTATTACACCTCTTACATGAACAAACTCGACAAAGAGTTTGACGTGGAAGAATAAGGGATACCCGAGATCATGGATCAGTTTGTAATCAACCTTATCTTCGTGGGGGCGTCCTTCGCGCTCTACGTCGGTATCGCGATCTGGGCACGCGCCGGGTCGACCTCTGACTTCTATGCCGCATCGCGCGGCGTGAACCCCATCGTCAACGGTGCTGCCACGGCGGCCGACTGGATGTCTGCGGCATCCTTCATCTCGATGGCGGGCCTGATCGCCTTCGTGGGCTATGGCAACTCGACCTTCCTGATGGGCTGGACCGGCGGCTACGTGCTTTTGGCAATGCTTCTGGCACCCTACCTGCGCAAATTCGGCCGTTTCACGGTTCCGGATTTCATCGGCGACCGCTTCTACAGCCAGACCGCGCGCCTTGTGGCCGTTATCTCGCTACTGGTGATCTCGATCACCTATGTGATCGGGCAGATGACCGGTGCAGGCGTGGCCTTCTCGCGCTTCCTGGAAGTGTCGAACACCACCGGTCTGTTCATCGCATCGGCTGTTGTGTTCGTCTACGCCGTTCTGGGCGGGATGAAGGGCATCACCTACACGCAGCTTGCACAATACGTCGTGCTGATTATCGCCTATACCATTCCGGCGGTCTTCATCTCGCTGCAACTGACCGGCAACCCGCTGCCCCAGCTTGGCCTGTTCAGCACCCATACCGGGTCTGGCCAGCCGCTGCTGACCACCCTGAACGAAATTCTGGTGGATCTGGGCTTCAACGACTACACCGGCAACCACGGCTCGACCTTCAACATGGTGCTGTTCACCCTGTCGCTGATGGTCGGCACCGCCGGTCTGCCCCACGTCATCATCCGCTTCTTTACCGTTCCGAAAGTGTCGGATGCGCGTAAATCGGCAGGTTGGGCGCTGGTCTTCATCGCGCTGCTTTACACCGTTGCTCCGGCAGTGGGTGCAATGGCACGCCTGAACATCATCACCACCATCTTCCCGAACGGCCTGACCGAAACGCCGCTGGCCTATGCGGACAAGCCCGACTGGATGCTGAACTGGGAAAACACCGGCCTGCTGGCGTTCGAAGACAAGAACGGCGACGGTTTCATCCAGTACTACAACGACGCAAACCCGCCTGCGATTGCAGAGGAACTGGGCTGGGCCGGCAACGAAATGGTCACCTTCAACCGTGACATCCTCGTGCTTGCAAACCCGGAAATCGCACAGCTTCCGGGCTGGGTGATCGGTCTGATCGCGGCTGGTGGTCTGGCAGCGGCATTGTCGACGGCGGCAGGTCTGCTTCTGGCGATCTCGTCGGCAGTTAGCCACGACCTGATCAAGTCGATGATCAACCCCAACATCTCGGAAAAGGGCGAGCTGTTGGCCGCGCGTATCTCGATGGGCTTCGCGATTGCCTTGGCAACCTATCTGGGCCTGAACCCTCCGGGGTTTGCCGCGCAGGTGGTGGCACTGGCCTTCGGTCTGGCCGCAAGCTCGCTGTTCCCGGCGATCATGATGGGCATCTTCTCGAAGAAGATGAACTCGGCTGGTGCAATCACCGGTATGATCGTGGGTCTGGGTTCGACCGTGCTCTACATCTTCACCTATCTGGGTTGGTTCTTCATCCCCGGCACCAACATGCTGGCAAACACCCCGGATAACTGGATCCTCGGCATCTCGCCGCTGAGCTTCGGCGCAGTGGGTGCGGTTCTGAACTTTGCTGCGGCTTACGTCGTCTACAAGATGACGGGCGATGCTCCGGCAGAAATCCAGGAACTGGTGGAATCGATCCGCGTGCCGAAAGGCGCTGGCGCGGCTGTCGATCACTGATCTGACGCAAAGACACAAGGCCTGCCCCCCTGTTATTAGGGGGGCAGGCCACCCCGGCCAGCCTGGCCACCCTACCCCGGAAACATGTCATGCCCGATGTCAGCCCCAAGGTTCTGGAATTCCTGCAATCGGTGCACCCGTATGACACGCTGCCGCTTGACGAATTGACGCGCGTCGCCAATTCCTTCTGCCGCAACGAATTTGCCGCAGGCACCGTAATTTATACCGAAGGCGAGCCTATCGGCGGCGTCTGGCTGGTGAAATCCGGCACGGTCGAGGTGACGGACACCCATGGCGCGCTGGTGTCCATCCTGAACCCGCGCAACTCTTTCGGCGAGCGTGGGCTGCTGCGCGACGGGCGCGCGGCAACGACCGCGACCACCACATCCGACGCTGTCCTGCTGCAATTGCCGGGGGGCGAGTTGCGCCACCTGATCGCCAATTTCCCGGCCTTCGAGCGGTTTTTCAGCCGGGGCCAAGGCCAGAACAAGCTGGGCCGCCAGAATGATCTGGCCACGCTGAAAGTGGCCGATCTGATGGTGCGCAATCCGCTCAGCGCGACGCCCAGCACCACCGCACAAGAGGCCGCCCGCACCCTGCGCGAGCACCGCATTTCCTGTGTGCCCGTGGTCGAGGGCGAAACGCTGGTCGGCATTGTCACCACGCGCGACCTATCTGGCAAGGTGCTGGCCGAGGGGCGTAGCCCCGACACGCCGCTGGCAGAGTTTATGACCCGTGATCCGCTGTCGCTGGACCCCAGCGCGCTGGGGTCTGACATTTTGCACATGATGCTGGAACACCGCATCGGCCACGTGCCCGTCACACGCGGCGGCAAACTGGTCGGCATGATTACACAAACCGACCTGACGCGGTTCCAGGCCATCAGTTCTGCCCAGCTTGTGCGCGACGCCGCGAATGCCGCGACCATTGATGAGTTAGCCGAGGTGACAGCCCGCATTCCGCAATTGTTGATGCAGCTTGTCGGCGCGCATAACGCGCATGACGTGGTCACGCGTCTGATTACCGACATTGCCGACACTGTCACCCGGCGTTTGTTGCGCATGGCAGAGGACGAATTCGGCCCCGCGCCCGTGCCCTATCTGTGGGCGGCCTGCGGCAGCCAAGGGCGGCAAGAACAAACCGGCGTCAGCGATCAGGACAATTGCCTGATTATCGACGACAGCGCGACGCCCGATGACATGGGCTATTTCACCCGGCTGGCCCGTTTCGTCAGCGATGGGCTGGATGCGGCGGGCTATTTCTATTGCCCCGGCGACATGATGGCCACGAACCCGCGCTGGTGTCAGCCTGTCTCGGTCTGGCGGCGCTATTTCTCCGGCTGGATCAACACCCCTTCGACAGAAGCGCAGATGCTGGCCTCTGTGATGTTCGACCTGCGCCCCATTGGCGGGCAAGTCAGCCTGTTCCGCGATTTGCAGGCCGAAACGCTTGAAGCGGCCAGCAAGAACTCGATCTTCGTGGCGCATATGGTGTCGAATTCCATCAAGCACGCGCCGCCCTTGGGGCTGCTGCGCGGCTTTGCCACCATCCGCTCGGGCGAGCACAAGAACCATGTCGACATGAAACATGGCGGCGTGGTGCCGATCACCGATCTGGCGCGCGTCTATGCGCTGCGCGGCCGCATTCCGGCGGCCAATACCCGCGCGCGGCTGCTGGCGGCGGAAGAGGCGGGGATCATCTCTGTCTCGGGCGCGCGCGACCTGATCGAAGCCTATGACCTGATCGCCAACCTGCGGCTGGAAAACCAAGCGACGCTGGTGCGCATGGGCCGCAAACCCGACAATTTCCTTGCGCCGTCGGACCTGTCCGATTTCGAGCGCAGCCACCTGCGTGACGCCTTCGTCGTCGTGCGCACCATGCAATCCGCCGTGGGGCAGATTGCAGGCACCTTGGGCTGAAAGGGCGCAAATCATGCTGATCGAATTTATCGCAGTTGTCGTTGCCGGTGTGACAGGCTTCGGCCTTGCGCTGATCGCGCATCGCCTGACCCTGCGCCGCCTGCCCGACTGGACCGCCCCCTTTGGCGCGGCCTTGGGCATGGTGTTGATGGTCATCTACCTGGAATACAGTTGGGCCGGCCGCTTCGAGGCGGGCCTTCCAGAAGATGTGACCGTCGTCAGTCGCAACGAGCACCGCGTCTGGTATCGGCCATGGACCTATGTGGTGCCGCTGACAACACGCATCATCGCCGTCGATAACCGTATTCGCCAAACCAACGAAAACAATCCCGATCTGGTTTTGACCGGGGTGATCCTGAAAGAAAGATGGGCGCTGACCTTCGGGTTCAAATCCATCTTCGATTGTGCGGCAGGGCGCCGCGCGGACCTGTCCGAAGGCACGACGCTGGATGAAGAGGGCATCTTGCAGAATGTGGACTGGTTCCAGCTTGCGCCCGATGACCCGTTCCTGACGACCGCTTGTGGAGGAGGAGAGGACAATGGAGGACCAAGCGCGCAAGGCTGAGATTCTGGTCATCGAGGACGAGGACAATATCGCCATTGCCCTTGACTACCTGCTGACCCGCGAGGGCTATGCCCAAACCCGCCTTGCCACCGGCGCGGGCGCGGTCGACATGATCTGCACGCGCAAGCCGGATCTGGTGCTGCTGGATGTCATGCTGCCCGAAGTGTCGGGCTACGAGATTTGCCAAAGCGTGCGCGCGAACCACGATTGCGACAGCGTGCGCATCCTGATGATGACCGCGCGCGGCTCTGCGATGGAGCGGCGCAAGGGGCTGGCCATGGGCGCGGATGGCTTCATCTCGAAACCGTTCGAGCTGAAAGAGCTGCGCACGGAAGTGCGCCGGATGCTCGCGGCAGAGCGCAACCCCGCGCCCGAGGGCGCGCGCAATGCTTGACCGTCTGTCGCTACGCCTGCGTGTCCTTCTGTTTTTTGCGCTGATCGCGGTGGGCGCGGGTTTGGCGATCGCCGCCGGGGTCTGGCTGACCCTGTCGCGCAGTCCGCAGCCGGGGCTGGAAGCGCCCATGCTGCAAGCGGGCCTGATCGCGGGCTTCCTGATCCTGTTTCTGGTCACGGGCATCTGGTACCTGTTTGACGCGAATGTCGCCCGCGCCATTGACGGGCTGTCGAACGCCATCCGCAGCCGCGCCCATGCCGATGTGGGCGGCTCGCTTTCGCGAGAAGCGGAACAGGCCCGCTACCTTGGCGATCTGGCCCCAGCCGCGCAGGCGATCACGGCGTCGCTGGAACAGACCCGTTCGGCGCTGGCGGAATCGGTCGCGCGCGAAACCGCGCGCCTCTCGGCTGAAAAATCGCGGCTGGAAAAGCTGCTCGCGGATGTGCCCGTCGCGGTTCTGCTGTGCAACGCCGATTTCCAGCTGGCGTTTTACAACGGGCAGGCCGTGACCATTCTGGAAGCGGGCAATGCGCCGGGCCTCGACCGCAACTTGCTGGATTACCTGCGCGAAGGGCCGGTGCGCCACGCTTATGACCGTCTGCACCAGTTGGGCGACCCAGATGCCGTGTCGGACCTGATGTGCGCGACCACCGCGAGCGGGCGGCTATTGTCGGGCCGAATGCGCGTGTTGCGCCGCACCGACAATACCCGCCGCCCCGGTTTCGTGCTGACCCTGCGCGACGTGACCGCCGATCTGGCCGCCCATGCCGCGCGCGAATCGTTGCTGCAAGAAGTGTTCGACCGCGTCCGTCGCCCTGCCGCGAACCTGCAAACGGTCATCGGCGTGCTGGCCGAAAGCCCCGATATGGCACGCGAAACCGACCTGACGCAGGCCATGCAGGCCGAGGTACACGCGCTGGCAAGTGCGATCACCGAACTGGGCGCGCGCCATGACGCCACGCGCGGCGAATGGCTGCCGCAGACCCGCACCCGCTCGCGCGATCTGCTGGACGGGATAGAGGCACAGTTCACCGCCGACGGGCTGTTTCTGGAAACCGAAGGCCCGGAACTGGTGCTCACCTGCGACGGGTTCGAACTGGCCATGTTCTTCCGCTGGCTGGGCGGCAAGCTGGCGGAAACCAAGCGCGCCAAGACCTTCCGCCTTGTGCTGAGCGAAGAGGACGGCCCCGGCGCGATCCTTGACCTTATCTGGCAAGGCCCGCCCCTGCCCGTGGGCGAATTCGACGGCTGGCTGACCGACAGCATCGACCCCGACCTGCCCGATGTGACCGCGCGCTCTGTCCTGTCGGCGCACATGACCGAAGCCTGGACAGAAACGCGCCGTAACGGCCATGCCTGCGTGCGCCTGCCCATCCCGCAAGCGCGCCGCGCCACCCGGCGCCCCGCGCCCATAGAGCGGGACGTGGTCTATGATTTCGACCTGCTTTCGAAAGAGCGCAACGCGGGTGTGCTGGAAAGCCGGCTGGAAGACCTGACCTATGTGGTTTTTGACACGGAAACCACGGGGCTGACGCCCTCGGTCGACGAGATCGTGCAGATCGCCGCCGTGCGCGTGGTCAATGGCCGCCGCGTGCGGCGCGAGGTGTTCGACACGCTGGTCGACCCGAAACGGCCCATCCCGCAAAGCTCGACCGATGTGCATGGCATTACCGATGAAATGGTCATCGGTGCCCCAACGATTGCAGAGGCAGGCAAACGCTTCCACGATTTCGCGCGCGGGGCGGTGCTGATCGCGCATAACGCGCCTTTCGACATGGAATTCCTGCGCCGGCACGAGGCAGAGATCGGCGTGCAATTCGACCACCCGGTTCTGGATACAGTGCTTCTGTCGGCGGTTGTCTATGGCCAGTTGGACCAGCACTCGCTGGATGCGCTGACCGCGCGTCTGGGCATCACGATCCCTGAAGAGGCGCGCCATACCGCCATTGGCGACACGGTGGCGACGGCGGATGCGTTCCTGAAACTACTGCCCATGTTGCAGGCCAAGGGATTGAACACCTTCGGCGATGTGCTGGCAGAGGTGCGCCAGCATGGGCGGTTGCTGAAGGATCTGAACACGCGGATGTAGGGCACGCGGTATCAGTGGGCTACGCCCTTGTCCCGCGTCTTGGGATGAAGAAATGAAAAAGGGCGCCCTGTGACGGGCGCCCTTTGATGTTCCATGTGAAGCTCTTACAGCTTCTCGGTCAGTTCCGGCACGATGGTGAACAGATCGCCCACCAGCCCGTAATCGGCGACCTGGAAGATCGGGGCTTCCTCGTCCTTGTTGATGGCGACGATGACCTTCGAGTCCTTCATCCCCGCCAAGTGCTGGATCGCACCGGAGATACCAACCGCGATATACAGGTCCGGGGCGACGACCTTGCCGGTCTGGCCCACCTGCCAATCGTTCGGCGCATAGCCCGAATCGACTGCCGCGCGCGATGCGCCCACTGCCGCACCCAACTTGTCGGCCAGCCCTTCGATGATCTTGAAATCATCTTCAGAGCCGACGCCGCGCCCGCCGGACACAACCACCTTGGCGCTGGTCAGTTCGGGACGGTCGGATTCGGCGACCTTGTCCTCGACCCATTCCGACAGGCCGGGGTTTTCAGCGGCACCGATGGTTTCCACCGGGGCGGAACCGCCCTGCCCCGCCGCGTCGAAGGTCGAGGTGCGGATGGTCATCACCTTGGTCGCGTCCGACGACTTGACGGTCTGGATGGCATTGCCCGCGTAGATCGGGCGCTCGAACGTGTCGGCATCGACAATGCCGGTCACATCCGACAGCACCATCACATCCAACAACGCGGCAACGCGCGGCAGGATGTTCTTGGCGTCGGTGGTCGAGGGCGCGACGATATGGCTGTAGCCGCCCGCAAGCGAGACGATCAGCGCCGCCGTGGGTTCGGCCAGACGGTGGCCAAGGCTTACATCCTCGGCGCACAGAACCTTGGACACGCCGTCGATACTCGCGGCTTGCGCGGCGGCATCGGCGGCTTTGGCACCGGCGCAAAGCACTGTCACATCGCCCAGTTTCTTGGCGGCGGTCGCGGCCTTGGACGTGGCGTCCATGTTCAACGCGCCATCAGTGATTTCGGCAAGAAGTAGAACAGCCATCAGATAACCCCCGCTTCATCCTTGAGTTTCGCCATCAGCTCATCGACAGAGCCGACCTTGACACCGGCGGCACGCGCGGCCGGTTCAGACGTCTTGATCACGCTCAGGCGCGGGCTGACATCGACGCCGTAATCGGCGGCGGTCTTTTCATCGAGCGGCTTTTTCTTGGCCTTCATAATATTCGGCAGCGACGCATAGCGCGGCTCGTTCAGGCGCAGATCGACGCTGACGATCGCGGGCAGCTTGACCTTGATGGTCTGCAAGCCGCCATCCACCTCGCGGGTGACGGTGGCGGTGTCGCCATCGACATTGACCTCGGACGCGAAAGTCGCCTGCGCCCAGCCGGTCAGCGCGCCCAGCATCTGGCCGGTTGCGTTCATGTCATTGTCAATCGCCTGCTTGCCGCACAGAACCATGCCCGGCTGCTCTTCGTCGATGACGGCTTTCAGAAGCTTCGCCACGGCCAGCGGTTCGATGTCGGTATGCACATCATCCGCTGCAACAATCAGGATCGCGCGGTCCGCCCCCATGGCCAGCGCGGTGCGCAGCGTTTCCTGCGCCTGCTTCACCCCGATGGACACGGCGACCACTTCGGTCACGACGCCTTTTTCCTTCAGGCGAATCGCCTCTTCGACGGCAATCTCGTCGAACGGGTTCATCGACATCTTCACATTCGCCAGATCGACACCGCTGCCATCCGCCTTCACGCGGACTTTCACGTTGTAGTCAATCACGCGCTTGACAGGCACAAGAACCTTCATAGGCGTATCTCTCCCTCACATAATCAGCTGTGTTTTAGCCGCATGACGGCGTCAGACATAGTGTAAAATCGACGCATCCCCAACCAGTGACGCCGCGTCGTGCCCTTACGCCCAGTCTGGCGCGCGTTTTTCAAGGAAGGCATTGATGCCCTCATCGGTGTCGCGCAAGAGCATGTTCTCGGCCATCACGCGGCCGGTATGGGCATAGGCATCGGCAAGGGTCATCTGCGCCTGGTCATAGAAAGCGCGCTTGCCGATGCGCACCGCTGCCGACAGTTTCGCGGCGATGGTCTGGGCCAGTTGGCGTGTCTCTGCTTGCAGCGCGTCATGCGGCACGGCGCGATTTATCAACCCCAATTCGGTGGCGCGCGCGGCGTCGATGAATTGGCCCGTGGTCAGCAATTCGAACGCCGCCTTGCGCCCGATATTGCGGGTCAGCGCGACCATGGGCGTGGAACAAAACAGCCCGATATTCACGCCATTCACGCCGAAGCGCGTGCCCTCTGCCGCAACCGCCAGGTCACAGGTGGCGACCAGCTGGCAGCCTGCGGCGGTGGCGATGCCGTGCACCTCGGCGATCACGGGCTGCGGCAGGGTCGGGATAAGCTGCATCAGCGCCCCGCAGCGCGCGAACAGGTCGTTGAAATAAGCAGCCCCGCCATCGGGCGCGGACCGGCCCGCCTGCATTTCGGCCAGATCGTGACCCGCACAAAACGCCTTGCCAGCCCCTGCGAGGATGATGACCCGCACATCCGGGTCAGCGCCAAGGGCAGTCAGACGCTCGGTCAGGGCGGCAAGCATCGCGTCGGAAAGCGCATTCAGCTTGGCGGGGCGGTTCATGACCAGCCGCGCGATCCCGTCCGTTACGTCAACCTTCAGGATTTCGTCTTCCATCCTGCCCCCCTTTGGCGTGAAACTGCCCTTTCGGGTAGCACAAGGCGGACCCATGGCAAAGGAGTTGCGATGAAAATGGACAAGGCCGCGCTGGCCGCCTTTCTGGACAGCGATTTCCCGCAGGTCAAAGACATGTTCACGGTCGAAGCAGTCGGCACGGATACGCTGACCCTGCGCATGACAAGCAGCCCCGAATTGCTGCGCCCCGGAGGCACCGTGTCCGGCCCGGCCATGTTCGCGCTGGCCGATGTCGCGGTCTATCTGACCATCCTCAGCCAGATCGGTCCCAAGGCGCTGACCGTGACCACCAATGCGAGCATGGATTTCATGCGCAAGCCCGCAGCCGGGGTAGACCTGCTGTGCGAGACGCGGCTTCTGAAGCTTGGCCGCGCGCTGGCTGTGGCGGATGCGCTGATCTTCAGCGAGGGCGACGCGCGCCCCGTGGCGCGCGCCTCGCTGACCTATTCGATCCCGCCGAAGGGCTAGCGGCTAGCCCGCCTCTGCCAGAAGCGCGCGCAGATCAAACGCGGCATTGCCCATTTTCAGGCTGCCATCGGCCCCGCGCGGCCAGTCCTGTTCCGGCTTGTCCCAGTAGATCTCTATCCCGTTGCCGTCCGGGTCTTCGAAATAGACCGCAAGCGACACGCCGTGATCGGCATAACCCTGCAATTGCACGCCCGCATCCAGCGCGCGCTTGGTGGCCACGGCCAGAGCCTGCCGCGTGGGGTAGAGAAGCGCGACATGGTAAAGCCCGGTATGATGGGGCGCGGGCGGCGTGCCGCCTTTGCTATGCCATGTATTCAGCCCGATATGGTGGTGATAGCCGCCCCAAGACAGAAACGCGGCCTGATCGCCGTAGCGCTGCACAAGGTCCATGCCCATCACGTCGCGCCAAAAGGCGATGGCGCGGTCTAGATCGGCGACTTTCAGGTGGGTATGCCCGATGCAGGGTTTGGTCATCATGTCCATGGCTGGCCTCTGGTCTGGTTGCCACCAACACATGACGCCACCCGCACCCTTACGCAATTGGGGACGCGCGCACATCGGCTGTGCAACCGGCTACCCGGTCAGCGCCCCATCGACATTTCGCGCGGTGATCCAGCTGATGCGGGTGTTCGATTCGACCGTCACACCGGCGATATGCGGGGTCGCGATCAGGTTCGGCGCTGTCGCAAGCGCGCTGCCTGCGCCCAACGGCTCTGCCGCGAAAACATCCACCGCGGCACCGGCCAGATGGCCCGATTGCAGCGCTTGGGCCAAGGCCGCTTCGTCCACGATATGCCCGCGCGCGGTATTTATTAGCACCGCCCCCGGTTTCATCCGCGCCAAGCGGTCAGCCCCGAACAACCCGCGCGTGGCGTCGGTCAGCGGCACATGCAGGCTGAGCGCGTCGGCATGGGCGACCAGCGCATCCAGATCGTCGAACCGTGCGACCCCGTCCCAAGCGGGCGCGTCAGCAGGCAGGTAGGGGTCATAGGTGGCAATCGTCATGCCCAAGGCCCGCGCGCGCATCGCGGTGGCCTGTGCAATCGCGCCAAAGCCCACAAGGCCAAGGGTCGCGCCCTCGACCTCGAGCCCCATCATGCGCTGGCGCGGCCATGCGCCCGACAGCACATCGGCGCTGCCCAGCCACGCGCCCCGGCGCAGCACCATGACAGCCGTAATGACGTATTCCGCGACAGAAGTGACATTGCCGCCCGTGGCCGGAAAAACCGCCACCCCGCGCGCCTTGGCGGTTTCGGTGTCGATATTGTCCAAGCCCACGCCCAAGCGGCCAATGGCGCGCAGGCCGGGGGCGGCCTCCATCAGCGCGGCATCCACCTGCGTGCGGTTGCGCACGATCAAGGCACCCGCATCGGCGCAGGCGCTGCGCAGGCGGGCCGGGTCATCGACCAGCGAGGGGTCGTATGTCACCTCGTGGCGCGCGGCCAGCCAGTCGACCGCCGGTTCGTCCATGAATTCGGAAATGACAACGCGGGCCATCGGGGTTCCTTCGGGTCTTGTTACAGCCAGGGCGCGCGGAAGGGCCGGATACCTAGCACTTCGGAAAACACCCAGAAAAAGCCGCCGACCACGACCAGCGCCACCGCGACCGCGATCAGGTAGTCCTTCGACGCAAGCGGGCCTGCGCGGCGTTTCATGGCCAGCGCCAGCGCGGCGAACAAGGGCACAGAGGTGGTGACGAACCCCACGTAGCGGATACCCACCCACCACAGCACCATCACCCCGATGCCGATCAACACCGACCCGCCCCCTTCCAAATTAAGGGTCGAAGGCTCTCCGGCCAGCAGCCCGCGCGCGACAAGGGCCACCGAGATCACTGTCAGGATGACCAGCACGGTATTGGGAAAGACCGCGCTCAGAAAGCCGACCTGCCCCCGGTTCAGGAAGAACAGTGCCGCGAGCGCAAGGCCGAAGAGGCCGCTCAGCAATTCGGTGTTCAGCCGGATGCGCATGGTCTACTCCCGTTTCCGTGTGCGTTTGGGCCATGCTGTCCAGCCGATGACCGCCACGGTCAGCACGATCAGGATCTGGCTGAGCGTGTTTTCCAATAGCCGCAATTGCGGAATATCCATCGCCATGCCGCCCAGAATGGTCTGCACATAGCCTTGTTCGGCAATCGTGCCCAGGATCAGGCCCAGCACGATGGGCGCGGCATCCAGCCCCAGCCCGCGAATGACAAACCCCACCATGCCAAGACCCAGCATCAGCGCCACATCGACAAGGTTGTTGCGCAGCGCGTAGGTGCCAAGCATGGTGATGACCAGAATGGTCGGCACCAAAAAGTAATGCGGCGTGCGCTTGATGACCTGGTAGATCAGCCGCCCGCCCAGCAAGCCCACCGGGATCAGCATCAGCGCGGCAAGGCCCATCGATATGATGAAGCCATTGGCCAGAACCCCCGTTTCGGCAAACAGGTCCAGACCGGGCCGCAGACCGTGCAGCAGCATCACGCCAAGGATGACCGCATCGGGCGGCGCACCGGGAATGCCCAGCGTCAGCAGCGGCACCATAGACCCCGCGACCATCACGTTATTGCTGGATTCGGACGCGACCAGCCCTTCCGGGTTGCCCTTGCCGAAACTGTCGGGGTCGTCGGACCCGCGCTTGGCCTCGTTATAGGCCACGAGCGAGGTGATGGACCCGCCCGCGCCCGGAATGATCGCGATGATCTGGCCGATCAGGCAGGACCGGATCAGATTCACGGGCTTGCTCAGCACGGTGGTCATTGCCGCGCCAAAACGAAAGCCGCTATTGCCCAGCCCGGTGTCGGCATCCAGCGCGGCGCGGCCTTGGCGCATCATGTTAAGAAGTTCGGGGATCACGAACAGCCCGATCAGCGCGACAATCAGCGAGATCCCGGCCTGCAATGGTGGCCAGCCGAAAGTGAAGCGCGATTCGCCGCCGATGGGCGAAATGCCGATCGTGCCGATCAGCAACCCGATTGCGCCGCCCAATAGCCCTTTCAGCACCGATCCTGTCCCCAAAGACCCGATCAGCGTCAGGCCAAGGATGGCGACCCAGAACATCTCTGACGGGCCGAATTTCAGCGCCAGTTGCGCCAGCGGCGGCGCGGCCACCAGCAAGAACAGAACGCCCACAACACCGCCAATGACCGAGGCAATCGTTGCGATGCTGATCGCCTCCAGCGCGCGGCCCTGCTTGGCCATCGGATGGCCGTCGAAGGTCGTGGCAATCGAGGACGGCGTGCCGGGCGTGTTTATCAAGATCGCGGTGAATGCCCCGCCATAGATGGTGCCCATGTAGACGGCGCCAAGGGCAACCAGCCCTTCGAGCGCGTCCATGGTGAAGGTGAAGGGCAGCATGAGCGCCAGCGCCATCGTGGCCGTCAGCCCCGGCAGCGCGCCGACAAACAGCCCCGCCGTGACCCCCAGCAGCACGATCAGCAGCATATGCGGTTGCAACACGGCCAAGGCCGCCGCGATCAGGACATCCATGATCGTTCCCTACGGGTTGAAGTTCCGACAGACCCCCGGCGGGCTGAACCCACCGGGGACAAGGCGATTATTGCGTCAGGAAATCACCATACTGGTCGCGCAGGCGCGCCAGCAGGTCGATGGCGGCCTGACCGCGAATATCGGTCATCTGGAAGCCCATCGGCACCTGCCGCTCTGCCATGGTGGTGTTCATTTCGGTGAACAGGTTGGCCAGCATCTCGATCCGCTCGGGCGGGGTGCCCTTGGGCGCTGCCACACCGCGATAGGTGCCGCCGACAATATCATAGCCCAGCTCGCGGAAGGTGGGCGTGTCCGGCAGCACGTCCAGACGTTCCTCGGATGCCACGGCCAGCACGCGCACATCGTCGCCCATCTGCACGCCGAGCGTAGAGTTCGAGATCACCGCGCCCACATGACCACCCAGAATGGCGGCGGGCAACGGCCCGGTGCCGGTAAAGGGAATATAGGTCACATCCGCTTCGGTCAGCTGCTCCATCCGCAGCGTTTCCAGGTGGTTGCCAGAGAAGGTGCCAGACCCGCCCACGGTCAGCGATTGCGGGTTTTCCTTGGCGAAGTTGACAAGGTCGTCAAGCGACTGGAAGGGGCTGTCGGCACGCACTACCAGCACATGCGGGGTGAAGTGGAACCACGTGATGATATCGAACCCTTCGGTCGTATAGCCCGCGTCCGTGCGCTGGATGGGCTGGCCGACGATATGCGGCAGGTTGATGCCGATAATCTCATGCCCGTCGGGTTCGGCATTGCCTTGGAATTCGGCCCAAGCGACCGCGCCGCCACCACCCGGCTGGTGGCGCACATTGACGGACACGCCCAGCGCTTCTTCCATCATGGGTTCCTGCATCCGCGCGGTGATGTCGGATTCGCCGCCCGGATTGAACGGAATGATGTATTCGATCGCCCGGCTTGGAAAATCCTGCGCGACTGCGGGCACGGCAAGGGCCAAGCCGGCAACAGCGCCCAAAAGGCTGGCAAAAGGTGTCAGTTTGGTCTTTGTCATTGTCCATCCTCCCTAGTGATGTGGGCAAAGCCTAACAGGGCAAATTACACATGTATACTATAAAGTTTATACATTGCGCCCCGCGCTTCCCCTGCCCGGCACGTGCCCTATCTCGCGGCAGGATATGACGCAGACACTTCCCACCGTCCTGACCGATTGGTTTCACGCGCAAGGCTGGCAGCCCCACCGCCACCAGCTGGAGATGCTGCGCGCCCCCGGCCATGCGCTGCTGATCGCACCCACCGGCGGCGGCAAGACATTGGCGGGCTTCCTGCCCACCTTGGCCGATGCCTGCACCGGCACGATGGGCGACGGGATGCACACGCTCTACGTCTCGCCGCTGAAGGCGCTGACGCATGACATTGCGCGCAATCTGTCGCGGCCCGTGGCCGAGCTGGGGCTAAAGCTACGCATAGAGGACCGCACGGGCGATACCGCAGCCGCCCGCCGCGCCCGCCAACGCGTAGACCCGCCGCATGTGCTGCTGACCACACCCGAAAGCCTTGCGCTGATGCTATCCTACCCCGAAGCGCCGCGAATCTTTGCAGGGCTAAAGCGCGTGGTGATCGACGAGATCCACGCACTGGCCGAATCCAAACGCGGCGACCAACTGGCGTTGGGGCTGTCGCGGCTTATGACCCTTGCGCCGGGGCTGCGCATGGCGGGCCTGTCGGCCACGGTCGAAAACCCGGCGGCGCTGGCGCAATTCATGGGCGGGGCAGAGGTGGTTCTGGCCGATCCCGGCCCGCCCCCCGATATTGCCATGCTGCCCACCACCGCCACGCCCCCATGGTCGGGCGCAGGTGGTGCCTATGCCGCGCGCGATGTGCTGGCCGCGATCCGCGATGCCCGCCTGACGCTGGTTTTCATCAACACCCGTGCGCAGGCAGAGGTGTTTTTTCAGGCGCTCTGGGCCGTGAATGACGAGAACCTGCCCATTGGCCTGCACCATGGCAGCCTGTCGCGCGACGCCCGCCACAAGGTCGAGGCCGCGATGGCACAAGGCGCGCTGCGCGCCGTGGTGGCGACCGGATCGCTTGATCTGGGGCTGGACTGGGGCGATGTCGATCTGGTCATCCAGATCGGCGCGCCCAAGAACATCAAGCGGCTGGTCCAGCGCATCGGCCGCGCGAACCATCGGTTCGACGCGCCGTCACGCGCCCGCATCGTGCCCGCGAACCGCTTTGAGGTGCTGGAATGCGTGGCCGCGCTGCAAGCGGTGCAGGCAGGAGAGCTTGACGGCGATGGCCTACCCCCGGTCGGCGGCTTGGATGTGCTGTGCCAACACATCCTGACGCTGGCTTGCGCCGGACCGTTCAAGGCCGAAACGCTGTTCCATGAAATCCGCCGCGCGGGCCCCTATGCGGGCCTGAGCCGCGCGCAATTCGACGATTGTCTGGATTTCGTCGCAACCGGCGGCTACGCGCTGCGCGCCTATGACCGCTGGCAACGGCTGATGGAACGGGGTGGCCAATGGCAGCTCCGTGACCCGCGCGCGGCGCGCGACATCCGCATGAATATCGGCACCATCGTCGCGCCCGAACTTCTGTCGGTCCGCCGTGGCCCGCGCGGCGGCGCGCCGTTGGGAGAGATCGAGGAAAGCTTCGCCGCCAGCCTGTCGCCCGGCGACACCTTCCTGATCGGCGGGCAAACCGTGCGCTATGACCGCCTGCGCGACATGGTGGTCGAGGTTACACCCCAGCCCACCCGAGAGCCAAAGATCGCCGTGTTCAACGGGTTGAAAATGGCCACCTCGACCGAACTTTCGGCCCGTGTGCTGGACCTGATCGGCGACCGCGCCGCTTGGGACACTCTGCCCGCGCATACCGCCGAATGGCTGGCCCTTCAGGCAGAGGTCGCAACTCTGCCCACCCCCGGCACCATGACCTGCGAGACCTTCCTGCGCGGCGGGCGGTGGTATTTCGCGCTCTATTCATTCGCCGGGCGCAATGCCAACCAGACACTGGGGCTGTTGCTGACACACCGCATGGAACAGGCGGGCCTCGCCCCCTTGGGCTTTGTCGCCACCGATTACGCGCTCCTCATCTGGTCGCTCGAGCCGGTGCGCGACCCCGCGCCGCTTCTGGACCCAGACGGCCTGCGTGACGGGATGGAAACGTGGCTTGCCGAGAATGCCGTGATGAAACGCACCTTCCGCGCGGTCGCGACCATCTCCGGCCTGCTGCAACGTAACCTGCCGGGACAACGCAAATCCGGCAAACAAGCCACGTTTTCCAGCGATATCCTCTATGACACGCTGCGCAAATTCGACCCCGACCACCTGCTCTTGCGCATCACCAGGCAGGAATCCCTGCGCGGGCTGGCCGATTTCGGCCGGATAGAGGAAATGCTGCGCGCGCGGCCCCATATCGTGCATTCCCTGCCGCCGCATGTCACACCTTTTGCAGCCCCCCTCATGCTGGAAGCGGGCCGCATTCCCATACGCGGGGCAGGCTCCGAGCGCCTGCTCGACGAGGAAGCCGCCCGCATGATGGCAGAGGCGGGCTTGCAGATGGATGACGATCGCGCCAAAACCGGCGCATGACCGCGTTCACCTTCCACGGCCATGCTTTCACCGCGCTACCCTCGGGCGCGCTGCATTGGCCTGCGCAAGACGCGCTTCTCGTGGCCGACCTGCATCTAGGCAAATCCGAACGCACGGCCCGGCGCGGCGGCCCCCTGCTGCCACCTTACGAGGTTCAGGCAACACTCACCCGCTTGACTGACGACCTGCGCGCCACCGGGGCGCGCTGCCTGATCGCGCTGGGTGACAGTTTCGACGATGACGCCGCGCAAACCGCGCTGCCGCCTGCCGCGCAAACCCTTCTGGACCAGATCGCGGCGCGGCAGGAAACGCTCTGGATCAGCGGCAACCATGACCCGAAATCGCAAGCCGTGGCAGAGATCACGCTGCATGGCCTGACCCTGCGCCATATCGCGGCCCCGCCCGGCCCCGACATATCGGGCCACTACCACCCCAAACTCACGCTGGCGGGCCGCCGCCTGCCTGCCTTCCTGGTCGGCGCGCAACATCTGATCCTGCCGGCCTACGGCGCGTATACCGGCGGGCTCGATGCCGGTCATCCGGCGCTGGCCACCCTTATCCCCGATGGCTGCGCCATTCTCACTGGCAAACGCACGCGCATGGTGCCACTGCCGCGTGGTTCATCCTTGCATAAATATCCTGGGGGGCGAGCGCGGCAGCGCTCGGGGGGCAACGCCCCCCAATAACAAAAATTGCCGTGCGCGCGGAACGCGCGCTCCGCTGAATCACTCAGGCAGGAACGCGCGCAAACTCGCAAGCGTGTCGGCCTCGGACGCTGGCTTGTCGAACCTGATGCGCGAGATGCGCGGGAACCGCATCGCGACGCCCGACTTGTGGCGCGGTGACAGGTTCAACCCCTCAAAAGCCACCTCTACCACCATATTGGGTGCCACCGCACGCACCGGTCCGAACCGCTCGATCGTGTTGCCGCGCACGAACCGGGCCAGCTCTTTCAATTCGGCATCGGTAAAGCCGAAATAGGCCTTGCCCACCGGCACCAGCGCATCGCCGTCCCAGACGCCGAAGGTGAAATCGCTGTAATAGCCAGAGCGTTTGCCATGCCCGCGTTGGGCGTAAAGCAGCACGGCATCGACCAGCATAGGGTCGCGCTTCCACTTGAACCAATGCCCCTTGATGCGCCCGCCCAAATAGGGGCTGTCGCGGTGCTTTATCATCACCCCCTCGATCACCGCCTCGGGCGGGTCGGCGCGCAGGCGGGCCAGATCGTCCCATGTCGTGAAAGCTAGCAGCGCAGAGATGTCCACCCGCACCGGGTCCAGAACCGCCACAGCCTGCTCCAAGGCCGCGCGGCGGGTGTCAAATGGCTGGCTGCGCAAATCCTGCCCCTGCCACAGAAGCAAGTCATAGGCGCGCAGCGCCGCCGGGTGGCTGGCTTGCAGCTTGGCGCTGGGGGCTTTGCGGCCAAGCCGGGTTTGCAGATCGTTGAAAGGCGCGACGTGATCGCCCCGGCGCACCAGCAATTCGCCGTCGATCACCCCGTCGAAATCAAGCGCGGCCAACAGGTCGGGGAATGCGCCAGAAATATCGTCGCCCGTGCGGGAATACAGCCGCCTCGTGCCATGGTCCGAAACGGCTTGCACGCGAATGCCGTCCCATTTCCATTCGGCGATGAACTGCGCGGGGTCCAGATCGGCGAGGGCCGTTGCATCGGTGGGCGTGGACAGCATCACCGGTCGGAACGGCGCGCGCGCGGCAGAGACGGGTTTCGCGCCCCCTTCGGCCCAAGCAAAGAGGTCGGCATAGGGCGGTTTCAGCCCGTGCCAGAGCTCCTCGACCTCTGCCAGCGCCAGCCCGCCGAAATCGGCCACCGCCTGCCGCGCCAAGCGGGCCGACACGCCCACCCGCAGGCCGCCCGTGGCCAGCTTCAGATAGGCATAGCGTTGCGACGGGCCAAGCGCATCCAGCCGTGCCGCGATCGCCTGTGGCAGCCGGGTTTTCGGCGTCTCGCGCAGTTCCGCCACCAGCTCAGACAAGGCCACCTCTGGCCCCGGCACCGCATCGGGCCAGGCCAGCGCGATGGTTTCGGCCAGATCGCCCACGAAATCGTAGCTGATCGCGAAAAGTTCCGGGTCCAGCCGGTCACTCGCCAGCCCGCGCAGCATAGACGGCGTGACCGCCCTGAGCCCCAGATCGTCCGTCAGCGCCGCCAGCGCCAGCCCGCGCTCGGGATCGGGTTGGGCGGCGAAGAACTGGCGCAAATGGTCCAGCTTGCGCAAGCGCTGGGGGGTGAAGGCCAACCGCTCGAGCAAGTCCGCAAACGCGCCGATCATTCCGGTTCATCCTCGTATCCGACCAGCCGCAAGGGCTTTGCGGCCCGCCCCTGCATGGCGCACCAGCGCAAGATCGCATCCTCGCGGCCATGCGTGACCCATGTCTCTGCCGGGTTCAACTCGGTGATGGTCGCGGTCAGTTCCGGCCAATCGACATGGTCCGATATGACCAGCGGCAGTTCCACCCCCCGCTGCCGCGCCCGCGCGCGCACCATCATCCAGCCGCTGGCGAAACAGATAACCGGGTCGGGGAAGCGTTGTGCCCATGTCGCGGCAAAGGCCGATGGCGGCGCGATGATGATCGTGCCCGCGAAATCGCCCTTATTGCCGCGCGCCACCGTGGCCGGGCGCAACTCGCCCAAGGGCACCCCTTGTGACAAGTGATAGTCGCAGAGCTTTTGCAACGCGCCGTGAATATAGATCGGCGCGTCATAGCCTGCTTGGCGCAACAGCATGATAACGCGTTGTGCCTTGCCCAGCGCATAAGCGCCCACCAAATGCGCGCGATCGGGGAAGGCCGCGACAGATGCCAGCAATTTGCCGATTTCCAACGCCGGGTCGGGGTGGCGAAAGACCGGCAGGGCAAAGGTCGCCTCTGTCACGAAGATGTCGCAGGGCACAGCTTCCCAAGGCGCGCAGGCAGGGTTCGGCGTGCGGGCATAGTCGCCCGTCACCACCACGCTTGGCCCTGCACTTTTCACCTTGATCTGGGCAGAGCCAAGCACATGCCCCGCCGGGTGAAAGCTGACAGTCGAATCTCCGATTCGCATCCGCCCCTCGGCGACCTGCCTTGTTTGGCAAAACCCCTCGCCATAGCGCAGCGCCATGATGTCGAGCGTCTGCGCCGTGGCCAGCACCGCGCCATGGCCCGCGCGCGCATGATCGGCATGGCCATGCGTGACAAGCGCCCGCGCGACGGGGCGCAGCGGGTCGATGTAGAAATCCCCCGCCGGGCAATACAAGCCCTCGGGCCGGGTGATGAGCGGTGTGTCGGCCATGGCCCCCTGCACCTGACTTGGGTTCTGATGAAGAGAGTAGCACGCAAGTCCGCCACGCCCAGATATTGTGCGAATGTGGCCTTCGCACCACCACCACGGGCGTTTGTGCAGCAACGCAACAGGCAGGGTGCAGGGCAAGGCATGGAAAATCCTGAGTCTTTCCAACACCCTGCACGGGGCCATGGGCGTCAAGCGAAAATAGCTTCACGGAACCGTAATTTTTCCGTTGACGCGCCCCGCCGAAATACGTCAGTTTGTGTGCAGTCAGCACGGTGCCCACTACATCTAGTAAGCGACGCGAAGCGCAGATGGGTATCGGGACAGGGATCGAACATCACGGAAACCAGCCTGTGCGACCGCGCGGGATGCCTGCATTCAGCAGCCGATGGCGCGTGCCCTGTTCAGCCGACATTCGACCGCGCCCCACGGGCGCAAGATTAACGCAGTCAGGGGCGACAGGCACATGAAGATCGAACGGCATTTCACCACGGCATCGGCGGACGCATACGCGGCGCTGGAATTTACCACGACCGTCTCGGAAATTCGCAACCCCGACGGCACGGTCGTCTTCCGCAATGACGCGGTCGAAGTGCCCAAGGGCTGGAGCCAGGTCGCCAGCGACGTGATCGCGCAGAAATACTTCCGCAAGGCGGGTGTGCCCGCCCGCCTGAAGCCCGTCGCCGAAGATGGCGTGCCGCAGTTCCTGTGGCGGTCCGAGGCCGACACCGACGCGCTGGCAGAGTTGCCCGAGGACGAGCGCTATGTCGGCGAATCAAGCGCGAAGCAGGTGTTCGATCGCTTGGCCGGCGCATGGTGCTACTGGGGCTGGAAAGGCGGCTATTTCGCCACCGAAGAAGACGCCCGCGCCTATTTCGACGAGATGCGCTTCATGCTAGCCGCGCAAATGGCCGCGCCCAACAGCCCTCAGTGGTTCAACACCGGGCTGCATTGGGCGTATGGCATCGACGGCCCGAGCCAAGGTCACTTCTATGTCGACCCGTTCACCCACAAGCTGGTGAAATCGAAATCCAGCTATGAACATCCGCAGCCTCATGCCTGCTTCATCCAGTCTGTCTCGGATGATCTGGTCAATGACGGCGGCATCATGGATCTTTGGGTGCGCGAGGCGCGCCTGTTCAAGTATGGCTCCGGCACCGGGACCAATTTCAGCTCACTGCGTGGTGAAGGTGAGAAACTGTCGGGCGGCGGTAAATCCTCCGGGTTGATGGGCTTCCTGAAAATCGGGGATCGTGCCGCTGGCGCGATCAAGTCGGGCGGGACCACGCGCCGCGCGGCAAAGATGGTCATTTGCGATATGGACCATCCCGATATCGAGGAATTCATCAACTGGAAGGTGATCGAAGAACAAAAGGTCGCCTCTCTTGTTGCCGGCTCCAAACTGCACGAAGCGCGCCTGAACGATATTTTCGGCGCGATCCGGGCATGGGATGGCAGCACGGAGGATGCCGTCGACCCGGCAAAGAACCCCAGCCTGAAAGCCGCGATCAAGGCCGCGAAGAAAGCCATGATCCCGGAAACCTATACCGCGCGCGTTCTGCAATATGCGCGCCAAGGCTATGACAGCATCGAATTCCCGACCTATGACACCGACTGGGATTCGGAAGCCTATGTCACCGTGTCGGGCCAGAACTCGAACAACTCGGTGCGCGTGACCGACGCTTTCTTGCAGGCGGTCAAGGATGATGCCGATTGGGAATTGCTGCGCCGCACCGATGGCAAGGTCGCCAAGACCGTCAAGGCGCGCGAGCTGTGGGACCAGGTTGGTCATGCCGCATGGGCCTGCGCCGATCCCGGCATCCAGTTCCATGACACGGTGAATGCGTGGCACACCTGCCCCGCCGATGGTGCGATCCGCGGTTCGAACCCCTGCTCGGAATACATGTTCCTCGATGACACGGCCTGCAACCTTGCGTCGATGAACCTGCTGAAATTCTACGACGGCACGCGCTTCGACGCAGAGGCGTATATGCACGCCTCGCGCCTGTGGACGATCACGCTGGAGATCAGCGTCATGATGGCCCAATTCCCGTCGAAAGAGATCGCGCAGCGGTCCTATGAGTTCCGCACGCTGGGTCTGGGCTATGCCAATATCGGCGGTCTGCTGATGAATATGGGCTATGGCTATGACAGCCGCGAGGGCCGCGCGCTGACCGGCGCGCTGACCGCTATCATGACCGGCGTCAGCTATGCGACCTCGGCCGAGATGGCGGCAGAACTGGGCGCTTTCCCCGGCTACAAGAAAAACGCCGACCACATGCTGCGCGTGATCCGCAACCATCGCCGCGCGGCGCATGGGGCAACCGATTATGAGGGCGTGAACGTCGCCCCCGTGGCACTCGACGCAGAGGGCTGCCCCGACGCGCGTCTGGTCGATCTGGCCCGCGCGGCTTGGGACGAGGCGCTGTCCTTGGGCGAGGAGCACGGCTACCGTAACGCCCAAGCCACCGTCATCGCGCCCACCGGCACCATCGGTCTGGTCATGGATTGCGACACCACCGGCATCGAGCCCGACTTCGCGCTGGTGAAGTTCAAGAAACTGGCCGGGGGTGGTTATTTCAAGATCATCAACCAGTCGGTGCCCGCTGGTCTGCGCAAGCTGGACTACAAGGAATCGGAAATTGCCGAGATCATCGCCTATGCCGTCGGCCATGGCAGCCTTGGCCAAGCACCCGGCATCAACCACACCAGCCTGATCGGCCACGGATTTGGTGAGGCAGAGATCAAGAAGATCGAAGCCGCCCTCCCCTCGGCCTTCGACATTCGCTTCGTGT
This sequence comes from Roseibaca sp. Y0-43, assembly GCF_020667835.1. Taxonomy (GTDB): domain Bacteria; phylum Pseudomonadota; class Alphaproteobacteria; order Rhodobacterales; family Rhodobacteraceae; genus Roseinatronobacter. Next base: position 296,250 of record NZ_JAFMPR010000001.1, read on the forward strand.
TCAACCAGTGGACGCTGGGCGAGGAATTCTGCCGCGAGACGCTGGGCATTCCGGCGGCAGAACTGAACGATCCCAGCTTCGACCTGCTGCGCCATCTGGGCTTTACCAAGGCACAGATCGAGGCCGCCAATGACCATGTCTGCGGCACGATGACGGTGGAAGGTGCCCCGCATCTGAAACCCGAGCATCTGGGCGTGTTCGATTGCGCCAACCCCTGCGGTAAAAAGGGCAAGCGTTTCTTGTCGGTGGACAGCCATATCCACATGATGGCAGCGGCGCAGAGCTTCATCTCGGGCGCGATTTCCAAGACGATCAACATGCCGAACTCGGCCACGATCGAGGAAACGCTGGCGGCCTACGAACTGTCTTGGTCGCTGGGCATCAAGGCGAACGCGCTTTACCGCGACGGGTCGAAACTGTCGCAGCCTCTGGCCGCTGCGCTGATCGAGGATGACGAGGAAGCGGAAGAAATCCTTGAAAGCGGCTCGACGCAGGAAAAGGCCAAGGTTCTGGCCGAGAAGATCGTCGAGAAGGTCATCATCAAGGAAATCGTCCGCTCGAACCGCGAGAAGCTGCCGGAACGCCGCAAGGGCTACACCCAGAAGGCGGTTGTCGGTGGGCACAAGGTCTATCTGCGCACGGGCGAATACGAAGACGGCAAGCTGGGCGAGATCTTCATCGACATGCACAAGGAAGGCGCTGGCTTCCGTGCGATGATGAACAACTTCGCCATCGCGGTCTCGGTCGGCCTGCAATACGGTGTGCCGCTGGAAGAGTTCGTCGATGCCTTCACCTTCACCCGGTTTGAACCAGCGGGCATGGTGCAGGGCAATGACAGCATCAAGAACGCGACGTCCATTCTGGACTACATCTTCCGCGAACTGGCGGTCAGCTACCTGGACCGCACCGATCTGGCGCATGTGAAGCCCTCGGGCACCGCGTTCGACGATCTGGGCGCGGGCGAGAATGAAGGGCGCAACATTGCCGAGCCGTCGGATGACGCGGCCTCGCGGTCGTTGGAAGTGCTGCGCCAGATCTCGTCCACCGGGTATCTGCGCAAGCGCCTGCCGCAGGAACTGACGGTGCTGCAAGGCGGTCAAGCGACGGGGTTTGCTTCCGATGGGTCGGCTGCCGTGGCCTACCAGACCCGCGAGGTCGAAAGCGTGACCGTCACCTCGATGGACGCCCGCACCAAGGCCAAGATGCAGGGCTACGAGGGCGACCCGTGCGGCGAATGCGGCAACTACACGCTGGTGCGCAATGGGACTTGCATGAAGTGCAACACCTGCGGCGGGACGAGCGGGTGTAGCTAAGCGACCTCCAAGTCAAACTTGAAAACCCGGCCGTCTTGGCCGGGTTTTTCTTTGCGTGCAGCCTTTGGAAAGCGTCAACCCGCGTCCGACCGAGGGGGGCGTGGGGAACCCGCGCCCGCCTAGGGGCGGGCGGTCGCGGGTTGTCGCGCTTAGGCGCGACTATGGCGCATTACTGCAACCGCAACCGCAAATCCCGCGCGCGGCGGCCGCCGATTTCGAACTCTCCCACCACATGCCGCCACTCGCCCGCCGCCAGCCGCTTGCGGTGCGAGAACCGCACCGAATGCAGCGGGCCGTCGATCTTTTCGTGCCAGAATTCGATGAACTGGAACAGGCGCGGATAGTCGGGGGCCAGATCATACTCCTGCCACAGAAACGTGTTCAGCACATGGGTATGGTCGGGCATTCGGTAGATCATTTCCGCCGTGGTCAGCCCGTAGCCTTTCAGCATCAGTTCGGTGGGGGATGCGGTCATTGTCAGCCTCTTGCAATCACTGATGAAAAAATGATGCCAAAGGAAATATAATTTTCAATGAAAACATATTGTTAGCCACCTGCGCCCGTGACTGCCAAAATGGCCGGGCGCGGGCCATTGCACCCCATATCGTGCATCTGATACTGTGCCCCCAACCAGATATTGATTGCCCGAACAGATAAAGAGGGTCCAGTGAGCGACACGCCCGAAACCCCTGAAAACACTGACGAAATGCCGCCTGCGGCCCCCAGCGGCCCGACCATCTCGATCGAGCAGGAGATGCGCACGTCGTATCTTGACTACGCGATGAGCGTGATTGTCAGCCGCGCGATCCCCGATCTGCGCGACGGGTTAAAACCTGTGCATCGGCGCATTCTTTACGCAATGCACGAATCCGGCAACAGCCATGACAAGCCCTATCGCAAATCCGCCCGCCCGGTGGGCGACGTGATGGGCAAGTATCACCCGCATGGCGACAGCGCGATCTATGACGCGCTGGTGCGCATGGCGCAGCCGTTTTCCATGTCGCTGAAGCTGCTGGATGGGCAAGGCAATTTCGGCTCCATGGATGGCGATAACCCGGCGGCCATGCGCTACACCGAAGTGCGCATGGACAAGGCTGCGCAATCGCTTCTGGCCGATATCGACAAGGACACGGTCAATTTTCAGGACAATTACGACGGGCGCGACCGTGAACCGACCGTTCTGCCCGCGCGCTTCCCGAACATGCTGGTCAATGGCGCGGGCGGGATTGCCGTGGGTATGGCCACGAATATTCCGCCGCACAATTTGGGCGAAGTGGTCGATGCCACTCTGGCCCTGATCGAGAACCCCGACCTGACCAGTTCCGACCTGATGGAGTATGTCCCCGCCCCCGATTTCCCGACGGGCGCGCTGATCCTCGGTCGCTCCGGCGCGCGCAAGGCGTATCTGGAAGGGCGCGGGTCGGTCATCATCCGCGCGAAAACCCATGTCGAGGAAATCCGCAAGGACCGCTACGCCATCATCGTGGATGAGATCCCCTACCAGGTGAACAAATCGACCATGGTTGAGAAGATCGCCGAGGCTGTGCGCGACAAGCGGATCGAAGGGATTTCGGGTGTCGCCGACGAATCCGACCGCGTGGGTGTGCGCGTCGTGATCGAGCTGAAGCGCGACGCCACGCCCGAAGTGGTCCTGAACCAGCTCTTCCGTTTCACGCCCATGCAGACCAGTTTCGGCTGCAACATGCTGGCGCTGAACGGGGGCCGCCCCGAGCAGTTGACGCTGCGTGATTTCCTGACCGCCTTCATCACCTTCCGCGAAGAGGTCGTCACCCGCCGCACCGCGTTCGAGTTGAACAAGGCGCGCGAGCGCAGCCATATCCTGTGCGGTCTGGCCGTGGCCGTGTCGAATGTGGACGAGGTTGTCGCCACCATCCGCGCTTCGGCCGACCCGGCGGAAGCGCGCGAGAAGCTGATGACGCGGCGCTGGCCTGCGGGCGATATCGCCCAGTATATCCGGCTGATCGACGACCCCAGCCACACCATGAATGACGATGGCACCTATAACCTGTCCGAAACGCAGGCCCGCGCCATTCTGGAATTGCGCCTGCAACGCCTGACCGCGATGGGCGTGAAGGAAGTGACGGACGAGCTGGAAGCCCTCGCCGCCAAGATCAAGGACTATCTCGACATCCTGCGGTCGCGCGCGCGGGTGATGAGCATCATCTCGGACGAGTTGACCGAAGTGCGCGAGGCTTTCGCCGTGCCGCGCCGCACCGAGATCGTCGACTGGTCCGGCGATATGGACGACGAAGACCTGATCGAGCGCGAGGATATGGTCGTGACCATCACCTCTGGCGGCTATATCAAGCGCACGCCCTTGGCCGATTTCCGCGCCCAGCGCCGGGGCGGCAAGGGGCTGTCGGGCATGGCGACCAAGGATGATGATGTTGTCACAACGCTGTTCGTGGCCAATACCCACACGCAGCTTCTGTTCTTCACCACCGATGGCATGGTCTACAAGCTGAAGACATGGCGCCTGCCCTTGGCGGGCCGCAATGCGCGCGGCAAGGCGATGGTCAATATCCTGCCCATTGCCAATGGTGTCAGCATTGCCGCCATTCTGCCGGTCGACCGCCCGGAAGAGGAATGGGAAGATTTGCAAATCGTCTTCGCGACCTCGGCGGGCGATGTGCGGCGCAACGCGCTGTCGGATTTCACCAATGTCATGCGCAATGGCAAAATCGCCATGAAGCTGCCCGAGGGCGTGACGCTGGTGAATGCGCGCATCTGCGACGAGAATGACGACGTGATGCTTGTCACCTCTTCCGGGCGCGCCATCCGCTTCCCGACCACCGATGTGCGTGTCTTCAAAGGGCGCGATTCCACGGGCGTGCGCGGCGTGAAACTGGGCGAGGAGGACAGCGTCGTCTCCATGGCCGTGATCCGCCATTTCGAGACGACACCCGAGGAGCGCGAGGCGTTCATCCGCCAGCGCCGCCTGATCGCGGGCGTGACCGAGGATGACACGGACGAGCCAGATGAAACCGTTGAAGCGGGCCAGCTTTCGACCGAACGTTATGCTGAAATGTCCGCTGCCGAAGACCTGCTGCTGACGATCACAGCGAATGGCTTGGGCAAGCTGACCTCCAGCCACGACTACCGCATCACCACGCGCGGCGGGCAAGGTGTGGGCGCAACCGACAAGGCCATGCGCGGCGGCGCGCTGGTCGCGCTCTTCCCGGTCGAGATGTCGGATCAGGTCATTCTGGCCACGTCCAAGGGCCAGTCCATCCGCGTGCCCGTCGAAGGTATCCGCTTCCTGCGCCGCACCGGCGGGGGGGTGAAGGTCTTCAACACCGGCGCGGGCGAACAGGTCGTGTCAGTCGCGCGCATTGTCGAGGCCGAAGAGGACGACACCCCAGAGGCCGGGGAAAGCTGATGCCCCCGGCCGACAGCGGCATAGCCGTCCGCTTGGCCGAACGGTTCGACGCGCCACTGTCGCTGGCGGCGCGGGTGCTGATGGCGGTGCTGTTCCTGTTGGCGGGGCTGTCGAATGCGGGCGATGTGCGCGGCTTTGCCGAAACGCTCGCCGCGGACGGGGTGCCCATCGTGCTGGGCGGGCTGGTGTTCTGGTTCCTGATCCTGTCGGGCCTGTTCCTGATCCTTGGCGTTTTGACCCGCCCCACGGCACTGGCCATGGCGGGCTTCAGCCTGCTGTCGGGGCTGTTGGCCTATAGCGATCTGGCGCAACCCACCGACATGGTCATGCTGCTGAAGAACATCGCGCTGACCGGCGGGTATCTGATGCTGGCGCTGCACGGCCCCGGCCGCTGGTCCATAGACGCGTGGCGCACCAAGTTCGACACATGATCCCCAAGCTGGAAGAGGCACTTGCCACGCTGGCCAAGGATCGCTGCACAACGACCTATGGCGCCTTGGCAGCACAGCTTGGGCTGATAGGGCCGGGTCGCATCGCGCGGCTGACCAGCGCGCTGGAAGGGCTGATGGAGCAGGACAGCGCCAAGGGCCAAGCGCTGCGCGCGGCCTTGGTCACTGGGCGCGCCAGCAACGGCCTGCCCGCACGCGGCTTTTTCGACAAGGCGCGCGCGCTGGGTCACGATGTCGATGACCCGGCCGCGTTCCATCACCGCCAGATCGCCGCGCTTTTCGACAGCACATCCTAGTTTTGCAGATGCTTCAGCCCTTGCGTCACATCGGTGCGAATGGCCAGCCGCAAGGCCGCGTCATCGCCCGCGCGCAGCGCTTCCAGAATATGCCTGTGATAGGGCGGCGGCGTCGTGCGGCGCAGCCGGGTATACAGCACGCGCATCGTCGGCCCCAATTGCAGCCAGACCGTTTCCAGCAGCCCAAGGATCGCAGGGCTTTGCGCGCGCAGGTACAGCGTGCGGTGAAATTCCAGGTTGGTGCGAATGTAGTTCACCGGGTCGTGCAGGTTGACCGCGCGCGCGTTCGACTCGTTGATCGCCTCCATGCGGTCGATCAGCGCCAGATGCGCGCGCCGCAAGGCACGGCTGCCCAGTTCCGGCTCCAGCAGGGCGCGGATTTGCGCCAGTTCCTCGATCCGGTCATTGCTCAGTTCCGGCGTGGTCACGCGTCCAGAGGCCGACAGCGTCAGCGCCCCTTCGGCCGACAAGCGCCGCACCGCTTCGCGCGCGGGTGTCATGCTGACCTCGAACGCCTTGCCGATGCCACGCAGCGTCAGCGCATGCCCCGGCGGCAATTCGCCATGCATGATCTGCTGGCGCAGCCCCCGATACACCCGGTCATGCGCCGCCTGAACCGGGGCGTCGGGCTGGGCAGAGGGCAATCGGGTCAGCGTATCGGGCATGACGCACTGTGATCACATTTGCCCGAACCAGTCAATCGACCCTGTAGCGCTCGGCCCCATCGCACTTGGCCCCATGACACCTTGGTCCATGCGACGAAAGCCTCGGTCGCACCCGCGCCGCCGATCGCCTAAGCTGCACCACATATCCGAAGGGGAGGCAGATCATGGAACTGACCGAAGACCGCATCATCGACGCGCCGCGCGACACTGTCTGGGCCGCCCTGTTCGACCCGGAGGTGCTGAAAGCCTGCGTGCCCGGCTGCCAGGAATTGACGGGCTCTGCCGAGGAGGGGTTCGACGCCGTGGTCGTGCAAAAGGTCGGCCCGGTCAAGGCGACCTTCAAGGGCAGCGTCAGCATGACCGATGTGATCGCGGGCGAAAGCTGCACGCTTGTGGGCGAAGGCAAGGGCGGGGCCGCGGGCTTTGCCAAGGGCGAGGCGCGGGTGTCACTGGCCGATGGCGATGGCGGCACCACCAAGCTAAGCTACGTGGTCGAGGCCAAGGTCGGCGGCAAACTGGCCCAGCTTGGCAGCCGCATTGTCGATGGCTTCGCGCGCAAGATGGCGCAGGATTTCTTTACCCGGTTTCAGGAACAGGTGGAACCGCCCAAACCCGAGGACGACACCGCCGACGCCGCGCCCGAAGACGCGCCCAAGAAGGGCTGGCTGAAGCGGACCTTCTCGTCCTGACGCCAGACTTGCCTGACAGCCCGCTTATCGGTAAAGATTTCTTACCAATCAGCGGAGGCCGCCATGCCCGTCATCACCAATATCGAAGATCTGCGCCGCATTTATGAACGCCGCACGCCGCGCATGTTCTACGATTACGCGGAATCGGGCAGCTGGACCGAACAGACCTTTCGCGAAAATACCTCCGACTTTCGCCATATCCGGCTGAAGCAGCGCGTCGCGGTCGATATGGACAACCGCTCGACCAAAACACAGATGATCGGCGAAGACGTGTCCATGCCGGTGGCGCTGGCACCCGTGGGCCTGACAGGGATGCAATCGGCGGATGGCGAGATCAAGGCCGCCCGCGCCGCCGAGAAATTCGGCGTGCCCTTTACCCTCTCGACCATGTCCATCTGCTCTATCGAGGATGTGGCCGAAAACACGACCAAACCCTTCTGGTTCCAGGTCTACACGCTGAAAGACGACGATTTCATGCGTCGCCTGTTCGACCGCGCCCGCGCGGCGAATTGTTCGGCCATCGTGGTGACGGTCGACCTGCAAGTGCTGGGCCAGCGGCATAAAGACCTGAAAAACGGTCTGTCCGCCCCGCCCAAGCTGACGGTGAAATCCGTGGCCAACATGATGACCAAGGTGCAATGGGGCCTCGGGATGCTGGGCACCAAGCGGCGGTTTTTCGGCAATATCGTGGGCCATGCCAAAGGGGTGAGCGATCCGTCGTCGCTGGCCACCTGGACGGCAGAGGCTTTTGATGTCTCGCTCGATTGGGACCGCATCGCCGAGTTCAAGAAATGGTGGGGCGGCAAGCTGATCGTCAAGGGCATCATGGATGCCGAGGATGCCCGCCGCGCGGCTGACATCGGGGCCGACGCGATCATCGTCTCGAACCACGGGGGCCGCCAGCTGGACGGCGCGGTCAGCTCTATCCGCGCGCTGCCCGCGATCATCGACGCCGTGGGCGACCGGATGGAAGTGCATTTCGACAGCGGTATCCGGTCGGGGCAGGACGTGCTCAAGGCCGTCGCGCTTGGGGCGAAGGGCACCTATATCGGTCGCGCCTTCACCTATGGCTTGGGCGCGATGGGCGAAGCGGGCGTGACCCGCGCGCTCGAAGTCATCCACAAGGAACTGGACGTGACCATGGCGCTGTGCGGCGAAACCGATATCCGCAATGTCGGCCCGCATATGCTCTATGTGCCGCAGGGCTTCGGCGACCCGACCGTGCCGCTTTGATTTCATCCTTGTAAAAATATCCTCCGGGGGTGAATTGCGCCGAAGGCGCAAGAGGGGGCTGGACAAGCCCCCTTCCCTTCCCCCCGAATCTGCCCTATAGCGAACCCACTCGCGGCCCGCACCCTTGGAGGCGGGCCGTTTCATATGTCATAAGGAACCACAGCAATGGCAAAAGAGATCCCGGATCTTGTAGCCGAGGCACGCGCGGGGACAGGCAAGGGGGCCGCCCGCCAAGCTCGTCGTGAGCATAAAGTGCCCGGTATCGTTTACGGCGGCGGCATCGACCCGCAGCCGATCAACTTCAACTACCACTACCTGATCGCCAAGCTGAAAGCCGGGCGTTTCCTGTCCACGCTCTTCAACCTGAAGGTCGAAGGTCAGGAAGATGTGCGCGTAATCTGCCGTGGCGTGCAGCGCGACGTGGTCAAGGGTCTGCCGACCCATGTCGACCTGATGCGCCTGCGTCGCACCAGCCGCATCAACCTGTTCATCCATGTCGACTTCATCAACGCCGAAAAATGCGTTGGCCTGAAGCGCGGCGGCACGCTGACCATCGTGCGCCCCGAGGTGGAACTGAACGTGCTGGCGGGCGAGATCCCCGAGCAGCTGGTCATCGACCTGACCAACTTCAAGATCGGCGACACGATCACCATTTCCGACGTCACGCTGCCCGAAGGCACGAAGCCGACGATCGACCGCGACTTCGTGATCGCGAATATCGCGGCACCGCGTGCCCTGGCCGCGGCTGACGACGAAGAAGAAACCGAAGCAGCTGCCGAAGAATAATCGGCACGCGTTTCAGGCTTTGCGCGGGGCGCCCCTGTCGGGCGCCCCGTTTGCGTGTCAGCCCTCGGCCCGGATGCATTGGACCGAGTCGTAGAATTCCAGCTCTGGCGGCCCAAGATAAATGCTCCCGTGGTCGCGCACGCCCTTGTGCGAGCCGCGGAAATTCTGCGACCGCGCCCAGCCCTCGAACGCCGCCTTGTCGCGCCACAGCGTATGGGACAGGTAGATCGTGGCCTCGTCCGTGCTTGCCCCCTTGAACAGGTGGAATTCCACGAAGCCGTCCATCTCTGGCAGCTTGCTTTCGCGGTTCTGCCAGATTGCCTCGAACGCCTCTTCCTGTCCGGGTGCGACCTTGAAACGGTTGATTGTCAGATACATGCGCTGGTCCTTTCGCTTTGCGCATAGGTAAGACCGGCGGCGCGCCGCCTCAAGCGCGGCTTGCGCTTTTCACGCCCGGCGCGGGCGATTATGCTGCGTGGGCAAACAAGGTGAACAGGCATGAAACTCTTTGCGGGTCTTGGCAATCCGGGCGCGAAATACGCGGGCAACCGCCACAATATCGGCTTCATGGCGCTCGATTCGATTGCCGATGCGCATGGCTTCGCGCCGTGGCGCAGCAAGTTTCAGGGAGAGGTCAGCGAAGGGCGGCTGGGGTCAGAAAAGATCATCCTGCTGAAGCCCCATACCTTCATGAACCTCTCGGGCCAATCGGTCGCCGAAGCGCTGCGCTTTTACAAACTGGACCTTGCTGATCTGGTCGTCTTTCACGACGAGTTGGACCTTGCCCCCGGCAAGTTGCGCCTGAAACAGGGGGGCGGTCATGCCGGGCATAACGGGCTGCGCTCGATCCACGGGCATTTGGGGCCGGATTACGCGCGGGTGCGGTTGGGCATCGGGCACCCGGGCCACAAGGATCGCGTTGCCGCCTATGTGCTGTCAGATTTCGCCAAGGCCGACCAAGATTGGCTGGACGACCTGATGCGCGGCATTGCCGATGGCGCGCCCGCGCTGGCCAAGGGCGACGGCGCTGCATTCTCGAATGCGGTCGGCCTGCGCATGTCGCCGCCCAAGCCAAAGACCGAGAAACCGGCATCGCACCCTTCCGCCATGCCTGATACCAAGGCCGCGACGGCCGAAGAAAACGACACCCGCAGCCCGCTGCAAAAACTGGTGGACCGCTTCAAATGAGCTTTCGTGACCATGCCCGCGCGCAGGCCGCCGCTTGCGAGGAATTGGGGTCTGCCTATACTGCGCGGATTCTGCGGCTGGTGGCCGACCATCTGCGCCCCGGCCATGCCGTGGCCGACCGGCTGCTGGGCTGGCCCGGCGAGCGGCTGGACAACGACGCCGTGGCACTGCGGCTGGCGGGCGCGTTGCACTACCTGGTGCTGACCCGGCAGGCCGCGATCCTGGCGCGCTTTTATGGCCGCAGCGACATTGATGACCCCCAGCTTTGGCGCAGTCTGGACGCAGTTCTGCGTTTGAAGGCGGCGGCTATTATGCCCGTGCTGGAGAATGCCCCCCAGACCAATGAAGTGGCCCGCAGCGCCGTGTTCATCGCCGCCGGTCATTGGCTGACCGCCGCGTTCGGCCTGCCGCTTGTGTTGTCGGAACTGGGCTGTGCGGCGGGGTTGAACCTGATCTGGGACCATTATGCACTGCAAATCGGCGACCAGCGCCTGGGGCCGGAGGATGCGACACTCACGCTGTCGCCGGATTGGCGCGGGGCTGTGCCGCCCGTGGCTGCCCCGGTGATCCGCGCGCGCGCGGGCGTGGACCGCAACCCGCTGGACCCGGTTGCGGACCGCGACAGGTTGCAAAGCTACATCTGGGTCGACCAGCCCGCGCGGCTGGCGCGGCAGGCCACGGCACTTGATCTTGCGGCGGAACTCCAGCCCCCGGTCCGCGAAGGCTGCGCCGTCGCGTGGCTGTCCGACCGCCTGTCACGCCCACAACCGCAAGCCTGCCACATGGTCTATCACAGCCTGTTCTGGCAATACCTGACCGATGCGCAGCAGCGCGAGATCATCGACACCATGGCCCGCACGCGCCTGCAACCGAACGAGCCGCTGGCGCATGTCGCGATGGAGGATGACGGCGAAGGCCCCGGCGCGCGGCTGACGCTGACACTATGGCCCCAAGGCACCGAGATCGCTCTGGGGCGGGCCGATTTCCATGGCGCGTGGGTCGATTGGCAAGCCCCGGACCCGCAGGCATGGACAGCGCGGCGCGGCTGACTACCTATTGGGAAACCAAACGGGGACCGTTTCCATGGCCATTGTCAAACTGCCTTCTGTGAACGTGCTGGGCGGCACGCTGGAACCGTGTTCGACCACGCCGCTGACGGGCTTTTTCCGCAACGGGTCGTGCGACACCTGCGCAGAGGATCACGGCAGCCACACGGTCTGTGCCGTGATGACGGCGGAATTTCTGGCGCATTCGAAATATCTGGGCAATGACCTGTCCACCCCGCGCCCGGAACTCGCCTTTCCGGGCCTGAAACCCGGCGACAAATGGTGCCTGTGCGCCGCGCGCTTCCTGCAAGCACATCACGAGGGCGTGGCCCCGCGGATATCGTTGCGCGCGACGCATGAGCGGGCCTTGCAGGTCGTGCCGCTGGACATTTTGCGCCTGTATGCGACCGACGCGCCCTAGCCTGTGTCTTTTTCCGAACAGGGCGGCGAATCGGCGATCAGGTCGTCGATGAACAGGCTCAGAAGCTGGCCCCGGCCATTGACACCGGCCTTGCGGTAAATCGCATTCGTCTGCGCCTTGACCGTGCCTTCGGAGGTGTTGCGAAAGCCCGCGATTTCCTGCGTGGAGAACCCTTTCAGCACGAAGAACGCCACGTCGCGCTCTGCCGGGGTCAGACCCCATTGGGTGAAATTCTGGTCCATGACGTCCATGAAGGCGGCTGACGCGCGCTGAAGCTGCGCCTCTGCCCGGCCAAGGCGGCGCTGCGACTGGATCAGCAACGCCCCCGACAGCACCAACCCGATCAAGAGCGCCACAGCCGCGCCGATTTCCAGCATCTCGCGGGTTTGCCAGTCGATGGGTTGGCGCGGAATGCCCAGCACGGTCATGGCAATATCGCCAATGAAGAACAGCGCACCCACGGCCTGCACCAGCACCATCAACAGGATCAGATAATTAAGCCGCATATCCGCCCTTTCGTGCAAAGGCGTGCCAAAAGGCGGTGCGCGGGTCGGGAAAAGTCATTCAGGGTCTCAATTCTGCTGTGTCAAAAGGTCCGGGTTTTCCAAAAGATCGCCGCCGCGCGGCATATCGCCGGGGTCGGGGTTTGGCATCTCGCCGGGCGAGAATTCGACGGCGTAATCGCGCAGGATTTGACCGGTCGACGCATCTAGCACGATTTCCCGCCAGATCCCCCCCATCGAGGCCACAACCCGCACGCGCCCCAGCAAGGTGCGCGTGACGGATTCGACCGTGTAGCCCTGCCCTTCCAGCGCCTGGCTGACCATTTCGGGGGTAATGCGATCACTGGCCAAAGCCGATTGCGCGGCTAACAGCAGCGCAAACACGGCGAGTGCCAGGGATTTGACCAAACCATTCATCGCACGATTCCAGCCTGACAGCGCAAGGCGCTGCCAAAGGAAAACCGCATCCCGATCCAAGAACGGAATGCGGCCCTAAGCATAGCACTCTTTACAGACACTGGCACTCGGGCACAGGTCCATCTCTGCGCGGCACATACACCACTGGCATTGTGGCGGGCACCGATACTTTGGTTACACACGAAACCGCCACGGAAAACAGCGCAGAGGGCGCACCCTTGAACACCTAGAACAACGAGCGTTCGCACATGAAAAACGTGCGAACCCCTTTGCTATAGCCCGTGGGTGCGAGCGCAATCTATCGAGCAGAGGTTTATTTTTTGCCTATAAACCAGAGTTTAGGCACCCATTTCAAAGCCCAGATGCTTGGCAACGGTGAAGATGTCCTTGTCGCCCCGGCCACACATATTCATCACCAGCAGGTGGTCGGCGGGCAGCTTGGGAGCAATTTTCAGCACATGCGCCAGCGCATGGCTGGGTTCAAGCGCCGGGATGATGCCTTCTTGCGCACAGCACACCTGGAACGCGGCCAAAGCCTCGTCATCGGTGATGTTGACGTATTCCGCGCGGCCCACATCCTTCAGCCAAGCATGTTCCGGGCCGATACCCGGATAATCAAGCCCCGCGCTGATGGAATGACCTTCAAGGATTTGCCCATCCTCGTCCTGCAACAGGTAAGTGCGGTTCCCGTGAAGCACACCGGGGCGCCCGCCGGTCAGGGACGCGCAATGCTCCATCCGGTCATCGACGCCGTGGCCGCCAGCCTCGACCCCGATGATAGCGACATCCTTGTCATCGAGGAACGGGTAAAACAGGCCCATCGCGTTCGACCCGCCACCGATGGCGGCGACCAGCGTGTCGGGCAGTCGGCCTTCGCGCTCCATGATCTGTTCGCGGGTTTCCTTGCCGATGATCGACTGGAAATCGCGCACCATGGCCGGGTAAGGGTGGGGCCCGGCCACCGTGCCAATGCAGTAAAACGTGTCGCGCACATTCGTGACCCAGTCACGCAGCGCGTCGTTCATGGCGTCTTTCAGCGTGCCGCGGCCAGAGCGGACGGGCACCACTTCGGCCCCCAGCAGACGCATCCGGAACACGTTCGGCGCTTGGCGTTCGACATCATGCGCGCCCATATAGACCACGCATTTCAACCCGAAGCGCGCGCAGACGGTGGCGGTCGCCACCCCGTGCTGGCCCGCGCCCGTTTCGGCGATGATCCGAGTTTTACCCATGCGCCGCGCCAGCAGGATCTGGCCCAGCACGTTGTTGATCTTGTGCGCGCCGGTATGGTTCAGCTCGTCGCGCTTCAGGTAAATCTTTGCGCCACCGCAATACTCGGTCAGGCGCTCGGCGAAATACAAGGGCGAGGGGCGGCCCACGTAGTGCTTCCACAGATCGTCCATCTCTGCCCAGAAGCTGGGGTCGGTCTTGGCGCGCTCATATTCCGCTTCCAGCGACAGGATCAGCGGCATCAGCGTTTCCGACACGAAGCGCCCGCCATAGATGCCGAAGCGCCCTTGGTCGTCGGGGCCGGTCATGTAGGAATTCATCAGATCATCGGGCATGGCGCTTGGTCCTTTCTCGGGCTTGCCCATGTCCTAGCGCTGCAACCCAATGCAGACAAGCCCGAAGGCCTGTCAGCGTTGCAAGATCAGCCGGTCGCCTTCGATGGAGATACGGGCATAGCGCGAGAGATACCCCATGCCCAGAAGCGACACGTCCAGCGCGCCCTCATTGACGAAGGCGGGCACGTTGGTGTCGCGAAATTCCAGACCGCCTTCGGCCAGCACCACCTCGGTCAGTTCCACCCGCGCCAGCCCGACCGTGCCGTTCGCAGTGCGGGCTTGGCCCAGATAGGGCAGGCTGTCGGGGTCAAAGCCCACGCGCGCGGCATCTTCTTGCGACAACACGATGTCGGATGCCCCGGTGTCGAGTATGAATTCGACCGGGCTGCCATTGACCTGCAATTCCAGCTTGAAATGGCGGTCGCCACCCGCGCGGAGCACGATTTCGCCATCGCCGGTGACGGTGGGGCGGCGATGGGTCAGGTTGTCCCACAGCCCATAGGCGGCGGCGACCCCCACGAAGATCAGCCCCCACAGCGCCGCGTGGCGCAGCGTGGTGCCCCAGTTGGTCGCGCGCGACACCAGCAGGTAGCCCACCAGCACGGCCCCCCAGATGCCCAGATAGACAAGCTGCATCGCGTCATCGGTGCTCATGGTTTGGCCCCTTGGGTGACGTCATGGTCATAGATCCAGCCGAACTGGCGCAAGGGCGCATTCGGCACCACGCGCTGCGACAGGCGCAGCGCCATATGCGCCAAAGGCGCGAGGGGCGCGCGCAGATGGTAGTTGCGCGCATTGCGATTCGCGGCCTCGACCACGCGTACCACACGGTTGCGGCGCGCGGCCTGATAGGCGGCAAGGCCCGTGGGCAGGTCCGGCGCGTGGTCCAGTTCGCGCGCAAGGGTATAGGCATCCTCCAGCGCCATATTCGCCCCTTGCGCCATGAAGGGCAGCGTGGGATGGGCCGCGTCGCCCAGAAGCACCGCGCGCCCGCCATGCCACTGCGCCGCGACCTTGTGGCGAAACAGCCCCCACAGATAGACCTTGTCCACCTGCGCAAGCCAGTCGGGCACAGGCCCGCCAAAGCCCGCGAAGGCGCGGCGCAGGTTCTCGGGGCTGTCGGGGTGGTTCCAGCCCTCCTCGGCCCATGCCTTGCGCTCTTCCACGGCGACGATGTTGCGCAGCGCACCGCCGCGCAGCGGGTAGCTGACCAGATGCCGCCCCGGCCCCATGAACACCTGCGCTTCAGCTGCGTCATCGGGCCTGCCGGGGATCAGCGCGCGCCACGCAACCTGGCCGGTGAAAAACGGCTTCGCCGCGCCATTCAGGGCCGGGCGCAGGACAGAGTGCAACCCATCTGCGCCCACGACCAGATCGGCCTCAAGCGTGCTGCCATGGGCCAAGGTGACTTGGGCATTCTGCACATCCACCGCCACGACCTGCGCGTTGAAGCGGGTCTCAACACCCTCTGCCCGCGCGGCCAAGGCGGCCACGCAATCGGCGCGGTGCACCAGATGGAACCCCGCGCCCGTGTTCGGCAGCGCCATGTGCAATACACGCGTGCCGGCGGCGTTGCGCAAGCTCACGCCTTGGGCGCGCTGACCTATCTGCGCCGGATCAATACCTAAGGCCTGCACCACTCGCGCACCATTCGGGCTGATCTGGATTCCCGCGCCCACCTCGCGGAACGCACCGGCCTGCTCCAGCACGGTCACATCGGCGCCGCGCGCGCGCAGCGCGACCGCGGCAGCCAGACCGCCAATGCCGCCGCCGACGACCAGAACCGATTTCCCCGCAAGTGTCATGCAGCCCCTTTCAACGACAAAGGCACCGGTGCGTTTCACGCGCCCCGATGCCTTGTCTTGCGTAAAGCGCCCGTGCCACGCAACGTGGCAAATGGTCAGTCGTCGCGATGCACCCGCTCTTTGCGCTCATGCGCTTCCTGCGCTTGCAGCGTCATGGTGGCGATGGGGCGCGCATCCAGCCGCTTGAGCGAAATGCGCTCGCCCGTCATTTCGCAATAGCCGAAATCGCCGGTTTCGATGCGGCGCAGCGCGGCGTCGATCTTGGCGACCAGCTTGCGCTGGCGGTCGCGGGTGCGCAATTCCAGCGCGCGGTCAGTTTCTTCTGATGCGCGGTCTGCAATGTCGGGAATCGCCCGGCTGCTATTGGCCAGTTCTGCCAGCGTTTCTGCGCTGCCCTTCATGATGTCGTCCTTCCACGCAAGCAGCTTGCGGCGGAAATACTCCAGTTGGCGTTCATTCATGAACGGCTCGTCCTCTGCCGGACGATAATCCTCTGGAAGAAAGATCTCTGTTTTCATGCCCTGTTCCCCGATGCCAGCGGAACTCTGGGTCTTGAGGTCTTCGTGCATGACATCACCCATATTCCGCGCCCTCGCGGGCCGGATACCCCAACCGATTGGGATTGTCACGCGCTTTCCTGAACCGCGGCACCTGCGATCTTGCCGCTGCACCGGCACCGGGCTAGGTTGCAGGCACAAGACGGGCAGGCAGGTGGCAGATGCGGTTTTCTTCGACCAAGGACTATATTGCGGGCGATGATCTGACCATGGCGGTCAATGCCGCGATCACGCTGCAACGCCCGCTGCTGGTCAAGGGCGAGCCGGGCACGGGCAAAACCGAATTGGCGCGCCAGATTGCCGCCAGTCTTGGCGTGCCGATCATCGAATGGGGCATAAAATCCACCACCCGCGCGCAACAGGGCTTGTATGAATACGATGCCGTGTCACGCCTGCGCGACAGCCAGTTGGGCGATGCGCGGGTCGAAGATGTTTCGAACTACATCCGCAAGGGCAAGCTCTGGCAAGCGTTCGAGGCAGACGAGCGCGTGGTCCTGCTGATTGACGAGATCGACAAGGCCGATATCGAATTTCCGAACGATCTGCTTCAGGAATTGGACCAGATGCAGTTCTTCGTCTACGAGACGGGCGAGACCATCCGCGCCAAGCATCGGCCCATCGTCATCATCACCTCGAACAATGAAAAAGACCTGCCCGACGCGTTCCTGCGGCGCTGTTTTTTCCACTATATCCAGTTCCCGGATATGGAGACGCTGAAATCCATCGTGGCGGTGCATTTCCCCGACATCAAACCGCGCTTGCTGGAAGCCGCGCTGACGCAGTTCTTCGAGATTCGCGAGGCACCGGGGCTGAAGAAAAAGCCGTCCACATCGGAAGTTCTGGATTGGCTGAAGCTGCTTCTGGCCGAAGACCTGTCACCCGAAGACCTGAAGCGCGACGGCGCAAGCGCGCTGCCAAAGCTGCACGGCGCGCTTTTGAAGAACGAGCAAGACGTGCACCTGTTTGAACGCCTCGCCTTCATGGCGCGGCGGCAGGGGCGCTAGGCCATGCAGATACGCCCCCTGCGCGCCAGCGACCGGCCAGAATGGAATGCGCTTTGGCACGCCTATCTGGAATTCTACGACACCACCCTGTCCCGCAGCGTTTACGACGCGACCTTCGCTTCGCTGCTGGCGGATCGCGAGATGTGCGCGCTGGTGGCCGAAGACGATGGGCGCTTGATTGGCCTCGCGCATGTGATCTTTCACGCACATTGCTGGCGGCCCGAGGGTGTCAGCTACCTGCAAGACCTGTATGCCCTGCCAGAGGCGCGCGGCAAGGGCGTGGGCCGTGCGTTGATAGAAGCGGTCTATGCGCTGGCCGATGCGCGCGGGCGCCCGGCGGTCTACTGGACCACGCAGGACTTCAACACCACGGCGCGCCAGCTTTATGACCGGGTTGGCCAGTTGACCCCCTTCATCAAATACGCGCGTCCGGCATGATGCGCGCGTTGGTCCTTGTCGCCGCTCTGGCCGGTTGCGCGCCGATGGTCGATATGGGGCCAGCACCGGACATGTCGGTGCAGACCCGTGCGATCAGTTCGGCCGCGCTGTTCGGCGCGCCGCGCGCCGCCCCCACGCAGGTGCCCAATGCACAGATCGTGCAGGATATTCTGGAGCTTGGTTTTCGGCTTGAATCCGGGCGCGACATACCCGTTCTGTCGCGGTTCGAAGGGCCGGTCACATTGCGGCTGAGCGGTGCGCTGCCGCCGCTTGCCGTGGTGGAAACCGACCGCCTGCTGGACCGCCTGCGCCGCGAGGCCCGGCTGGACATTCGTCGCCAGACTGAGCCCGCGAATATCAATGTGGAATTCGTGCCCCGCGCGGTCATGCGCCGCTCTGTGCCAGAGGCAAGCTGCTTCGTCGTGCCCGATGTGGGGTCATGGGATGAATTCCGCGAAACCCTGCGCGGGCCGGGGCTGAACTGGGCCGAGATCGTGCGCCGAGAGCGTGTGCTGGTGGTCGCGCCCGCCGACGCCACCGTGCAGGAAATGCGCGACTGCCTGCATGAAGAAATCAGCCAGGCGCTGGGGCCGCTGAACGACCTCTACCGCATTGCGGGCACGGTCTGGAATGACGACAATTTCCAGACCGTCGTCACGGGCTATGACATGCTGGTGCTGCGCGCGTGGAACCATCCCAGCCTGCGCGCCGGAATGCCCAAGGCAGAGGTCGCGCGCCGCCTGCCCGGCATTCTGGCCAGCCTGAACCCGCGTGGCGAAGGTGGGCGCGCGGTGCCCGCCAGCCCCACCGGGCGCGACTGGGTGAGCGCTGTCGAGGGCGCGCTATCTGCACCGCAACCCGCGCGCAGCTTTGCGCTGGCGCGCGACGCGTTGGGGATCGCGGTCAATTCCGGCTGGCAGGATGCGCGGCTTGCCTTCAGCCTGTTCCTGTTTGCCCGTTTCGCCCCGCCCGAGCGCGGTGCCGACGCGCTGGAGGCGCTTTATCAAGCGTCGCGGCTTTACGGCTCGCTGCCTGACGGTGCGCTTCCGCGTGCCTATGCCGACCTGCATCTGGCCGCCCAAGCGCTTGGCGCGCAGCAATTCAGCATCGTGCTGGACCTGACCGGGCGCGCTATTCCGGTGGCGCGGCAGGCGGAAAACGGGGCGCTTTTGTCGTCGCTCATGCTGCTGCGCGCGCAGGCGCTGGCGGGCCAGGGCAATATGGAAGCGGCCAACGCATTGCGCCGTGACGCCGCGCCCTTTGCGCTACATGGCTTCGGCTCGGACAAGGCGGCAGAGGCGCGGCAGGCGGAAATCGCGCTGCTGGCGCGGCCATAGGAACGGAAAGGCAGACGCGGATGATCGTGATCGTGGGAATGGTCCTTGGGGGCGCATTGGGCTGGCGCAACGCCGCAAAGCGCGGCGGCAACCGCATGGACAAGGCGCAATATGCAGGCGTCGGCGTTATCCTTGGCGGGCTTCTGGGCCTGTTCGCCACGATCGGGGTTGAAAAGGTGCTGTAACGCCCATGTTCCTGCCCTTCTTCCAGTCGCTGCGCGCCCACCAGGTGCCGGTCAGCCCGCGCGAATTCCTGGGCTTCCTGGAAGCGGTTCTGGCGGGGCTGACCACCTATGACATAGACGGGTTCTACTATCTGGCCCGCACTGCCATGGTGAAGGATGAACGCCACCTCGACCGGTTCGACCGCGCCTTTGCCGCCAGTTTCGAAGGGCTGGAGGCGATCAGCTTCGACGACATGGTGCAGTCCATGGACCTGCCGCGCGACTGGTTGGAAAAACTGGCGGAAAAGACCCTTTCGGCGCAGGAAATGGCCGAGATCGAGGCGCTTGGCGGGTTCGACAAGCTGATGGAGACGTTGAAGAAACGTCTGGAAGAACAGAAAGCGCGCCACCAAGGCGGCAATAAATGGGTGGGCACGGCGGGCACCTCGCCCTTCGGGGCTTATGGCTACAACCCCGAAGGCGTGCGCATCGGTCAGGACCGCTCGCGCCACCGCCGCGCGGTCAAGGTTTGGGATAAGCGGCAATTCCGCGATCTGGACGGCGAGCGCGAGCTTGGCACGCGCAACATCAAAGTGGCGCTGAAGGGCTTGCGCAAATGGGCGCGCGATGGGGCCGCGCAAGAGCTGGATCTGGACGGCACCATCCGCGCCACGGCAGAACAAGGCTGGCTGGACGTGAAAACCCGGCCAGAGCGGCGCAACGCGGTCAAGGTGCTGCTGCTTCTGGATATCGGCGGGTCGATGGATGACCATGTGCAGGCGGTCGAAGACCTGTTCAGCGCCGCGCGCGCCGAATTCAAGCATATGGAGCATTTCTACTTCCATAACTGCCTCTATGAATTCGTCTGGCGCAACAACGCGCGGCGCTGGACCGAACGGCTGCCCACATGGGATTTGCTGCGCAGCTATGGCAGCGACTGGAAATGCATCTTCGTGGGCGATGCGGCCATGTCGCCTTATGAAATCGCCCTGCCCGGTGGCGCGAATGAGCATTGGAACGAGGAAGCCGGCCAGGTCTGGCTGCACCGCGCCCGCGCGCAATGGCCCGACAACCTGTGGATCAACCCCGCGTCGGAACAGCACTGGCGCTATACGCAATCGACCCAGATGATCGACCAGATTTTCGAAGGACGCATGGTGCCGATGACGCTGGACGGCATCAGCCGGGGCGTGAAGCTGCTGGGCTAGGCGCGTCGGCATTTTCTTGCCGTTCCGGTTTGCGAGCCGTGCGCCAAGCCTCTACCTGTTGCGCAGACGCGGACCGATCCGCGCAGAACAGGAGAATGGATGAGTTTCAAGACAAGCATGAGCGCCGCCCTTCTGGCCACCGGTCTGGCCTTTGCCACCGCCCCTGCCACGCTGGCCCAAACCCAGCCTGACGGCGCGGAACTGGCTGCGGACAGCGCCAAGCTCGAGTCCTTCGTCATGGCCGCGCTTGAGGTCAGCGCGCTGCGCAACGATTACATCGCACAGCTTCAGGCCTTGCAGGACGATGCCGCGCAGCAAAGCCTGCTCGAAGAAGCGAACGCGGCGATCTTGCAGGTTGTCGAGCAAACCCCCGGCATCACGGTCGAGGAATACGTGGCCATTGGCGAAGCGGCGACCAACGACCCGGAACTGGCCTCTGCCCTGCAAAGCCGGATGCGCGAGCGCGCGGCGGCGGAATAAACCCGCTCGCCATGCAAAAAGGCCGGGCAGAACGCCCGGCCTTTTTCATTTTCGCGCTACTTTAGCGTTCGATCGTCACGCGCGCCATGCGGTCGGGCTCGCCAACGACTGCGCCATTGCCGCCCGTGCCGCGTTTGATCGCATCCAGCACGTCATACCCGTCGATCAGTTGACCGACGACGGTGTATTGCCCGTTCAGATGCGGCGCAGGCGCGAACATGATGAAGAACTGGCTGTTTGCGCTGTTGGGGTTCTGCGAGCGGGCCATGCCGACCACGCCACGGGCAAAATCCTCATCCGTGAATTCCGCCGCCAGATCGGGCAGGTCGGACCCGCCCATGCCCCAGAACCGCGGGTTCCCATCGGCGCGACCATGTTCGACATCGCCCGTCTGCGCCATGAAGCCTTCGATCACGCGGTGAAACACGACACCGTCATAAGCACCGCTTTCGGCCAGCGTGACAATGCGCTCCACATGGTTCGGGGCCAGATCGTCGCGCAGGGCCACCCGCAGGGTGCCGTTCGCTTCGCCCGCGACCTCTATGACCATGACCGGCCCGTCATGGTCGGCGGGCACTTCTGTTGTCTGTGCGCTGACCGCGTTCAGGTTCCACCAGGACGCGCCCAGAATTGCCAAGCCGACCGCGAACAGTCCCGCGAACAGAAGCTTGTCACGCATCGGCGGCCACCTTGACCGACAGCATCTTGTCGGGGCTTGCCGGCGGCTCGCCACGGGTGATGGCGTCGACATGTTCCATGCCGGAAATCACCCGGCCATAGACGGTGTATTGCCGGTTCAGGAAATGATTGTCGTTGAAATTGATGAAGAACTGGCTGTTCGCGCTGTCAGGGTTTTGCGACCGCGCTGCCCCCAAGGTGCCCCGGTCATGCGGCACACCAGAGAATTCGGCCTTCAGGTTCGGCAGGTCGGACCCGCCGGTGCCGCAGCGGCCGGGGTTGTAGTTCACCTCTGTGTTGCCATTGGCGACATCGCCGGTCTGGGCCATGAACCCGTCGATCACGCGGTGGAACACGACATTGTCATATTTACCCGCGCGCGCCAGTTCCTTCATGCGGGCGCAATGGCCCGGTGCGACATCGGGCAGCAACTCGATCACGACGGTGCCGCCTTTCAGCTCCATCAGGATGGTGTTTTCGGGGTCTTTGATCTCGGCCATCGGGCTCTCCAATTACATAGGTCTGGCGCAAACCTAGTGTGCGATGTGCCCAAGGGGAAGCCCCCACCGCGTTCGCCTGCGACATGGTGTCTATCCGCTGATCCCGAAGCCCAACCCTCGCGTATCGGTTGCAGAATTGCGAACAGGAGTTGACACATGGCTTACACATCCGACGTTTTCGAGCGCACCGAGCGCGCGCTGCCCCATGCACGCTATGCCGATTGGCTGCTGCGCATCCCTCTTGCAGTGGTGCTGTTGCAACAGGGGTTCGACAAGGTGCCGCTGAGCGCCGACATGGCCGCAGGCTTTGGCGTGCCGTTCTTCCTGTGGGGCTTGGCCGCGTTCGGGGAAATCGCGGTGGGTGCCGCGCTGATCGTCAGCGGCTTCCTGCGCAACCCGATGGGCGAGCTGATAACCCGCCTTGCGGGCCTTGGGGCCGCGCTGATCGTCGCGGGTGTGCTTTACGTGGCCTATTGGGCACCGCCGGTGGAATTGCTGCTCTATAACCAGTTCCACGTTTTGCTGCTGGCAGCGGGCCTGTATCTGGCGCTGACCGCCCGCAATACCGAACGCGCGACGGGCAAGTAACAGCCAACCGGGCTGTGTGGCGGGCGCAGGGCATTGACCCCGCGCCCGCTTTCACGCCACATACGCCCCAAGCAACCCAAGGGGGCAAGCATGGCTTTCAAGACGCTCGACGATATAGATTTCGCTGGCCGCACGGCGCTGGTGCGCGTGGACATCAACGTGCCCATGGCTGATGGACGTGTGACCGACGCCACGCGGATAGAGCGCATCCTGCCAACGATCCGTCACATTACCGAAGCGGGCGGCAAGGTCGTGCTGCTGGCGCATTTCGACCGCCCCAAAGGCAAACGGGTGCCGGAAATGTCGCTTGCGCAGGTGCGCCCCGCGCTGGAAGCGGCGCTGGGCCAGCCGGTAGCCTTCGCCGAGGATTGCGTGGGAATGCCCGCCAAGAAGGCCGTCTCGGAACTGGAAGCGGGCGGCGTCCTGCTGTTGGAAAACACACGGTTCCATCCGGGCGAGGAAAAGAACGACAAGGTGCTCGCGGCCGGCATGGCCGCCTTGGGCGATGTGTTCGTCAACGACGCGTTTTCGGCGGCCCACCGCGCCCATGCCTCGTCCACCGGCATTGCCGAATTGATGGAAAGCTGCGCGGGCCGCCTGATGGAAGCGGAACTGACCGCGCTGGAAAAGGCCTTGGGCAATCCCGAGCGCCCTGTCGTGGCGGTGGTGGGCGGGGCCAAGGTCTCGACCAAGCTGGAATTGCTTTCGAACCTGATCGGTCGGGTGGACCACCTGATCATCGGGGGTGGCATGGCGAACACCTTCCTTGTCGCCCAAGGGGTCGAGATCGGCAAATCGCTGGCAGAGCGCGACATGACAGACACCGCGTCCGACATCATGGCCAAGGCCACGGAGGCGGGCTGCACCATTCACCTGCCGCGTGACATCGTGGTCGCGCGCGAATTTGCCGAAGGTGCGGCCTCGGAAACGCTGCCGGTGGACCAATGCCCGGCGGATGCGATGATCCTCGATGCAGGGCCGGAAACCGTTGCCGCGATCACGGAGCTGTTCTCGGGCTGTCGCACGCTGGTCTGGAACGGCCCGCTGGGTGCGTTCGAAATCGCGCCTTTCGACATGGCGACCAATGCCGCCGCGCAAGCCGCCGCCAAATATACCCAAGCGGGCGCCCTCATCTCTGTCGCGGGCGGTGGCGACACGGTCGCGGCCCTGAACAAGGCGGGCGTGGCAGAGCAGTTCAGCTATGTCTCGACCGCCGGCGGGGCCTTTCTTGAATGGCTGGAAGGCACGACCCTGCCCGGCGTCGCCGCGCTAGAGGTGTAAGCGATGGAAATGCTTGTCTGGGCCGGGGCGGTTGTATCGCTGGCAGGGGTCATCGGGCTGGTGTGGTGCATCATCTACGTGTTGCGGCTGCGCCGCGCGGCATTGGATGAAACGACCATGCGCAACCGGATGCAAAAGGCCGTGCTGGTCAATTTCGCGGCGCTCGCCATCTCGACCCTTGGGTTGATGATGGTGGTCGCCGGGATCTTCCTGTCGTAACGCCGTCACGGGCCGCGCTTTTGCGTCGCGCGGGGGATTCCCCTGTGCGTGGTTCTGTGGCATGACATCGGGCAAGCCGGGTTAACCGGCACCGCAGGCAAAAGAGCAGGTCACGACATGCGCAAATCCAGACCCGCCATCGGCGCGCTGTTCTTCTTTGGGCTGGCGAGTGTGCTGGCGCTGTATTTCACCTTCGCGGCGGTGCAGGGTAGTTTCGGGCTGTTCAACCGCGTTCAGGTCGAGGCCGAGAATGCCGAGCTGGAACTGCGCCGCGACCGGCTGCGGGTGGAACTGGCGAATTTGCAGAACAAGACCCAGCGGCTGTCGGACGATTACCTTGATCTGGACCTGCTGGATGAGCGCGCCCGCGACGTGCTGGGGCTGGCGCGACCGGACGAGGTCATCATCCGCTAGGGTAAATGCCCTTCAATGCGCATTCTTGCCCGACAAAACGGCAGGCACCGTCAGCGCCAGAATGCGCAGGTCCAGCCATGGCGACCATGCATCGATATAGTCCAGATCGCAGGCCAAACGGCGGCGAATATCCTCTGCCTGCGTGACCGCGCCGCGATACCCGCGCACCTGTGCAAGACCCGTAAGCCCCGGTTTGACCTTGTGGCGCGCGGCGTATCCGGCGGCAACGGCGGCGAATTCCATGTCGCGATTGCGCGCGCCAACGGCGTGCGGGCGGGGGCCGACCAGCGACATATCCCCGGCCAGCACGTTGAATAGCTGTGGCAATTCGTCGAGCGAGCTGCGCCGCAAGAAACGGCCAACCCGCGTGACGCGTGGGTCACCCTCTGTCACGGGCACGACCGCGCCATCGTCGCGCTCCGCGTGGTGCAGGCTGCGGAATTTGAGTGCGGTGAAGGGCGCGCCGACATAGCCTTCGCGCTTCTGGCGAAACAGGATCGGGCCGGGGCTGTCCAGCCGGATAGCCAGCGCGATCAGCGCCATGAGCGGAAGGGCCAAAAGCGTCAGAACCGCCCCGACCGACAGGTCGAAGCCGCGTTTGAACAGCGCGTCGCGCGCCCGCATGGGGCGGTCGAACAGGTCGAGAAGCGCCAGGTCGCCCAGCCAGCGATAGCTACGCGGGCGCAGGCCCAGCTTGCTGTCATGCGGGGCCAGCCGAATATCGACCGGCAGCACCCAAAGCGGCGCAAGGATTTGCAAGATCCGCTCTTCCGCGCGGGGCGGCATGGTCAGAACGATCATGTCCACCGGCTGCGCCCGCACAAAGGCCGGCAGATCGGCCATGCGCCCCAAACGCGGCACACCCAGTTGCACCGGCGGCGAGCGCGCGCCGTCGCGGTCGTCGAACAGGCCGAGGACATGCACGCCCTGCCCTTGCAGCGCCAGCAAGTGTTGCAATGTCGCGCGCGCCTCCGCGCCGCCACCGGCCAGCACCACGCAAAGCGCGATGCGCCCGCACCGCACGAGCGCGCGCGTCAGCCAGCGCAGGGCCAAGCGACAAAGCGCCGCCGACCCCGCCGAACAGCCCAGCAAAACAAGCCCCGGCACGGGCGAAGGCACAAGGACCATGCCCAGCGCGGCAAACACCGCGATAGCGGCCCAAAGCCAGATGCCGTGCGGACGGTCATAGCCGCCCAAGGGCGCGGCCCTGTCTGGCCGCGACATGAGCAGCCCCAGCCAAAGCCCGCTTGCCGCAAGCGAAAGGGCGGGCAGGATGGCAAGCAAGGGCTGCGCCCAAAGCCCAAGCCACAAGGCGCAAGCCAAGAGGCCGCCCAAGGCCGCCGCCCATTCGCCCGCCCGCGCAAGCGCGACCAATCGCGCCGGTGTGATCCGCCACCGCGCGATGCCAAGAGGCTCTGCCCCAAGGCCCAAGGACTGTGCCGGTGATTGCTGCATTCGCACCCGCCAAAACCGTTCGCCAGAACTTTAGGCGATGCCGGTTAAAGCTGCGTGAAGATGCGGATGGCCTGTAAGCCGGGTTCTGTCCGGGGGGCTTGCACCCCCTTGGATGACCATTCATCTGCCCCCGTGCTTGCGCGCGGGGGTCAAGCTGCCAACCCGGACCTCGGGCTGAAGCGGCCCTGCGGCGGTATCGCCCTGCGGCGACCGGACCCGCGCGAAGTCCCTATTCGGCATTGCTCCCGGTGGGGCTTGCCATGCCGGTCCGGTTGCCCGTCCCGCGGTGGGCTCTTACCCCACCTTTTCACCCTTGCCATGCGTGCATGGCGGTTTGTTCTCTGTGGCGCTTTCCCTCGGGTTGCCCCGGCCGGGCGTTACCCGGCACCGTCGCTTCATGGAGCCCGGACTTTCCTCGACGGCGCAAAGCCCCCGCGGTCATCCAGCCATCCGCATCGCCCTTGCGCATAAGCTGCGCGACCGCCCCGGTCAATGGCTTGCGCGCCCGCGCCCCCCTTGCCGCGCTGTGCGCCCTGCACTAAGCAGGGTGCAGGCAAATGCGGGGCAAAGATGCGAATTCTGGTAACGAATGACGATGGGATCAACGCCCCCGGTCTGAAGGTTCTGGAACAGATCGCGACCAATATCGCCGGGCCGGATGGCGAGGTCTGGATCGTCGCGCCCGCCTTCGAGCAATCGGGCGTCGGCCATTGCATCAGCTACACGCACCCGATGTTGCTGAGCAAGCTTGGGCCGCGCCGCTACGCGGCAGAGGGCAGCCCCGCCGATTGTGTGCTTGCCGGGTTTTACGATGTGCTGCAAGGCGCGCGGCCCGATCTGGTGCTGTCGGGCGTGAACCGGGGCAATAACGCGGCTGAAAACGTGCTCTATTCCGGCACGATCGGCGGCGCGATGGAAGCCGCGTTGCAAGGCCTGCCCGCAATCGCGCTGTCGCAATTCATGGGGCCGGAAACCGAAGATCTGCCCACGCCTTTCGACGCCGCCATCGGCCATGGCGAGGCTGTCGTGCGCGCGCTTTTGGACAAGGCACCGTGGGATCAGGACGATTACCGCCTGTTCTACAATGTCAATTTCCCGCCCATCGGGCGCAACGCGGTCAAGGGCAGCAAGGTCGTGCGCCAAGGCTACCGCAAGGATACGTTCTTCGGGGTTGAACCGCAGATGTCCCCCACCGGCCGGCGCTTCTTGTGGATCAAGGGTGGCCCGCAGCATATGCCCACGGCCCCCGGCACCGATGCGGCGGCCAATCTGGACGGCTATATCTCTATCACGCCCATGCGGGCGGACCTGACCGCCGATGACGCGCTGGACGATGTGCGAAAGGCGCTTGAATGAATGACGCGCCCGACCACCTGCCGGACCCGATGGAAGCGCGGATGCGTTTCATCTACACGTTGCGGTCGCGCGGGGTGACGGATACGCGCGTGTTGCAGGCGATGGAGCGGATCGACCGTTCGGCCTTTTTGACCGGCATCTTTCAGGAACGCGCCTACGAGGATACGCCCCTGCCCATTGCCTGCGGGCAGACGATCAGCCAGCCCTCGGTCGTGGCGCTGATGACAGAGGCGCTGGATGTCGGCCCGCGCGACAAGGTGCTGGAAGTGGGCACCGGGTCTGGATACCAGGCCGCGATCCTCAGCCAACTTGCGCGGCGCGTCTACACGGTCGAACGCCACCGCGCACTGGCCCGTCAGGCACAAGGCGTGTTCGATGCGTTGGGGCTGGCGAATATCACGGCCATCGTCGGCGACGGGTCTTTCGGCCTGCCCGACCAGGCGCCGTTTGATCGCATTATCGTGACTGCTGCTGCCGAAGACCCTCCCGGCCCTCTCTTGGCGCAACTCAAGATTGGCGGTATCATGGTGGTCCCGGTGGGCCAGTCGGATACGGTGCAGAACCTGATCCGCGTGCACAGGCTGGAAGACGGGTTCGAGTATGAGGAATTGCGCGCGGTGCGTTTCGTGCCCTTGGTCGAAGGGTTGGGCTAGTCCCGAACGCACAGAGCCGGAAGAGCCGCCGCGCCAGAGCAGAAGGTAACAGGATGATGCAATTCACACGCCCCGGATTGGTTTTGTCTGGCGTTGCCGCCTTGGGGCTCAGCGCTTGCGCGGGCTTTGACATGGACCTGCGCAATTCCGCGAACGGGTTCTCGACATCCGAAGCCGCGCGACAGGCCAGCGCCGACCGTCCGCGCCCCGATGCGCAAGGCATCATCACCTACCCGGATTACCAGGTGGTCGTCGCGCGCGGTGGCGACACGGTGCAAAGCGTGGCCCAGCGTTTGGGTCAGGACGCGACCGAATTGGCCCGCTACAACGCCCTGACCCCCGACACCACCTTGCGCGCGGGCGAGGTGTTGGCGCTGCCGCGCAAGATTGACGCGGGCGTGGCCAGCGGCCCGATTTCCGTGACCACCTTGGCCGAAACCGCGATCAACCGTGCCGAAACCGGGGCCGGCACCGCCGCCCCTGCGGCCCGCGTCGATGGGCCACAACCAACCCGGCACCGGGTCGAGCGGGGGGAAACCGCCTTCCAGATCGCGCGGCTCTACAATGTCAGCCCGCGCGCATTGGCCGACTGGAACGGGCTGAACCCGGAAATGGAAGTGCGCGAGGGCCAGGTCTTGATGATCCCGGTTGCGGCCCAGTTGGACCGTCCCATGCCCGAACCTGTCAGCGTTCCCGGCGAAGGCAGCCCGACGCCCCCGCCGCCATCGGCATCCACGCCCATGCCAGAGCCCGAACCGCCTGCCGCCGTGGCCGAGCAGCGCGCGCAAGAAGCGCGTCCGCCCTCGCCCGAGCTGGCAGAGCAACGCACCGAGGCCCCTGCCCCGACGGCTTTTGCCATGCCGGTGGATGGGCGGATCATCCGGGCCTATTCGCCCGGCCGTAATGACGGCATCGGGATTGCGGCCAGTGCCGGGACCGCCGTGCGCGCGGCGCAATCGGGCACCGTAGCCGCCGTTACGCGGACCACGACGGGCGTGAATATCCTTGTGCTCAGCCACGCGAATAACCTGCTGACGGTCTATGCCAATATCGACAATCTGAGTGTCGAGCGTGGCGCACGTGTCTCGCGGGGGCAATCCATCGCACAGGTTGCAGCGGGGGATCCCAGCTTCCTGCATTTCGAAGTGCGCAACGGGCAGGAAAGCGTCGACCCAATGCGCTACCTGAACTAGACCGCGTGCCTTAGGCGCGGGCGGCCGTGTCTGGAAGCGCTGCCTCGGCTGCCGGAAACGGGGTCGTGTTTTCCGCGTCGAACAACATCGACAAACGCTCTGTCGCGGCCAGAAGCATGGCTTGCTCCCATGGGGCAAGCTGGTGGAACCGCTTGGTGAAACGGTCATGCAGCGGGTCGGGGGTCTGGTCGATCAGTGCGCGCCCGGCATCGGTCAGGATAACCCAGACAGCGCGCCGGTCGGCTTGACGGCGCTCGCGGCGCACCAGCCCGCGCGCTTCCAGCCGGTCGATCTGCACCGAAATCGTCGCCTGCCCCACGCCCAGCGCGCGCGCGATATCGCGCGGCATCTCTTGCCCATTGCGGCGCAGGCTGTGCAGCACCAACAATTGCGCCTGCGACAGGTTGGATGCCTTCGCCATGGCGCGCTCGTTCCCTTCCAGCGTGTGCAGGATGCGGCGCAGGGCGATCAGGGTGTCGGATGAGCGTTCGAGCATGTCAGCCCCCTTCTACTAACCTCTTGTATTTGCACAGAGCTTGCCGAAAAGGCAAGCCAAAGCGCCGGATTAATTTGTATTTGAAAGTATTTTGACCGCAAAAAACTTAGCCTATCGAAGGAAATTTTCTCCGCGCCTACGGTTAAACATCATTTTATCAATAGTTTACCTAAAGCGGGGAAGAAAATTGCTTTGTCTTGCAATTTTCATAATCGAACTATATGTAATGCTCCAACGAAACAACGAGGGGCCATAGCAACCATGGCGAAAGACATACTGACCGAAGCGACGCCAACACAGGACTTGCTGCATCTGCGCAAGCCTACAAAGGCGGATGGCGCGGCAGTCTGGAAGCTCGTGTCCGAGTGTCCGCCGCTTGACCAGAACTCGATGTATATGAACCTTGTGCAATGCGACCATTTCGCGGAAACCTGCGTTCTGGCCGAACAGGGCGACAAGGTTCTGGGCTGGATTTCGGGCCATATCCCGCCCGATGCGCCCAACACGATCTTCGTGTGGCAAGTGGCCGTGCATTCCGATGCGCGCGGGCTTGGCCTTGGCAAGCGCATGTTGCGCGCCCTCTTGCAGCGCCCCGCCTGCGCGCAGGTGACGAAGCTGGAAACCACGATCACCCGCAGCAATGACGCAAGCTGGGGCTTGTTCCGCAGCTTCGCGCGCGACCGTGGCGCAAGCCTGTCGGACGCCCCTCATTATGAACGCGATGCCCATCTGGACGGGCAGCACGCGACCGAGCATTTGGTCTCAATTGACCTGCCACGCAAGCGCCTGCGTTTGGTGGCCTAAGCAAGCCGAAGGTGGCCGATCGCCGCCGCGCCTTGCTCTCCAACACGACATTTTTGAAAGGACGTCCCATGACCCATGGTTCCATGATTGATATCTATGCCCGCCGCGAATCTGAAGCCCGCAGCTATTGCCGCTCTTTCCCGGTCAGCTTCACTAAGGCGCAGAACGCCACAATGACGGGCGCGGATGGTCGCGACTACACCGATTTCCTGGCGGGCTGCTCGTCGCTGAACTATGGCCATAACGATGCCGACATGAAGGCCGCGCTGGTTGACCACATCATGGCCGATGGTGTGACGCATGGTCTGGACATGCACACCACCGCCAAGGAAGCGTTCCTGACCGCGTTCGAGGACATCATCCTGAAACCGCGCGGCATGGATTACAAATTCATGTTCACCGGCCCGACCGGCACCAATGCCGTCGAGGCGGCGATGAAACTGGCGCGCAAGACCACCGGGCGCGAGACGATCATCGCCTTTACCAACGGCTTTCATGGCATGACCATGGGTGCGCTGGCCGCGACCGGCAATGCCGGCAAACGCGCAGGCGGCGGTATGGCGCTGTCGGGCGTTGTCCGTATGCCCTATGAGGGCGCGATGGAGGGCGTGGACAGCCTTGCGCTGATCCGCGAGATGCTGTCGAACCCCTCTAGCGGCATCGACGCGCCAGCGGCCTTCCTGATCGAACCCGTGCAGGGCGAAGGCGGCCTGAATGCCGCCAGCGCCGAGTTCCTGCGCG
Source organism: Roseibaca sp. Y0-43 (assembly GCF_020667835.1). GTDB lineage: Bacteria > Pseudomonadota > Alphaproteobacteria > Rhodobacterales > Rhodobacteraceae > Roseinatronobacter. The sequence continues at coordinate 327,592 of NZ_JAFMPR010000001.1, forward strand.
GCTTGCAAGAACTGGCCCGCGAGCATGGCGCGCTGGTTATCATGGACGACATTCAGGCTGGTGTCGGCCGCACGGGTCCGTTCTTCAGCTTTGAAGGGATGGATGTGCAGCCCGACCTGATCCCGCTGGCGAAATCGCTGTCGGGCATGGGTCTGCCCATGGCGGGCCTGCTGATCCGCCCCGATCTGGACGTGTGGAAACCGGCGGAACACAACGGCACCTTTCGTGGCAACAACCACGCTTTTGTTACCGCCCGCGTGGCGTTGCAAAAGTTCTGGAGCGATGACGCGTTCCAGAAGCAGACCGAGGCTAAGGCCGAATTCCTGACCAAGCGCCTGCGCGAAATCGCAAGCCAGGTTCCCGGTGCTACACTCAAGGGGCGCGGCATGATGCAGGGCATCGACGTGGGCAGCGGCGAGATGGCTGCGTCCATCTGCGCCACCTGCTTCCAGCATGGGCTGATTATCGAAACCTCGGGCGCGCATGACGAGGTGGTGAAGGTGCTGGCACCGCTCACCATCCCGCAAGAGCAATTCGCCAAGGGTCTGGACGTGCTGGAAGCCGCCGTTCAGGTCCACGCGCCTGCAACTAAAATCGCAGCGGAGTAACACGCATGATTATCCGAGACTTTCACGAAGCCCGCAAAACCGACCGCCGCGTTGGCGCGCAGCGTTGGGAATCTGTGCGCCTTCTGTTGGCAGATGACGGGATGGGGTTCTCATTCCACATCACCACGATCGAGGCCGGGTCGGAGCATACTTTCCACTACAAGAACCATTTCGAAAGTGTCTATTGCGTCTCTGGCGAAGGTAGCATCGAAGATCTGGCCACCGGCGAGGTGCACGAATTGCGCCCCGGCGTGATGTATGCGCTGGACCAGCACGACAAGCACACCCTGCGCTGCAAGACCGAGATGGTCTTTGCCTGCTGCTTCAACCCGCCCGTGACGGGCAAAGAAGTGCACCGCGAAGACGGTTCTTACGCGCTTGAAAATTCCTGAAAACAGGGTGGCGGGGGTGAAAAGCCGCCCGCCGACATATCCATGACCCACACAGTCGAGAAAATCGGCGGCACCTGCATGAGCCGCGCGCCCGAACTGGTCGATGCGCTGTTCCTGCATGACAAGGACGCCGTCTATAACCGCATCTTCGTCGTGTCGGCCTTTGGCGGCATCACGAACAAGCTGCTGGAACACAAGAAAACCGGCTCTCCCGGCATCTATGCGCGCTTTGCCAATGACGACAGCGGCGCGGGGTGGGTGGAGGCGTTGCGCGACACTGCCGATGCGATGTGCGCGACCCATGCCGATATTCTGACCCATGACGGCGACCGCGAGCGCGCGGATGCTTTCGTGCGCGACCGCATGGAAGGCGCGCGCGCCTGTATGCTGGATTTGCAGCGCCTTGGCAGCTACGGCCATTTCCGCATCGACCAACAGATGATGACGCTGCGCGAGTTGCTGTCTGGCATGGGCGAGGCGCATTCCGCCTTCGTCACCACGCTGATGTTGCAACGCCACGGGGTAAATGCCCGTTTCGTGGACCTGTCGGGCTGGCGCGACGAGGAAAACCCGTCGCTGAAAGACCGCCTGACACAGGCCATGGCCGGGATCGACCTGTCGGCCGAGCTGCCCATCGTCACCGGCTACGCGCAATGCTCCGAGGGGCTGATGCGCGAATATGACCGTGGCTATTCCGAAGTGGTGTTTGCCCATCTGGCGGCGCTGACCAGCGCACAAGAAGCGATCATTCACAAGGAATTCCACCTGTCCTCTGCCGACCCCAAGATCGTGGGCGTCGAGGCCGTGCGCAAGATCGGCCGCACCAGCTACGACGTGGCCGACCAGTTGTCGAACCTTGGCATGGAGGCGATCCACCCCAATGCCGCACGCGTGCTGCGCCGTGCCGATGTGCCGCTGCGCGTGAAACACGCCTTCGAGCCGCATGACCCCGGCACGCTGATCGGCCCCGAGGGCGGCGCGCCCAACCGGGTCGAGATGATTACGGGCCTTCCCGTGCAAGCCTTCGAAGTGCACGAACCCGACATGGTCGGCGTGAAAGGCTATGACGCGACGATCCTCGAGGCGCTGACGCGTCACAACCTTTGGATCGTGTCGAAACAGTCGAACGCCAACACCATCACGCATTACATCGACGGCTCGCTCAAGGCGCTGCGCCGGGCCGAGCAGGAAGTGCTCAAGGCCTATCCGAATGCCGAGATCAGCACCCGCGCGCTGGCCATGGTGGCGGTGATCGGATCGGACCTGAGCGATGTGGCGGTTCTTGGCCGTGGGTTGCAAGCGCTGGACGACGCCGGGCTGCGCCCCTTGGCCGCGCAGCAGGGTCTGCGCCGGGTCGAGGTGCAGTTCATCGTGCCGCGCGACGCGATGGAAGATGCGGTCAAGGCCCTGCACGACGCCCTCGTGACCGACGCCGAAAGCAAAAAGCCCGCAACCAAGTTGAAAGCGGCGTAAGACCGCGACAGATCGACCTGAGCGGGGCGCGTGGATCACCACGCGCCCTTTTTTCTGGTGCAAGCCCAAGCCAGCGCTATGCTGGCCCGCATGGAGCGCATTCTTGTATCCGCCTGCCTGCTGGGCCAGCCCGTGCGCTATGATGGCCGCGCCAAACCTTCTGGCGCCGACGCCATTCTACAGCGCTGGACGGCAGAGGGACGGATCGTGCCCATCTGCCCCGAATTGGCTGCTGGCCTGCCCACCCCGCGCCCCGCGGCCGAGATCACGGATACAGGCGGCGGCGCGATGGTCCTGTCAGGGCTCGCGCGGGTGATGGACGCAACCGGTGCGGATGTGACCCAAGCCTTTCAAAGCGCTGCGCAGTTGACCGCCGCGCTGGCCGCACGCCATGGCTGCCGCCACGCGGTGCTGACCGATGGCTCGCCGTCCTGCGGGTCGGGGTTCATCTATGACGGCACGTTTTCCGGCACGCGGGTCGCAGGCCAAGGGACAACAACGGCGGCGCTGCGCGCGGCGGGTGTGACGGTCTGGTCAGAGCGGGACGTTGCTGCGCTCGACGCCATTCTGGCGCAGGACCGGGTTTAGTCCAGATAGCGCACCCGCGCCCGACCGCCGCGCCGCTTTTTCAGCTCTGGCGCGCGAGACGGCAGCTCGTCCATGATCGCGCGACGTTCTTGCGGGGTCATACGGGACCATCCGGCAATTTCATCCAGACTGCGCAGGCAGCCGGTGCACAGCCGTGCCTCTGGATGGATGATGCAGATCTTGACGCAGGGGCTTTCCACCTCTTGGCGTTTCCAAATCTCGTCTGTCATGGGGTGGTCCTGAAGCTGCGTCCTACCGAGATAAGACAGGTTTCGCCCGAAAGGAAGCCACCGCTTTAGCCGCGCCGCAGCACCGCCAGCCGATCCAGCGCGCCTTGCAGGATCACGCCGGCCGCGACATGGTCGATCACCTCGGCCCGTTTGCGGCGCGAGGTGTCGGCTTCCAGCAGCGCGCGTTCGGCGGCCACGGTGGACAGACGTTCGTCCCAAAACCCGATGGGCAGGTCCGTCAGCCGCGACAGGTTGCGCGCGAAGGCGCGGGTCGATTGGCAGCGCGGCCCTTCCGACCCGTCCATGTTGCGGGGCAGGCCAAGGATGATGCCACCAATCTCGCGCGCGGCGAGGATGTCCAGCAAGGCCGCCGCATCCACCCCGAATTTCTTGCGCCGGATGGTTTGCAAGGGCGAAGCGATGGACAACATCCGGTCCGACACCGCCACACCGATGGTCTTGTCGCCCAGATCCAGCCCCGCAACCGCGCGCATGGGTGGCAGCGCCGCCGCGAAATCGGCGATGTCGTCGTGAAGCGTGCTCACTCGGCGGTCAGCCCCGCCGCGCGAGCCGCGTCGTTGATAAGTTGCAGCGCAGCCGCGTCAGCGGCGAAGATCGTGCGCGCCTCTTGCAAGATCGCGCTTGCCTGCTCGCGCCGCTCGAGCACGCCCATGGCGCGCAGAAGCTGCGCCCAGTCTTGTGGCGGACCACCTTCGTTTGCCAGCCGCGCCAACAACCCGTCGACCATGCCAGCGATCATCTGCTGGCGCTCTTCGGGGGTCATGTCCTGCGCGGCCTCTACATCGGCGGCAGAGGGGCCACGCCCACCGGGGGGCGGCGGCAATTGGTAGCGCGGGGCACCGGAAATCTGCGCAAGTTCCGGCAGGGCCGCGCGGATCTCTTCCAGCCAAGGCGAGTCCGGGGTGCTGACATCGTGCAGCCGCCGCCACAGACGGAAGGTCAGGTCGGGCCGCCCGGTCTGGGCATAGAGCCGGCCGGAATAATACAGCGCAATCGGGTTTTCCGGATCGCTGCGCAGGATGCGTTCGATCACGGCCTCTTGCTCGGGTGAGACGATGCCACCGGTCGCCAGCGCCATCAGGTCCAGCAGATAAGCCAGCTCGTCCACCGGCACACGCTCGCCCGACAACTCTATCACGCGCAACTGCGCTTCGATTGCCGCGCGGAAATTGCCAAGGCGCACTTCGTTCTGGGCCAGCAGGCGATAGCCTGTAATGTCCTCTGGCCGCGACACGAGGGCCGCGCGCAACTGCTCGACCATCGGCTCCAACTGGTCGCGCCCCTCGAAATTGAACGGGCCGGGGAAGGCTTCGGCATAGCTTGCCTCCAGCTCTGCCTGACCAGGGCGGTCTGCGCGCGCCTGTTGCGCCTGTGCATGACGCTCCAGCAAGGGCATGTCGGGATAGTTCGGCACGCCGACCCAGAAATACACGCCCACGCCCACCAGCAGGACCGCAACGACACTTCCCGTCATGACCATGCGCGGGCCAGAACCGGTTGCCTGCACATCGCCCCGCGCGTCGCGGTCCAGTTCCAGGATACGCCGCTTCACTTCCAGCTTGGTGCGCTCGGCCTCGTCTGCCGGGATGATGCCGCGCGCCAGATCGCGGTCGATCTCTGCCAGCTGGTCACGGTAGACGCGCATCGCGCGCTCTTGCCCATTGGCGGCAGCGGCATCCCTGCCCGCGCGCAAGACCGCGCGCCACAGCACCGCGCCCACCATCAGCACCACCAGTGCGAACCCAGCGATCTGGCCAATCGTCATTCGTGCAGCCCTTCCCGTTTGCGTCTGTGTTCTGTAACCTTCCCAAGCGGCGCGAAAAAGCGAAAACGGGTCACAGCCGCGTCAGCGCCCCCCATGTTGCGACCATGCGCCGCGCCAATCGGGCGATTTCGGTTTTCGCCCGCAACATGACGTTTCTGGATAACAACCCAAGGCGCGGCTGGTCCAGAAGTCAGCCATAGCCTTGGAGTGCGCGTCCATGAAACACTATTCCGCCTTCGCCATCGCCAGAGAGGCGTTTCGCCAGCACACGGGCTGGGGCCGCGCCTGGGCCAGCCCAGAGCCGCGCAAATCCTACGATGTCATCATCGTCGGCGCTGGCGGGCATGGCCTGGCCACGGCCTACTACCTCGGCCATCGCTACGGCATCAAGAACGTCGCGATCATCGAAAAAGGCTGGCTGGGCGGCGGCAACACGGGCCGCAACACCACGATCATCCGGTCGAACTACCTGCAAGACCCTTCGGCCGCGATCTACGAGAAATCGCGCTCCTTGTATGAGACAATGAGCCAAGACCTGAACTACAACGTCATGTTCAGCCCGCGCGGCGTGATGATGCTGGCGCAGACCGAACATGAAAAGCGCGGCTACCTGCGCACCGAACGCGCCAATGCCCTGCAAGGGGTAGAAACACGCTTCATCTCGCCCGCCGAAGTGAAAAAGCTGGTCCCCATCATCAACCTGGACGGCCCGCGCTACCCGGTGCTGGGTGCGCTGTGGCAAGCGCGCGGCGGCACCGCCCGGCATGATGCGGTGGCTTGGGGCTATGCGCGCGCTTGTTCCGCCATGGGGATGCATGTGATCGAGCAATGCGCGGTCACGGGTGTGACATCCGAAAACGGCATGGTCACGGGCGTGAACACCACCAAGGGCCATATCGGCTGCAACAAGCTGGGCATCGTGGTTGCGGGCCATTCGGGCGCGCTGGCCGATATGGCGGGCTTCCGCCTACCAGTGGAATCGGTGGCACTTCAAGCGTTGGTGTCGGAACCCATCAAGCCCTGCATGGATGTGGTCGTCATGGCCAACACCGTGCATGGCTACATGTCGCAATCCGACAAGGGAGAGATGGTCATCGGCGGCGGCGCGGACGGGTTCAACAACTACACCCAGCGCGGGTCTTGGCACCATATAGAGGAAACCGTCCGCGCGCTGGTCGAGACGTTCCCGATGATTTCACGCCTGAAAATGCTGCGCCAATGGGGCGGGATCGTGGACATGACCGGCGACCGCTCGCCCATCATTTCCAAGACGCCCTTGGGCAATTGCTTCATCAATTGCGGCTGGGGCACGGGCGGGTTCAAGGCCACGCCGGGGTCGGGCTATGCGATGGCCGAACTGGTCGCCAAGGGCGAGCCAGGACCGCTGGCAGAAGCGTTCAGCATGTTCCGCTTCCGCGAGGGCCGCTTCATAGATGAGAGCGTGGCGGCGGGGGTGGCGCATTGAAACAGAACCCATTTGACAGTATCCGAGACGACTTTGACTTCGCAATTGGGGTTTTCTTTGTTTCCATTATTGCGGCCAACCTTGTAGCGTTCTCTTTCGGCAATTCTGATGCTTTCCAGAGGCTTGGCGGCTATTGGATTGCCTGTGCACTCCTAGCATTCGTCGGCCTTAAGTCTCTACTATTACTCACGAGACTAGGGCTTGAGGGCAAGATTGACCTCAGCCCGGAGAATGAGGCCAAGATCAAAGCGATAACCTTCGCGGATGAAAAAGGTTGGCTGAATTACATGGATGATAGAGGCCAAGTCTACGAAACTCCGCTCATGAAACGCGAAGAGATAGCGCAAGAATTGCGTCGTGTTGACGATGGTTTATCACCGTTTTTTATGATTGCCGAGTTGCTGATCGTTTCATTCGCCACGCTGCAAAGTTCCTACGGTGACTGGTTGTTTTGTGCAGTTCACGGTTGGGATAGTGACAGATGCTTCACCACTGGAGTGGCAGGATGAACGAACGAGCAATCATCTGTGCAGGCCATTTTCCGCGCAATTCCGCCGCCTTGGGGGTGACATCGCGGTGCTCGTCCCTATCTCTGGTCCAGACGGAACAGAGGACAGTGCCATGCGTTTTGCCTTTATCACCCGATTTGCCGATGCCCTGCTGCGCAACCCGCAGCGTGTGGCGGGCCTTGCCTTTGGGATCATCATTCCGCTTCTGGTCGCGGGGCTTGTCCTCGCGCCCAAGATCGGCGGGTTGTCGGACACGCATATGTCCAGCGCCCCGCAATCCTACACCATTCCCGTCGAATAAGGCGCGCTGGCCTGCGCGCCCCATGAAAGGCGCGCCATGCTATTGCTGACCTGCCCCTGCTGCGGCGTCACCGCCGAGGAAACCGAATTCGCCCCGGGCGGCGAAGCGCATCTGAAGCGCTTCGGACCGGGGTCGTCGGATGCCGATTACGAATCCTACATGTTCAACCGCAAGAACCCGCGCGGCGTTCATTTCGAGCGCTGGCGGCATGCCTATGGCTGCGGCAAGTGGTTTCTGGCCGCGCGTTGCACGATGACGCTGGAAGTGTTCGGCACCTACCCCGCGCAGACCGTTGAACCGCCCGCCGAGATTGTCGCGGCGATCAAAGCCAAACGCCCGGAATGGGAGGGGTTCGCATGAGCCATCGCCTGAAAACAGGCGGTCGCCTGATCGACCGCAGCCGCGATGTGAAATTCACTTTCAACGGAAAGCATATGAAGGGCTTTGCCGGCGAGACGCTGGCGGCCTCGCTTCTGGCCAATGGCCAGACGCTGCTGGGCCGGTCGTTCAAATATCACCGCCCGCGCGGCATTGTCGCAAGCGGCGCAGAGGAACCGAACGCGCTTGTCGGGCTTGGAAAAGGCGACCGATATGAGCCGAACCAGCGCGTGACCACGACCGAGGTGTTCGACGGGCTGACCTGCGAGACACAGAACCATTGGCCCAGCCTCGATTTCGACCTGCTGGCGGTGAACAGCCTTGTGCCGCAATTCCTGACAGCGGGGTTCTATTACAAGACCTTCCTGCGCCCGCGCGCCTTTTGGAAGCATGTGTATGAACCGGTCATCCGCAAATCTGCTGGCTTGGGCAAAGCACCCAGCCCAGATGCGCGCGACCCCGACAGCTATGAACAGATTTACGCGTTCTGCGATGTGCTGATTATCGGCGGCGGGATCGCCGGTCTGCAAGCGGCGCTTTCCGCCGCTGAAACGGGCGCGCGCGTGGCCCTGTGGGAGCAGACCGCGCATTGGGGCGGTCGCGCGCCGGTGGATGGCGTGACCATCGACGGGCAGGATGCGGATGCGTGGGTCGCCGCCACCATCGCCAAGCTGGAAGCCATGGACAACGTCCACCTGCGCCTGCGCTGCATGGGTGCGGGGGTGCATGACCACGGCTATGTGCTGGGCTACGAGCGCGTGTCGGACCACGCGCCCGGCACCGACGCCCCCCGCCACCGCCTGTGGCGGATGCGCGCGGGCCAGATCGTGACCGCGACGGGCGCGATTGAACGGCCGCTGTCTTTTGCTGGCAATGACCTTCCCGGCGTGATGCTGGCCAGTGCCGTGCGCGACTATGTCGTGAATTACGCCGTGTCGCCGGGGCAGTCCGTGGTTGTCGTCACGAATAATGACGACGCCTATCGCACCGCCATCGCGCTGCGCCAAGCGGGCGTGGGCGTGCCCGCCGTGGTAGATGCGCGGGCAGAGGCAAACGGCCCGCTTGTGGCAGAGGCCCGCGCGGCGGGGATTACCGTTCTGACCGGCAAGGGCATTCGCAAGGTCAAGGGCGGCAAAAAGGTCACTGGCGTCGAGATCTGCCGCATCGACAGCAAGGGCACCGCCTTTACCGAGGTTTTCGACTGCGACGCGGTTGCCATGTCTGGTGGCTGGTCGCCGGTCGTGCATCTGTGGTCGCATTGCGGCGGCAAGCTGGTCTGGGACGACACGCACCACTTCTTCCGCCCCGATGCCAGCCGCCCGCCCTTGGGCGCAGATGGCGCGGGCTTCGTGCGCGCCTGCGGGTCCGCCGATGGGGAAATGGGTGCGGTCCTGATGGGCGCGCATGAGGCGGGTCTGGCCGCCGCCAAGGCCACCGGGGCCAGTGGCACCCCCCCTGCACCGGCAACCGACCAAGTGCCCGACATGGCCCCGATGGATGCCGTCTGGATGATGCCGCGCAACGCCGAATATGACCTGCGCATGAAGATGTGGCTGGACTACCAGAACGACGTCAAAGTCTCTGACGTGCAACTGGCCGCGCGCGAAGGCTACCAAAGCGTCGAACACACCAAGCGCTACACCACGCTTGGCATGGCGACCGACCAAGGGAAGCTGAGCAATATCAACGGCCTGGCAATCCTGTCGGACGCGCTTGGCCAGCCCATCCCCGCGACTGGCACCACCACCTTCCGCCCGCCTTATACGCCCATTTCCATCGGCGCGATCGCGGGCGGGGCGACGGGGCCGGTGTTCCAGCCCCTGCGCCGCACGCCGCTTTACGACTGGCACGCGGAAAACGGGGCCGATTGGGAACCTGTGGGCCAGTGGCGCCGCCCCTATACCTATATCCGCGCGGGCGAGGATCGGCACAAGGCGGTGAACCGCGAAGTCACCAATGCGCGCACGAATATCGGGCTGCTGGATGCCTCGACCCTCGGCAAGATCCTTGTCAGCGGGCCGGATGCGGGGCGCTTCATGGACATGCTCTACACCAACATGATGAGCACGCTCAAACCCGGCAAATGCCGCTACGGGCTGATGTGCAACGAAAACGGCTTCCTGATGGATGACGGGGTCGTGGCGCGGCTGTCGGACGATGCGTTCTTGGTGCACACCACCTCTGGCGGGGCAGATCATGTGCATGGCTGGATGGAAGACTGGCTGCAATGCGAATGGTGGGACTGGAAGGTCCACACGGTGAACCTGACAGAGCAATTCGCGCAAATCGCCGTGGTCGGCCCGAAAGCGCGCCAGCTTCTGGAGCGTTTGGGCGGGATGGATGTCAGCCGCGACGCGCTGAAATTCATGGAATGGTCTGAGGGTCGCTTGGGCGGGTTCGACGCGCGCGTGTTCCGCATCAGCTTTTCGGGCGAGTTGAGCTTCGAGATTGCCGTGCCGGCCTCGCAAGGCCGCGCCTTCTGGGACAGGCTGCTGGCGGAAGGGGCCGATCTGGGCGTCATGCCCTATGGCACCGAGGCGCTGCACATCCTGCGCGCCGAGAAGGGCTTCATCATGATCGGCGATGAAACCGATGGCACGGTCATCCCGCAAGACCTGAACCTGAACTGGGCAATCAGCAAGAAGAAGGACGATTTCCTTGGCAAGCGCGGGATGGAGCGCGAAGCAATGGTCCATCCCGACCGCTGGAAGCTGGTGGGTTTGGAAACGCTGGACGGGTCTGTCCTGCCGCATGGCGCTTTGGCCGTGACGGGGGGCAAGACCGCCAACAAGCAGGCGGAAACCGAGGGGCGCGTCACCTCGACCTATTACTCTCCCACCCTGAAGCGCGGGATTGCCATGGGGCTGGTGCGCCACGGGCCCAACCGCATGGGCGAAGTGCTGGAGTTTGCCGGGCCAAATGACGCCCGCATCAAGGCGCGGATCGTGGACCCGGTGCTTTATGACAAGGAAGGGGCAAAGCAAGATGTCTGATATGGCTGTCAGCGCCCTGCCCGGCGCATCTTACGCAGGCTTTGTCACTGTCGCGGAAGCGGGCTTGCGCGGCATGATTTCGCTGCGCGGCGATGTGGCGGCGGGCTGGATGACAGATGCCGTGGTTGCCGCCACGGGCTGCGCGATCCCGGCCCAGCGCCGGGTAGAGCGCGCGGGCGACATGGCTGTGGCGTGGATGTCCTATGACGAGCTGCTGATCCTGTGCGACTATGCGGCAGCGCCCGCACTTGCCGCGAAACTGGGCGACCTGCTGTCGGGACAGTTCGCCACCGTCGCCAATGTGTCGGACGCCCGCGCGGTGTTTACCCTGACGGGCGCACAGGCAGGCGATGCGCTGGCCAAGCTTTGCCCGGTCGATTTCGGCACGCTGCGCGAAGGCGACATACGCCGCACCCGCGCGGCCCAAGTGGCCGCCGCGATCTGGGTGTCGGGGCCAGAGGAAATGACCTTGGTCTGTTTCCGGTCTGTCGGGCAATACATGTTCTACCTGTTGTCGCGCGCGTCGGCACCGGGCTCAGAGCCAAAGCTCTACGCATGACGCATTGAAAAAGGCGCGAGGGGATGCCCTCGCGCCTTTCGCATTATCCGAAGCGACGGCGTTTCTGCCCGCCCGCGCTCTTGGGCTTGCCGTCACGGGGTGCACCCGCCGCTTTCGGCTTGTCACCACGCGCGCCACCGCCTTGCGGCTTACGGCGCTGCTGCGGTTGGCCACGCTTGCGCTGTTCGGCCCGTGCAGGCCCGGCCAGTTCGGCAGACCACGGCACGCCGCCTTCTACCTTCATGCTGATCTTCATCAGCTTCTCGATGGCGCGCAGGTCTTCCATCTCGGCGGGGGCGCAGAACGCGATCGCGCGGCCCGACGCACCGGCCCGCGCGGTGCGGCCAATGCGGTGGACGTAGTTTTCCGGCACTTCCGGCAGGTCGTAGTTATAGACATGCCCCATATCGGGAATGTCGATGCCGCGCGCGGCCACGTCGGTCGCGACCAGCACCTTGATCTCGCCCGCGCGGAACGCGGCCAGCGTGCGCTCGCGCTGGCCTTGGCTTTTGTTGCCATGGATCGACCCGGCCGACAGGCCCCAGCTATTCAGCAGTTTCATCAGCTTTTCGGCACCGTGCTTGGTGCGCGAGAAAACCAGCGCCAGCTCGTCCGTGTGCTGCTTCAGATAGCTCTCCAGCAGTTTCGCCTTGTCGCCCTGTGACACGAAATGCACCGACTGGTTGATCTTGTCGGCGGGCTTGCCGGGAGCGGCGACCTCTATCCGCTCGGGGCGGTCCAGATAGGCGGCGGCAATCTCGTTCATCTGCTTCGACATGGTGGCCGAGAACATCAGCGTCTGACGCTCGCGCGGCAGCAGCGCCGCGATCTTGCGCAGCGCGTGGATAAAGCCAAGGTCCAGCATCTGGTCGGCCTCGTCCAGCACCAGCATCCGGGTTTCCGCCAGCGTCAGCGCGCGGCGGTCCAGCAGGTCCAGCAGGCGGCCGGGGGTAGCGACCAGAATGTCGGTGCCCTTGGCCAGTTTCTGGATCTGCGGGTTAATTCCCGCGCCACCCACGACGCGCGTAACCTTTACGGGCGATTTCAGCGCAAAGGCGTTCAGCGTCTCGGCAATCTGGTTCACCAGCTCGCGCGTGGGCGCAAGGATCAGCGCTTGGGTGGTTTTGGGGTTGGGACGACCCGCACCCAGCACTTCGTGCAAGATGGGCAGGCCAAAGGCCAGCGTCTTGCCGGTACCGGTCTGCGCCAGCCCCAGCAGGTCACGGCCCTGCATGATGACGGGAATCGCGCGCGCCTGAATCGGGGTCGGCTTGTCCAGCCCCTGGGCCTCTAGCCCGGTATTCAGAAGCGGGCGCAGCCCGAACATGGAAAAATCAGTCAAGATACGTCCTTTCATGGCACGCTTGCGCGGCCAAAATGCCCCATTCCATTGGGGACGGTTGGGGGCGCCCATATCGCAGGCGCCGCCCCCCACGCGTGATGTCGGGAAGCTGGGTTTGGGGCATTGTGCCCCCATCGCAAACCTTGTCAGTGCTCACGCGGCACGTTTGCGGTTGATTGGCAGATGCGCGTCATGGGCTGAAAAGTCAAGGACAAAGCCGCCAGACATGCAAAATGCACCAGAATCAGAACATGTTAAACGCAGGGTATCGCTGCCGCAAAAACCCGCTTTGCCGGTGGCGCAGCCCCGGAAAGACGGGTTTTTGAACGAAAACCTTGCGTTTTCGTTTGGCTGTGGCACCATTTTAGACGGGATGACAGACTTTCTACCACGGCCCTTTGCGTCTGCGACAGCCGATACGGAAGACCTGGCTGAACGCCCCAGGGCAATACCGCCTTGGGACAGACTGAACGAGGAGATGCTGTATGCCAACCGGCACAGTAAAGTGGTTCAACACGACCAAGGGTTACGGGTTCATCGCCCCCGACGATGGCGGCAAGGATATTTTCGTGCATATCTCTGCTGTCGAACGCGCGGGGCTGACCGGCTTGGCCGACGATCAGAAAGTCGGCTACGAGCTGCGCGCAGGCCGCGACGGGCGCGAATCCGCGAGCGACCTGAAATTGCTCTAGGCCCGCACAGGGCGGGCGTGGCCGGTAAGCTGGCCGCGCCCCTCTTGCTTTCTTAGACGCCCAGCGCTTTCTGGGTGTCGGCTTTCCACCCCAGATACCACGCACCGTTATGCTGGATCACCGGGCGCTTCATCAGCGTCGGGTGCGCGGCCAGAAGCGCGCCTGCGTCTTGCGCTTTTTCCTCGTCCGACAGGCTGCGCCAAGTGGTCGAGGCGCGGTTGACCAGCGCATCCCCGAATTCCGCGATCAGTTCGGCGCGTTCCGCATCTGACAGCGGGTCGTTGCGCACATCGCGGAAGGTGGCGTCGGGCAGCGCTTTGATGGCCTTGCGGCAGGTGTCACAGGTCTTGATGCCAAGAATGGTTGTCGTCATGCGGTCGCCTCCATGTTTGCCGTGGTATGCCTTTGCCGCAAGCAAGGGGCAATAGGCTTGGCCCGCCCGCCGCGACGGGCTAAAGCAAGCCATGGCAAAGCTCTATTTCCATTATTCGACCATGAACGCAGGCAAATCCACGATCCTGCTGCAAGCCGCGCATAACTACCGCGAGCGCGGGATGGTGCCCTATCTGCTGACCGCCAAGCTGGATGGCCGCGCGGGGCAAGGGCGGATCGCGTCGCGCATCGGGATCGGGGCGGATGCAGACACATTTTCCGAAAACGACGATTTGTTCGACATGCTTACCACACGCCAAGCGCAAGGCCCGGTTGCCTGTGTTTTCGTGGACGAGGCGCAATTCCTCAGCCCCGCCCAAGTCTGGCAACTGGCGCGCGCGGTCGATGACCTGCACCTGCCGGTCATGTGCTACGGCCTGCGCGTGGATTTCCGGGGCGAACTGTTCCCCGGTTCCGCCACCCTGCTGGCCTTGGCCGATGAAATGCGCGAGGTGCGCACGATCTGCCATTGCGGCAAGAAGGCCACGATGGTTGTGCGCATGGGCGAAGATGGCCGCGCCTTGCGCGATGGCGCGCAGGTGCAGATCGGCGGCAATGAAACCTATGTGGCCCTTTGCCGCCGTCATTGGCGCGAGGCGATGGGCGACCGCCCCGCGCCCGCGGATTAAGCGGCCTTCAGCAAGGTCTCTGCCGGGGTCACATCAAGGTTCAGCGCCTTGCCCACCGCGCCATAGGTCAGACGACCGGCATGGGTGTTCAGCCCGGCCAGCAGGTGCGGGTCATCGGCACAGGCTTGCCGCCAGCCCTTGTTGGCAAGCGCCAGCATGAACGGCATGGTCGCGTTGCCCAAGGCCAGTGTCGAGGTGCGCGCAACCGCGCCCGGCATATTGGCCACGCAGTAATGGATTATCCCGTCCACCTCGTAGATCGGGTCGGCATGGGTGGTGGGGCGCGAGGTCTCGAAGCACCCGCCCTGGTCGATGGCCACGTCCACCAGCACCGCCCCCGGCTTCATATCGGCCAGTTGCGCGCGGGTCAGCAGCTTCGGGGCCGCCGCACCGGGCACCAGCACCGCGCCGATGACCATATCCGCCTCTGCCACCAGCTCGGCTGTGCGCGCGGCGCTGGCATAGCCTGTGCGGAAGCTCTGGCTGAACACATCGTCCAGGTAGCGCAGACGCGGCAGGGACAGGTCCAGCACCGTCACATCCGCGCCCATGCCCGCAGCGATACGCGCCGCATGAGTGCCGACGACACCGCCGCCCAGAACCACGACCTTGGCCGGGCCGACGCCGGGCACGCCGCCCATCAGCACGCCGCGCCCGCCATTGGCCTTTTGCAAGCTCCACGCGCCCATTTGCGGCGCCAGACGCCCCGCCACTTCGGACATGGGCGCCAGAAGCGGCAGCCCACCATTGCGGTCTGTCACGGTTTCATAAGCAATCGCGGTCACGCCGCTGTCCAGCAGGTCGCGGGTCTGCGCCGGGTCGGGCGCGAGGTGCAGATAGGTGAACAGCACTTGCCCTTCGCGCAACTGCTTGCGCTCGACGGCTTGGGGTTCCTTGACCTTCACCACTATGTCCGATTGCGCGAATATCTCTGTGGCACTCTCGGCAATCGCGGCACCTGCGCGGGTATAATCGGCATCGGTGAATCCGGCCCCCGCGCCCGCGCCCGCCTGCACAAGCACTTCATGGCCCGCGCGCACCAGTTCCTGCGCGGCGGCGGGCGTCAGGCCGACACGGTATTCCTGTGGTTTGATCTCGGTTGGGCATCCGACGCGCATGGGTGATCCTCCTGTGTTTGCTGGTGACAGGATGATCGCGATTGCACGAAATGTGTTTGCAAATATTCGGGTATGATGCGTAAGCTGCGAATATTCTTCGAAGAGTTTCGTCCCAAGCCGCAAAGGATTGCGCTGCGATGCAGCTAGACGACACGGACCGCCGGATCTTGCGGGTGCTGCAAAAACAGGGCCGCGTGACCAATGCCGAACTGGCCGAGATGGTGAACCTGTCGCCCTCGGCCTGCCACAGGCGGGTGCAGCGGCTGGAGAGTGACGGGATCATCGCGGATTACGTGGCGCTTCTGGACCTCAAACGCATCGGCCGGCCCACGACCGTATTCGTCGAGATCACGCTCTCGGGCCAAAGTGACGAGCTTCTGGACCGGTTCGAGCGCGAGGTGGCGCGCGTGCCCGATGTGCTGGAATGCCACCTGATGGCGGGCAGCGCGGATTACCTTCTGAAGATCATCGCCATCGACACCGAGGATTTCGCCCGCATTCATCGGCGCTACCTGAGCCGTTTGCCGGGCGTGACGCAAATGCAATCCTCCTTCGCGCTGCGCCGGGTGGTGCAGACGACGGCGGTGGATATTTAAAGAGACCGTTTCAGGGGGCTTTGCCCCCGCCCGGCCCCGTTCCGGGACCGGACTCCCCCAGGATATTTTTGCAAGGATGAAGGGGGCGGTGGATCGTGCCGCCCCCTGCTACGTTATTGCAAGATGCGGCCATCCAGTTCGGGCGCGAAGGGTTCGTTGGCCGACAGGTAGCGCGCAAGAACCTCTGCGAGGTCGATGGCGGTGTCATAGCCATTCACACCCTGTTCGCGCAGCATGGAATAGCCATCGCCGCCACCGGCCATGAAGTTGTTGGTCACAAGCCCATACATGGCGGCGGGGTCGATGGGTTCCCAAGCCTCGCCATTGCGGACCTCGACATCCGACACGCGGCCCGCGCCAGAGGCGACGGATGGGTCGAGTTTGAAGCGCAGACCCGCGACCTGCGGGAAACGCCCTGCGCCGTTCTCGATGTCGCCGACGCCATGTTCCAGCGCCGCGACAAGGGCCGCGCCGGGCAGTTCCAGCGTGTAGAGCGTGTTCTGGAAGGGTAGAACCGTCAGCACATCGCCGAGCGTCGCCGTGCCTGCGCCGATGGATGCGCGCAAACCGCCGCCATTTGCCAGCGCGATGGTGATACCGCGATCGGCCACCTCTGCCAGCATGGCGTCGGTGACGGTATTGCCCATTTCGCATTCGCGGGCGCGACAGTTTTCACGCGCGCCGTCGATGGGGGCGGCAAGCTCTGCCACGGGCGCGCGGACCAGCCGCTCGATGGGTTCGGACAAGGGAGCGATCAGCGCCTCGATATCCTCGGCGGGGGCGAAGCTTGCGTCCAGCAGAACCGTGTCGCCGCTGGCCGAGACCACCGCGCCATCTTCGGCGAAGTCGAGCTGCAATTCGCCGAGATAGCGCGAGAAGGCAAAAGCCTGCACGATGGGCACGGCACGCCCGCTGGGGCTGGCAACGAGCGTTGCATATTCGACCGCGCCCTCTTCGGTGTTGGACATGCGGGTGTGGCTGTGCCCGCCGATGATGGCCGAAATCCCGTCCACCGCAGCGGCGATTTCCTGGTCGCGGTTATAGCCGACATGGCTGAGCAGAAGGATCTTGCTGATACCATCGGCCTGCATGGCCGCGATGGCGCCTTGCAGATACTCGATTTCATCGGCGAAGCTGACATCGGGGCCGGGCGAGGACAGGATAACGGTGTCGGGCGTGGTCACGCCCAGAATGCCGATGCGCTCGCCGTTCTTCTCGATCACGACCTGCGGCTGGATGCGGCCCGCCAGCGGGCTGCCGTCTGCCACGGTGATATTGCCCGACACGACCGGGAAATTCGCCTCCGCGATCATTTCGGCCAAGCTTTCTGGCCCGCGGTTGAATTCGTGGTTGCCCACGCCCATCGCGTCGAAGCCGATGGCGTTCATCATCTGCACCTCGGCCTTGCCGCCATAGGTGGTGTAGTAAAGCGTGCCCTGGCTTTGGTCGCCCGCGTCCAGCGTCAGGACCGGGCGGCCCGCGCCCTCATGCGCGGCGCGGCGGTCGCGGATCGCGGTCGCCAGACGGGCAGAGCCGCCGAAACAATTGCCTTCGGCCGAATCGTCGTCCGAGCAGGTCGAGTTATACTTGCTGATCTCGCTGATGCGGCTGTGCATGTCGTTGATATGCAGCACCGTCAGCGAAAAGCCCGACTGGGCGCGCGCGCTGCGCATGGTGAAGCTGCCTGCGCCGGTCAGTGCCAGCGTGGCCCCGGCCAAGCTGAGAAAGCCGCGGCGGTTCAGATGAGTGTCGGTCATGGTCGCATCCCCGTTGGTGGCCGCGCGGTGGCGGCGGACAAGTGACGGCGTGCCAAGCTTCTGTAACGACTTGATGACGCCGGTGCAGGATCAGCTTACCCATGCCCCCCCGCTTGGCAATAGTCTTGCGTGGCTGACGTTACTGCGCGGCCAGAACTGCCTGACAAGCGCGCGGCAAATCGGCCATCGTATACTCGCGCGGGTGGCGGCGGCGCTCGGGCGGCGGGGCGTTCGGGTCGCGCGGGGGCGGGTTCAGGTAATCCGTCACCCACCATTCCAGTGTTTCGTCGCACCCGTTGCCGCCCTTGGACAGTTCCGCCACCGTGGGCGTCTGGGTTTCACAGCCGCGCGCGCCGCGCGGGCATTTCAGGCGCACATGGAAGTGGTAATTATGGCCCGCCGCGGGCCGGATTTTCTGAAGCCAGGCGGTATCGGCGGCGCGCGCGGTTTTGCACATCTCCAGCTTCACGGCGGCGGCGACGAAAATGCGATCCACGCGCGGGTCAGAGGCCGCCGCGCGCATGATGTTGTAATGCGACCGGGTCCAGTTGCCGTTCACGCGGCGCTGATCCTCTGTGCGCACGGAAATGGAGCTGAGGCTTTCGCGCTCGGCCACGCTCAGGTTCAGACGGCTGGGCGGCAGCATCCAGATATCCACGTCCAGCCCGATCTGGTGGCTGGCATGGCCAGAGGTCATGGGCCCGCCGCGCGGTTGGCTTATATCGCCGATATACAAGCCCGCCCAGCCGTGGCGCGTTGCCTCGCGGCTGAGATCCTGCACATATTCCATCAGCGTGGGGTGGCCCCAGTTCCGGTTGCGCGACAAACGCATGGCTTGCCATGTCGGCCCGGTTTCCGGCAGGCGCACCAAACCCGCGCCACAGCCGTTGGAGTAGCTGCCGATGGGTTCCGGTGGCTGCAACGACCCATAGGCATGGGCCCCGAACAACTGGTTGGCAAGCTGTTGTGCGTGGGCGGGGGCGGCAAGAAGCAGCGCAAGGGCGATCAGGATGGGGCGCATCGGAATTCGGGCTCTCCGTCTGGGTCCACGAAGGTTAGCAGCACAAGCCCCGCCACGAAAAGCACAATCAACGGGGTCACGCCCATGCGCTGGCTGTCGGTCAGGGTTGTGACCGCCGCCACCAGCGCGGGCGCAAGGAACGCCAGCGCCTTGCCGGACAGTGCGTATAGGCCGAAGCCCTCGGTCATGCGCGCGGGGTCGGCTTGGCGCACCATCATCGTGCGAGAGGCCGATTGCAGGCTGCCGCCCCCTGCCCCGATCAGCGCGCCGCAGATGTAGAAGGTGATGTCGGGCAAGCTTGACCCGTCGGCGACCGGCACGAAGACCGCCATGCTGCGATCCGTGCCCACGATGATGACGCAGACCGCCATCAACAGGGCCACACAGCCGATGATGACGGGTTTCGGGCCGAAGCGCGAATCCAGCTTGCCCGCCAGCCAGCAGGCCACGGCGCCCACGGCAGCGGCGAGGATGCCGAACACCCCGATTTGCACAATGGACCAGCCCAGCACTCCCGCCGCATAGATGCCGCCGAACGCGTAAATGCCGTTCAGCGCATCGCGATACAGAAGCGAGGCTCCCAGATAGGCGAAAAGGCTTTTGCGTTTGGGCAAGGCGCGCAGGCTTTGTCCCAACTCCGCCAAGGCGCGGCGCACCGCGCCGGTGGTGCGCTGGGCCGTGGCCTTGATGGGCACCCACAGGAAGAACGGGATGACAAAGACCAGATACCACAGCGCCGTGAAGGGGCCGACAAGGCGCGTGCCTTCGCGCGCGGCGGCGTCCAGTCCGAAAGCGGGCGGCAGGCCGATCAGGGTCACGCCTTGGTCATTCTCGGCCAGAAACAGCAGCATGACAACAAGCGAGACCAAGCCGCCCACATAGCCCAGCGCCCAACCGGTGCCAGAAATCTGGCCAAGATCGTCGCGCGTGCCCAGATCGGGCAAGGTCGCATTGGTAAAGACGATGCCGAATTCCAGCCCGACAAGCCCCACCGCGAAGGCCAGCAAGATTAGCCAGATCGTTCCGGTATCGGCGGCGGGGACCGCAAACCAGAGCGCCGCCGCGCCCGCGACATAGAAGGCCGACCAGACCAGCAGCCAGACGCGGCGATTGCCCGAACTGTCAGCGATTGCGCCCATGACCGGCGCAGAAAACGCGATGACCAGGCCCGACAGCGCCAGCATCCAGCCCCAAAGCGCTTGCCCCGTCACCGGGTCGGGCGCGACGGCAGAGGCGAAATAGGGCGCGAAGATAAAGGTCAGTAGCAGCGTGTTATAGGGCTGGTTCGCCCAGTCAAAGGCCCACCAGCCCCAAATGCGTTTGCGCGGCGATGTCATGGCGGGCCTTTCCGATCTGTGCCGCGCCAGTTAGCCAGCGCCAAGCCGCGCTGGCAAGCCGTTAGCTAGGGTTGCGCAAGCGCAGATCGGCGGAATCGCCCTGGCCCTGGTCCGACACGAAGCGCAGGGTCGACCCGTTGCGCAGCACAAGCTGGCAATTATACGGATCGCCCGACTCGCCGAATTCCAGCGTGCGGCAGAAATAACCGTTGCGCCATTCCCAGCGCCCGCCAACCTGCATCCCGAAGCCGCGACCGCGAATTTCGCCCTGTGGCAGAACTTGCAGGCGCACGCCGAAGCGGGTCAACTCGCGACCCTCGACAAGGGCGCGGAAATTGCGTTCGTCCCGGACGGGTTGAAACTCTGCCAGCGCGGGCATGGCTGTTGCGAAAAGCGCGGCAGTGGCGATTGCGAAACGTGTCATGGCAACCTCTTGCGATGTGGCTGTCAGGGTTACGGATGCAAGATAGAAATGGTTTCGCACAGATGTAGGTTTTTCGCGCGCATGGGCAAGAAGCTGCCCAAACGCCAGCCGTCTGCCCGGTGCCCCGTCAGCTTTTGCCCAGGCCCAGCACGTCCAGCATGGAATATTCGCCCGGTGCGCGACCCTCCAGCCACATGGCCGCACGCACGGCACCCCGCGCGAACAGCGCGCGGTCAGAGGCCACATGGCGCAGCGTCACGCGCTCGCCCGGTCCGGCAAAGATCACGTCATGCTCGCCAATGAAATCACCGCCGCGAATGGCGTGAAAGCCGATCGCCCCTTCGCGCCGCGCGCCCGTAATGCCGTCACGGCCCCGGTCGGCCACGTCCGACAGGTTCACACCCCGGCCTTGGGCCACGGCCTCGCCCAGCATCAGGGCGGTGCCAGAGGGCGCATCGACCTTGTGGCGATGATGCGCCTCGACAATTTCGACATCGAACTCTTCGCCCAGCGCGGCGGCGACTTGCCGCGCCAGCGTAACCAGCAGGTTGACCCCAAGGCTCATATTGCCCGCGCGCACGATGTGGCCGCGCGTGCCGATTTCGGCCAAGGCCGCAAGGTCGTCATCGTCAAAGCCGGTTGTGCCGATGACATGCGCCACACCCGCGTCGGCGGCACGCCGCGCAAGCGCGACAGTCGCGGCGGGGGCGGTGAAGTCGATGATGACATCGCTGGCCGCCAGCGCCGCATCAATATCGTCGGTCACGACGAGATCACGCGCGGCCCCGCCCATCATCCGGCCCAGATCCTGGCCGATCCAGTCATGCCCCGCACGCTCGACCGCTGCCGACAGGCTTGCCCCGGACGCCGCGTCGATCTCGCGCACCAGCATTTGGCCCATTCGCCCCGACACACCGAAAACCGCGATCTTGCGCATGATCTGACCCTTTTCCTTGTGACTGTGTCAGCCACATAGCCAAATGCCGCCAACTTGGCAAAGGCTCGTTGCGCGAGGGCCGGGTTTGGCCTAAACCAAACCCATGTCGAACCGTCGTTTTTCCAATGCCTCCGGCCCGTCGCAACGCCAGTTGCGCGTGGGCGAATTGCTGCGCCGTACGCTGGCCGATGTGCTGGCCCGTGGCGATGTCCATGACCCCGAGCTGAACCGCATCCCGATTACCGTCAGCGAGGTGCGCGCCTCGCCCGACCTGAAAATCGCGACGGCCTATGTCATGCCCTTGGGCGGGCGCGATCAGGACAGTGCGCTGGCGGCGCTGCGGCGCAACAAGGCGGAACTGCGCCACCTTGTCAGCCGCGAGATGACCCTGAAATACGCGCCCGACCTGCGCTTCAAGCTGGACGAGACCTTCGACCGCATGGACGAAACGCGCCGCCTGCTGAATGACGAGGCCGTGCAGCGCGACCTTGCAAGCGGCGATGAGCCTGATGGCACGGATCGCTAAAGCCCTTGCAGCGGGCCTGTTCTGGGCGCTGCCCGCGCAGGCCGACTGCACCCGGACCGACTATCTTGACCAGCGGTTCACCACCTGCGAGGTGCAGGCGGGCGACGATCTGCGCCTGTTCCTGCGCGGGCCGGACGGGCTGACCTATGGCAATTTCGCCGCCGTGGACGCCGCCTTGGCACCCGAAGGCAAGCAATTGGCGTTTGCCATGAATGGCGGCATGTATCATGCCGACCGCGCGCCTGTGGGCCTGCTGATAGAAAACCGCGAGGAACAGGCCCGGTTGATCCTGTCGGAAGGGCCGGGCAATTTCGGCCTGCTGCCCAATGGCGTGTTCTGCGTGGAAGAAACCCGCTTGACGGTCATTGAAAGCCGCGCCTTCGCCAATGCGCGCCCCGCCTGCCGCTACGCCACGCAATCGGGGCCGATGCTAGTCATCGACGGGGACTATCACCCGCGTTTCGTCGAGAGCTCCGACTCGCGTCTGATCCGCAACGGCGTGGGTGTAACCGCCGATGGGCAGCGCGCGGTTTTCGTCATCTCCGACAGCGCCGTGAACCTGTGGGAATTCGCCCGCTTTTTCCGCGACCATCTGGGGCTGCCGCAGGCGCTTTATATCGACGGGCGGGTATCGCGGCTGCATGCGCCGGAACTTGGGCGCTCGGATTGGGGGCTGCCGCTGGGTCCGATCATCGGCAAGGTTGTTGACGCGCCTGCGCCCAACCAGTAGCAGCACCGCCCTGAACGTGTTGCAAGAGGACATCATGGGACGCAAGCGCAAGGGTCGCGCCATTTCGGGCTGGCTGGTGGTGGACAAACCGGCGGGTGTCACCTCGACCGCGGTGGTCAACAAGGTGCGCTGGGCGCTTCAGGCGCAAAAAGCGGGCCATGCGGGCACGCTCGACCCGGCGGCGACAGGTGTTCTGGCTGTCGCCTTGGGCGAGGCCACGAAAACCGTGCCCTATATCACCGACGCCTTGAAAGCCTACCGTTTCCGCGTGCGCTTGGGTCAATCCACTACCACCGACGATGCCGAAGGCGAGGTGATCGAAACCTCTGACCTGCGCCCTACCGATGCCGAGATCGACGCCGCCCTCGCCGCCTTTCGGGGCGAGATCATGCAGGTTCCGCCGCAGTTTTCCGCCGTCAAGGTCGAGGGCGAGCGCGCCTATGACATCGCCCGCGCGGGCGACGAGATGGATCTGGCCGCGCGCCCCTTGTGGGTCGAAAAGCTGGAAATCGTCGTGCGCCCTGACGCGGACCATGTCGATCTGGACATGGTCTGTGGCAAGGGTGGCTATGTGCGGTCCATCGCCCGCGATCTGGGCGCAAGCTTAGGCTGCCTCGGCCATGTCGCATGGCTGCGGCGCGAATGGTCCGGTCCGTTCGATGCCGAGGACGGCCTGAGCCTGGAGCAAATCGACGCCCTCGCGCATAGCCCCGAGCTGGACAGCCACATCCTGCCGCTAGAGGTCGGTTTGGCCGATCTGCCCGAACTGCCCGCAACGCCCGACGGCGCAGCACGCCTGCGCAACGGCAATCCCGGCATGGTGCTGGCCGCTGGCGTGGAATATGGCACCGCAGCCTGGGCCAGCCTTGACGGCAAAGCCATTGCCGTCGGCCGCTACAAGGCGGGCGAGTTGCACCCCAGCCGCGTGTTCAACCGCGACTGATGGACATGTCGGGCCTGATAACCCGCAGCCATGTGAAGGGCGACGCGCCCTCGGTCGCGGTCTATTCGCCCTGCGAGCAATACCGCTACCTGCTGACGCGCGAATGGGCGCCCGACCTTGGCCGCGCGCTGTTCATCATGCTGAACCCCTCGACCGCGACAGAGGTGCAGAACGACCCCACGGTCGAACGCTGCGAACGCCGCGCCCGCGCTTTGGGGTTTGGCGCGTTCCGGGTGTGCAACATCTTCGCCTTTCGCGCGACCGATCCGCGCGTGATGCGTGCCGCCCCGGACCCGGTCGGGCCAGCCAATGACGCGGCCATTCTGGACAGCCTGCCATGGGGCGACCGGGTGATCTGCGCCTGGGGCACGCATGGGGCGCATCTGGGGCGCGGCGCGCAGGTCGAGGCGCTGCTGCGCGCCACCGGCACGCCGCTGTTCCACTTGGGGCTGAGCAAAGCGGGTCACCCGAAACACCCTTTGTATATCGGCTACGCAGTTCAGCCAGAGGCGTGGACCTGACCCCTCTGGACAGGCGCAGCGGGATGACCGATGCATGGAACATGACCCAAGACCTGATCGCCCTGCGCCACGCCCTGCACCGCCAGCCCGAGATTTCGGGGGCAGAGGCCGACACCGCCCGCCTGATCGCCGACCGGCTACGCGCAACTGCACCGGATGACCTGATAACCGGCCTTGGCGGGCACGGCGTGGCCGCCGTCTATGACAGTGGCACCCCCGGCCCGAGCGTGCTGTTCCGGGCAGAGCTGGACGCGCTGCCGATTTCTGAAACTTCTGGCGTGGTCCATGCGTCCGAGCGCCCCGGCATGGCGCACCTGTGCGGCCATGACGGGCATATGGCCATCCTGATGGGGCTGGCCGGCACCCGGCCCAAATGCGGGCGGATGATGCTGCTGTTCCAGCCTGCCGAAGAAACCGGCACAGGCGCGCGAGCCGTGCTGGCGGACCCTGCCTTTGCGCCCCTGCGGCCCGATTACGCCTTTGCGCTGCATAACATGCCGGGCATGGCGCTGGGGTCCGTCGCGGTCGCGCCCGGCCCGGCCAGTTGCGCATCGGTGGGCTGGCGGCTCACAATCGCGGGGCGCGAGGCCCATGCCGCCTTTCCGGAAACAGGTCTTTCGCCCGCGCCCTTCCTCGCGCGCCTGACCGACCATCTGGCCACCCTTCCAAAGGGGGCGGAAGGTGCGATGGCAACACTCTGCCACCTGAACATGGGCGCGGCCACCTTCGGCATCGCGCCGGGGCAGGCGGTGGCGCATGTCACCCTGCGTGCGATCTCGGATAGTGGGCTGACGGCGTTGGAGCGCGCGTTGCGCGATTGGGTTGCCGCGCAGTCAGAGGGGCTGCGGATAGACATAACCCGGCACGACCATTTCAACGCCACGCTGAACGATGTGGACGCAGTGGCCCACACCACGGCGGCGCGCGCGGCGTTGGGTCTGGCCGAAGGCGATTTCACTTTCCCCATGCGGCCGTCAGAGGATTTTGGTGCATTCAGCGCATATGCCAAATGCGCACTGTTCTTCCTTGGCGCGGGCGAGGCCCAGCCTGCCCTGCATGACCCGGCCTATGATTTCCCCGACGCCCTGATCGCCCCCGGTGTGGCCCTGTTCCGCACCATCTTGGCCCGTGTCACGGCATGAAGCGCGCGGGGGCCAAGCCCCGCAACGCGTTGCCCAGCCACAGGCGCACATGCGGCAAGTCAGGGGCCAGAAGCACCTCTTCCGGGCAGGCAAGCGACGCGCGCAGCACCCCCGGCAGCAGGCCCGATGACAGGGGTGGCGTACGCATCCCGGCACCTCGGTCGAAAAAGACCGTGGTGATGGTGCCGTCGCAGACCTCGTCCCGCTCGTTCAGCAAGATGAGTTCGTCCAGCCCGTCGGGCAGCGCCGCGCGCGCGGCGTCGTAACCATGGCGCTGGCTGGATTTCAGCCGCAGCCACGGATCGTCCGACGACAGCCGCTGATCGGCCAGCCCCACGCGCCACTCGTCCAGCGCGGGCGGCAGCGGGTGCGCCTCTTGCCGGATCACACCCTCGGCGTCGAGCGTCAGGCGCAAGCGCGCGGGGTCATCCGGCCCGGCAAAGGCGAACTGGGGCACAGACCAGCCCAACATGGCCGCCCCGGATTGCAAGCGCGCACGGTGCAGCCCCTCGTGCCGCAGCGCGCGCCCGTCCCAATAGCCGGTCTCGATCAGGGTCAGGCCACGCGGCCAAGATCTGTCGCGAAACGGGTTTTCCAAAGCGCCTCCTCCCATTCGCCGGGTTCCGTGCTGTCTTGCACGATGCCGCCGCCGACATTGGCTTCGACATGGCCATCGTCAAACAGGCGCAGCGTGCGAATGGCCACCGACCACGCTTGATCGCCATCCGGCGCGGCCCAGCCGATCGCCCCGCAATAGACCGAGCGCGGCGCGCGTTCCAATTCAGCGATGATCTGCATGGCGCGGATTTTCGGCGCGCCGGTGACAGAGCCGCAAGGAAACAGTGCCGCCATGATGTCGAGCAGGCCCATCTTGGCGCGCAATCGCCCGCGGATGCGGCTGCTCATCTGGTGGACAGTGGCGAAACTGTCGATGGCAAATAGTTCGGGCACCTGAACCGAGCCGACCTCGGACACGCGCGCGATGTCATTGCGTAACAGATCGACGATCATCAGGTTCTCGGCCTGCACCTTTTCGCTTGCTGCCAAAGCCTCACGCAAGGCCGCATCGGCCTCTGGCGTGGCCCCGCGCGGGGCGGTGCCCTTCATGGGGCGGCTTTCGACCACGCCGTCTTGCAGGGTGAAGAACAGTTCCGGGCTGCGCGACAACACGACCGGGCCCGCGCCAAGGTCCAGATACGCCCCGAAGCCCACCTGCTGACGCGCGCGCAACGCCCCATACAAGCCGATAGCGGTGCCAGAAGTCAGCTGTGCCGCCAGAGGAAAGGTCAGATTGGCCTGATAGCAATCACCGGCCGCGATATAATCCATCAGACGGGCGAAGGCCGCCGCATATTCGCCACGGCTGACACGCGGCATGAGTGGCGACAGGCTGGCGCGCTGCGCATCGGCCTGCGCGTGAAAGGGCTGCGCCGGCGCGGGCGGGTCGAAGACACCCAAGGCAACAAGGGGCGCGCGCGGGTCGTGATGCGGAATGCTGTGCAGGCGCGGCTCGAACGCATAGCCCGCCTCATAGGCGATATAGCCCGCCACCCAATGGCCCGCACGGCGCGCGGCCTCGGCCCGGTCCAGCACATCGGCAACCTCTGCGCGGCTCCATGCCACAAGCCGCGCATGTGGCCGGGTGAACAGCGCGGCCTGCCCGCCCGGTCCGTGGTCCAGCGCGATTACAGCTGTCATCGTGACGCGCTCCAAGCGGTTGCAACACGCGCCCGCCTTACTATGTGGCGGGCCATCTGGCTATGCGCGATTTGTTGCATCGGGGAAGTCGGGGTCAGCTTTCACGCAAGGCCCGGCCGAAATAGGCCGTCAGCGGTTCGGTCAGGTAGCGCAGCGGGCTGCGTTCCGCGGTTTGCAAGAACACCTCGACCGGCATACCGGGCAGCAAGGTCTGGCCCGACAAAAGTGTCCGGCTGTCTTCCAGCAGTTCCAGTTCGACCCGGTAATAGCTTTGCGCCAGATTGGGGTCGACGAACGCATCGGGCGAGACTTGCATGACACGGGCCGCAAGTTGCGGCAATTCTCGCAAGTTCAGGCCGCTGAACAGGACCACCGCGTCCTGCCCCGGCTGCACCTGGTCGACATCTGCCGGGTTCACCCGCGCTGAAATGACCAGCGGACGGTCTTGGGGCACGATATAAAGCACGGGGTCCGCCGCGCGCAGAACGGCACGCGGGGTCGTGACCTGCAAGCCATAGACGACACCGCCCACCGGTGCGCGGATGTCCAGCCGTTCGATCTGCTCCAACAAGGCGCGGCGACGCTCGGCCAATTCAAGGATATTGGCCGAAATGTCGCGCAAGGCGGTCTGGGCCTCTTCCCGGTTCTGGGCTTTCAGCGACAGGATCTGTTGCGCGATTTCGGCCTGTCGCTCTGCCGCAGAGGCGCGTTCGGACAAGAGCGCACCGCGCGAGCCTTCAAGGCGCGCGGCCTCGCGATCCAACGCCAATACGCGGGCGGCTTGGGCCAGCCCGCGCTCCAGAAGGTCGGCTTGCGTGTCGCGCTCTTCGGCCACGAGAGCGATCTGGCGGTCGGTCGCGGCGATTTGCGCCGTGATCCCTTCGACCTGCGTGTCGATCTGGGCGGCGAGCGCGGGGCGTTCCAAGCGCGCTTCGGCCAGTTCGGGTGGCAGAACCAGCGTGTCGGCGCTATCGCGCTCGGCCTCGTGCCGGGCGCGGCGGGCCAGCAATTCGAACAGGCGGCTTTCGACCACCGTCAGCTCAGAGCGCAGCCGCGTGCCGTCCAGCCGCAGCATCACATCGCCTGCATCGACGCGAGCGCCTTCGGTGACGGACACCTCTTCGACGACACCGCCTTCGGGGTGCTGCACGATCAGGCGGTTTTGCTCGACCTCTAGCTGGCCGAGCGCGATGATGGCGCCGGAAATGGTGGTGAATGTAGCCCAGCCGCCGAACCCCAGCACCAGAACCGCGAGCGCCGCCACGGCGATGGTCATGTGCCGACGGGGGGAAAGGGGGTCAGGTACGCTCATTGCTTGTCCTTCGGGGCCGCTTCCCACGGAAAGCCGCCTGCTTGGCGCGCGGCACCGGGGGTGGCCGGGTCTGAGCGCAGGGCGCGCGGGGGGCTTGTCGGGTTGGGCGCGGCCCGCTGGGCCGCCCCGCCCGCCTGACGCAGGATCGCGTCGCTGTTGCGGGTTGTGCGGCGCAGCACCTCTTCCATCGGGCCGTAAGCCGTGACTTGCCCGGCTTTCAGGCGCAGGATCAGGTCGCATTCCAGAATGGCGGTGGGCCGATGGGTCATGATGATGACACTGGCACCGCGCGCCTTGGCGGTCTGGATGGCCGTGTTCAAGGCGCGCGAGCCTTCGTCGTCAAGGTCCGAATTCGGCTCGTCCAGCACCAGAAGCGCCGGGTTGCCGTAGAACGCGCGCGCCAAAGCGATCCGTTGCACCTGCCCGCCCGACAGACCGCCGCCTTCGGCGTCGATGATTGTGTCATACCCTTTTTGCTGGGCAAGGATCAGGTCATGCGCGCCGGCGGCCTTGGCGGCATTGATGATGTCCTCGTCACTGGCAGCCGGGTCCAGCCGGGCGATATTGTCGCGAATGCGGCCCGCGAATAACGTCACACGTTGGGGCAAATACCCGATCGCGCGGCCCAGTTGCGATGGGTCGTATTGGGACAACAACGCGCCATCCAGCCGGATTTCGCCCGCGAAAGGGGGCCAAATTCCGACAAGCGCCTCTGCGAGGCTGGATTTCCCGGCCCCCGAATCGCCGATCACGCCCAGCGCCTGGCCCGGTTTCACCTCGAAGGACACGTCGCGCAGCAAGATGCCATCGCGCCCTTCCGACCCCGGAATGCGCAGCGCCAGCCCCTTGACCGCAAGATGGCCCTTGGGGTGAGGCAGGCGCGTACGCTCGGGTTCCGGCGGAGCGCCGTCCAGCAGTTCCCGAAGCCGGGCCTGCGCCGCGCGCGCTGCTTGCACCTGCGGCCAGCCGCCGATCAGCTGGTCCAGCGGGGCCAAGGCCCGCCCAAGGATGATGGACGCCGCGATCATGCCCCCTGGCGACAGCTCTGCC
This sequence comes from Roseibaca sp. Y0-43, assembly GCF_020667835.1. Taxonomy (GTDB): domain Bacteria; phylum Pseudomonadota; class Alphaproteobacteria; order Rhodobacterales; family Rhodobacteraceae; genus Roseinatronobacter. Next base: position 357,081 of record NZ_JAFMPR010000001.1, read on the forward strand.
CGCAGCACTAGCCACGCGCCCAAGGCCAGCATGGCCGATTGAAGGAACAGGCGGATGGCCCGTGCCGTGGCCCCGAAGCTGCCGCTGGAATCGTTCCCGGCAATGGATTGTGTCAGCGCATCGGCCCGCAGGCGCGACCATTGATCCAGCGCCACCGATTGCATTCCAAGCGACCGCATCTGGGCGGCTTCCGCGCTCAGCTGGCGGCCCATGCCCTCGGCCTTTTGCTGGGCGGCGAAAACCCGTTCCTGCCGGGCGCGGCTGCGCGAGATGTTCAGCAGGCTGAGCGCGGCCAGCAGCACCGCCGCCCCGGCGGCAAAGGCACCAAGCCATGGATGCAACAGCGCGATGACCCCGATGAACAGCGGCACCCATGGGAAATCGAACAGGGCCATGAAGACCTGGCTGGCGGTGAGTTGCTGCAACAGGCTGACATCTTGCGTGGCCCGCACGGGCAGATGGCGCGAGGCGCCGCGGGCCACTGCCCCGGCAAGGGCCGCCTTGAACACCGGCGCGTCCATCTCCAGCTGGTATCTGGCCCCGGCCCGCGCCGCGATGCGCGCGCGGGCATGGTCCAGCAAGCCATACATCAGGTACAAGAACGCGACCAGGGCGAATAGCACCACCAGCGTCGCCTCTGACCGGCTGGACAGGACGCGGTCATAGACCTGCAACATGAATAGCGGACCCGTAAGCATCAGCATGTTGGTGAAGATGCTGACCACGCCGATGACAGCGAACAGGTTGCGCAGCGCGCCCTGATAAGAGCTTGCGGATCGTAGGTCTTGCACCGCTCGTCCCGGCCCTGATCGTTGCATATGTCGTGCCCTTGGTTGCCGAACGGTAAGGATTAAACCGACAGACTACTTGAGAAATCGCACGATTTGGTAAATAATACCGTCAGGGGTGTGTCAACATGGGCCGGGTGTTTGCAGTTCAATAGCATCATACGCGTGAAGTGTTGCTGGCAAAAAATGCGTCGCGCCATTTTGTATTTCGGCATTGTCGTGGCGGCCTCCGCTTGTGTGCCGGAAACCCTTGTAACCCCAGCCCCAGCGGAAACCCCACCGACCATGACAGAGCCAATTGAACCGCGCGGAGAAATCTTGTCCGGAACCTTTATCGGTGCCGGAGTGACCTGTCCGCAATTTCGCTTGGACAGCGGAGAACAGGTCAGCCTGTCCGGTGTCACCGAAGGTATGACGATCGGTAATGCCTATCGCATTGACGGCGCGGAATCCATGAATTCAAAATGTATGCAAGGGCGCGAAATACGGGTCTTTGCCATTCTTCCGGGCTAGGCTTGCCGCAAGGTCCAGTCGACCCTGTTATTGCTGAGTTTAATGGCATTTCAAGCCGCCAGGAACATCGGAGCTGCCCATGTCTACCCCAACCGACCCGCTTTATGGAAACCAGTGGCATTTTCCCCTGATGGGGGACATCGAAACGATTTGGGATGACTATTCCGGCGCAGGCGTGCATGTTGTCGTTTTTGACGACGGCTTCGACTACACGCACCCTGATCTGGTCGGCAATTACGTCGATTATCGTTTTGTTTACAACGGCGTCACTTACAATCCGTACCCGCTTGTATTGGACGATGACCACGGCACCGCGGTCGCGGGCCTGATCGGCATGACCGCCAATAACGGGATAGGCGGAACCGGTGTGGCACCCGGTGTCGCGATGACTGGCGTGAATTTCCTGTCCGACATCCAGTTTGACGGTGCCGGCGCGATCCTTGCTTCGCTGGAATTTGCGGGCAATTTCGACATCATGAGCAATAGCTGAGGGCGCACACCGAATTACGAGGCGGGTCAAAGCTTGGCCGATCCCAGCTCGTTCCGGGCGCAGATGGCTGCCGTCTACGAAGACATATCGGAAACCGGGCGTGATGGCTTGGGCACGATCATCGTGCAGGCTTCGGGCAATGACACCCGCAATGCCCAAGGCGATGGGCTGAACGTATCACGTCATACGATTTCGGTGGCGGCAACGGATGCGCAGGGTTATGCGACATGGTATACCAATTTCGGATCGAACATCTTGATCACTGCTCCGGCTGCGGCGGTGACGACAGATAATCTTGGCATCTACCGAAGCGATTTTGGCGGCACGTCGGCGGCAACGCCGGTCACGTCGGGTGTTGTGGCACTCATGCTCGAGGCGAACCAAGATCTTGGCTGGCGCGACGTGCAGCAAATTCTCGCGATTTCTGCCAGCCACACCGGATCGGCGCTTGGCCAAAGCCCGATCTCAGGCGGTGTCTCGCAATACGAACAGGGAGAATGGTTTTTCAACGGCGCCGACAACTGGAACGGCGGCGGCATGACCTACAACCTGACCTACGGGTTCGGCATGGTAAACGCACACGCAGCGGTGCGCTTGGCTGAATCGTGGTCAGTGATCTTCCCCACAGCCCAGACCAGCGCGAACGAGACCAGCATAACCCGCGGCTACACCGGCGGCCCGGTCGCGATCCCGGATGTCGGCGGCGGCGAGGCCGCGATCAGTTTCAACGTGACACAAGACATCATGGTCGATTCCGTCGAGGTCACGCTGGAGCTACAGCACACCTGGAGCTCAGATCTCACGATCTACCTCGAGGATCCGGACGGCAACCGCTACATGCTGATGGATGGCGAAGGCGGTAGCACGTTGATGGATGGCGGCTTCGAATGGCAGTTTACCGTCATGGGCGCAATGGGCACCATGAGCGCAGGTACATGGCGGGTGATCGTGGTCGACAATGCAGCCGGCGATGTGGGCGAGATCATAGATGCCGAGATCACGATCAACGGCAACGCGAACCCGACCGATGTGCAATACATCACTGATGAAATATTCAACATCAATGCTTATAATGGCTCCATCGCGGCGATCACCGCCGAAAGCAATGGATCATGGCTGAACATGGCCACTGTTACCGGCGATGTCGAGGTCACACTAGGGGCTGGAACCGTCAGGATTAACGGCACCCAGGTCGCGTCGCTAACAAACGTTTTTTCACGCGTTTACCTAGGCGATGGGGATGATCAAGTAACAGGCAGCGGTCGCAATGACACTATTTTCACCGGTCGTGGTGAGGACAGTGTTATCGGCAACGATGGTGCCGACAGGGTCTTCGGTGGTGATGGAAACGATGTCCTGAGAGGGGGCAACGGGAACGACACTCTGCACGGCAATGCAGGTCAGGACAGCCTGTTTGGCGGGAATGGCAATGACACGCTCAATGGCAATAACGGCAATGACGTGCTGGAAGGCAGGGAAGGTCAGGACACTCTGTACGGTGGCCATGGCAATGACAAGCTTTTCGGGAATAACAACAACGATGTGCTGAACGGCAATATAGGTCAGGACACTCTGTACGGTGGCCATGGCAATGACAGGCTTTTTGGGAATAACAACAACGATGTGCTGCACGGCAATATAGGTCAGGACACTCTGTACGGTGGCCATGGCAATGACAGGCTTTTCGGGAATAACAACAACGATGTGCTGCACGGCAATATAGGTCAGGACACTTTGTCTGGCGGCCATGGCAATGACAGGCTCAATGGCAATAACGGCAATGACGTGCTTTACGGCAATTTAGGTCGGGACACCCTTTCTGGTGGCCATGGCAATGACAGGCTTTTTGGAGGCGACGGCAATGACATCCTAATCGGAGGCCAAAGCAACGATACCGCGGCCGGTGGGAGTGGTGCGGATACCTTTGTGTTCAATGATGGGCATGACAGCCTAACGATCACCGATTTCAGTTTTACGGAGAACGACAGGCTGCAACTTGATGATGCGCTATGGACTGGCAACCTGACGGCACAGCAAGTGGTGAACACTTATGGCAATGTTGTGAACGGCGACATGGTGCTCGATTTTGGGGGTGGAGACATCATCGTGATCGAAGGTGTGACCAACGCCAACCAGCTGTCGAACTATATTGACATCGTCTAACACGTCACAAGGCCGCGGCAACATTCCACGGCGTGCCAGATGGAACCCCGGCCCGAGCTGGTCGGGGTTTTTATCTGGCCACCAGCGACAACCCTGAACAGCCGTAGCATAGTTTTTGCACAAGCTTGTGTAATCGCGTGCGGTGGCTTCTTGAGCGGCACGCCAGCAAGATGCCCCCCGGGCGCGCCAGACTGCTTGACACGCCCGTCAGTCCCGCGCCCAGTGGCTGCCATGAATTACCGCGCAGCTTCTCCAGCCCGCAGTCAGCCATTCAAAGCCGCCCTATGGATGTGTGGGGCGATCGGCTCTTTCACGTTTATGGCTGTGTCTGGGCGCGAAATTCAGATCGAGCTCGATAGCTTCGAACTTATGTTCTGGCGCTCGTTCATCGGCCTCGGTTTGATCGTGGCGATCTTTTCGGCACTGAACAAGGGCAAAGCCTGGCCAGCGATCCGGCCAACCAGCCCAAGCCTGCATCTTTCGCGCAATGTCGTTCATTTTGCAGGGCAAAACCTGTGGTTCTACGGGATCACGGTCATCCCGCTTTCGCAGCTTGTGGCACTGGAATTCACAATGCCAATTTGGGTTGCAATCCTTGCACCGCTGTTGCTCGGCGAGGTCTTTACCCGCAGGCGAATAGCGGTCGCGCTGCTTGGCTTTGCGGGCATTTTGATCGTTGCGCAACCGGGCACCCAGCCCTTGGGCAGCGGGCATGTGGCAGGCATTCTTTGCGCAGTGGGCTTTGCAATGAACGTGATCCTGACAAAGCGAATCATGCGCGATGATAGCGTGCTGTGCGTGTTGTTCTGGATGACCGCGCTGCAAACGCTGTTCGGCTTGACGCTGGCCCAATGGGGCGGGTTCACATGGCCGAGCCCGGCGATCTGGGGCTGGCTGGCGCTGGTGGCCTTGACGGGGCTGAGCGCGCATTATTGCCTGACATCGGCGCTTGGGCTGGCCCCGGCAACCGTCGTCGCGCCGATGGAATTCTTCCGCCTGCCGATCATCGCGCTTGTGGGCATGTGGCTTTACGCCGAAGCGCTGGACCCGTTCGTGTTCTTGGGCGCAACAATTATCTTCGCAGCGAACTGGCTGAACCTGACCGCATCGACGCGCCCGGCGGCACCCTCAAAATAACACATCAATGGGGAGTTTGGTGGAGCCTAGCGGGATCGAACCGCTGACCTCCTGCATGCCATGCAGGCGCTCTCCCAGCTGAGCTAAGGCCCCAAACTCAAGCCGTTGGGCTTGATGCGCGCGTCTTACGAAAGCCGGATTGCCAGTGCAAGCGGAAAATCGACAGGCGCGCGCGTTTTCAAGAAATCAGTCGTCGTCATTCTCGGCGACATCGGCCAGATCGTCGAGGGCGACGGTATCGTCGTCATCGTCTTCCAGCAGCTCGTCATCGACATCGGCCGCATCGTCGTCATCGACCAGCAATTCGTCGTCATCCTCGGCGACGGCTTTCTTCGCCTTGGCCTTCAGCGCAGCGTTAGCCTCATCGGCGCGACGCTCCAGCGCCTCGATCACCACGACCTTGCCGGTATAGGGGCTGATGATCGGATCTTTGTTCAGATCGTAGAACTTGTTCCCGGTTTCCGGGCAGATGCGCTTCACGCCCCAGTCAGGATTGGTCATGTGACAGCCTCTTTGAATGCGAGTCTTTCGTGCAAGGGCGTGCTGTGCCATAAGGATGCGCGGCTGTAAAGCCCTCTGGCACCCCTACCCCTGTAATATTGTGCGTTTCCCGAGCAATCCAAGATGCCGCAACCTTCTGAAACCATCCTTTTGCCCGGCGATCCGGCGCTGAGCGTGCAAATCCGCGCCTCGGCCCGCGCGCGGCAGATGTCGCTGCGCGTGTCGGGGCTGGACGGCAAGATAACATTGAACGTCCCGCGCGGACTGGCACGGCACCACGCGCTGGCCTTTCTGAACGACAGGGCCGACTGGCTGCGCGCCGCCGTCGCCCGCGCACCGGAGCGGGTGCGTGTCGCGCCGGGGGCGATGGTGCCGGTGGATGGCCAGTTGCGCGAAATCACGCCCGCGCCGGGCCGGAGCGTGGTGTTGGACGGCGACCGCCTGCTGGTGCCGGGAAGCGTGGGGCAGACAGGCGCGCGCGTGGCTGCCTTTCTGAAGACCCGCGCGCGCGACAGGCTGGTCCCCATGTCCGAACACTATGCCACCCTTTTGGACCGCAAGGTCGCCGCCGTCAGCCTGCGCGACACGCGGTCGCGTTGGGGATCGTGCACCGCGCAAGGGCGGCTGATGTATTGCTGGCGGCTCGCGATGGCCCCGCCAGAGGTGCAGGATTACGTCGCTGCCCATGAAGCCGCGCATCTGGTGCACATGGACCATTCGCGCGCCTATTGGGCCACGGTGGCGCGCATCATGCCGGATTATGCCCGCCACCGCGCGTGGCTGCGCAGCAATGGCGCGGGGCTGCACGCCTACATGTTCGAAAGCGGATAGCGCGCGATCACGTCGTAGCTGTTCCCGCGCTTGCCCTGATGCCCCCGGAAGAGCGCGATTGCCTCTGGCGTGAACGGGTCCGCCGCAAAGCCCATATCCCGCACCACCGCCGTTTCCAGTACGGCACGGTCCTGCACCGCCCGGCCCAGATAGGCCAGTGTGACATGGGGTGTGAACTTGCGGCGCGGGATGTCTATGTCATGGCTGCGGCACAGCCGTTCCAGCCGGGCTTGCAGGTCCATCAACATCGGGTCGGGGGCAACGGCTACGTGCAGGTTATGGGGCTTTGCCCCGCCAAACAGGCCAAGCCCGGCAATCCGGATCATGGGCGCGGGCGCGTGAAAGCGTTCCAGCGCCATGTCCAGCTCTTCCAGCACATGGCGCGGCTGATCGCCCAGAAAGACAAGCGTCAGGTGGTAATTCTCGGGCGGTTGCGGGCGGTCAACGGGCAGCTTGCGGCTTTGCAGCAGAAGCTGTGCACCAATATGTGTGGGAATGTCGAAGCCAAGAAATGCGCGGATCATGGCACCGATCGTGGCGCATTCGGCAGCAAAGGGAAAGGGCGCAGGCGGTCGGACCGCCTGCGCCGGCAGCTATTATTCGGCAGCGACCGGAACCGGCTGACCGCCGCGCGGGCGCTCGGGCAGCACGAAGGCGATGGCGACGAAGACCAGCCCCATCACGATCCCGGCCACATCGCCAGAGATGGGCAGCAGGGCCGGATAATCGGTGCCGGGGATCTGGCCGATGACGGTCTTGCCACCCCAGATATTGTCCAGAAGGCCGGTCGCCTTGACGCCGGAATACACCGCCGTGTAGGCCGCAGCGCCAACCAGACCGCCGACGATATAGACCATCGCGTCACGACGGCCCGACGCGGCGGCACAGACGCCCGTGCCGGGGCAGAACCCGGTCAGCGCCCAGCCGAAACCCAGCATCATCCCGCCCAGAAGCACGCCCCAATAGGCCGCCTTGACCGACATATGCGCCACATCGACCAGACCCAGCATCTGGCCGCCGAAGATCAGGATGGCGGCCACGCCAATGCCCAGAAGGATCGTCTTCATCAGGCCCAACGCCCGCAGCGCCAGCATGTTGCCCAAGACCGACGGGTTGGTCGCCCCGATCCGGTCCAGAACCGCGCCAAAGGCGGCACCGATGACAAGTGCAAGAAGGATTTCCATGGTGCTTACTCCTCTGTCTTATACAGCCACAGTGCCGTCGGCACGGCGGTTGCAAAGGCGCCTGCGGCAAACAGGAAGCCCGAGATCGCGGTTTGCGACATGCCCGACATCATGTGCCCCGAGGTGCAGCCACCCGCCAAGCGCGCGGCGAAAATCACGATAAAGCCGCCGATGAAGGCCACCGCGAAGCGCTTGGCCACGCTGCCGCCGAAATTCGCCTGCCACAGGGCGGGAATGTTGCGCTCTGCGCCCTGCACGCCCTTGCGCAGGTAAGACGACAGGAACGCGCCCAGCGCCATGGCCAGCACGAAGATGAAGCTGTAGTTCATCGGGTTCGCGATGCTCTTGGCGTATTTCGCGAAATAGGCGTTGTCAGAGGTCAGCGCGCCATCTGCCGCTTCATAGATGGTGCCAGAAGCGACAGCATCGGCGATAACCCCGTCAAGGATCACGAATTGGGTGGATACGCCGATGGGCTTCACGAGCATCATCGCGATGAAGAACACGAAGCCCAGCGCGAGCCCCCCAATCTTCCAGTCGAGTGTCATGACATCTCTCCTTTTCATAACATATAATATGATTTTATGAATATAAATCGCGCGCGTCTTTGATCGAAGTCAAGTTACGCGGCTAGCCGTCGCTTAGCACCGCCATCAGGCGCGCTTTCTCGCCGTGATCGGAAGGGTCTGAAATGGCGTCGGCCAGCGCTTCGAGTGACGCGATGGAATGCGCGGCGCGAAAGCTGTCGACATGGGGCAGCATCGCGCGAATGCCGCGTGCGCGCGGCGCGAAACTGTCCCAGCGCAAAAGCGGGTTCAGCCAGATGACACGACGGGCCGACAGGTGCAGGCGTTCCATTTCACGCTCAAGAAGCGCGGGGTCGTCGCGGTCGAGCCCGTCCGAGATCAAGAGCACCACGGCCCCCTGCCCCAGCACGCGGCGCGACCAATCCACATTGAAGGCGCGCAGGCACCCGCCGATGCGGGTGCCACCCTGCCAATCCTGCGCCTGCGCCCCGGCGGCGTTCAGGGCCGCATCCACGTCACGGGTGCGCAGATGACGGCTGACATTGGTCAGACGCGTGCCAAAGGTAAAGGCATGGACCTTGGCCCAGCCTTGCCCTTGCCGGTTGGCGACGGCATGGACGAAATGCAAAACCATGCGCGAATATTGCGACATGGACCCGGATATATCGCATAGCACTACCAGCGCGGGCCAACGGGTGCGGGGTGTCTGGCGGTGCAGTGCGCGCAACTCACCCCCCGCCCGCGCCGCCGCGCGTAGGCTCCGCCGCCAGTCGGGCTTGCGGCCGCGCGGGTCGGGCGCGTGGCGACGGGTGGCGATGGGTTTGACCGGCAAGGACAATCGCGCGAGCATCCGGCGGGCGGCCGCCGCCTCGTCCACCGACATCTGTTCGAAATCGAGCGTGCGCAGGCGCTCTTCGCCGGAGGCGGTTTGTGAGGCGTCGATCTGGATCTCTGTCTCGTCGCTGTCCTTGCCACTGTTGGGCAGGTCGGGCGCTTCGGCCCCGTCCAGAAGCGCCTCTGCGGCGCGCTTGGCGGCAGAGGCGGCGGCCTTTTCTTCGGCCACGTTGCGCACGGCGGGCAGCATCATGGACATCATGTGCTCCAGATAGCGCGGATCGCGCCAATACAGGCGAAAGACCTGCGCGAACACCTGCCGTTCCTCTGGGCGGTTGACGAAAACGGTGTGCAGCGTCCAGTAGAAATCGGCCTTATGCTCGAAGCCCGCTGCCGCGATGGCCTGAATGGCCGTCTGAACCCGCCCCGGCCCGACGGGCAGGCCTGCACGGCGCAGCGCCCGCGCGAAATGGGTGATGTTGTCGCGCAGCTTCGGGTCATCCGGCAGGGCAAGGTCGGTATATTTTGCCATGGCTAACCCAGCGGAGGGGCTGCGCCCCACGCCTTTACTGGCGCCGGGGCTGCGCCCCGGCAGGTGGAAGGGGCGCTGCCCCTCTGGCGCGCTTTCGCGCGCCATTCACCCCGGGATATTTGGGCAAGGATGAAATTCATGCCGGGGTCAGGGATTGGCGCGCCTCGTCGAGGATTTTCTTGGCTTCGGACCCTTGCAGGCGGGCGATGTCATCCTGGTATTTCAGGATCGCGCCGAGCGTGTCGGCAATCACCTCTGGCGAGAGTTCAAGCACATCAAGCGCGAGCAGGCATTTCGCCCAGTCGATGGTTTCGGCGACGCCGGGTTTCTTGAACAGGTCTTCGGTGCGCAGGCGCTGGACGAAGGCCACCACCTCTTGCGAGAGGGTTTCCGAGGCGTCGGGCGCGCGGGCCTGAAGGATGGCGCGTTCGCGTTCGAAGCTGGGGTAATCGACCCAGTGATAGAGGCAGCGGCGCTTGAGCGCGTCATGCACTTCGCGCGTGCGGTTCGAGGTCAGGATGACGATGGGCGGGGTTTCCGCCCGGATCGTGCCGAGTTCGGGGATCGTGACCTGGTAATCCGAGAGCGCTTCGAGCAGGAATGCCTCGAACGGTTCATCCGTGCGGTCGATTTCGTCGATCAGCAGGATGGGTGCCCCGCCGGGTTGCGGACGCATCGCGTCGAGGAGCGGGCGCTCGATGAGGTAGTCCATCCCGAAGAGGCGCGATTGAAGATCGGCGGTCTCGCCCGTGACCTCTGCGCTGCGGATGGCGAGCATCTGAGCGGCAAAGTTCCATTCATAGACAGCCGAGGCCGCGTCGAGCCCCTCGTAGCATTGCAGGCGGATCAGACGGCGGCCGAGTGCGGCGGCGAGCGCCTTGGCGATCTCGGTCTTGCCGGTGCCCGGCTCGCCCTCTAGGAACACGGGCCGCCCGAGCTTGAGGGCGAGGAACAGCACAGTCGCCAGTGCACGGTCCGCCAGGTAGGACTGGCCTTGCAACAGGGCTTGGGTTGCGTCGATCGAGTCTGGCAGCTTGCTCATGCCGTGTCCTTGCGCCAAAGAGTGCCCCACGCTGGCGCGGGCTGCCCTTTCGGTCAAGACTGCAATGCGCGGCCTGCGACCAATGGACAGGGGGCAGTTGACGCGCCTGTGACCCTTGACCGCATCGCGCTATGCTAACAAGACTTTGCCAGACCAGACCCATAGGCTAGAACCTGACCCATGATAGTAGAACTCGGACATTTCGCCCTGATCCTTGCCTTCGCGGTGGCGTTGGCACAATCCGTCATCCCGCTGGTCGGCGCCCATAAAGGGTGGCGCGACTGGATGGGGGTCGCTTCGCCCATGGCCAGCGTGCAATTCGTGCTGACGGCCTTCGCTTATGCCGCGCTGACCTATGCCTTCGTGGTGTCGGATTTCTCGGTCAAGCTGGTGGTGGACAATTCGCACACGCTGAAGCCGCTGATCTACAAGCTGTCGGGCGTCTGGGGCAATCACGAGGGGTCGTTGCTGCTATGGGTGCTGATCCTGACCCTGTTCGGGGCCAGTGCCGCATGGTTCGGGGGCAACCTGCCGCGCAGCTTGCAAGCGCGCGTTCTGGCCGTGCAATCGGGCGTGACCGCCTCTTTCATGGCGTTCACGATTTTCACGTCGAACCCGTTCACGCGGCTGGCGCAACCGCCCTTTGACGGCACCGACCTGAACCCGCTGTTGCAAGACCCCGGCTTGGCCTTTCACCCACCATTTCTCTATCTGGGCTATGTTGGCCTGTCGATGGCGTTCAGCTTTGCCGTCGCGGCGCTGATCGAGGGGCGGGTCGATGCCGCCTGGGGCCGCTGGGTGCGCCCCTGGACGCTAGCCGCGTGGGTGTTCCTGACCATCGGGATCGCGCTAGGGTCGTGGTGGGCCTATTACGAGCTGGGCTGGGGCGGATACTGGTTCTGGGACCCGGTCGAGAATGCAAGCTTGATGCCATGGCTCTTCGCGGCGGCGCTGCTGCATTCGGCCATCGTTGTGGAAAAGCGTGAGGCGCTGAAAAGCTGGACCATCCTGCTGGCGATTCTTGGCTTCGGCTTTTCACTGATGGGCACGTTCATCGTGCGCTCGGGCCTGCTGACCTCGGTTCATGCCTTCGCGTCCGACCCGGATCGGGGTGTGTTCATCCTGATCATCATCGCGGCCTTCTTGGGCGGCGCGCTGACGCTGTTTGCCTTCCGCGCCAATGTGCTGGAAGCGAAGGGCGTGTTCTCGACCGTCAGCCGCGAATCGGCGTTGGTGATGAACAACGTGCTGCTGGCCGTGTCGTCCTTCGTGGTGTTCATCGGGACCATGTGGCCCTTGGTGTCAGAGATGGTGTTCGACAGGGTGCTTTCCGTCGGCCCGCCCTTCTTTGACGCGGCCTTCACGCCCTTTGCCGTGGCATTGGCCATGATCCTGCCGATCGGGGCCATGCTGCCTTGGAAACGGGGCGATCTGGCCCGCACGATGAAGCCGCTTTGGGGTATTCTGGTGTTCTCGATTGCGATGGGCGCGTTGGTCTGGGCCATGCAGACGGGCAGTTCGGCCATTGTGCCGGTCGGCGTGGCACTGGGCCTGTGGGTGGTCTTTGGGGCCGCGGCCGATTTGTGGATGCGCACGGGCCGTGGAAATCTGGCCAATCGCTTCGCGCGCCTTGGTCGCCTGCCGCGTGCCGATTGGGGCAAGGCCACTGCGCATAGCGGTCTGGGCATGACCGTCTTTGCCGTGGCCGCCCTGACCGGCTGGCAGAGCGAAGACATTCGCGTGCTGCAAATTGGCGAAAGCTTCGACAAGGGCGGCTACACGCTGACCCTGACGGGGGTGGAGCGTGTGCAAGGGCCGAACTACACCTCGACCATGGGGATTATCGAGGCCGAGCGCGATGGCGAGCCGGTGTCGATCCTGCGGCCCGAAAAGCGCTTCTACCCGATTGCCGGGATGCCCACGACCGAAGCCGCGATCAACTACAAGATCCACCGCGATCTGTATGTGACCTTGGGCGACCCGCAGGACAATGGCGGCTGGGCGGTGCGGACCTATATCAAGCCTTTCGCCAACTGGCTGTGGATGGGCTGCGCGCTGATGGCGCTGGGGGGTCTGCTGTCGCTGAGTGACCGGCGCTACCGTGTGGCGGCGGGTGCCAAGAAGCGGGTCGGCCCGAACGCGGTGCCTGCGGAATGAGGGCGTTTCACGCGATAGCCGTCGCCCTGATGCTGGCCCTGAGCGGGCCGGCATTCGCCGTGCAACCTGACGAGATTCTGGACGACCCGGTGCTGGAGCAGCGGGCCCGTGACCTGTCCACGGGCCTGCGCTGCTTGGTGTGCCGCAACGAATCCATCGACGAATCGAATGCCGATCTGGCCCGCGACATGCGCATCCTCGTGCGCGAGCGGTTGGTCGCCGGCGATAGCGATGAAGAGGTAATCGCCTTTCTGGTCGACCGTTTCGGCGAGTATGTCCTGCTGCGCCCAACCACCGAGGGCAGCAATATCGCCCTTTGGCTGGCCGCGCCTGCGCTGTTCCTGATCGCGTTTGGCGGATCGCTGATCTACCTGCGGGGCCGGGCAAAAGCCAAGCCGCCCACCAACGAGCTGAGCGCAGACGAACAAAAGCGGCTGGATGAGCTGTTGAAAGAGTAACGCAAGGTCCGGGCTTTCCCCTGCCCCGGCTTTGCGCCACTATCTCGGCAGATAAGGCGCGAGGGCATCATGGATTACCAGACAATCACCACCCGCGAAGAGGGCGGCATCGGCATTGTAACGATGGCGCGCCCCGACATGATGAACGCTCTGAACCGCCAGATGCGGGCAGAGCTGACCCATGCGCTGAAAGACCTTGCCAAGCGCGCGCGCGTGCTGGTGCTGACCGGCGAAGGGCGGGCATTCTGTTCGGGCCAAGATTTGGGCGATGGCGGCAATGCCGCCAATATCGACCTGGAGCGCACGCTGCGCGAGGAATACGAGCCGATGCTGCGCGCGATTTATGACGCGCCGGTGCCGGTGATCTCTGCCGTGAACGGCCCGGCGGCGGGCGCAGGCGCAAACCTTGCCTTGGCCGCCGATGTGGTCATCGCGCAGGACGATGCGGTGTTCATTCAGGCGTTTTCGCGTATCGGGTTGATCCCGGATGCCGGCGGCACATGGTTCTTGCCGCGTCAGGTCGGCTTTGCCCGTGCGATGGGTGCAATGCTGTTCGCCGAAAAGATCACCGCACAGCAAGCGGTCGACTGGGGCATGATCTGGGAATGCGCGCCCGCGGACACGTTCGAAACCCTCTGGATGGGTCGCGCGCGCGCCTTGGCCGAAGGGCCGACAGTGGCCTATCGCAATATCCGCCGCGCGTTGCGGGCCAGCCTGTCGAACCCGCTGAACGCACAACTGGCGCTGGAAGCGCAGTTGCAGGCCGAAGTGGGCAAGACGCGCGACTTCCGCGAAGGCGTTCTGGCATTTCTGGAGAAGCGCCCCGCGTCCTTCGAGGGGCGCTGAGCCATCAGGCGGCAGCGATCCAGTCGCGCGCCTCGTCCAGATCCTCCATCCCGAAGAAACGAACCTGCGAGTGGATCACCGCACCCGCAGCTTTCGACATGGGACCGATCCAGCCGATATCGGACACGACCGCGACATGGCTGATCTTGGGAATATTCTTCCAGTCGAACTTTATGCCGGGCCAAAGCATCTGCGGGTCGAACCCGTGGAAGCTTTCGATCACCTCGATGAACTTGACCGTCCCGTGGCGGTCGATGAAAGCCTGCATCGGTTCCACCGCCGCGATGTAGTCTTCCACGGTGATCTTGCCGCGCACGATGATCTCTGCCACGCGGGTCTCGTCATTCTCACGATACTCAATGGTCATAAGCTGCGCTCCTTTCACTGGAAGGGCGCAGCTTAGCACAGGGACGGTTTGTCAGGTTTGACCCAGATCAGGTCTGGGGGTCGGCCTTGGGGTCCGGCCCGCGCCATTCGCCCTGTTCTTTCAGGGCTTCCATCACTTCGCGCGGCATGTAGGTTTCGTCATGCTTGGCAAGGATTTCATGCGCGACGAACACGCCATCGACATAGCGGCCGGTTCCGACGATACCCTCATTCTCGGTGAACAGGTCTGGCAGAATACCACGATACTGCACCTCGACCGAGGCGGGGCCATCGGTCACGCGAAACGACACCGTGTCGGACTGGCCGCGCACGATGGACCCGGCTTCGACCAGCCCACCAATGCGGAACACTTCGTTTGCCGAGGGCGGCTCTGCCACAACCTGGCTGGGCGAGCGGAAGAAATTGATCCCGTCGCGCATGGCATAACCGATCAACGCGGTCGACAGCGTCAGCGCCACGGCGGCCACAGCGATGATCTGGATACGGCGGGTTTTCTTCAGGCTCTTCATGTCATCCTCAGCTTATGGAAAGACGGGCACGCCCATCAGACCGGTCGTTTCTGGCAACCCCAACATCAGGTTCGCGTTCTGAATCGCCTGCCCGCTGGACCCTTTGCACAGGTTGTCCAGCACGCCAACGACCAGCGCGCGCCCCGGTATACGGTCGCCCACAACGCCAATATGCACGAAATTAGACCCGCGCACATCATGAGTCGACGGGGTTGTGCCAAAAGGTAGCACTTTCACGAAGGTTTCATCGGCGTAACGCGCCTGAAGCACGCTGTGAATCTGGGTGGCATCTCCATCGAGCCACGCGCTGGCCAGAATACCGCGATTCATGGGCAGCAGATGCGGGGTGAATTGAATGCGCAGGTCGCGGCCGGCGATGGCAGAAAATTCCTGATCGAATTCGCCCAGATGGCGATGCGTGCCGCCAACGGCATAGGCCTGCGTGCCCTCGGACAATTCGGCGTGAAGCAGGTTCTCTTTCAACGACCGCCCGGCACCAGAGACACCACATTTCAGGTCCAGAATGATCCGGTCCAGATCAATGCAGCCGGCCTCGATCAGGGGGCGCAGGATGTATTGGCCGGTGGCCGCGTTACAGCCCGTGCCAGCAACCAGCCGTGCGCTGCGGATGGCGTCGCGGTAGAATTCGGTCAGGCCATAGACGGCCTCTGCCTGCAACTCTGGCGCGGCATGGGGCTGGCCATACCATTTTTCATAGGCCGCCGGGTCGCGCAGGCGGAAATCGGCGGACAGGTCCACGATGCGCAGATCGCGCGGCAAGTCCTTGATGACTGCTTGGCTGGTCGCATGGGGCAGCGCGCAAAAGGCCAGATCGACGGCGGCGAAATCCACATCCTCGATCCGGCACAGATCGGGCAGGTCCAGATGGCGCAGGAACGGAAAGACCGACGCCATTGGCTGGCCCGCCTTGCGCTCGCCCGTCAGCGCGACGATCTGAAAGTCGGGATGCGTGGCGATCAGGCGCACAAGTTCCGCGCCGGTGTAGCCAGAAGCCCCAAGGATAGCGATGCGTTTGGTCATGGTGGGTTTCCTAGTCGGATGCGCGGGCTGTCAGGCCGCGAGCCGTGAGTCGTGTTGCCAAGATGAAGATCAGGCCGATTGAAAGGTGATCTGACGTTTCAGGAACTGGGTCGCCTTGCGAGAGACATTGGCGGGGTCGCCCGTGGTCAGGAATTTCGATCCGCGCCCCGGCCCGATCATTTCGGGGCGGCGGGCAAGGTAATCGGACAGGCTGGCCGCCACCAGATTGGGTTGCGAATAGACGGCAACATCGGGGCCAAGGGCCGCGCGGAACGCGTCTTCCAGAAGCGGGTAATGGGTGCAGCCCAACACGGCGGCTTCGGGATGCGGCATCCTGCGTTTGAGCGATTCGACATGGCTGTGGACAAGCGCCTCGGCCAGGATCATGTCGCCCTGCTCGATCGCATCGACCACGCCGCCGCAGGGCTGCGCTTCGACATCGACCCCGATGGCGCGGAAGGCCAGTTCGCGCTGGAACGCACGGCTGGACACCGTCGCGGGCGTAGCGAACAAAGCGACATGCTTCACGGCCACTTCGCGCGGGGGCGAATTGTCGCCCCATTGCCGTTCGGTCAGTGCCTCGATCAGCGGCACGAACACGCCCAACACGCGCTTGTCGGCGGGCACCCATGTTTCCTGCATCCGCTTCAACGCGGCAGCAGAGGCCGTGTTGCAGGCGAGGATGACCAAATCGCACCCTTCCGCCCAGAGCCGTTCGACACCCGCGCAGGTAAGGTCATAAATCTCTGCCGGGGGGCGCGTGCCATAGGGCGCGTGGGCATTGTCGCCCAAGTAGACGAAGGGCACATCGGGCAGCTTGTCGACCAGCGCGCCCAGCACCGTCAAACCGCCCAAGCCCGAATCGAACACGCCGACTGCCATAGCTGTCATCCTTCGTCACGTCATTGCCCGGAGCTTCCGGGCGTTAACGGCATGATTAGGCCGCATGGGCGCGAAAATCCATCCTGTTCTTTGCAAGCGGCGCGCGCGGCGGCGGTGCATGGCAAACGATCATCTGCATGAAGAATCATACCTTTGTGCTACGGCGCGCATCCTTCGCTTTGCAGCACAGCCGATTCGGCCTAAGAGGGATAGCACAGGCCGCGAACAGATAAAGAAGTTAGAATTCCATGGATTGGGACAAGCTCAGGATATTTCATGCCGTTGCCGATGCGGGCAGCCTGACCCATGCGGGCGACGCGCTGCAATTGTCGCAATCCGCCGTCAGCCGCCAGATCCGCGCGCTGGAAGAGGCCTTGGATACCAGCCTGTTCCACCGTCACGCGCGCGGGCTGATCCTGACCGAACAGGGCGAATTGCTGTTCAAGGCCACCAAGTCCATGTCACGCGAGCTGGAAACGGCGTCCGCCCGCATTCGCGACAGCGAGGACGAGGTGTTTGGCGAGTTGCGCGTGACCACGACCACGGGTTTTGGCACGCTGTTTCTGGCCCCGCGCCTGCCTACGCTCTATGCCCAGTATCCAGAGTTGAAGATCGACCTTATGCTGGAAGAGCGCGTGCTGGACTTGCCCATGCGCGAAGCCGATGTGGCGATCCGCATGAAGGAACCCAGCCAAGCCGACCTGATCCGCAAGCGCCTGATGAATGTGAACATGCGGCTGTTTGCGACCTCTGAATACCTGCGCGCGAATGGCACGCCCCATGCGATCGAAGACCTGTCGGATTATCGGCTGATCTCGCAAAACGTGACATCGGCGCAGGTCAGCGTGGGCGCACAACTTATACGCGAGCTGAACGCCCGCCCGCTGCGGTCCACCTTCACGGTGAACAATTATTTCGGCGTGTTGCAGGCGGTTCTGAACCATCTTGGCATCGGCGTTCTGCCCGATTACGTCGCCGAGGATTTCCCCGAACTGGTGCATGTGCTGCCCGAAGTCGCCAGCGGCGATATTCCGGTTTTTCTGGCCTTCCCCGAAGAGCTGCGGCATTCGCGGCGCATCGCGGCCTTTCGCGATTTCGTGGTGCAGGAAATACAGGCCTATCGCCGCGCACGGCAGATGCAGGGCTAGGCATGTTCAACCTAAACCTGAGACATGTCTGCAACGCATGTCGGAGTTGTTGCAGGGGCAAGGGAAATTAACTTGCGAACCATGTGTTTGGTCATTTAATAGGCGGTAAGACGTGATTGGAGATCATTCATGTCTTAACCTCCCTGTTGGACTTCGGCCGAGCATTGCGCTCGGCCTTTTTTTATGCCGATGCCGGGCACTGCACGCACAGCGATTCGCGTGTGCCGTCCGGCTGCGCATTCGGTGTCGCGGCAGCGCGCGCCCCCTTTTGCTTGGGGCCGCAATAGCCTAGAAGGCAGCAAGCTTGCCTGAGAGGATGCCCTAGATGACCGATCCCGCCCTCACGCCTGACCTGATTGCGGCGCATGGCCTGTCGCCGGACGAATATGACCGCATCCTGGAGATCATCGGGCGCGAACCCAGCTTTACCGAGCTGGGCATCTTCTCGGCCATGTGGAACGAGCATTGCTCCTACAAATCCTCGAAGAAATGGTTGCGCACCCTGCCCACCTCTGGCCCGCAGGTCATTTGCGGCCCCGGCGAGAATGCGGGCGTGGTCGATATTGGCGACGGGCAAGCCGTGATCTTCAAGATGGAGAGCCACAACCACCCGTCCTATATCGAACCCTATCAGGGCGCTGCGACCGGCGTGGGCGGCATTTTGCGCGACGTGTTCACCATGGGCGCGCGCCCCATCGCGGCGATGAACTCGCTCAGCTTCGGCGCCCCGTCGCATCCCAAGACGCCGCATCTGGTCTCCGGCGTGGTCGAAGGCGTGGGCGGCTATGGCAATTGTTTCGGCGTGCCCACCGTTGGCGGCGAAGTCCGCTTTCACCCCGCCTATAACGGCAACTGCCTTGTGAATGCCTTTGCCGCCGGGCTGGCCGACGCCGACAAGATTTTCTATTCGGCAGCCAGCGGGGTCGGGATGCCCGTGGTCTATCTGGGTGCCAAGACGGGCCGCGATGGCGTGGGCGGGGCGACCATGGCCAGCGCCGAGTTTGACGACACGATCGAAGAAAAGCGCCCGACCGTTCAGGTAGGCGACCCGTTCACCGAAAAGCGCCTGTTGGAAGCCTGTCTGGAACTGATGGCCTCTGGCGCGGTCATCTCGATTCAAGACATGGGCGCGGCGGGCCTGACTTGTTCGGCCGTGGAAATGGGCGACAAGGGCGGCTTGGGCGTGAAGCTGCAACTGAGCGACGTGCCCCAGCGCGAAACGGCGATGACCGCCTACGAGATGATGCTGTCCGAATCCCAGGAACGCATGTTGATGGTGCTGAAACCTGAAATGGAGTCAGAGGCGCGCGCGATTTTCGAGAAATGGGATCTGGATTTCGCCATCGTTGGCGAGACGATTGCCGAAGACCGCTTCCTGATCCTGCACGGCAATGACGTGATGGCGGACCTGCCGCTGTCGAAACTGTCTTCCAGCGCCCCGGAATATGACCGCCCTTGGGTCGAAACGCCCCCGGCGGGTGATCTGCCGGACCTGCCCACGATCGCGCCCATGGATGGTTTGCGCGCACTCATTTCCGCGCCCAGCTACGCCTACAAGGGCTGGGTGTGGGAGCAGTATGACAGTCAGGTCATGGGCGACACGGTCCGCACCCCCGGCCTTGGCGCGGGCGTGGTGCGGGTGCATGGCACGACCAAGGCGCTGGCCTTCACCAGCGACGTGACACCGCGCTACGTGCGCGCCAACCCGTTCGAGGGTGGCAAACAAGCCGTGGCCGAAGCCTACCGCAACCTGACGGCCGTGGGGGCCGTGCCCTTGGCCACAACCGATAACCTGAATTTCGGCAACCCCGAAAAGCCAGAGATCATGGGCCAGTTCGTGGGCGCCATTCAAGGCATCGGCGCGGCCTGCACGGCTTTGGACATGCCTATCGTTTCGGGCAATGTGAGCCTCTATAACGAAACCGACGGCAAACCCATTCTGCCCACGCCCACGATTGGCGCGGTCGGGCTGATTGCCGATATCGAGCAGATCATCGCGGGCCTGCCGTCAGAGGGTGATCTGGCGCTGGTGATTGGCGAAACCAAGGGGCATTTGGGCCAATCCGCCCTCCTGGCCGAAGCCGCCGGGATAGAGGCCGGCGATGCCCCCTATGTCGATCTGGATGCCGAGCGCCGCAATGGCGACTTCCTGCGCGCGAACCGGGCGCTTGTCACCGCCGCAACCGACCTCTCGGACGGTGGACTTGCGCTGGCCGCGTTCGAGATGGCCGAAGCGGCAGGCATGGGCGTCACGCTCGAGAGCGGCGACATTGGTCAGCTCTTTGGCGAAGATCAGGCGCGCTACCTTGTGGCTGCAAGCTTCGACCAGGCAGAGGCGCTGATGGTCGCGGCGGGCCAAGCCGGTGTTGCCATCGCCATGGTGGGCCGCTTCGGGGGCGATACCGTCAGCTTCGGCGACGACAGCGCGCCCATGGCAGAGCTATCCACGCTCTACCGCAGCAGTTTCGCCAAAGCCATCGGCGCGGCTTGATTCAGCAAATCGTGGGGATTACCTATTCCTCAAGACCAGACAGGGACCACACGCATGGCCATTTCCGCCGAAGAACTTGAAACGCTGCTGAAAGAGAGCTTTCCCGACGGCAAAGTGACGATCACGGATCTTGCCGGTGACGGGAACCATTACGCCGCCGAAGTGATCGACGACAGCTTTCGCGGGCTGAACCGCGTGCAGCAGCAGCGCGCTGTCTATGCCGCGCTGAAAGGCAAGATGGACGGCAGCCATGGTGAATTGCACGCGCTGGCCCTGACGACCAAAGCCCCCGACTGAAACGCCGACTGACCTGCGCAGACTGAACCGAAAGAGGATTGCCATGAGCGCCCAAGAGACGATCAAGAAAACCGTCACGGACAATGACGTGGTGCTGTTCATGAAAGGCACCAAGACCATGCCGCAATGCGGCTTCTCCAGCCGCGTGGCGGGTGTGCTGAATTTCATGGGCGTCGAATACGCCGATGTGAACGTGCTGGCCGATGAAGACATCCGCCAAGGCATCAAGGATTACTCGGACTGGCCGACCATTCCGCAGCTTTACGTGAAAGGCGAATTCGTCGGTGGCTGCGATATCGTGACCGAGATGACGCTGTCGGGCGAACTGGATCAACTGTTCGCCGACAAGGGCGTGACCTTCGACAAGGAAGCCGCCGACAAGATCCGCGAAGCCAACGCCTGATCGCAGGGCGGGCCTATCCGCCCGTCCACGGACGCAGCCCTTGGGTGTCGCGTAGGTCATACCGCGCGACGCCCTTTTCATTTGCGCGAAAGGCGACCGCCCCGGTGGCCCGAAGATCGCGCGGCGAGAGCACAGTGCACGGCCCTTCGGGTGGCACATCGAGGTCAGTGTTGGTCACGATCAACCGGCCCGGCAGGCAAAGCGCAGGCAGCTCAGCCAAGCCGCGCTGTCCAGACAGGTGCACCACGTCCAGCCCGTGACCGCGCAGATGCACCACCGCATCGCTTGGCCCGTGGGGGCCGCGCTGTTGCGCGCCCTCTTGGCTGGCCAGATCGCCATCGGCCTGCAACCAGCTTTCGGCGGCAAATGCCCCGGACCGTGCCCGGCTCAGGATGCGCCCCTCTGGCCCCATCAGCCCGACCACCGCGCCGTCATCCGACACCAGCAGCGTCGGGCGCTCGGCCAGTGCCCAGCCCAGTGTCGCCAGCGCCACCACCGGCACACCCAGCCAGCGCGCAGGCGCGGCCCACAGGATCAGCCACAAGCTGCCCAGCGCCATTACCGGGATAACCCAGCGCGGCGGCTGCACCACGCCTATCAAGTTGCCCTCTAGCCCTGCCACGAAACTCGCAACCAGCAGGATCCAATCGATGGCCAAGCCCATGACCGCCAGCGGCACGCCTTCTAGGCCAAAAGGCGCAAGCAATGCCGCGACCACACCGGCCGGCATGATGACCAGCCCCATCAGCGGCACGGACAGCAGATTAGCCACAAGCCCGTATTCCACCATGCGGTTAAAACTGGCCGCCGCAATCGGGGCGGTGGCGACACCCGCGACCACCGAGCACAGGATGACAGACGCCACGGGCATGGCCCAGCGCGGCACACGCTCGCGCCATGTGCCGTCATCGTTCAGCGCGCGGAAGATGGCGACAAGGGCCACCGTGGCGGCAAAGCTCATCTGGAACCCCGCCTGCACCAGCGCCTCTGGCCGCAGAACCAGCACGATCACGGCGGCAATGGCCACGCTGCGCAAGGAAATGGCGCGGCGGTCCAGCAGCACCGCGACAAACATGACCGCCACCATCACAAAGGCACGTTGCGTGGCAATATTTGCGCCCGACAGCGCCAGATAGAATGCGCCCGCGCCCAGTGCCGCCACCGCCGCGATCTTGCGCGTGGGCAAGCGCAGCGCGACGCGCGGCCACAGTGCCAGCAGAAGGCGGAGCGCGGCAAAGACAAATCCCGTCAGCAGCCCCATATGCAAGCCAGAGATCGCCAGCAAATGCGCAAGGTTGGAATTGCGCAGGTCGTCCAGATGGGACGTGTCCACGCCAGAGCGATCGCCTGTCAGGATGGCAGCGGCAAAGCCGCCCGCCGCGCCCGGCATCCGGTCTTGCAACGCTTGTGACAACTGCATCCTCAACACCCCCAGCGGCGCACCACCGTCGTCTTGCAGCGCCAGCACCGGCACGCGGGTATAGCCGACCGCGCCCAAACGCTCGAACCAGGCATGGCGGCGGAAATCGAAGCCGCCGGGCTCCGACGCTTTGGGCGGCGGCGACAGGTGGCCGGTCGTCATCACCCGCAGGCCGGGGCGCGGGTCGAAATACCGCTGCTCGCCATGCAGCGACAGGCGCACGCGCGCAGGCGTCCGGGCGGGCGACAGGCCCGCAAGGCGCGGCCGGTCCAGCGTCAGCCGCAAATGCCCATTGGCAGCGCGGTCGATCTTCACGATCCGCCCCTCTATCGCGCCATAAAAACGAAAATCCAGAACGGGGGCGGCGACCATATGGGTGCGCAAACCCGCCAAACCGGCCCCGGCGGCGATCAGCAGGCATCCCATGGCCAAGGGGCGAAGATTGACCGGCAAAAGATAGGCCAGCATGGCAGAAGCGAACGAGGCCGACCCAAGGCCCAGCCACTCCGCGCGCCCCGGCTCGACCGGCAGCAGGAAATACAAACCGATCCCGATCCCAAGGCATACCGGCACGAACAGGAACAGCCGACCGCGCTGCGCGGCCAAGGCCTGCGCAACGCTTCCCTCGCCGAAGCGAGGCGTGACATGCTCCATGCTGGTGACAGCCACCCTTGCCCTACCCCGCGCGCTTGCCTAGAACCTGCGCAAGTATGCCGCCTCCATGGTTTCCAAAAGGTTAAGATCCCCATGTCCGATACCCCCGTCGTCACCCGTTTCGCGCCCTCGCCCACCGGGTATCTGCATATCGGTGGGGCACGCACGGCGCTGTTCAACTGGCTTTACGCCCGTGGGCGGGGCGGCAAGTTCCTGTTGCGGATCGAGGATACCGACCGCGAACGCTCTACCCCGGAAGCGACAGAGGCCATTCTGAAAGGCCTGACATGGCTTGGTCTGGATTGGGATGGCGAGCCGATCAGCCAATTCGACCGCGCCGACCGCCATGCCGAGGTGGCGCATCAGATGCTGGCTGCTGGCACGGCCTATAAATGCTTTGCCACGCAGGATGAAATCGAAGCCTTCCGCGAAGCGGCGCGGGCCGAGGGGCGCTCGACCCTCTACCGCTCGCCATGGCGCGATGCAGATCCGGCCACCCACCCGGATGCGCCCTATGTCGTGCGGATCAACGCCCCGCTAGAGGGCGAGACGATCATCCGTGACCAGGTTCAGGGCGATGTGCGCATTCGCAATGACCAGCTTGATGACATGGTGCTGCTGCGCTCGGACGGCACGCCCACCTATATGCTGGCGGTAGTGGTCGATGACCATGACATGGGCATCACCCATGTCATTCGCGGCGACGACCATCTGAACAATGCTGCCCGTCAGATGCTGGTCTATAGCGCGATGGGATGGGACGTGCCGATCTGGGCGCATATCCCGCTGATCCACGGGCCGGACGGCAAGAAACTGTCCAAGCGCCACGGCGCGCTGGGGGTCGAGGAATATCAGCTTATGGGCTATCCGGCGGCGGCGATGCGCAACTACCTTGCGCGTCTGGGCTGGAGCCATGGCGACGATGAGTTCTTCACCGATTCGCAGGCGATGGAGTGGTTCGACCTTGGGGGAATCGGCAAATCGCCCGCACGTCTGGATTTCAAGAAACTGGACCATCTGACGGGTTTGCACATGAGCGCCGCCGACGATGCTGCGCTGCTGCATGAATTGCAGGCATATCGCGCCGCAAAAGGTGACGCGCCTTTCGCTGACGCGCAATTGGCCCTGCTGCAAGACGCCATGCCGCTGGTGAAGGACAAGGCGAAGGGCTTTGACCAACTTCTTGAAAAAGCACAATTTGCTTTGGCTTCGCGGCCCGTTGAACAAGATGAGAAGGCGGCCAAGGCGCTCGACGATGTATCCCGCGGTATACTGAGAGAATTGACGCCGCGCCTGCAAACTGCTACGTGGAGCCGGACGGAATTAGAGGAGAGTGTCAGCGCATTGGCGCAAGAGCATGGCCTTGGGCTTGGCAAGCTGGCGCAGCCTCTGCGCGCCGCACTCGCCGGCCGGATGACCAGCCCCAGTGTGTTCGACATGATGCTTGTTCTTGGCCGCGACGAATCGCTCGCGCGGATCAAGGACGCAACCGAATAATCCGGCGCAGTCGCGCCGTGATCGTAGCCCATCTGCCCGGCAAGCATGCCGGCAGGCAGACATGAAGGAAGCGAAATGGCGGAGACTGAAACGGCAAAGCTGACACTCGGCGACAAGGTGATCGACCTGCCGATCATGAAACCCTCGGCCGGGCCCGACGTGATCGACATTCGCAAGCTCTATGCGCAAGGTGACGTGTTCACCTATGACCCCGGCTTCACCTCGACCGCGTCCTGTTCTTCGACCATTACCTATATCGACGGTGACAAGGGCGAGCTTCTGTATCGCGGCTACCCGATCGAGGAACTGGCCGACAAATCGCATTTCCTGGAATGCTGCTACCTGCTGCTTTACGGCGAATTGCCCAGCGCCGGCGAGCTGGAGGATTTCGAGGCCCGCATCACCCGCCACACCATGCTGCATGAACAGATGCAGTATTTCTTCCGTGGGTTCCGCCGCGATGCGCACCCGATGGCGATCATGGTCGGCGTGGTCGGTGCGATGTCGGCTTTCTACCACGACTCGACCGACATCAACGACCCGTGGCAGCGCGAAGTGGCGTCCATTCGCATGATCGCGAAAATGCCGACGATTGCGGCTTGGGCCTATAAATACTCGGTCGGCCAGCCTTTCGTCTATCCGAAGAACAGCCTCGATTACTCGGGCAATTTCCTGCATATGTGCTTCTCTGTGCCCGCCGAGGATTATGTCGTCGATCCGATCCTGAGCCGCGCGATGGACCGGATCATGATGCTGCACGCCGATCACGAGCAGAACGCCTCGACCTCGACGGTGCGTCTGGCCTCGTCCTCGGGCGCGAACCCGTTCGCGTCGATTGCCGCTGGCATCGCCTGCCTGTGGGGTCCGGCGCATGGCGGGGCGAACCAGGCTTGCCTGGAGATGTTGCAGGAAATCGGCACGGTTGACCGCATTCCCGAATATATCGCCCGCGCCAAGGACAAGGACGATCCCTTCCGCCTGATGGGCTTTGGCCACCGCGTGTACAAGAATTTCGACCCGCGCGCGAAGGTCATGAAGCAATCCGCAGACGAGGTTCTGGGGCTGTTGGGGATCGAGAATAACGAAACCCTGAAGGTCGCGAAGGAACTGGAAAAGATCGCGCTCGAAGACCCGTATTTCGTGGACAAGAAGCTGTATCCGAACGTGGATTTCTACTCGGGCATCATCCTCGAGGCGATGGGCTTCCCGACCTCGATGTTCACGCCGATCTTCGCGCTGTCGCGGACCGTCGGCTGGATTTCGCAGTGGAAAGAGATGATCGCCGATCCAGAGCAGAAAATCGGTCGCCCGCGCCAGCGCTACATGGGCGCGCCGCGCCGGTCCTATGTCGAGATCGAGGATCGCTGAGATCCTGCAAGCGCCGCCCCAGGGGGCGGCGTTTTGCCTTGGCATCCGCCGCCCGCCTGTTATCTGTGGCGCATGATGATCGTGTTGCTCGCCCTCGCCACCCTTGCCTTTCTGCTGTCGCCTGCGCTGACAGAGCCGTTCATGGGTTATGCGCCCGGCAGCTTTCCCGTGGAACAGGTGGACCCGCCCGTACAACCTGCGGGCTACGCTTTCGCGATCTGGGGCGTGATCTATATCTGGTTGGGCGTGATGGCCGCTTATGGGGTCTGGAAGCGGCGCAGCTCTGACGCATGGGCGCGCGTGGCTTGGCCTTTGACCCTCAGCCTTGGGCCGGGGGCGGCTTGGCTTTGGGTCGCTGGCTTTGCGCCGATCACGGCCACCGTGTTGATCTTCTGGATGCTGGGCTGCGCGCTCTGGGCGCTGTTGCGCGTGCCCGCGACCGACCGCTGGCTGTTGCAAACCCCGGTCGCGCTTTACGCGGGCTGGCTGACGGCGGCGGCGCATGTATCGCTGGGCGTGGTTCTGGGCGGCTATGGCGTGCTGAGTGCAACGGGTGCGGCGGTTCTGTGCATCTTGATGGCGCTGGCGGTCGCGCTTTGGGTGCAAAGGCAACGCCCGCGCGCGCCGGAATACGGCGTGGCCGTCGGCTGGGCGCTGATCGGGATCGCGGTCGACAATGCCGACAGCAACCTGCCCGTCATGGCTCTTGCCCTGGCCGGGTTGCTGGCCGTGGTCGCCATGGCCCTGCGCAGCATTTGGAAGGGGCGCACCCATGCCGCATGACCCGCTGATCTTTGCGCCTGACGGCTCTGTCACGCGCCTGCGCGCCATCATGCGCGCGCTGCGCGACCCTGAAAGCGGCTGCCCATGGGACATAGAGCAGGACTTCGCCAGCATCGCGCCTTACACGATTGAAGAAGCCTACGAGGTCGCCGACGCGATTGAAAAACAGGACTGGCCGGGCTTGCAGGGCGAATTGGGCGATCTGCTGTTGCAGGTCGTCTATCATGCGCAAATGGCAGAAGAGGCCGGGCATTTCAGCTTTGCCGACGTGGCCCGCGCGATCAGCGACAAGATGGTCGCGCGCCACCCCCATGTCTTTGGCGACGAGAGCCGCGAGAAATCGGCCGAGCAGCAGGTGCAGGACTGGGAAAAGGTCAAGGCAGCCGAACGCGCCGCCCGTGCGCAAGGCGGGGTGCTGGATGACGTGGCGCTTGGCCTGCCCGCGCTGATGCGGGCGGTGAAGCTGCAAAAGCGCGCGGCGCGCGTGGGGTTCGACTGGCCCGACACGGTGCAGGTACTGGACAAGATCGCCGAGGAAAGCGCCGAGCTGGTCGAGGCCCGAGAGACGATGACCCAAGCCGAGATCGCCGAGGAAATGGGCGATCTGCTGTTCGTCATGGCCAATCTGGCGCGGCATCTGGACGTGGACCCGGAAGAAGCCTTGCGCGCGGCCAATGCCAAGTTCACCCGCCGTTTCCGCGCGATCGAGGCGGCGCTGGCGGCTGAAAACCGTCGGCCCGAGGATAGTGACCTGGCCGAGATGGACGCATTGTGGAACGCGGCGAAGGCGGCGGAGAAGGGCCATGCCTGTGGATGACGACACGCTTGCCAGCGACGGTCTGCGCGCCGAGGGCACGGGCCGCATTTTGCTGCTGGCCTGCGGGGCATTGGCGCGCGAGATACTGGCGCTGAAGGCCGCGAATGGCTGGGACCATATGGACCTGCATTGCCTGCCCGCCAAGCTGCACCTGTGGCCCGATCGCATACCCGATGCCGTGGAGCGGGCCGTGCGTGAGCATCACGCACGCTACGCGCGTATCTTCGTAGTCTATGCCGATTGCGGCACGGGCGGGTTGCTGCGGACGCGCTGCGACGCATTGGGGGTCGAGATGGTGGCAGGGCCGCATTGCTACGCGTTCTTCGAGGGGGTCGAGGCTTTTGCCGCCAAGGCCGAGGAGGAGGTGACGGCGTTTTACCTGACGGATTTCCTGGTCCGGCAATTCGACGCCTTCGTCTGGGAGCCGATGGGATTCGACCGCCACCCTGAACTGATCGCGATGATGTTCGGCAATTACACCAAGCTGATTTACCAGGCCCAGACCGACGATCCGGCCTTGGATGCGACAGCACGCGACTTTGCCGCGCGGTTGGGGCTGGCCTATGAACGGCGGTTTACCGGCTATGGGGACTTGGCGCGGGCCTTGGCTGCGCAGGCGTGACGGGTTTCATTTGGAGGGCGTGATCCAGGGGCTTTGCCCCTCTGGGCCCTGCGGGCCCACTCACCCCAGGATATTTGGGCAAGGATGAAATCAGCCGCGTTTGCGGCGGCCAGAGCGGGTCGGCCTGCTGTTCAGCCCTTCGCGCAAAAGCGCCGTCATGGGGTGATCGGGCGCTTGTGCCTGATAGAGGGCCAATTGATCGGCGAGGGCCGCGCGCGCGTCTTGCCCATCGGGCAGGCTGAGTGCCCAGTCAATGAGGATGGAGCGGCATTCCGCATCCGTGATCCCCTCTATGCGGTAGCTTTCGCGGATCAGGCCTTTGGGGTCGGTCATTCTGTGGAATCCGGTTGCGAAAGAAGCTCGTCGAACAGGGCCGCGGCGGTCTGGACACGGCTATGCAGGGTCGCGGTCAGGTCATCGACGCTTTCGGCACCAGCCGCGCGCAAGATCAGCGCCTGTCCGGTTTCGCCGAGTTCCGCGAGATCGGTGATCGTGTCGGCCAGAAGCCGTCCGGTTGCCTGCATGGTCCAGCACAGGCGATAGGCGGACAGGAAGCCGTCTTGCGTGGCCTTGTCGATGATCCCCGCGCGGTGGCCTGCCTGGAATTGGGCCTCGACCCGGCGTGCATGGTGGCCTGCCGCGAGCGCGCAGAATTCCGCTGCCAGTTCGATATCCATAAGCCGTCCGGGGCCGGATTTGGCATCCCACAAGCCATGGGCGGGCTTTGCCTGCGCAAGCCGCGCGCGCATCTCGGCCACATCGGTGCGGATACGCGCGTCCTGCGCCTTGTCTGCCAGCACCTTGCGGCGGACGGTTTCGACCGCATCGGCCAGCTCTGCGCTGCCCGCGACATGGCGCGCGCGGGTCAGGGCCAGGTGTTCCCATGTCCAAGCTTCGGTCTGCTGATACGTCTCGAAGGCGGTCAGACTGGTTGCTACCGGCCCCTGACGTCCCGAGGGCCGCAGGCGCATATCGACTTCGTAGAGGCGACCTTCGGCAGTGGGGGCGCTGATTGCCGTCAGGAAGGCTTTGGTCAGGCGGGCGTAATAGCTGCGGGCATCCAGCGGGCGGCGGCCATCGGATTGGGCGTCCGGTTCCGCGTCATAGATGACGATCAGGTCCAGGTCGGACACGGCATTCAACCGCCCCGCCCCGAGCGAGCCCATGCCCAGAACCACCGCGCCCCGCCCGGCAACCTGCCCGTGTTTGCGCGCGAAATCCGCTTGCACGACGGGCCAGAGCGCGCTCAAGACGGCCTCTGCCAAGGAGGCATATTCTGCCCCCGCCTCGAACGGGTCGATCAGCCCGCGCAGGTGGTGCACGCCGATGCGAAAATGCCATTCGCGCGCCCAAATGCGCGCAGCATCGAGTTGGCGCTCATAATCGTCGAGTTCCGCCAGCCGCGCTGCCAGATCGGCGCGCAGCGCCGCAGTGCCGGGCCACGGCGCGAAGAAATCACCGCCGATGACGGCATCGAACACCGCCGCGTTGCGCGACAGATAGGCGGCAAGCCGCGGCGCGGTCGTGCAGATGTCGACGATCAGGTCGATGAGTTGGGGGTTCGCGTCGAACAGGGAAAAAACCTGCACACCGGCGGGCAGCCCGGCAAGGAACCGGTCGAATTGCACCAAGGCGTCTTCCGGGTCGGCGGCCTTGTAAAGCTGGGTCAGCAGCTTTGGCCGCATCCGCTTGAAGATCTGCTTGGCCCGGTCAGAACGCAGCGCCGGAAAGGCGGGCCAGCCCGCGACGATGTTCTGGGCGTGGTCTGACAGCTCCGGCTCGGCGCAGGCCGCAGCCTCGGGGGCGAAGAACCCTTCCGTCAGGCCAGAGACGTCTTGCAGGCGGGCCATCAGGCGCTTGCGAAAGGCGTCGGTGTCGCCCTCGCCGCAGAAGCGGGCGATGCGGTCCATTTCCTCGGGCCGGGTGGGCAGGATTTGCGTCTGGGCGTCTTGCACCATTTGCAGGCGGTGCTCGATCTCGCGGTGCTCGATATAATGCGCGGTCAGCTTTTCGGCCACGTCCTGCGGGATCCAGCCCTTGTCGGCCAAGGCGGCCAACCCTTCGACCGTTCGGGGGCTGCGCAGGTCGGGGTCGCGTCCGCCCGCGATCAATTGGCGGGTCTGGGTGAAGAACTCGATCTCGCGAATGCCGCCTTGGCCCAGTTTCAGGTTATGGCCGTCCAGCGACAGCGCGCCGCCAAGCCCCTTGTGGGACTTGATGCGCAAGCGCATGTCATGGGCGTCCTGGATTGCCGCGAAATCAAGATGCCTGCGCCAGACAAAGGGGCGCAACCCGTCCAGAAACCGCGCCCCCGCCTCTAGATCGCCGGCACAGGGGCGCGCCTTGATATAGGCGGCGCGTTCCCATGTGCGCCCAAGGCTTTCGTAATATCGTTCCGCCGCGTCCATGGACAGGCAGACGGGCGTGACCGACGGGTCGGGGCGCAGGCGCAGGTCGGTGCGAAAGACGTAGCCCTCTTCGGTGATGTCGGACAGAAGGCCGCACATCTTGCGCGCCACCCGGATAAAGGCGGCACGGGCCTCGTGATAGTCATCGGGGGCGAAAGCGTCCTGGTCGAACAGGCAAATCAGGTCGATGTCAGACGAGTAGTTCAGCTCTCGCGCGCCCATCTTGCCCATGGCCAGCACGACCATACCCGCGCCTGTAGCGGCGTCTTCCTCGGTCTTGCCGGGCAGTTTGCGGCGGCGGATTTCCTCGGCCACCAGCGCGGTCAGGGCGGCATGGGTTGCGCGGTCAGCCAGATCGGTCAGCGCGCCGGTCACCTGGTCCAGCGACCAGACACCACCAAGATCGGCCAGCGCCGCCATGAGGGCAACACGGCGCTTGGCACGGCGCAGCCGAGAGCCGAGATCGGGCAAGGCACATGCGGACAGCCCACGCAGTTCCGCGTCGCAGGCCCGGTCCGGCCCGTCGGAAAACGCGGTTTCCAGCCAGTCACGCTCGCGCAGCATGAGGGCTTTCAGGTAGGGGCTGCACCCGGCGGCACCAGCCAGCAAATCCGCAAGGTCGGCCGGTTGTTCTGCGAATGCGCGGCGCACCTCTTGGCCCGATTCGGGGTCATGAGGGATGGGGCAGCGGGTGATGGGACCGAATGACATGAGCAGACCATGGCGCGAGCCTCGGCGAAGGTCAATTCGCTCTGACGGGGTGTAAATCCGTTCAAACACACGCGACGCGGCGCTAACATCGCTGCGTCATGCCGTCGCAGCGATTTTTTCCTTGCTTAAATTGGTAAGTTCATTTTACCAAGACAGGGAGGGAGGCACGGCACGTTCTTTTTTTGCCCGTTTTGGCGCAAGAAAATTACCGATCAACAGACTCTCTGCTTGACCTCGTGCGCTGTCCGGGACTGGATAGCGATACAAAAAAAGCATCAACGGTGGAGGAGAACCGACATGAAGACCTTTTTGACCACGACCGCGCTGTGCGCTGGCTTGATCGCCGGGACCGCACAGGCACAAGAAACCTGGAATATGCAATCGACCTTCCCGGGTTCGTTGACTCAGCTCGGCACCATGGGCAAGCGCGTGGCCGAACAGATCACGCAGATCACCGATGGCGAGATCGAGGTGGTCTTCCAAGAGCCCGGCGCAATCGTACCGGCATTCGAGGCATTTGACGCAGTGGGCACCGGCGCGGTGGAAGCTGGTTGGTCAAACCCAGGTTACTGGGCAGGGCGTGTGCCTGCGCTACAGCTCTTGGCGGCTGTCCCCTTCGGTCCGCAAGCTGGTGAGTATCTGGCATGGATGAAGTTCGGTGGCGGTCAGGAATTCCTGACCGAGTTGTATGAACGTCACAACATCAAATCGCTGCCCTGCGCCGTGACCGCTCCCGAAGCGGCAGGCTGGTTCCGTGAGCCCATCAATACCCCAGAAGACCTGCAAGGCCTGACCATGCGCTTCTTCGGTCTGGGCGCGAAGGTCATGGAAAAGATGGGCGTGTCCACGCAGCTTCTGGCCGGTGGCGACATCTTCCCGGCTCTGGAACTGGGCACCATCGACGCGACCGAGTTCTCGATGCCCGCCGTGGATCTCAGCTCGGGCTTCTATCAGGTTGCAAGCCAGTATTATTTCCCGGGCTGGCACCAGCAGTCGACCTTCTATGACCTGCTGATCAATCTCGACCTGTGGGAGAGCCTTGACGAAAGCACGCAGTTCAAAATCGAAACCGTGTGTGACGCGAACCTTGCCTACGGTCTGGCAGAGGGTGAATACCTACAGTTCAGTGCTCTGCAAGAGTTGGTGGGGAACGGTGTCACTCTGAACACGCTTTCTGACGAGTTGCTGACCGCTCTCGAGGCTGCCTGGATGGAAGTGGTTGCGGAAGAATCGGCCGCAGACGCAGATTTTGCCCGTGTGTATGAAAGCTACGCGGCGTTCCGTGAAAACTACAAAATCTGGGGCGACCTGGGCTTCCTGAAGTAACACAAGGTCTGACTGGCCCATACAGGGCCAGTCATGCGCCGCGCATCCTGATCGGGTTGCGCGGCCTTTTTTCAGAATTCACGGAGACGTCCGATGGTCCTCAAGGAACTGAGCGGAACTGTGCTGGCAGTCGTTGCACTCGCTGCGGCATTCTGGCTAAGCGTCCTACCCGCAAGCTCCAACGAAATTTTGCCGACGCTC
Source organism: Roseibaca sp. Y0-43 (assembly GCF_020667835.1). Classification (GTDB taxonomy): domain Bacteria; phylum Pseudomonadota; class Alphaproteobacteria; order Rhodobacterales; family Rhodobacteraceae; genus Roseinatronobacter. The sequence continues at coordinate 390,049 of NZ_JAFMPR010000001.1, forward strand.
GCGGTCTTGATCGCCTCTCTGGTCGGCGCGGCGTTGTTGCAGGCCAATCCCGGCACATTTGCTGCTGCCAGCGTTCTTGGCTGGTTCGGGATCATGTTCGCCCAACCTTTCTCGCTGACCGACAGACAGTTCAACGGGTTGCGTCGACAGGCAAATCGCGGTGATGAGGAAGCCGCAGAGCTTCTGGCCTATTACGATGCGTTCTCACCCTATGCGTTCTATCTGATGCTTGGCCTGACAGCGCTGCTTCTGGCTATCCTGATCTTTGGAATGGCGCGGGGCCGGTTGCTTCTTCATCAGAACCTGCTTGCGGCGAGCGACGGACTTGCGACTTTCCTGAACCGCGTGGGTATTTCTGCTGCTGTCGTGCTGTTCAGCATCCTGATCTTTGCGATCATGTACGACGTGACACAGCGCCAGTATCTTGGGTTCGATCCGACATGGACAGAGACAGAATGGTACTCGCTGTTCAGTTCGACCCGCGTTCAGGAGTATGAGTGGCATTTACATGCGACTCTGTTTCTTTTGGTATTGGGCTATGCCTACATACAGGATGCACATGTCAGAATCGAACTTGTGCGCGATACGTTGAAGCCGCGCACCCGCGTCTGGATCGAACTTGCAGGATCTATCTTGTTCATGGTGCCATATTGCTACGTAGTTATGGAATACGGCATTGAGAACGCGCTTCGGTCTTGGGAAATTGGTGAGAGTTCTGCATCCACCACGGGTCTGCCGCATCGGTTCATCATAAAGGGTATGCTGCCTTTCGGTTTCGCGCTGATCGCGCTTGCCGGTATGTCGGTTGCGCTGAAATGCGTGGTCTACCTGTTCGGCCCGCCCAGCCTGCGCGCGCGCTCCAACTACTACGCGCATAGCCACCAGAACCCCGCCCCGGCAGAGGATGACGATACCTCGGCCGACGTGAAACACGCCTGAGCGGAGACCCGAAGAAAATGGAATTCCTCATCGAATACTTGCCGCTCGTGATGTTCGCGGTGCTGGCAATCCTCTTGTTCAGCGGATACCCGGTTGCCTTCATCCTTGGCGGCATCGCGCTTCTGTTTGCCGTGCTTGGCGATCTGGCGGGCACCTTCCGCCTGCAACAGCTGACGCTGATCCCCCTGCGCATCTACGGGGGGACAATGGAAAGTCTGGTCCTTGTGGCCATACCCATGTTCACCTTCATGGGCACCATGCTTGAGAAATCCGGCGCGGCGCGTGACCTGCTTTATGCGCTTCAAGTCATGCTGCGCCGCGTGCCGGGTGGTCTGGCGCTGTCGGTCACGCTGATGGGCACGATCATGGCCGCGACCACGGGCATCATCGGCGCGTCGGTCGTGATGATTACGCTGATGGCCCTGCCGGTGATGATGAAGGCGGGCTATTCCATGCCGCTGGCCACGGGGACGATCGCATCCTCGGGCACGCTGGGCATTCTGATCCCGCCCTCGATCATGCTGGTCATCATGTCCGACCTGTTGTCGGTGCCGGTGGGCACGGTGTTCATCGCGGCGCTTATGCCGGGGCTGCTGCTGGCCGCGCTGTATTTCGTCTATCTGCTGGTCATCTGCCGCTTCAAGCCGCAGCTTGCCCCGCCCATGGACGAAGATATGGGCCCGGCCACGCGCGGCGAATTCTGGGCGATGATCTTCCGTAGCTTTATCCCGCCGATCTTCCTGATCCTATGTGTGCTTGGCTCGATCTTCCTGGGCTTTGCCACGCCGACAGAGGCCGCGGGCGTCGGTGCCTTCGGGTCCATCCTGCTGGCCGCGTTCAACAAGCAGCTGAACTGGGAGAATTTCGTGGAGGTCTGCCGCCGCTCTGCGCTGACCGTGGCCATGTTGTTCGGCATCTTCGTTGGCGCAACGGCCTTTGCCTTCGTGTTCAAATCGATTGGTGGCGAGCACCTGATCATCGACATCATCAATGGCAGCAGCGCCGGACCCTGGTCCATCCTGATCGTGCTTCTGGCGATGGTGTTCTTCCTTGGCTTCTTCTTCGACTGGATCGAGATCACGCTGATCGTGCTGCCGATTTTCGCCCCCATCGTCGGTCTGCTGGATTTCGGCGGCCATGTGGGCGATTGGGAGGGCATCAGCCAGCCGATCATCATCTGGTTCCTGATCCTTGTGGCGGTCAACCTGCAAACCAGTTTCCTGACACCGCCCTTCGGCTTTGCGCTGTTCTACATGAAGGGCGTGGCCCCGCCCGAAGTGCGCATTCAGGACATCTACAAGGGGATCATTCCCTTCGTGATGTTGCAGATCTTCGGGCTGATGCTGTGTGTGGCCTTCCCGTCCATCGTGTTGTGGTTCCCAAGTTACATGCTTGGCGGGGGCTAGCACCCGGAAACTTCGCGAGTTAAACATTGCCCCCGGCGCAGCTTGCGCCGGGGTTTTCAATCGCAGGGAATGAACCGTGTTCTTCGACCCACTTCTTTACAGCTTCATGTTCCTTGGCCTGTTCTCTCCGGGGCCGAATGTCATCATGCTCACGGCCTCTGGCGCGCGTTTCGGGCTCAAGCGCAGCCTTCCGCATCTGTTCGGCGTGGTGCTGGGCGTGGGCGTGATCGGCGCGGTCACTGGCTTGGGCGTGGGTGCGCTGATCCTTGCCAACCCGGCGCTGGCGCTGGTGCTGAAATCACTCGCGGCAGGCTGGATCCTCTATATGGCGTGGAACTATTTCAACGCCACACGCCGCCCCGCCGCGCAGGCCAAGGACGACGGCAAACCCATGACACTGTGGCAGGCGGTGCTGTTTCAATGGATCAACCCCAAGGTCTGGGCGGTCGCCTTCGCAGCCTCGGCAGGCTATGGCGCGGGGTTGGGGCCGGTTCTGGAATCGGCGCGGCTGGCCACGGCCTTCAGCAGCGTGAACCTGTTCGTCTGCCTGTTCTGGACCAGCGCGGGCGCGCTTCTGACCACGCTTTTGTCTTCGCCCGCGCGCTGGAAAGTGTTCATGCGCATCATGGCGGCGCTTCTGGCGCTCTCTGCCCTGATGGTGTTTCGCTAACGCGCCGCTTTCCTTTCGGGCGGGCGCGTGGCACCAAAGCGCAAAGCCCCGTGATAGGTGACAGACATGCAAAGCCCCGCCCCCTTCCCCGCCGCCCGTATGCGCCGCCTGCGCCGCACCCGCGCCCTGCGCGAGATGGTGCAGGAAAACGGGCTGTCCGTGAGCGACCTGATCTGGCCGGTTTTCATCCGCGACGGCGCGGGCGTGGAAGAGCCTATCGCCTCGCTGCCCGGTGTCAGCCGCCTGTCGCTTGATCGTCTGCTGCCCGCCGCTGAACGTGCACTGGCCCTTGGTATCCCGGCGATCTGCCTCTTTCCCTATACCGCGCAAGAGCTGCGCACCGAAGATTGCGCCGAGGCGTGGAACCCGGAAAACCTGACCAACCGCGCTATCCGCATTTTGAAGGCGGAACTGCCAGAGCTGATGGTCATGACCGACATCGCGCTCGACCCCTATAACGCCAATGGCCATGACGGCTTCGTCGTGGACGGTCAGATCGTGAATGACGAAACCGTCGAAGCGCTGGTCAAGATGGGGCTGGCCCAGGCCGAAGCGGGGGCCGATATCCTCGGCCCGTCCGACATGATGGACGGACGCATCGGCGCGCTGCGCTGCGCCATGGAAGCCGCCGGGCACCGCGACGTGGCGATCCTGTCCTATGCCGCGAAATTCGCGAGCGGCTTTTACGGCCCCTTCCGCGATGCGGTGGGCGCGGGCGCGCGACTGGTGGGCGACAAGGCGACCTACCAGATCAACCCCGCCAACCGCGAAGAGGCCTTGGCCTGCGTAGCCCGCGATCTGGCCGAAGGGGCCGATATGGTCATGGTCAAACCCGGAATGCCCTATCTGGACATCTGCCGCGCCGTCAAGGACCGCTTCCAGCGCCCGACCTTCGCCTACCAGGTGTCGGGCGAATACGCGATGCTGATGGCAGCGGCACAAAACGGCTGGCTGGATGGCGACAAGGTCATGCTGGAAAGCCTGATGGCCTTCAAGCGCGCAGGCTGCGACGGGGTTCTGACCTATTTCGCCCCGCGCGTGGCCGAGGCTTTGCGCAAGTAACTGCCAAGGGCCGCCCCTTGCAGGTGACAAGGGGCGGCATTCGCGTTATCTTTTGGCAAAAGTCGCACAAAGCGATCACCATACCAGAGGCAGAGCAATGACACAGATGAACAGGCGGGCGTTCACGCTCGCGGGGTTAGCAGGCGTTTCGACGGCATTGGCGGCATGTGGCAACCCGGTCGGGGGCCAGGGGGCCGACCGGCTGGATGCACGGGTCGACGCGGCGCGCGACTACCTGCGCAACACGTATCCCAGCCTTGAAGAGCTGTTCCGCAACGCGCGCGGCATCCTCTACATCCCGGTCGTGACCGAAGCCGGACTGTTCGTGGGCGGTGCCTACGGGCGCGGGGCGCTGCGCATCAACGATGCGACGGTGGATTACTATTCGGCCACACGCGCCAGCGTCGGCCTGCAAATCGGCGCACAGCAATATGCCCATGCGCTGTTCTTCATGACCGAACAGGCCCTGTCGGATTTCCGCTATTCCGAAGGCTGGGCAGCCAGCGCGGATTTGCGCTATGCGACCCCCTCGCAGGGCGGCTCGCTCGGGGCAGAAACGACAACGCAATTCGCCCCCGTGATCGCGGTTGTGTTCGGCCAGTCGGGCATTCTGGCGGGCGCATCGCTCGCCGGCGTCAAATACGCCCGCATCATCCCTTAAGCGACACGCGCCCCGGACTTGATCCGGGGCCTCTTGGTCAGGCGCGCAGTGCCGCCACGTCCTCTGGCGTCGCAAAGTTGCGCGTGCCGGCCTCTTTGGCAATGCGCTTGACCATGCCCGACAGCGCCTTGCCCGCGCCGATTTCCCAGAACTCGGTCACGCCCTGCGCCGCCATCCACGCAATGGACTCGCGCCAGCGCACAGACCCAGTGACCTGCTCTATCAGCAGCTTGCGGATCGTGTCGGCGTCGCTCACGGCTTCGGCGCGGACATTGGCGACCACGGGCACAACCGGGGCATTCAGCGTGACATCGGCCAAGGCATTGGCCATCACATCGGCAGCGGGTTGCATCAACGCGCAATGAAACGGCGCAGAGACGGGCAGAAGCATCGCGCGCTTTGCGCCGCGGGCTTTCGCGATCTCTACCGCGCGCTCGACCGCCGCCTTGTGGCCCGACACCACCACCTGCGCGGGGTCATTGTCATTGGCGGCTTGGCAAACCTGGCCCTGCGCTGCCTCCTGCGCTACCTCGGTGACGGTCGCAAAATCCAGCCCCAACAGCGCCGCCATCGCGCCCTCGCCCACGGGTGTGGCCGCCTGCATCGCGCGGCCCCGGATGCGCAGCAGTTTCGCCGCGTCGGTCACGCTCAGCGCCTCTGCCGCCGCAAGCGCCGAATATTCCCCCAGCGAATGCCCTGCGACAAAGGCCGCGTCGGTGATCGCCACGCCTTCGGCCTGAAGCGCGCGCAGCGTGGCCAGCGACGTGGCCATCAGCGCGGGCTGGGCATTGGCGGTCAGGGTCAGCTCGGCGATATCGCCCTCCCAGATCAGCGCCGACAGGCTTTCGCCCAGCGCGTCATCCACCTCTTGGAATACGTCTTTCGCCGCCGGGTAAGTGTCGGCCAGCGCGCGGCCCATCCCGATGGTTTGTGCCCCTTGACCGGGAAATAGAAAAGCGCGGCTCATGTCAGTCTCCTACCCATGTTTTGCCAAAGGAAATGCCCCAAAGTGCTGCCCGGTTCAAGCGCCGGTCGGGCTTGCGCGGGCCGGCTATTATGGTAGCGTCTTGGCCAAGTCACCCCGCATATCAGGAGCCACCGATGCTGGACCGCCCCACCCCCAATGACCTGCGCGCCTTCTGGATGCCGTTTACCGCGAACCGCCAATTCAAATCGGCCCCGCGCATGTTGGTCGCCGCCGAGGGGATGCATTACACCACCTCTGACGGGCGGCAGATTCTGGACGGTACGGCGGGCCTGTGGTGCTGCAACGCGGGTCATGCCCGCCCGCTGATTACAGAAGCCATCCAGAAACAGGCGACAGAGTTGGATTATGCCCCCGCCTTCCAGATGGGCCACCCCAAGGCGTTCGAATTGGCCAACCGGCTGGTCGATCTGGCCCCAGATGGCATAGATCACGCCTTCTTCACCAATTCCGGGTCCGAAAGCGTGGAAACCGCGCTAAAGATTGCCATCGCCTACCACCGCGCGCGCGGCGACAGCAGCCGCACCCGCCTGATCGGGCGCGAGCGCGGCTATCACGGGGTGAACTTCGGCGGCATTTCAGTGGGCGGCATTGTTAACAACCGCCGCCATTTCGGTACCATGCTGGCCGGTGTCGACCACCTGCCCCACACGCATCTGCCGGAAAACCAATGGTCGCGCGGGATGCCGGAACATGGCGCGCATCTGGCGGATGATCTGGAGCGTATCGTCGCGCTGCACGGGGCCGACACGATCGCGGCCGTGATCGTCGAACCCGTGGCCGGGTCCACCGGCGTTCTGATCCCGCCCAAGGGCTATTTGCAGCGCCTGCGCGAGATCACGCGCAAGCATGGTATTCTGCTGATCTTCGACGAGGTCATCACCGGCTTCGGCCGCCTTGGCAGCGCCTTTGCCGCGCAGCATTTCGACGTGACGCCCGACATGATTACCTGTGCCAAGGGTCTGACCAACGGCGTGATCCCGATGGGGGCGGTGCTGACCTCTGCGGATATTCACGACGCGTTCATGCACGGGCCGGAGAACCTGATCGAGCTGTTCCACGGCTATACCTATTCGGGCAATCCCATTGCCTCTGCCGCAGGTCTGGCGACGCTGGAAACCTACAAGCAGGACGATCTGTTCGCCCGCGCCGATGCCATCGCCCCCTATTGGGAAGAGGCCGTGCATTCGCTGAAAGGTCATCGCCATGTCATCGACACCCGCAATCTGGGGCTGATCGGCGCGGTGGAACTGGAACCGATTGCGGGTGCGCCCACGAAGCGCGCGTTCAATGCGTTCCTGAAAGCCTATGACAAGGGCATCCTGATCCGCACCACGGGCGACATCATCGCCATGTCGCCACCGCTGATTATCGAGAAGTCACATATCGACCAGTTGATCGGCACCTTGGCAGAGGTTCTGGAAACCCTTGAGTAGATCGGTCGCCCGCGTGGCCCGCGCCTTGCAGGATGCGGGCCTTGCCAACACCATCTCTGAACCCGGAGAGGCGCGCACCGCCGAACTGGCGGCACAGGCATGCGGCTGCGAGTTGGACCAGATCGTGAAGTCGATCCTGTTTGCGGGACAATCCAGCGGCGCGCTTTACCTGTTCCTGACCGCAGGCGGCAATCGGATAGATGCAGCGAAAGCAAGCGCGCTTGCGGGCGAGGCGTTGGGCCGCGCCAATGCCGCTCAGGTGCGCGAAGTGACGGGCTTTGCCATCGGCGGGGTGGCCCCTATCGGCCATCTGACCGCGCCAAAAACATGGGCCGACCCCTGCCTTTTGGACTTTGAAACGGTCTTTGCGGCGGCGGGAACGCCGCGCCATGTCTTTTCAATCGCGCCACGCGTCCTTATCTCTGTTGCCAAAGTCACAGTCGCGGATTTTACCGAATGACCTTGCCAGACCCGGCGCTTCAGCCCGAATTCTACGCCGATGTGCCCTTCAAGCGGGTCGGTGCATGGACCATCGACCTGCTTGTCACCGTCGCGCTCACGCTGGTCGGGCTGGTGTTGACCCTGTTTCTCAGCGCGTTCCTGCTGCCGCTTCTGTTCGCCGCCGTCTCTGTGGCCTATCGCACGGTGATGCTGTCGCGCTACGGGGCCACCTTGGGCATGATGATGATGGCGCTGAAATGGCGCCACCTGAATGGGCGGGCACCCGATACCACCACGGCGTTGCTGTATAGCGGGGCACATGCGGTCATGTGGACGGTGTTTCCGCTTCAGATTGTTTCCGTTGCGTTGATATTGCTGTCACCTCAGCGGCAAGGGTTGCACGATTACCTGCTGTCGACGACGATGCTGCACAAGGTAGCGCCGGAATAAGCGCATCGCCTTGAATGCAGGCTTGGCAGATGCCGAAACGCTTGCTAGCCTCTGCTGGTTTTCTGTGACCAAGAGCACCTGATGCGTCATTCCCTGCCGACAGTTCCGCAGTTCTACGTGACCGCGCCACAACCCTGCCCCTACCTGCCGGGCCGGATGGAGCGCAAGCTGTTCACGGCGCTGCATGGCGAACATGCCGAAGCAATGAATGACAAGCTGTCGCAACAGGGCTTCCGGCGGTCTCAGAACGTGCTGTATCGGCCCTCTTGCGCCGATTGCGCGGCGTGCCTGTCGGCGCGCATCCGGGTGGAGGATTTCAAACCCTCGCGCTCGCAGCGCCGTATTTTGAAGCGCAACGCGCATTTGCAACGCGATGTGACCAGCGCATGGGCGACCGAAGACCAATATGCCCTGTTCCGCCGCTACCTGGACCATCGCCACACCCATGGCGGCATGGCGGATATGGACGTGTTTGAATATTCCGCCATGGTCGAAGAAACGCCGGTGCGCACCCGCGTGCTGGAATACCGCGATGCCGCGACCGGCCCCAACGGCCCGCTTGTCGCCGCCTGCCTAAGCGATGTGCTCGATGACGGGCTGAGCCTTGTGTATTCCTTTTTCGACCCCGCGCTGCGCGACCAGTCGCTGGGCAGCTTCATGATCCTTGACCAGATCGAGCTCGCGCGCCGGGTGGGCCTGCCCTATGTGTATCTGGGCTATTGGGTGCCCGGCAGTCCCAAGATGGACTACAAGGCACGCTTTTCAGCACTGGATGTCTACCATGACGGCGCATGGCGCGAGATGGACGATCCAGCAAAATTCTCTGGCACGACACATCCGCTTTCCGTTCAGCCCATTGCCGAGCAGGTGGCGAAACTGTCGCTGCCGTCTGAAATGGGCGGGCCGGTCGATATGGCAGCCCCGAAACCCAAGCGTTAGTCGCGAAAGACGCGCGCCGCCAAGGCAAGACGCGCGGCCATGGTCAGCGCGCAAAGTGCCGCGAACACATAGGCCAGCGGCGCGAACCATGCGGGCCATAGGCAGAGCGCGATGAAAAAGGCGATGGTTTCGGCGCCTTCCAGCAAGCCACCGGTGAAATAGAGCGACTTCACCCCGTGGCTGTCGCTGCGCATCTGCTTCTTCTCTGCCAGGATCGCATAGCCCAGAAACGACGCCCCGTTGATGTAGAAACTGGCCAAAAGCACTGCCCCCGCCACGCCATTGCTGGCCGGGTCATAAAGCACGAAGGCCAAGGGGATCGCGGCGTAAAAGACGAAATCGCTGGTAATATCCAGATAGCCGCCGAAATCCGTGACACCATGGGCGCGGGCCACGGCACCATCCAGACCATCGGCCACCCGCGACGCCAAGATAAGCGCAATCGCAAGGTAGAACTGCCCCAAGACTATGGCGCCCGCTCCGGCCAAGCCAAAGGCCAGCCCGATGAGCGTGACGGCATTCGCCGTCAACCCCGTGCGCGCAAGTTGCCCGCCGATCATGTTCAGCGGCGGGTCGATCAGGGGGCGCAGGTGGCGGTCGAACATGGAACCTCGGGAGGGATGGGCGCGGCGGTGTGTCTGGTCACTATACGCAACACGCGCACCGATTGTTTCACGTTAAGGTGTCGCAACCTGAAACTTGCCGTAACCTTTGACAGTTTCTTAGCGTAAAGGCACATAGAAGGAAAACAGGAAGGACCATTCCATGCGATTTTTGACCTGCCTTGCCGCGTCCGCGCTGGCATTTGCCATGCCCGCCACGGCCCAGACCCCGGACCCGGCAGATTGGCCCGCGGTGCTGGAACAGGCGCGCGGCCAGACGGTGTATTGGCACGCATGGGGGGGCGATCCGCGCATCAACGCCTTTATCGCGCAGGTGGGCGCAGAGCTGTCCGAGCGTCACGGGGTCACGCTGGAACATGTGCGTCTGGCCGATACCGCCGATGCCGTCACGCGGGTTGTGTCAGAGCGTGCGGCTGGGCGTGACACGGGTGGCGCGGTCGATGCGATCTGGATCAACGGCGCGAATTTCGCGTCCATGAAGGACCAAGGCCTGCTCTTCGGCCCCTTTGCCGAAAGCCTGCCCAATTGGCCCTTGGTCGACACCGATGCGAACCCCGCGATCCTGATCGACTTTACCCTGCCGGTCGAAGGCTATGGCAGCCCATGGGCCATGTTCCAGATGGTGTTCGAATATGACAGCGCCACGGTGCCAGAGCCGCCCCGCTCGCTAAACGCCCTGCGCGCATGGATAGCCGAGAATCCGGGCCGCTTCACTTATCCGCAGCCGCCCGATTTCCTTGGCACAAGCTTTCTGAAACAGGCGCTCTACGGGGTGCTGGATGACCCGTCGGTTCTGCTTCAGCCTTCCGAGACCGTCGATTACGACGCGGTCACAGCACCCCTTTGGGCGTTTCTGGACGAGATCACGCCCAACCTGTGGCGCTCCGGCCGCGCCTACCCGGCGAATGAGCCCGCGCTTGGCCAGCTTCTGGCAGATGGCGAGGTTGACATAGGCTTCAGCTTCAACCCCGGCCGCGCCTCTGCCGCCATTGCCGATGGCGAATTGCCCGACACGGTGCGCACCATGGTCTTCGACGAAGGCACGCTGGCCAATTCATCCTACCTGTCGATCCCCTATAATGCCACGAACCAAGCGGGTGCGCTGGTGCTGGCGAACCTGATCCTTGACCCGGAAATCCAGGCCTTGGCCCAAGACCCTGCCGTTCTGGGCTTTCAGACAGTGCTGGGCATGGACCGGCTTGCCCCAGAGGACCGCGCCCGCTTTGACGCGCTGGAGTTGGGCATCGCAACCCTTGCGCCCGACCAGATGGGCACCGGCCTGCTAGAGCCGCACCCAAGCTGGATGACCCGCGTCGCCGCCGACTGGACCGCGCGCTACGGCACAGCCCAGTGATCCGCGCCGCGCCGGGACTGGTGGTCGCGCTGATGGCGCTGCCGGTCGCGGCGGGGCTGGCGGGCGTGGTGCTGCCCGCCTTCGGCTATTTCCCGGCATTGGGGGGCACAGCTTTCGCGCTTGCCCCATGGCGCGCGCTGCTGGACTGGCCGGGGATTGGGGCATCGGTGCGGCTGTCACTGGTGACGGGTCTGGCTGCGACGATCCTGTCGCTGGCTATCACGCTGTTGATCGTGGCGGCATGGCAGGGCACCCGCAGCTTTCGGGTTGTCACAAGCCTGCTTGCGCCGCTTTTATCGCTGCCCCATGCAGCGGCGGCATTCGGGTTGGCCTTTCTGATCGCCCCCTCGGGCTGGTTTGCGCGTGCAATCTCGCCATGGGCCACGGGGTGGCAGCGACCGCCCGACCTGCTGATCGTGAATGACCCTTCGGGCCTTGCGCTGATCGCGGGGCTGGTGATGAAGGAAGTGCCCTTCCTGCTGCTGATGACCCTCGCCGCGCTTGGCCAAGCCGACAGCGCACGGCGCATGGCCGTGGCGCGCAGCCTTGGCTATGGCCGCGTCACCGGCTGGGTCAAGACCGTGCTGCCCGCCGTTTATACCCAAATCCGCCTGCCGGTTTTCGCGGTTCTGGCCTATTCCATGTCGGTGGTCGATGTGGCGCTTATCCTTGGGCCAACACGCCCGCCCACGCTGGCAGTGCAAGTGCTGGACTGGATGACCGCGCCCGACCTGAGCCTGCGTTTCATGGCCAGCGCCGGGGCACTTTTGCAATTGCTGCTGGTTCTGGCGGCCTTGGGCGCGTGGCTGCTGGCAGAACGCCTGATCGCGGCACGCGGGCGCATCTGGGCCGCGGGCGGCGGGCGCGGGCAGGCGCTGGACGCACCCTTGCGCATTGCAAGCGCCCTGCCCATGGCGCTGATCGGGCTGGGCGTGGGCGCGGGGCTGGCGGGGCTGGCGCTTTGGTCCGTCGCGGGCCTGTGGCGCTTTCCCGACCTTTTGCCGCAAAGCTTCGGCTGGCGCGTCTGGGCGGACCAGTCGGCGCAGCTTTGGCGGCTGGCGGGCACAAGCGCGGGGCTGGCAGCCGCCTCTGCCCTGATCGCGTTGGGGCTGACCATTGGCTATTTGCAGGCCGGGGCATCGCGGCTTCTAGGCATCATCTACCTGCCGCTTCTGGTGCCGCAGATCGCATTCCTGCCGGGGCTGTCGGCCTTTGCGCTTTGGCTTGGGCTGGACGGGTCTTGGGGCGCGGTGCTGGCGGTGCATCTGGTCTTCGTGCTGCCTTATGTGGCGCTGTCATTGTCGGACCCGTGGCGCGCATGGGACGCGCGTGCGGGGCTGACGGCGGCATCCCTTGGCGCAGGACCATGGCGGGTGTTGCTGACGGTGCGCCTGCCCATGCTGTTGCGGGCGCTTTTCATTGCGTTTGCCGTGGGCTTTGCGACCTCCATCGCGCAATACCTGCCCACGCTCTTGATCGGCGCGGGCCGTGTCGGCACCGTCACGACAGAGGCGGTGGCGCTCGCCGCCTCTGGCAACCGGCGGCTGATCGGGGTCTGGGCGGTGGTGCAAATGGCGCTGCCGATGCTGGTTTTCGCGCTGGCCTTGGCCGCGCCAGCCCTTGTCGCGCGGCGCAGGTCGGGGTTGAAAGTGACATGAGCCTACGGCTGGACGACCTGCGCATCCTGCGCGACGGCGCCCCCATGGTCTCGCTGGACCTGACCGTCGCGGCAGGCGAGGTGCTGACCATCATGGGGCCGTCCGGGTGCGGGAAATCGACCCTACTGGCCGCCATCGTGGGCGCTTTGCCGCCCGCCTTCACGCTCAGCGGGCGAATATGGCTGGATGGGCGGGACGTGACGCATCTGCCCACCCATCGCCGCCAGATGGGGCTGTTGTTTCAGGATGACATCCTGTTTCCGCACCTTTCGGTCGCGGGCAATCTGGGCTTCGGGCTGTCGCGCGACACGCCTGACCGCGCCGCCCGGATAGAGGACGCGCTAGGCAAGGCCGGGCTAGGCGGCATGGGCACGCGTGACCCGGCCACGCTGTCGGGCGGGCAGCGCGCCCGCGTGGCGCTGATGCGGACGCTTCTCAGCGCACCGAGGGCACTTTTGCTGGACGAACCCTTCTCGAAGCTGGATGCGGCGCTGCGCGACCAGATGCGGGCCTTCACCTTTGAACAGGCCAAAGGATTGCCGACGATCCTTGTCACCCATGACCAAGACGATGCAAAAGCCGCGCAAGGGCCGATTCTGACCGTAACAGGCGCGCCAGCCGCCTGATCAATCCGCCACGGCGAAGAACTGAAGCAGGGTGTCGTGCAGGCGTTCCAGTTTCAGCGGCTTGGTCAGGCACGCATCGAACCCGGCTTTCAGATAGCTGTCGACCTGGTCTGACATAGCATTCGCCGTAAAGGCGAAGGCCGGTATCTTCGTCCGGCCCGCGCGCATTTTTTCGCAGCGGATGGTGTTCAGCAACGTGACACCGTCCATCCCCGGCATGGAAATGTCGAGGATCATCAGGTCAAAGCGTTCTTTCCGGCTTTTCTCCAGAGCGTCCAGCCCGTCATTCGCCAAAGTGACACGCGCGCCAAGCTGGCCCAGCATGATGCTGAGGATCATCTGGTTGGTGCGATTGTCATCCGCGGCAAGGATCGACAATTCGGGCAATTTGCGCGCCGCGCTCGACATGGGCTTGGGGGCGGCTGCATGTGGGGCATCGTCGGGAGCCACGGGGATCGGCAGTCGCACGGTAATGCTTGTGCCGACATCCGGCGCGCTTTTGGTGTCGATCTGACCGCCCATCAAGTCGACAAGGTTGCGCACGATCGACATGCCAAGGCCAGTGCCCCCGAAACGGCGCGAGATGCTGCTGTCGGCCTGAACGAAGGGTTCGAACAGGCGGGCATGTTGCGCCTCTGTCATACCGATGCCGCTGTCTTCGACGGTCAGGATAACGCTGTCTTTGTCTGGCGCTGAAATCGAGACGCTGACAAAGCCCTTTTCGGTGAACTTGATCGCGTTCGAGATCAGGTTGTGCAGGATTTGCATCAGGCGCTGCGGATCGCCAAGCCGGTCCTTGGCCAGCACGTCTTTTATCGTCACGGCGAAAGACAACTGCTTTTCCGAGGCGCGCAGCGTGTGCACTTCTTCGGTGCGGCGCGCGAGTTTGCTCAGCGAAAAGGCGGTGGATTCCAGCTCCAGCGCGTCGGCCTCTATCTTGGACATGTCCAGAAGATCGTTGATGATGCCCATCAACAGCCCGCCGCTGTCGCGCAGAACATCCAACATGCGCACCTGGGCGGGGTCTTCGATCATCTCTTCCAGAATGTCAGAGATCCCCAGAATACCGTTCAGCGGCGTGCGGATTTCATGGCTCATCTTCGCGAGGAAATTCGACTTCGCGATATTCGCGCGATGCGCTTCTTGCAGCGCGGTTTCGCGGGCTTGCTCGGCCAGAACAAGGTCGGTTACATCGGTGACGGAATAGACGACCGATGCCGCATCAATCCCGTCGCGCGCAATCGGTGCTGCGTTGATGGACGCGTAGCGCACCCCGTCGGGGCAATGCAGCGCGATGCGGTGGTTCTCGACCAGTTGGCCTGTGCGTTTGACGATCGCGAACGGCTCATCCCGGTCGCGAACGCGCTTGCCATTGATATCGGTGATCCGCCAGTTCGGGGAATTGTAGGCCTGCCCCATCATCTCTTCTATCGTCACGCCCAGAACGCGCTCTGCCTCGTCATTGGCGTAGACGATGGTGCCGGTTTCCGACAAAACGACGAACCCCGCCGCGTTGGTGCTGACAATGCCTTTCAGAAAGGCGCGTTCCTTCGCCAGCTCCTCTTGCGCGCGGCGCATTTCGATCATTGTCTTGCGCCGCATCAGAACAGACCGGACCACATCGGCGAAAGAACGCAACAGGTATATCTCACCCGGCAGGAACTGGCCGGTATTGCTGACACTGTCGAAACCCACGAACCCCACGAGCTTGTCCTCGTCGATCATGGGCACGACCAGAAGCGAGCGGATGCCCTGCTGTTCCAGAAACGTGCGTTCTTCCGATTCGGCAGGCAGTTGCGCGATGTCGGGCAGATGAAACGCGACACCCTTCTGGATCGGGGCCAGGAACCAGCCGAACGCGTCAACCGGCAGGTCTTGCAACTGGTCGATCATCGGTTCAGTGGCATCACTGCACCATTCATGCGTGTTGCTGCCCGTCTCTCCTTCGATGACAAAGACATAGACCCGGTCACGCCCGGTGAACGCGCCCAGCTGCGCCAGCCCGTCCTGAACCGCTTTATCCACCTCTTCGATCGGGGCGGACAGCATCCGGTTTATCAACATGACGACAAGCGCCTGAATCTCTGTCAGGCGTTGCTCGTTGCCACCCGCAAGAACCGTGGCTTCTTGTTTCTCGTCAGCCAAAGACAAACCTCGCCATCGGCGCCGGTGAAAATCGGCCTGTTCCATCATAAAAGGACTTTCCAGAAATGTCTTGGCTTAACGCACGCAGCCGAGAGTAGTGGACACATTCTTAATATTCAATTTATGCGCGCAACTGGCAAGTCAAGGAACACGGCCGCGCGAATGGGGTTGCACTGGCACGGCCTTTGCCTATAACCCGCCTCAATTTGCGCGGGCCCGGCCGGGGGCCTGCGCCTGCGCGTGCAAGGGGGCCAGCCATGCCGAAAAGAACCGACATCCAGTCCATCATGATTATCGGGGCCGGGCCCATCGTGATCGGGCAGGCCTGCGAGTTCGACTATTCCGGCGCTCAGGCCTGCAAGGCACTGCGCGAGGAAGGCTATCGGGTCATTCTGGTCAATTCGAACCCTGCGACGATCATGACCGATCCGGGGCTGGCAGATGCCACCTATATCGAACCCATCACCCCCGAGATCGTGGCCAAGATCATCGAGAAGGAACGCCCCGATGCGCTGCTGCCCACCATGGGCGGGCAGACGGGGCTGAACACCTCGCTTGCGCTGGCCGATATGGGCGTGTTGGAAAAATTCGGGGTCGAGCTGATCGGCGCGAACCGCGCGGCCATTGAAATGGCCGAGGACCGCAAGCTGTTCCGCGAGGCGATGGACCGCATCGGGCTGGAAAACCCCCGCGCCACCATCGTGGCGGCGCCGAAGCTGGCAAATGGCAAATACGACATCAATGCCGGTGTGGCCGAAGCGATGGCCGCGCTGGAAGAGATCGGTCTGCCCACGATCATCCGTCCCGCCTTTACGCTTGGCGGCACGGGCGGCGGTGTGGCCTATAACCGCGACGATTATGAACGCATCTGCCGCTCTGGGCTGGATGCGTCACCCGTGGCGCAGATTCTGGTCGATGAATCGCTGCTGGGTTGGAAAGAGTATGAAATGGAAGTCGTGCGCGACCGCGCCGACAACGCCATCATCGTCTGCTCTATCGAGAACGTGGACCCGATGGGCGTTCATACGGGCGATTCGATCACGGTCGCCCCGGCGCTGACGCTGACTGACAAGGAATACCAGATCATGCGTAACGGCAGCATTGCCGTGCTGCGTGAAATCGGGGTCGAAACTGGCGGGTCCAACGTGCAATGGGCGATCAACCCAGCCGATGGCCGCATGGTCGTGATCGAGATGAACCCGCGCGTGTCGCGCTCGTCGGCGCTGGCGTCCAAGGCCACCGGCTTTCCGATTGCCAAGATCGCGGCGAAACTGGCCGTGGGCTACACGCTGGACGAGCTGGACAATGACATCACCAAGGTCACGCCCGCCAGCTTCGAGCCGACCATCGACTATGTTGTGACAAAGATCCCGCGTTTCGCATTCGAGAAATTCCCCGGATCGAAACCCGAGCTGACCACCGCCATGAAATCGGTGGGCGAGGCGATGGCGATTGGACGGACCTTCCACGAATCCATGCAAAAGGCGCTGGCCAGCATGGAAACGGGCCTGAGCGGGTTTGACGAGATCGCCATTCCCGGCGCGCCCGACCGTGCCGCGATCATCAAGGCCATCAGCGCCCAGACCCCTGACCGTTTGCGCCTGATCGCGCAGGCCATGCGCGAAGGGCTGAGCAATGACGACATTCAGGCCGCCACGTCCTTCGACCCATGGTTCTTGGCCCGCATTCGAGAGATCATCGACGCAGAGGCCGTCATCCGCAAGAACGGCCTGCCCGTGACCGCCGAAGGGCTGCGCGAGGTCAAGATGCTGGGCTTTACCGACGCACGCCTTGCCACGCTGACGGGCCGCGACGAGGATCAGGTCCGCCGCGCCCGCCGCAATCTGGGTGTGAATGCCGTGTTCAAACGGATCGACACCTGCGCGGCAGAGTTCGAGGCGCAAACCCCCTACATGTATTCGACCTATGAGACCCCGGTCATGGGCGACGCCGAATGCGAAGCGCGCCCGTCCGACCGCAAGAAGGTCGTGATCCTGGGCGGCGGCCCGAACCGGATCGGCCAAGGGATCGAGTTCGACTATTGCTGCTGCCATGCCTGCTTCGCGCTGACCGATGTCGGCTACGAAACGATCATGATTAACTGCAACCCGGAAACCGTCTCGACCGATTACGACACTTCGGACCGTCTGTATTTCGAACCGCTGACGCTGGAGCATGTGCTGGAAATCCTGCGGGTGGAGCAGGAAAACGGCACGCTGCACGGGGTGATCGTGCAGTTTGGCGGGCAAACACCGCTCAAGCTGGCCAATGCGCTGGAAGCAGAGGGCATCCCGATCCTTGGCACCTCGCCCGATGCGATTGACCTTGCCGAGGACCGCGAGCGGTTCCAGGCGCTTCTGAACAAGCTGGGCCTACGTCAACCGGTGAACGGCATTGCCTCCAGCCCCGAACAGGCGTTCGAGATCGCGCAAAAGGTCGGCTATCCGCTGGTGATCCGCCCGTCTTATGTGCTGGGTGGCCGCGCCATGGAGATCGTGCGCGATGACGCGCATCTGGAACGCTATATCCGTGACGCTGTGCAGGTCTCGGGCAAGAACCCGGTGCTGCTGGACAGCTACCTTGTCGGCGCGACAGAGGTGGATGTGGACGCGCTCTGCGACGGAACGAACGTGCATGTCGCGGGCATCATGCAGCATATCGAGGAAGCGGGCGTCCATTCGGGCGACAGCGCGTGCTCGCTGCCCCCCTATTCGCTAAGCCCCGAGACCATCACGGAACTGCGTGCACAGACCGAAGCCATGGCGCGCGGGCTGAACGTGGTCGGGCTGATGAACGTGCAATTCGCCATAAAGGATGGCGAGATTTACGTGTTGGAAGTGAACCCGCGTGCCTCGCGCACCGTTCCTTTCGTGGCCAAGGCCACCGATAGCGCGATTGCGTCCATCGCCGCGCGGCTGATGGCGGGCGAGCCTTTGTCGAACTTCCCGCTGCGCGCACCGATTACGTCCGATGTGGCCCCGAACGAACCCATGCCCATGGGCGATCCGATGACGCTGGCGGACCCGCAAACGCCATGGTTCTCTGTCAAGGAAGCGGTGCTGCCCTTCGCGCGCTTCCCCGGTGTCGATACGCTTCTGGGGCCGGAAATGCGCTCTACCGGCGAGGTGATGGGCTGGGCACGCCGCTTCGACCGCGCCTTCTACAAGGCACAGCTTGGTGCGGGCGTGGACCTTCCGTCCGAGGGCCGCGTGTTCCTGTCTATCAAGGATTACGACAAGGGCCCGATGATGACCGAAGCCGCGAAACTGCTGGTCGAGATGGGCTTTACCATTGTCGCCACCCGCGGCACCGCCGAATGGCTGGGCACCCAAGGCGTGGCCTGCGAAGTGGTCAACAAGGTCTATGAGGGCCGTCCGAATATCGTCGACCTGCTGAAGAGCGGCGAGATCGCGATGGTGCTGAACACCACCGAAGGCGCACAGGCGATCGAGGACAGCCGCGAAATTCGTGCGGTCGCGCTCTATGACAAGATCCCCTATTACACCACCGCAGCGGGCAGCCATGCAGCGGTGCAGGCCATCCGCGCCATGCGCGAGGGCAATATCGGGGTGCGCGCGTTGCAACACGCGGCGGCGGAGTGATCCGCCGCCCCTAGCGGTCAGGCTGCAACCCGCTGGGCAGGCTTTCGGGCACGCCCATGCGGCCCTCCAGCGACGCGGGGTCGCTGAGCGCGTCAAGGAATGCCATCAGCATATCCATCTCGCCGTCGGATAGGGCAGGCATTCGATACCGCTCCATCGTGCGGGCGGCGGCGTCTTTGACCGCGCCGACGCGCATCTGGTTCGACAGCGCGGCGTAATCCGGTTCCGCACTGGCCAGTTGCGGCAGCACCGCTTGCGGGCTGTAGCGGTCAAGCCCCGCGACCGGGTCCATGTGGTGGGTCAGGAAGGCGCGCAGGTCGGAAAACGCACCGGCATGACCCCAAGGGCCGTTATGGACCACGTTGCGCAACATCGGCGTGCGGAAGGCGTAGGCATCCGCACGGTCCAGCGTCACGCCCGCGCGGCCAATGTCACGGGTATAGCCGTCCTCGTCACGGTCCTTGCCGGGGCCGATGGGCGGCTCTCCCATGGCGTGGAAGGCCTGATCGCTCAGAAGCGGGCCGGAATGGCATTCGGCGCAGCGCGCCTTGCCGAAGAACAGGCGCATCCCCTCGCCCGCACCGGGCGACAGCGCCTGTTCCTCGCGCAGATAGCGGTCAAAGGCGGTGTCATCGGCGCGGAACTCATGGGCGATGAAGGCGGCAATCGCGTTGCCGATCTCGTCGATGCGCACCGGGGCGGCTTGCCCGCGCCACGCATCGAACCGGCCCCGATACCCTTCCAAAGCGTCAATCCGGGCCGCCAGCAAGGCCCAAGCCCCATCATCGCCATGGATACGCTCCTCGACCACGGCGGTGGCGATCTCGTTCTCGCCCTCGCGACCCGCCATTTCGGCATGG
Source organism: Roseibaca sp. Y0-43 (assembly GCF_020667835.1). Taxonomy (GTDB): domain Bacteria; phylum Pseudomonadota; class Alphaproteobacteria; order Rhodobacterales; family Rhodobacteraceae; genus Roseinatronobacter. The sequence continues at coordinate 409,906 of NZ_JAFMPR010000001.1, forward strand.
GACAGCACAGGGAAAAGCGCCTGCGCGGCCAGAAGCGTATCGAGCGCCATGTAATCCAGCGGGCCTTGCGGGGTCAGGATGGCACCGGGGTTGGCCGGGTCACGCTCGACCCGGCCATCATGGAACAAGACCCGCAGCTCGGTCACGCCAAGGTTCCAAAGCGCTGGCGCATTGCGGGGAATGCGTTCGTCGGCGGCATGGGGGCCGGTGACGCTGCGTTCCGGCCCAAGCCCGGCGGCGCCGGTGCCCAAGCCCAGCGACACCCCGTCGCCCGAGCCAAGGCTGGGATGGTGGCAGGTCGCACAAGACACGTCCTTGTTGCCCGACAGGATCGGGTCGAAAAACAGGTCGCGGCCTATATCGGCCAAGGCCAGATCGACCGGCGCGAACAGATCGGCGGTCAGCGCCACGGGGCTGGAGGGCTGCGCGAAAGGGCGCACGGGTGGGCGCCGAATGACGACGGGGGCCGCAACACGGGTGCGGCTGGCAGGTGTCGCGCGGGTTTGCGGAACAGAGCGCGGCACCTCTTGTGGCTGCACACGCGCATAGGGGCCGACGCCGAAAATATCGCCCATCAGCGCGCCCGCGCGGGCATCGCCCTGCTCTGCCGCCACGCGCAAGGCGCGGTAGGCGGTGGCGAAGTCCTCCTGCTCCATCGCAGAGAAGCCGCGCTCGACCGACTGGGCCAGTGCCGTCTCAGTTGCCACCGACAGGCAGGTGACAGACGCGCAAATCAACAAGATCTTGTGCATATTCCCCCCAAAAACCGCTCACTTAAATGTGAGGACCAGAGTAACGCAGCCCTTGAGTCGCACAAGAATTTTCTAACCCATGGTCGGGTGCGGGGAATAAACCGCGCGTTACGCACGAAAAAAGGCCGCCCCGAGGGGCGACCTTTCAAGCTTTCGGCAGGTGCCGGGCTGGCTTACATCATGCCGCCCATGCCACCCATGCCGCCCATGTCGGGCATACCGCCAGCGTTCGAGCCCTTCGGCTCGGGCTTGTCGGCGATCATGGCTTCGGTGGTGATCAGCAGGCCAGCAACCGAAGCTGCATCCTGCAGCGCGGTGCGCACAACCTTGGCCGGGTCGATCACGCCGAACTTGAACATGTCGCCATATTCGCCGGTCTGCGCGTTGAAGCCGAAGGTCTTGTCTTCCGACTCGCGGATCTTGCCTGCGACGACCGAACCGTCAACGCCAGCATTCTCTGCGATCTGGCGCAGCGGCGCTTCGATGGCGCGGCGGATGATCGAGATACCGACATTCTGGTCAGCGTTGTCGCCTTCCAGACCTTCCAGCGCCTTCGCACCCTGAACCAGCGCCACGCCACCGCCGACAACGATGCCTTCCTGGACGGCTGCACGGGTTGCGTTCAGCGCGTCATCGACACGGTCCTTGCGCTCTTTCACTTCCACTTCGCTCATGCCGCCGACGCGGATGACGGCAACGCCCCCAGCCAGCTTGGCCAGACGCTCTTGCAGCTTCTCGCGGTCGTAATCGCTCGAGGTCTCTTCGATCTGCGCACGGATCTGGGTGACGCGGGCTTCGATCTCGGCCTTCTCGCCAGCACCGTCGACGATGGTGGTTTCGTCCTTGGTGATCGAAACGCGCTTGGCGGTGCCCAGCATGTCCATGGTCACGCTTTCCAGCTTCATGCCCAGGTCTTCGCTGATGACCTGACCGCCGGTCAGGATGGCGATGTCCTGCAGCATGGCCTTGCGGCGATCGCCGAAGCCCGGTGCCTTGACGGCTGCGATCTTCAGACCGCCGCGCAGCTTGTTCACGACCAGCGTGGCCAGTGCTTCGCCTTCGACGTCTTCAGCGATGATCAGCAGCGGCTTCTGCGACTGGATGACCTGCTCCAGCAGCGGAACCATCGGCTGAAGCGACGAGAGCTTCTTCTCGTGGATCAGGATCAGCGCGTCATCAAGTTCCGCAACCATCTTGTCGGCGTTGGTCACGAAATAGGGCGACAGGTAGCCACGGTCGAACTGCATGCCTTCGACGACATCGGTCTCGGTTTCCAGACCTTTGTTTTCCTCGACGGTGATAACACCTTCGTTGCCGACTTTCTGCATTGCGTCGGCGATCTGGCGACCGATTTCGGCTTCGCCATTGGCAGAGATGGTGCCAACCTGCGCAACTTCATCGCTGTCATTGACCGGACGGGCAGCGGCCATGATCGAATCGACCACTTTCTTGGTCGCCAGGTCGATGCCGCGCTTCAGATCCATCGGGTTCATGCCAGCGGCAACCGATTTCAGACCTTCGCGCACGATGGCCTGGGCCAGAACGGTCGCGGTGGTGGTGCCGTCGCCGGCTTCGTCATTGGTGCGCGAGGCGACTTCTTTCACCATCTGCGCGCCCATGTTCTCGAACTTGTCTTCCAGTTCGATTTCCTTGGCAACCGACACACCGTCCTTGGTGATGCGGGGTGCGCCGAAGGATTTGTCGATCACGACGTTGCGGCCTTTGGGGCCCAGCGTGACCTTTACGGCATCGGCGAGGATGTTGACGCCGCGCAGCATGCGGTCGCGAGCGTTCGTGTTGAATTTGACGTCCTTAGCAGCCATTTTGGTGCCTCCTGGTTGTCTGAATGTGTTGGGTCAGGTGCGAGATCAGGCGATGACGCCCAGAATGTCGCTTTCCTTCATGATCAGCAGCTCTTCACCATCGACGGTGACTTCGGTGCCCGACCACTTGCCGAACAGAACGCGGTCGCCAGCCTTGACAGCGGGCGCGATCAGTTCGCCAGAATCCTTACGAGCGCCTTCACCGGTGGCGATGACTTCACCCTCTGCGGGCTTTTCCTTGGCGGTTTCGGGGATGATCAGGCCGCCCTTGGTCTTCTCTTCACTTTCGACGCGACGGACAAGCACACGGTCGTGCAGCGGTTTGAATGCCATCTGAGAACACTCCTTGGTTCCAGGTTGAATTTGATTAGCACTCGGCATGGGTGAGTGCTAACGGCGCATAGGTAGGCAGGGCGTGACAAGCTGTCAACAGGGGGGATCGGGAAAAATTTTGCTGCGCGTGCAACTAATCGGGCAAGGCACCGTCCCAGTCGGCAAGCCCTTTTTGTCCGGCATCCGACAGGGCGTAGACGCCCTTTTCGACGCGGGCGAACCAGCCGTAATGATTGTCCGACATGATCCGCGTGGCCACCGGAACACCCGTATCACGCGCGACCGCTGCGCCCCGGCTTGGGCCGTATTCAGCAAGATAGGCCGCGCAGCGCAACGCGTCTTGCCGGTAGCCCGTCACCAACCCATGCCGCGTGGCCCCGCCGGCATTGGGATCGCCCTGCCGCCGGTCGAACTCTGCCGCCAGCTTCTTGCGCTTGGCGGCGGATTTGCGCGGGGCATAGGGGCCGGGCTGCGCCAGAACCTCGACCAGCCCATCGCGGGCACGCACCGTCAGCAGGCCCAACCCCAAGCGGCGGCACATGGCGGTGTTGTCGCGCAGGATACGGCGCGCCTGCGCACCTTGCGGGCGCTTCACCGCCAGATAGACCTGATCGCTCAACGCCAGTCGCGCGATGCCTTGGTGGTAAAGCGCCAGCGAAAACCCGAGCTTCATTTCCACGATCACCGGCTCTGGCCCGCCCATGGCAACCAGATCGGCCGCGCCGATCTCGCCCTTGACGGTCAGACCAAGTGCTTCGAAATGCGCCTTGAGATGGGGGTAAAGGTCGGATTCGCGCTGCATGGTCGCCACGTTAGCGACCGACATCGCCGCGCACCAGCGGCCCATGGCCGAACGCCCCCTTTCCCTAAGCGCGTGCGCTGCCTATAACGCGGCAAACGCCAACACGCAGGACGGACCTGACCCATGACCACCCTTGTCTTCGGCCATTATTCCCCCGACACCGACTCGACCGGCTCGCCCATTATCTGGGCGTGGTTCCTGAACGAGGTGAAGAAAATCCCGGCAGAGGCCGTTCTGCTGGGCGAACCCAACACCGAAGCCGCCTTTGTCCTGAAACACTGGGACTGCCCCAAGCCCCGCATCGTGACAGAGATTGCCGACGGCACCCAAGCCGTCGTCGTCGACACCAACAACCCCGGCGAATTGCCCGCCAATATCAACGCGCTGGACGTGACCGCGATCATCGACCACCACAAGCTGGTGGGCGGGCTGGAAACCAAGGGGCCGATCGACATCACCATCCGCCCGCTGGCCTGCACCGCTACCATCATGCACAGCCTGATCGGCAAGCACATGGCACAAGCCCCGCGTTTCGTGAAAGGGCTGATGCTGTCCTGCATCCTGTCGGACACGCTGGAATTCCGCTCTCCCACCACCACGCAGGAAGACCGCGCCATCGCGCACGCGCTGGCAGAGGATCTGGGCGTGGACATGAATGAGCTGGCGACCGCCATGTTCGCCGCGAAATCAGACGTGTCAGCGTTCAGCGATGCCGAATTGTTGCGGATGGATTCCAAGAATTACGAAGTGGGCGGCAAGAAATTCCGCGTCTCTGTTCTGGAAACCACCTCTCCCGACCAGATCCTGTCGCGCAAGGACAGCCTTGTGGCCAGCATGGAAACCGTCGCGACCGAGGACGGCGCAGACCAGGTACTGTTGTTCGTGGTCGATATTCTGCGCGAAGAAGCCACGATGCTGGTGCCCAATGACCTGACCCGCACGGTGGCGGAAAAGTCTTTCGGTGTCAGCGTGGACAACGACACGGTCGTTCTGCCCGGCGTCATGAGCCGCAAGAAACAGATCATCCCGGTTCTGGCGCTCTGAAAGGCCTGACATGACCCGCATCCTACGCAGTTTCGCCGAGGTTTCGGCAATCTATGACCTTGCCTTGGTGGACCTTTGGGGCTGCGTGCATAATGGCGAGGACATCTATCCCGCCGCCGAAGCCGCTTTGATCGCCTTTCGCAAGGGTGGTGGCCGGGTCATTTTGGTCACCAATGCGCCCCGGCCAGAGGCGGGCGTGCGCGCGCGGCTGGACGAGATGGGGCTGTCCCCCGACGCTTATGACGCCATCGCCACCTCTGGCGACGCCGCACAGCAGGGCATGTTGATGGGCGCGGTCGGCACCAAGGTCTGGCATCTTGGCCCGGACAAGGATGACGGGTTTTTCACCGACCTGCCCGATTGGGCGGGCGAGTATCCGGCCATCGAACGCGTCAGCTTCGAGGATGCCGAGGGCATTGTGTGCACTGGCCCGTTCGAGGAGCTGACGGAAACCCCAGAGGATTATCGCGGCCGCCTGCTGGCCGCCAAGGCGCGCGGGTTGAAACTGCTCTGCGCCAATCCCGATATCGTCGTCGATTACGGCGAAACCCGCATCTATTGTGCGGGCGCGATTGCGCAGCTTTACGACCAGATGGGCGGCGAGAGCCTGTATTTCGGCAAGCCGCACCCTCCCATCTACGATTTGGCCCGTCGTCACGCCCAGCGCATTGGCGTGGCCTTTGCCGAGGATCGGATCATCGCCATCGGCGACGGTATCCAGACCGATGTGAAGGGCGGCATGGCCGAGGGGGTGGATACGCTGTTCATCACCGGCGGGCTGGCAGCAGAGGAGTTTGGCCCGGATGTCGAACATCCCGAGCAAGCGTTGCTCGATGCGTGGCTGACCAAGGAAGGGCAATCCCCGACCTATGCCATCGGGCGGCTGCGCTAGGGGCGCCCGCGTGCCTCTTGCGGCAGAATGTCACGCAACATAATTGCACCACAAACCCGGTTCGCTATTATTTTATTACGCAAGGCGCTTGCGCGACTCGGTCAGATAGGCTATTGCTGCACCGCAACATGGCCCTGAACCGAATGGAAAGGCGTGATACGATGTTGGACACTGGCATGAACGATAATTTCCCGCGTGGCACGATCTGCATCGAAGATCTGGAAATCGGGATGGCGCGCCATCTGCAAAAGGAAATCACCGACCGCGACATCGAGTTGTTCGCGGAGGTGTCGACCGACCGCAACCCGGTGCACCTGGACGATTCCTACGCGCAGGACACGATCTTCGAAGGCCGTATCGCGCATGGTATGCTGACCGCTGGTCTGATCTCTGCGGTCATTGGCGAACAGCTTCCCGGCCACGGCACGATCTACATGGGCCAGTCTCTGAAATTCATGGCCCCCGTGCGCCCCGGCGATGTTGTGCGCGCCGAAGTGTCGGTGCTGACCATTGACTACGCCAAACGCCGCGTGACCCTTGATTGTCGCTGCACGGTGGGGGATATGACGGTCCTGAAGGGCGAAGCGACCGTGCTCGCCCCAAGCCGTAAATTCGACTAAGGGGCGCATTTGCCCCGACGAGGGCAGATGCAGGTTTTCCACCATTGGACTGGGCTTGACCCGCAGGCCCGTGGCGCGTCTGTCGCCATGGGCAATTTCGACGGGCTGCATCTGGGGCACCGCGCAGTGCTGGACATGGCCCGCCGCCCCGACGCGCCCTTGGGCGTCGTCACGTTCGAGCCGCACCCGCGCGAGTTTTTCGCGCCAGACGCCCCGCCCTTCCGGCTGATGAACGCCACCGCCCGCGCGCATCGGATGCAGATGCTGGGGGTCGAGCGGCTGTTTGAACTGCCTTTCGATGCCACGCTCTCGCAGCTATCGGCGCGCGACTTCGCCCAACAGGTGTTGCATGACGGGCTTGGCATTCGCCATGTCGTGATCGGCGCGGATTTCTGCTTTGGCAAAGGGCGCGAGGGGACGGCCGCCGATTTGCAGGCCTTGGGGGCAGAGCTGGGCTTTGATGTGACCGTGGCTGATCTGGTCAAGCAAGGCGAGGAGGTGTTTTCCTCGACCGCTATTCGCGCCGCGCTGACCGAAGGCGACCCGCGCCGCGCCGCGCGGATGCTGGGGCATTGGCACCGCATCGAAGGGCCGGTGCTGCATGGCGAAAAACGCGGGCGCGAGCTGGGCTATCCGACAGCGAACATGTCCATCGACGGGCTGCACCCGCCGCGTTTCGGCGTCTATGCCGTGCTGGTCGATGTGATGGACGGCCCCCATGCCGGGCGCTACCAAGGCGTGGCATCCATGGGGGTGCGGCCCATGTTCGGGGTGAACACGCCCAATCTGGAAACCTTCCTGTTCGATTTCAAAGGCGATCTGTATGGCGCCAAGCTGTCCGTCGCACTGGTGGAACACCTGCGCGACGAAGTGGCCTTTGAAGGTATCGAGAAGCTGATCGCGCAGATGAACGCCGACAGCCTTCAGGCGCGGGCCATCCTGAACGCGCTCTAGCGCTTATTTCAACCGCTGCACCACATAAGTGGCCAGGTCCGACAGCATGGCGCGCAAGGGCGTGTCGGGCAGGAGGGCCAAGGCTTCTTTGGCCTTGTCCGACCATGCCAGCGCCTCGGAACGGGTTTCTTCCAACGTGCCGTGGCGGGCGATGATGGCGCAAGCCTGCTCGAAATCGCCGTCCTTCTGGTCGCCCTTGGCGATGGTGCGGGTCCAGAAAGCGCGCTCGTCGTCATCCGCGCGGGCATAGGCGCGGATGATGGGCAGGGTCACTTTCCCTTCGCGGAAATCGTCGCCAATCCGCTTGCCGATGTCGTCGCCTGCGCCGCCGAAATCCAGGAAATCATCCACCATCTGGAAACTGATGCCCAGCGCGTCGCCATAGGTGAAGAGCGCCTGCACCTTGTCATCGGGCGCCGCGGCCAGCACCGCGCCCGCCTCGGTCGCGGCGGAAAACAGCGCGGCGGTCTTGCCCCGGATCACGCGCAGATATTGCTCTTCGGTTGTGCCAAGGTTCTGCGCGGTGGTCAGTTGCAGCACCTCGCCCTCGGCAATCGTGGCAGAGGCATTCGACAGGATATCCAGCACCCGCAACGACCCGCAGGCCACCATAAGCTGGAAGGCGCGCGCAAACAGGTAATCGCCCACCAGCACCGAAGATTTGTTGTCCCACAACAGGTTCGCGGTCGCGCGCCCCCGGCGCTGCGCGCTTTCATCGACCACGTCATCATGCAACAGCGTCGCGGTGTGAATGAACTCGACCGTCGCCGCCAGGTGGTGATGATAGGGGCCGTCATAGCCACACAATTCCGCCGCGGCCAGAACCAGCATGGGGCGGATGCGTTTGCCGCCCGCCTCGATCAGATGCGCGGTCACTTCGGGGATACGCGGCGCATGTTCGGACGCCATGGTCTTGCGGATCAGGGCATTCACCGCGACCAGATCCTCCGACAGATGCGCGGCAAGCGCATCATGCGGGCGATCTTGCATATGTTGCGTGTCCATCTTCTGCATCCCGTCTCGACAAAGGCAGGTCCGCGCCCCTAAATGTTGACCATGAAAGAGCTTTTGCGCACCACGAACCCGACCATCATCCCGTACGCCACCGCCTTGCTACAGGGCGAGGGTATAGAGGTGTTCGATGTGGACGTCCATATGCACACGCTCGAATCGACCTTGGGCATGATGCCGCGCAGGCTGCTGGTGCGACGCGAGGATTTTTTCATGGCCAGTTCCATCCTGCGGGAAAATGGTATTCCGTTGCATGACTGAGTCAACCGAAGCGGACCTGACGCGCGACGCCTTTCTGGGCGGGCATGTCTGGGCATGGCAGCCACGCAACGGCTACCGTGCAGCGACCGATCCGGTGTTCTTGGCGGCCTCTGTTCCCGCGCGCACCGGGCAGTCGGTGTTGGAACTGGGCTGCGGGGTGGGCGTGGCCAGCCTGTGTCTGGCCGCGCGCGTGCCGGGCTTGTCACTTGCTGGTGTGGAACTGCAAACCGATTACGCGGCCCTTGCGCGGCGCAACGCCGCAGAGAACGGGGCCGCCATGACCGTGGCGCAGGCCGACCTGCGCGCCCTGCCCGCCGACCTGCGCAGCCAAAGCTTTGACCATGTCATCGCCAACCCGCCCTTTTACGCGGCGTGCGGGCCTGCCGCGCAGGATGCAGGCCGCGACCGCGCCTTGCGCGAAGATACACCATTGGCCGATTGGCTGGATGTCGGTCTGCGGCGGCTGCGCGATGGCGGCTATCTGAGCGTGATCCACCTGACGGACCGCCTGCCCGATATTCTGGCGGCGCTGCAAGGCCGTGCAAGCGCTGTGGCCCTGCCCTTGGCCGCCCGCGCGCACCGCCCGGCACGCCGAGTGATCGTGCAGGCGCGCAAGAGCGGGCGCAGCCCCTTCGTACTGTTGCCGCCCCTTGTTATCCACCAAGGCGACCATCACCCCGGAGATGGCGAGTATTTCACCGATCCGGTGCGCGCGATCATGCGTGATCTGGGCGCATTGGATCTGGCCAAGATGGCGCGCGGCTAGGGGATTGCCCCGGCCCACGCCCCGTTGCATAGAAGGGCGATGGCCAAGCAACTCGATTACCTCACGATCCGCGAGATCTTTCGCCGCTTTCACGCGGCCGACCCGGAACCCAAGGGCGAGTTGGAGCATGTCAACGCCTACACATTGGTCGTCGCCGTGGCGCTATCGGCGCAGGCCACCGATGTGGGTGTGAACCGTGCGACCCGTGGCCTGTTCGCCGTGGCCGATACACCCGAAAAGATGCTCGCCCTTGGTGAAGAGGGCGTAATCGAGCACATCAAGACCATCGGCCTCTATCGCAACAAGGCCAAGAACATCATCAAGCTGTCGCGTATCCTGGTCGAGCAATATGACGGCGAGGTGCCTTCGTCCCGTGCCGCATTGCAGGCGCTTCCGGGCGTGGGCCGGAAGACGGCCAATGTGGTCCTGAACATGTGGTGGCGTATGCCCGCGCAAGCGGTGGACACGCATATCTTCCGCGTCGGCAACCGCACGGGCATCTGCCCCGGCCGTGATGTCGATGTGGTTGAGCGCGCGATAGAGGACAACATCCCCGCCGAATACCAGCTTCACGCGCATCACTGGCTGATCCTGCACGGGCGCTATGTCTGCAAAGCGCGCAAACCCGCCTGCGGCACCTGCCTGATCCGCGATCTATGCCCATTTGAGGAAAAGACCCTATGAAAACCTACCAGATTGCCGGGATCGGCAACGCCATTGTCGATGTCATCAGCACGGTCGAAGACCGCTTTCTGGAGCGGATGGACATTCACAAGGGCATCATGCAGCTGATCGAACGCGACCGCGCGGAAACGCTGTTTGCGGCAATGGAGGACCGCGCCCAAGCCTCTGGCGGGTCGGTCGCCAATACGCTGGCAGGCGCGGGGGCGCTGGGTTTGCGCGCGGCCTTCGTGGGGCGTGTGAATGACGACGAATTGGGCCGCTTTTACGCGCAGGATTCCGACAAGGTGGGCGCGAAATTCGTGAACGCGCCGGTCAAGGACGGCGAATTGCCCACCTCGCGCAGCATGATCTTCGTCACTCCCGATGGCGAGCGGTCGATGAACACCTATCTGGGCATGTCCGCCGAACTTGGGCCCGATGACGTGGACGAAGCCATCATGGCCGATAGCGAGATCGTCTTCCTCGAAGGATACCTCTTCGACAAGGACAAGGGCAAAGAGGCGTTCCTGAAAGCCGCGCGGACCTGCCGCAGCACCGGGGGCATGGCGGGCATCGCCCTGTCAGACCCGTTCTGCGTGGACCGCCACCGCGCCGATTTCCGCAAACTGGTGGCCGAGGATATGGATTACGTCATCGGCAACGAACAGGAATGGGTGTCGCTTTATGAGGCGAATGACCTGAACGACGCGCTGGCGCAGGCCGCCAAGGAATGCGAGCTGATCGTCTGCACCCGCTCGGGCGACCCGGTCTGGATCGTGCACAAAGGCGTGCGCTTCGAAATCCCGGTTGAAACCACCACCCCGGTGGATGCGACCGGCGCGGGCGACCAGTTCGCGGCGGGGTTCCTGTTCGGGCTGGCCACGGGCTGCGACATGGAAACAGCCGGACGCATGGGCTGCATGGCTGCAACAGAGGTCATCGGCCATATCGGCGCGCGCCCCAAGGCCGATATGCGCGCGGCCTTCCGCGCGGCGGAGCTGCTGGCCTGATTCACGCTTGCGTCATCAAGAGCCGCGGGGCATGGTTTCAGGGGCATTCAGCACAAGGGATTTCCAATGAAAACCGCGACACTCGCCTTTTGTGCGGCCTTGCTGGCCGCACCCGCCACCGCCGACCCGTTTCTGGAAGCAATGAACGCCGCAATCGAAGCCTATCAGGACGGCGATGTGGTCTATGCGCAAGACGAGTTGAATGAGGCGCAACGTCTGCTCTCGGCGATGAAGGCCGATGGGTTGCAGGCGTTTTTGCCCGAAGCGCCTGAAGGGATGACGCGCGAAATAGATCAGGAGGCAAATGCCGTGATGGCCATGCTGGGCGGGGGAACGTCCGCAAATGCGACCTATTCGGGGAACGGCACCAGCTTCACCATCAACCTGATCGCGGATAGTCCAATGGTCGCGCAAATGGCTATGATGCTGAGCAATAATGCTATGGTCACGCAGATGGGTGGGCAGATTGAGCGCATCAACCGCGTGCGCTTCCTGCGGGCCGATGGCAGCCTGCAAGCGATCATCGCGAACCGGATATTGGTTCAGGCCGAAGGGAATGATCTGGACGCGATCATTCCGGTGCTGGAAACCATGGATTTTCGCGCGATGGAAAGCTTCGGAGGCTGACTGGGCCAAACTTGCGCGGGCCGCGCCGCCTTACCATATATCAGCGACATAGTGTCGAGGGGTGCGCAAGATGATGGGTTACACGAAAACCGCCATTCTGATGGCCGCGATGACCGCGCTGTTCATGGCCGTGGGCTATGCCTTGGGCGGTGGCAACGGCTTGCTGATTGCCTTCGTGGTGGCAATTGCGATGAACGGCTATTCCTATTGGAATTCCGACAAGGCCGTCTTGCGGATGCACAATGCGCAGGAATGCAACAGCCAAGTCTACCCGGAACTGGAACGCATGGTGCATGATCTGGCCGATGGCGCGAACATGCCGCGCCCGCGCGTCTATGTCATAAACGAGGATCAGCCCAACGCCTTTGCCACGGGCCGGAACCCGGAAAATGCCGCCGTGGCCGCAACCACCGGCCTGCTGCGTCGCATGTCGCAAGAAGAGGTCGCGGCGGTGATGGCGCATGAACTGGCGCATATCCGCAATTACGACACGCTTATCATGACGATCACGGCGACCTTCGCCGGCGCGATTTCGATGCTGGCGAATTTCGCCATGTTCTTTGGCGGCAATCGTGAGCGCGGCAACATTGTCGTGACGCTTTTGGTCATGATCCTTGCCCCCATGGCGGCGGCGATCGTGCAGATGGCGATCTCGCGCTCGCGCGAGTATGAGGCCGACCGCGTGGGGGCTGCGATCTGCGGCAATCCGCTGTGGCTGGCCTCTGCGCTGGATAAGATTCAAGGCTTTGCCAGCCGTATTGATTATGAGCGCGCAGAGCGTAACCCGCAAACCGCGCATATGTTCATCATCAACCCGCTGCACGCGTTCAAGCGCGACAAACTGTTTTCCACCCATCCCAACACCGAGAACCGCATCGCGGCACTGGTGAAACTGGCGGAAGAACAAGGGCAAAGCCCGTCGCGTGGGCGTTCCAACCCATGGGGCTGACCTGGTTTGACCTGAAGGTGCGGCTGCGCCGCAAGTCTATATGTCACCCCCTGCCCCGTGGGCAGGGGGTTCCGGTTTTCGCGCAACTTCTGACTATTCCGCTGCGAGCCGCGCGTCTGCGGGTGTTGTCAGCGTTTCGAGGTAGTCAGCGATTGCACTGGCGATCTTGGCTTTGCCTTCGACCGGGCTGACACCCTCGCGCTTCACCATCAGTGCACGCTGTTCGCGGCCCTTGGTATCCTCGCCACGCGTGGCCACGACAAGGCCCGCGCGGTCCAGCCGTTTGCTGGCGACGCGGATCAGTTCCTCTTCGGACACCTTTTCAAGATACTTGAACGCCACCGTGTGCATGTCGCGGCCCGCATCCATTGCCAGGTCGATCACCTTCTCGGTCGGCTCCAGCAGCAGCGGCAATTCCGCGCTGCCCGAGACGATCTTTCCATCGACCACCTGCTTGGGCCGGTAATCCGCCACCCCAGCCGAGAAGATGCCCGCGAACAGTCCTTGTTCGACCCGTTCCAGCACCATGTCGCGATAGTCGTCATAGGTGCGCGCGATGCTCAAGCGCATCGGCGCCGAAGGGCGCCACGCGCCATCGCCCAGAAGCAGTTCCGCATCGGCCCCGCGCCATGTGAGTTCCGCCGCGATGTCGGCCCCAAGCCGCCCCCGGAAACGGTTGACGATGCGCCGCACCCCGTCGATGGGCACGGGCGTTGGCCCTGCGGTGACAAGGATGCGCTTGCCCTTGAGGGCCGAGTTCGACAGCGCGCGCCCGACAGAGGTGCAGATCACATCCGTATCGGGCAGGTTATGCTTGCCGTAAGCAGCGCGCGGGGCGATGAAATGCACCCCTTGCGCGGCCAGTCGTTTCGAGTTGTCGACAAGCTGCGCGTTATGCATCGACCCGTGCATGGTGGGCGCGACCAGCACCTGGGTGCGCCCCTGCTCCATCCGGCCCAGCGCCGAGATGAGCGCCGATGTCACGAGCGTGTCGCCAATGCCCTGCGCCATCTTGGCGATGGTATTATGCGTGGCGGGCGCGACCAGATAGGCGTCAAAAGGCGCGCCATCGGACAGGTGTTCGGCGCGCCATGTCAGCCCGTCGACCACTTGGCCAAGGCAAGCCCATTCCAGCGCCTCTCGGGCGACATAGCGGAGCGCGTCGGTGCTGGTGAAGGCGGTGACATCGGCCCCGTGCCGCCGCAGACCCCGCGCGATTTGCGGGGTCTTCATGGCGGCAATGCCCCCGGTGACAAGAAGCGCCACGCGTTTGCCTGCAAGCCGTTCGCTTGCAGGCGGCACGTCATGGTCGCCCATGTCGCTTGGCGTCGGGGCCGAAAAGTCCCAGTCGAAAGTCATACCTGTTCCGCCTTAGCTGACGACGCGCAAACCGGCGCCCAGATCGGGGTGATCGTCTTCGACCCAATTGCGCCACGAACCTTGGGCGCGGTCAAGCCGTGTATTCAGCGCCTCGAACTGCGCGGGCGAGAAGCGGCTTTTCTTGCTCATCTCTTCGTTGAGATGCGGCACGACCTGAATATCGAACGGGTCCACGCCGTTCTTTTCCGCCGTCGGGCTATAGGGTTTGCCGGTCGATACATGCGCGGGCAGCAAATGCGCGTAATCGGGGAAGCTTTCTAGGTAAATGCCCATGCTGTCGTCATTGTAGGACGAATCCGCCGCGTGCCAGCGTCCGCCCAGTTTGACCGCACCGAAATAGTGGCGCACGGTGGGGCGCATCATGGCCAGCCAAGCGCTTGGCATCAGTTTGCCCAGCACCGACATGGACATGGGCATTTCGACGAACCCCGCTTCCAGACCGGCCGCGCGCATGAGCGTGACCTGCAAATTGGCCTTGGTCGTGCACATGCCATTGCCCCGCGCAAGCGTGTCAGAGGCGCGTTCCTGCCAGTTGCCGAAACGGTAGGGCATGGCCTGCACGAAGCGGAAAATCGCGTCTGCCGTGGCCTCTGGCGTGGTGCGGCGCAGGCGGGCGGCGGTGCGGCGGATTTGCGGATGGTCAACGTCGCTCAGGGTTTCGGGATCGGGCAGCTCAGTGGGCGGCGTTGCCGCAGCCAGCGCGCGATCTGCGGCGCGACAAGCTTTGTCCAGCGCGACATGCAGCGACTGAAGCCCCTTGACCGCCCAAGGCTCTGCGCCCCGGTCCAGAACCCAGACCACCGCTTTCTCGCCCTTGACCATGTAACGGCTGCCGTCGCCGTCCAAGTGGCACCCCGGCCCTTGCCAGCCATGTTCCGACACCAGAACACCTTCCAGAACCACGTTCAGCGTTTGCGGGCCGCCGAAGGTAAGGCTCTCGCCCTCCGTCAGGTGGCACAGGGCACCAAGGCCGAATACCCGAGGGGCGTATTGGCCCAGGTAGAGCGCCAGAACGCTATCCTCGAAATGCTCCAATTCATGCGACGCGGGACGGGCCTGCTTCAACTGGTGCAGATGCATGACAATCTCCTTTTTGCGAACGAAGGGGCCGAATCCTGCTTTGGCACCCGTGTCCAGATTACAACCACAGGTTACATTGGCACAGATTATTTCTGAACCGTATAGGATTTTGAAGATATGCGGAAATTGTCGCTAGGCAGGAACCAGTTCGACCCGGCCAGCGGGGGTCAAAAGCCATGCCTTGCGGCCTTCCAGAACCACGGCGGACAAGGGACCGCCATAGGCAGCCGAGCTGTCGATATTCAGCCGGTTGCGGTAGTGCCGCGCACGCGGCAAGGCCGTGTGCCCATGGACGATCAGCGGGCCGTGGTCGCGCGCGTCTTGCAGGAACGGATCGCGAATCCAGAGCAGATCATCCTCTGTCTGGTGCTCTAGCGGGCGGCCCGGACGTAGCCCGGCATGGACGAAAAGCTGCGCCCCAAGGTCGATCACGCGGGGCCGTTCGGCAAGGAAATCCAGATCCTCCGCCGGGACCAGATCGCGGGCTTGCGCCTGCGCCAGTTCAAGATCATCGAACACGGCGGGGTCGACACCGAAATTTTGCAAGGTGGCGCGCCCCCCGATCAGCGGGTGCAGATAGGTCAGCCCCGGCCGCAGCCCCGGATCGCGCCAGTCGGGCTGCCGCACGAAATTCAGCAGCAACCGGTCGTGATTGCCCAGCAACACATCCCAATTCTCGCCCCGCGCGATTCCCTCGCGCAGGTAGCGCAGCACGCCGGGGCTGTCGGGGCCACGATCCACCAGGTCGCCGATATGGATGATCGGGGCGCTGTTGTCGCCATGCGCGTCGCGGTCGCGCGCGATCAGCTCATGCGCGCCGTGCAACAGCGACAAGTGCCCGTGAATATCGCCAATGGCATAGACCTGCATGTGCTACGGCTTCCTGCTCGTGTTTGGGCGCAGTCAACAACGCAAAAAGCCCCGGGTCAACCGGGGCTTTTCGTGTTTCACGTCATGCCTTAGCCCAGAACGAATTCCAGCGGGCGCACCTGCTGGAACAGGTTGGTGCCGCGCAGCGCGGTCAGCGCGTCCTCCGTGGGCGCGCCATCCAGGTAGAGAAGCGCGATTGCATCGCCACCTGCGGCCTGACGGCCAAGCGTAAAGTTCGCAATGTTCACGCCATGCGCGCCAAGCGTGCCACCCAGCGTGCCGATGATGCCCGGCACGTCCTTGTTGGTGGTGTAGAGCATATGCTCACCCACTTCCGCGTCGATATTGATGCCCTTGATCTGAATGAAACGCGGCTTGCCATCCGAGAAGACCGTCCCGCCGATCGAACGCTCGCGCGTCTCGGTCACGACGGTCAGCTTGATATAGCCGTCAAACGCACCCGACTTGTCCTGCGTCGTGGTCGAGATCTGCACGCCACGCTCTTTGGCCAGAACCGGGGCCGAGACCATGTTCACATCGGGGTTGGTGGCTTTCATCACGCCTGCGATGGCGGCGCAGCTCAGCGCTTCGAGGTTCATTTCGGCCACGACACCATCGTACAGGATGTTGATCGCCTTGATCGGCTCATCCGTCAACTGGCCTGCGAAGGCGCCCAGATGACCCGCCAGCTTGACCCACGGGCCCATGACGCGCGCTTCCTCGGCGGTCACAGATGGCATGTTGAGCGCGTTCTGCACCGCGCCCGTCAGAAGGTAATCCGACATCTGCTCTGCCACTTGCAGGGCGACGTTTTCCTGCGCCTCGGCGGTAGACGCGCCCAGATGCGGGGTCACGACCACGCCGGGCAGACCGAACAGCGGGCTTTCGGTGGCCGGTTCGACCTCGAACACATCGAAACCCGCGCCAGCGACATGGCCCGATTTGATCGCTTCGGCCAGTGCGGCCTCATCGACCAGACCGCCACGCGCGCAGTTGATGATGCGCACGCCTTTCTTGGTCTTGGCGATATTCTCGGCCGACAGGATGTTGCGGGTCTTGTCGGTCAGCGGCACGTGCAGGGTGATGAAATCGGCGCGTGCCAGCAGCTCGTCCAGCTCCACCTTGGTCACGCCCAGCTTTGCGGCGCGCTCTTCCGACAGGAACGGGTCGAACGCCACGACCTTCATACGCAGCCCGCGCGCCCGGTCGCAGACGATGCCGCCGATATTGCCCGCGCCGATCACGCCCAAGGTCTTGTTGAACAGCTCGACCCCCATGAAGCGGGACTTTTCCCACTTGCCGGCATGGGTGGATTCGTTGGCTTCGGGGATCTGGCGCGCGACCGCCATCATCAGCGAAATCGCATGTTCGGCGGTGGTGACAGAGTTGCCGAAGGGCGTGTTCATGACGATCACGCCTTTCTTGGACGCGGCAGGGATGTCGACATTATCGACCCCGATGCCGGCGCGGCCGATGACCTTGAGATTGGTCGCTTCGGCCAGAACCTTTTCAGTGACCTTGGTAGCAGAGCGGATGGCCAAGCCGTCATACTGGCCGATGGCGGCCAGAAGCTTGTCCTTGTCCTTGCCGATGGACGGGTCGAAGGTCACGTCGATGCCACGGTCGCGGAAGATCTGGACGGCGGCGTCAGAAAGTTTGTCGGAAATCAGAACTTTGGGTGCGGTCATTGTCGTCGCGCTCCGGACTTGATCCGGAGCCTCCTGTCAAAAGGGGAAAGGGGAGCGGTCCCGGGTCAAGCCCGGGACAGGTGTTTTCGGTGCGGTCAAGCCGCGGCGTCGAGGGCCGCGCGCTCTGCGTGATAGGCCCAGTCAAGCCATGGCATCAGCGCTTCCAGATCGGCGGTTTCCACCGTCGCCCCGCACCAGATGCGCAGGCCCGCAGGCGCGTCGCGATAAGCGCCGATGTCGAGCGCCACACCTTCGGCCTCCAGCCGCTTGGCGACTGCCTTGGCGAAGGCCGCGCCATCGGTGATGGTCGGATCGGTGAATTTCAGGCACACGCTGGTGGTCGAAGCCGTGGCCGGATCTTCGGCCAAGTTCGCGATCCAGTCATTCGCCGCACAGAAACGCGCGATCACGGCCGCATTCGCATCGCAGCGGGCGATCAGCGCTTGCAGGCCGCCAATATCGCGCGCCCAGTCCAGCGCCAGCAGGTAATCCTCGACCGCCAGCATCGAGGGCGTGTTGATCGTCTCGCCCTTGAAGATGCCTTCGATCAGCTTGCCGCCCTTGGTCATGCGGAAGATCTTGGGCAGGGGCCATACGGGGGTGTAGCTTTCCAGACGCTCCACGGCGCGGGGCGACAGGATCAGCATCCCATGCGCGGCCTCGCCCCCCATCACCTTCTGCCAAGAGAAGGTCACGACATCCAGCTTGTCCCAGGGCAGGTCCATCGCAAAAGCGGCACTGGTCGCGTCGCAGATGGTCAGGCCTGCGCGGTCCGCCGGGATCATGTCGCCATGCGGCATACGCACGCCAGAAGTGGTGCCGTTCCATGTGAACACGACATCGGTGTCATAGTCGATCGCCGCCATATCGACGATCTGGCCATACTCGGCGGTCTTCACCTCGGCGTCAATTTTCAACTGCTTCACCGCATCCGTGACCCAGCCCGCGCCGAAGCTTTCCCAAGCCACCATGGTGGTCTTGCGCGCGCCTAGAAGCGACCACATCGCCATTTCCACGGCGCCGGTGTCGGATGCGGGCACGATGCCGATGCGGTAATCATCGGGCACGCCCAGGATCTCGCGTGTGCCGTCGATGGCGGCTTTCAGTTTGGCTTTGCCCACAGCAGCGCGATGCGAGCGGCCCAAGGGCGCGTCCGCAAGTTTCGCAAGCTCGAATGTGGGGATTTTGGCGCAGGGGCCAGAAGAGAAGCGCGGATTGACCGGGCGCTTGGCCGGTTGAGCGGGGTTCGTCATGGTATCCTTCCAGATATGTGCCCTTCGTTGGGGAAGGGTGTCCCGCTGCCGCCATTACGCCTGTTGCCGGACTGGCGCAAGGAAAACTTTTGCTCTAAAGCGCCGCTTGAGCGCGCGAAAGCGACGCGCCCCATCGCAGGAAGAAATGCCCATGTATGTCGTCACGCTGCTTGCAAACCCAGCCGCTGCCAATCTGACTGCCGCAACGGTCGAGTCGCTGCGAAATGCCTGGGGCGGCAGGGTGGCGGAATGGCTGAACCCCGACATCGCGGCCGAATTCCCGCTGGAAGAAGTGCCCGCGAATCGCTGGCAGGTCTGGGACGACCTGCAAGCCATGGGCGTGGACATGGTGCTGCGCCCGGCGCATGGGCGGCGCAAGATGATGCTGCTGGCCGATATGGACAGCACCATGATCGGGCAGGAATGCATCGACGAATTGGCAGATGAAGCGGGCGTGGGCGCGCATGTGGCGGGCATCACCGCGCGCGCCATGAATGGCGAGCTGGATTTCGAGGATGCGCTGCGCGAGCGCGTGGCATTGCTGCGCGACCTGCCGGAAAGTGTGATCGCCAAGGTTCTGGCCGAGCGCATAACCTTCACCCCCGGCGGGCGCGAGCTGATCGCGACGATGAAGGCGCATGGCGGCTACGCGGCGCTGGTGTCGGGCGGGTTCACGGCCTTTACCGGGCATGTGGCCAAGTCGCTTGGCTTTGACGAACACCGCGCCAACACTTTGCATGTCGAAGGGGCCAAGCTGACCGGAACTGTGGCAGAGCCGATCCTTGGGCGCGAAGCGAAAGTGACCGCGCTGCAAGAGATTGCCGCGCGGCTCGGCATTACCCCGTTCGAGGCGATGGCCGTCGGCGATGGCGCGAATGATCTGGGAATGCTCGGGATGGCCGGGGCTGGTGTCGCGCTGCACGCAAAGCCCACCGTCGCCGCGCAATGCGACATCCGCATCAACCACGGCGATCTGACCGCCCTTCTCTACATCCAAGGCTATCGCGCGGACGAGTTCGTCACCGACTGACGGCTACCGCAGCATTTGCCGGATGCGCCTGTCGATCTTGCCTTGGAAATAGCGCTGAGGCCCGCGCAGCCGCAGCCTGTTGGCAAGCCTAACGCCGAAAAACGGCACCGCGCCGTAAGCGCGCACACCAAAGCGCCACATGCCAAGTCGATGGCGCAGCGCCAGCGTGGCCTTGCGGATCGGGCCGGGCGCTCGGAACGGGGCACTGGGCATGTAGCCGCGCGCCCGCATCATCTTGGCGATACGGCTTTCCAGATCGGCCACGTCACGCGGCTTGCACTTATGCGTCCATTGGCCGGCAACCCTTGGATTGGGCGGGCCGTAGGTGGAATGCGCGGGGTAGCCCAGCATCTTGGGTGAATAGGGCACACCCAGAAAGGCGCAAATCCGTCCCAGTTCCTGCTCGGGCGCGCACATGAGCGATTCGAAGCTCAGCTCGGTCCAGCCATCCGCGGGCAGCTTGTCGCGCACCTTGTCCCATTCCAGCTCTGAGCGGACCCAGTGGTCCGCGCCGTGATAAAGCGTGCCGGCCCAGCCCATTTCGACGCTGGAGCGCGCCACGTCGCGCGGGTCGCGCAGCAGGTGGATGACGCGTGCGCCCGGCAAAAGCCGCAAGGCAAGCGGCAAATCGCGGTGCATACTGACACAGAGCAGGCCGCGCGATTTGGCGGCCAGCCGTGCAAGCAAGGCATCCATCAGGTCCAGCCCGTCCAGACCTTCGGGGATCTCTATGGCCTGCGCGGTGAACATGCGGTCCGAGCGCAGCGCCGCCATGTCATAGCGCCAGCCCGTGGGCGCGTCGGGCGCGGGGCGGATATGGTCTGTCAGGAAATCGACCTCTCCGGGGTTGTTCAGGTCTGGATGGGCGTTCAGCATCAACCGCAGAAGTGTGGTCCCCGACCGCAGCGCCCCGAACACGATCACAGGGGCCGGGCGCTCTTGTGGCGCACGCGCATCGCGCGGCTGGTCGTTCGCGGTCTGTTGTGGCATCAAGGCTTCCAACTGGTCCGGGGTCACTTTGCGTCTATTTTTGTGCCGGGTCCAGATGAAGCGAGGAACACAATGCCGGTCCAGGAACGAATTGCCGCCCTTTTGCCCCAGATCGTTGCGCTTCGGCAAGACCTGCACGCGCATCCCGAAATCTTGTTCGACTGTCACCGCACCAGCGGCATTGTCGCGGATTTCCTGCGCAAGATCGGCTGTGACACGGTCGAAACCGGCATCGGGCGCACGGGCGTTGTTGGGCTGATCCATGGGCGCAACGGTCCGGGGCGCTGCATCGGGCTGCGCGCGGATATGGATGCGCTGCCCATTCATGAGGCAACCGGTTTGCCCTACGCCTCGACCGAGGCGGGCAAGATGCACGCCTGCGGCCATGACGGGCACACCGCCATGCTGCTGGGGGCGGCGCAGTATCTGGCCGAGTCGCGCGCCTTTGACGGCACCGTGGCCGTCATCTTCCAGCCCGCCGAAGAGGGCGGCGGCGGCGGGCGCGAGATGTGCGAGGACGGGCTGATGGACCGCTTTGCCATCACCGAGGTTTACGGGATGCACAATTGGCCCGGCGTGCCCACCGGCACTTTCGCCATTCGCCCCGGCCCGTTCTTTGCCGCGACCGACCAGTTCGAAATCGCGGTCGAGGGGCGCGGCGGCCATGCCGCGAAGCCGCATCACTGCATTGATACGACCGTTGTCGCCGCGCATATCGTGCTGGCCTTGCAAAGCATTGTCAGCCGCAATGCCGACCCGACGCAGGAAATCGTCGTGTCTGTCACGTCATTCGTGACGGAATCGCAGGCGTTCAACGTGATCCCGCAGCATGTCACCCTGCGCGGCACCGTGCGCACGCTGTCGACCGAAATGCGCGCTTTGGCCGAGGACCGCTTGCCCAAACTGGCAGAGATGACCGCGCAAGCCTATGGCGCGACCGCGCGGGTCAATTACATGCGTGGCTATCCGGTGATGGTGAACACAGAGGCGGAAACGGAATATGCCGCCGAAGCCGCCCGCGCCATTTCGGGCGATTGCGCGACTGCGCCTCTTGTCATGGGCGGCGAGGATTTCGCCTATATGCTGGAAGAACGCCCCGGCGCTTACATCTTGGTCGGCAATGGCGACAGCGCCGATGTGCACCACCCGAAATACAATTTCAACGATGACGCGATCCCCGCAGGCTGCGCCTATTGGGTGGAGCTTGTCGCGCGGCGCTTGCCGATGACGAATGCCGCTTAACCCAAAGGCGCGATCAAGGCCCGCAGGCGTGCCAGCGGGTCATCATCGCCCCAGATTTCCGCGCCGATGGCGAAGAAATCCGTAACCGGGGCCAGCGCTTCAACCAGATCGGTGGTCAAGGCACCCTCTGCCACGACCGGCAACTCGATCATCGCGGACCACCATTCGAACAGCTCGCGTTCGGCGCGCGCACCGTCGCCCAGCAGCGTGTCGCCCACGGGGCCAAAGGCGATGTAGTCGGCCCCTGCCTCTCCTGCCGCCATGCCGTCATGGCGCGAGCTGCCGCAATGCGCGCCGATGATCGCATCAGCGCCCATCGTGTCGCGCAGCTTGCGGATACCGGTGCCGGGGTCGGTCAGGTGCACGCCGTCCAGCCCCAGTCGTTCGACCATCAGCACATGATCGGCAATCACCAGCGGAATGTCGCGCGCATGGGCCAATTCGCGCAGCGCGTCGCCCGCGCGCAAAATCGCGTCTTCGTCCTGCGTGGCCATGTGCAGGCGCAGGCACGCCACGTCCTGCGCATCCAGAATGCGGGCCAGTTGCGGCACGAAGCTGTCCAGATCGAAGCTTGGCGGCGTGACAAGGTAAAGCTGGGGGGTGTCCTCGGCCATGGGCGGGGTCTTTCCTGCAAAGGTCTGTCTGGCCTTCTAGACCGCGCGCGGGCCGGAAACAAGCGCGCCCGGCTTGCGAGCGCGCGCGCGGCCCGCTAACAGCACAGCCAAGCGCAAGAGGACCGCCATGACCCCGCAAGACGACGCGATATTCGACGAAAACACGCCCCTGATGGTGCTGGTGCGCCCGCAGATGGGCCGCAATATCGGGGCCGCCGCACGCGCCATGCTGAATTTCGGCTGCGCGCGAATGCGAGTGGTAGCCCCCCGCGATGGCTGGCCAAACCCTGACGCGGTCGCGCTCGCCTCTGGTGCCTCGCCCGTTCTGGACCGCGCGGGCGTGTTCGATGACCTGCCCAGCGCCATTGGCGATTGCGATTATGTCTATGCCACCACCGCGCGCGGGCGCGGCATGACAAAACCCGTGCTGACGCCAGAGCGTGCAATGGCAGAGGCCCGCGCGCTGACCGCCGCCGGCAAGCGCGTGGCGGTCTTGTTCGGGCCGGAACGTGCGGGGCTGGAAAACGAGGATGTCGCCCGCGCGAACGCGATCATCACCGTGCCGGTCAACCCCGCCTTCTATTCGCTGAACCTTGCGCAATGCGTGCTGCTCGTGGCCTATGAATTCCTGCGCCAGACCACCGACACACCGCCCGAAGTGCAGGTCATGGCGGGCACGGACTTTGCAAGCGCCATCGAGCGTGAAAAGCTGGGCGACCATGTTGAAACCCAACTGGCCGAAACGGGTTTCTTCTTTCCGCCGGAAAAAACCGCCAGCATGAAACTGGCGCTGCGCAACATGTGGGGCCGCCTGCCGCTGACGCGTGCCGATGTGCAAACGCTCCACGGCATCTTGCGGCACATGGCCCGCACCCGCGACAAGCCGTGATGCTTGAACAAAATCGGCACGGGCACTAGCTTGCCAGCGAAACATCAGGAGGGCGCAGATGGCCGCCAAACGCGCGATTTTCGAAGAGGTCAGCGACAGCAAGCAGACGAAACCCGCCCCGCAAGGCGGCGTGATCGACCGCCGCCCCAAGGGCGCGCGCGGCGCGATCCGCCTGTGGCTGATGGTGTTGTTCGCGCTGGTCTGCGTCATGATCGCCGTGGGCGGCATGACCCGGCTGACCGATAGCGGCCTGTCGATTACCGAATGGCGGCCCGTGACCGGGGCCATTCCGCCCATGACCGCCGAAGCCTGGGCGCTGGAATTCGAGAAATACCGCCAGATCGACCAATACCGCCTGATGAACCGGGGCATGAGCCTTGAAGAATTCCAGTTCATCTATTGGTGGGAGTGGGGCCATCGGCAGTTGGGCCGGGTAATTGGCCTTGTCTGGGCGGTGGGGTTCCTGTTCTTCTGGCTGACCAAGCGCATCCCCACGGGCTGGACGCCGCGCTTGCTGTGGCTGGGCGCCTTGGGCGGGCTGCAAGGGGCGATTGGTTGGTGGATGGTCGCTTCTGGCCTGACCGAAGGCATGGTGTCGGTCGCAAGCTACCGGCTTGCCACTCATCTGGGGCTGGCCTTTGTCATCCTTGGTTTCATCGCTTGGTATACGTTCCTTTTGAACCGGTCCGAGGCGGAGTTGCTGACTGCAAGACGGTCGCGCGAGGCGAAGCTCTTTTCACTCTCGACCGGGTTGATGCATTTCGCGTTCCTGCAAATCCTGCTGGGCGCGCTGGTCGCGGGTATCGACGCGGGGCGCGGATATACCGACTGGCCGATGATGAACGGCGTCTTCTTCCCGCCAGAGGCGTTGGACATGCAACCCGTGTGGCAAAACTTCTTTGAAAACCCGGCCATGGCGCAATTCGTTCACCGCATGGCGGGCTATGGATTGGCCGTGTTCGGGTTGATCGTCTGGCTGCGCGGGCGCAAATCGGCACATGGGGCCACGCGCGCGGCGTTCAACACGGTCGGGTTGGTCCTGCTGGCGCAGATTACCCTTGGGATCGTGACGGTGCTTTATGCCGCGCCATGGCAGCTTGGCATTGCCCATCAGGCGACCGCCGTGTTGCTGTGGGTGCTTATCATCCGGGCACGCCACCTGTCACAATACCCGCGTTTCGACAGCCTGCGCGGGGCAAAGGCATGAGCGCCTACGCAGACCTTCGCGCCCATCTGCGCCAGACCGCGGCCTTGGCAGAGGTCGCGGGGCGCTTGGGCTGGGACCAGCAAACCGTGATGCCACGCGGTGCCAATGACCAGCGCGCCGAGGAAATGGCGGCGCTGGAAGATGTGCTGCACGCACGCCGCACCGATCCGCGCCTGGGCGAATTGCTGGAGCAAGCCGATGCTCCTGATGCGGTGGGCGACGCCATCCTGCGCGAGGCGCGGCGCGACTATGCCCGCAACACCAGCGTGCCCGCGCGTCTGGCATCGGAACTCGCGCGCGTCACAGCGCTGGCCCAGACCGCTTGGGAAGAAGCCCGCGCCGGCGATGACGTCGCAGCCTTCCTGCCGTGGCTGGAGCAGGTCGTCGCCCTGCGCCGCGAAGAGGGTCAGGCCATCGCCAAGGGGGGCGATGCCTATGACGCGCTGATGCAGGATTACGAGCCGGGCAGCGATGCCGCGCAAGTGGCCGCCATTTTCGACCGGATGCGACCCCGGCTTGTCGCCCTGCGCGACCGCATTCTTGGCGCGCCCACGCCCCCTGCCCTACAAGGCCATTTCCCTGCCGAAGGGCAGATGCGGCTGGCGCATGATCTGGCCCGCCGGTTCGGGTATGATTTCAACCGCGGCCGCATTGATCTGGCTGTGCATCCGTTTTCCAGCGGGTCCGGGTCGGACGTGCGCATCACCACCCGCGTGGCCGAAGATGACCCGTTCAACTGCCTCTATTCTACGCTGCACGAAGTGGGCCACGCCACCTACGAGCAGAACAT
The DNA here is from genome assembly GCF_020667835.1 of Roseibaca sp. Y0-43. Lineage (GTDB taxonomy): Bacteria > Pseudomonadota > Alphaproteobacteria > Rhodobacterales > Rhodobacteraceae > Roseinatronobacter. The sequence goes on from NZ_JAFMPR010000001.1 coordinate 435,446, forward strand.
CGCGCCCGATTACGCACTCACCCCCTTGGGGCACGGCGTGTCGATGGGCGTGCATGAAAGCCAAAGCCGCATCTACGAAAACCAGCTTGGCCGCTCGCGCGCGTTCACGGGCTGGCTGTTCGGGGCGATGCAGGCTGAATTCGGCACGCTGAACATCGACAGCCCGGATGCCTTCCACGCCGCCGTGAACCGGGTTCACAAGGGCTATATCCGCACCGAATCCGACGAGGTGCAGTATAACCTGCACATCATGCTGCGCTTCGATCTGGAACGCGCGCTGATCGCGGGAAGCTTGGCCCCACGCGACCTTGAAGAAGCTTGGAACACCCGTTTCGCGGCCGATTTCGGCTATCCTGTGGACCGCCCGGCCAATGGCGTGTTGCAAGACGTGCATTGGTCCGTGGGGCTGTTCGGGTATTTCCCCACCTATGCGCTTGGCAACATTTACGCGGGCTGCCTGAACGCGGCCTTGCGCCGGGATTGCCCGGATCTGGATGCCCAACTGGCTGCGGGCGATCTGACACTTGCGACCGATTGGCTGGCGGACAAGGTGCAACGCCATGGTGGGCTGCGCCCCTCGGTCGAGACGATCGCCCATGCCTGCGACGGCACCCTGCCGGATGAAACGGCGCTGCTGGCCTATCTGGACGAGAAATTCGGCGCGATCTACGGGCTTTGACCCGGGTAGGCGGCGACCTTGGCCCTTGTCCACTAGAACGACACAAGGGTCGTGAAATCATGGCCCCTCAGACCATCCAGAAACGGCTGGGCGACATCCGGCACACTCAGGTCCGACAGCGTATAGACCCCGATCTGGATGCGGTCGCGCGGGCGGTCCTCGACATCCAGAATGACTACATCGGCGCGGCTGAATTCCGGCTGCACCGCGACCGGATAGACAAGGTAGGCATCGCTGTCTTGCAGCAGGTCCAGCCCGGCCATGACCGAATTGGTTGACAGGGGCGTGCGCAGCGGATGGCTCCAGTCGGGTTCGGCCACGTAACCCGGCGCGTTCACGATCCCCAGATGGCGATTGACCAAGGGGGCGACATCCAGACGCGGAAAGCGGGCAAGGTCTTCTCTGCGGACCGGACCTTGGGCAAGCGGGTGGCCCGCGCGAACGAAATAGGCGTCTTCGACATCGAACAGATGCTCGAAGGAAAAGGCCAGCCCCTCGCTGATCGCCCTGACCCGAGAGCCGATGAAACACTGCACATCGCCGGACATCAGGTGTCGCAGCCCGTCGAAGCTGCTGCAAATCTCGACATGCACGGTCGCGTCTGTCACGCTTTGGCGAAACGCGTCGATCGCGTTGCGCACGAAAAGCGGCCACCACGCGTGACCACAGCCGATTTTCAGCGCCGGGCGGTCGGCCAGCTTGCGCGCCTGTATCTCGGCATTCGCGTGGGAATCTAGCCGCGCCATGACGCGGGCGTGCTCATACAGGATTTGCCCGTATTCGGTCAGCACCACACCGCGCGAACTGCGCTGGAATAGCGCCACGCCGTGCAGCTCTTCCAGCTTGCGGATATTCACAGAGACCGTGGGCTGCGAGACATTCATCGCCTCTGCCGCCAAGGACACGTTGCCGGTTTCAGCCACGGCCAGAAACTGGCGAAGTCGTCGGTCCATCAGCGCCCCCTAGTATAGGTTTTTACTATACTAATAAGGATACAACGTATTTCAATAATAACCAGCCCATCGCTACCTTTCGCCTGTCGACGCGCAACCGCGCATTCACACGGGAGGAGAAAACCGCGATGACCATACGACGTTCCAAGCTGGCCCTTGTCATCCTCGCCACCGCCGCGCTGCCCGCCGCCGCGCAGACACACTTGCCCTTCGCGCCCGGCGAGGGGCCGTTCTCTTGGGATAGCTACGACGCTTTTGCAGCGGAGCATGATTATACCGGGCAAGAGGTGACGCTGGCCTCGCCCTGGCTTGGCCCGGATGCAGAGGCCGGGGCGGCGGTGCTGGCCTATTTCGAGCAGGCGACGGGGGCCAAGGTGCAGGTCAACGGCTCTGACGCGTTCGAGCAGCAGATCGTGATCGACGTGGAAGCCGGCTCTCCGCCCAATATCGCGGTTTTCCCGCAGCCGGGATTGATGTGCGACCTTGCCCGCCGGGGCCAGTTGGCCGATCTGGGCACAGAAACCGCCGAGTGGATGAGCGCGACCTATGCCGCCGGGCCGTCCTGGACAGCCTTGGGCAGCTGCGACGGTGTCGCGGGGTTTTACGGGTTTTCCTACAATGTGAACGTGAAATCGCTGGTCTGGTATGTGCCAGAGAATTTCGAGGATCTGGGCTATGACCTGCCTGCCAGCATGGAAGAGTTGCGCGCGCTGACAGAGCAGATGGTGGCCGATGGCGTGACGCCTTGGTGCATTGGCATCGGGTCGGGTGCCGCCACGGGCTGGCCTGCGACCGACTGGGTCGAAGACCTGTTGCTGCGCACCCAACCGCCAGAGGTCTATGACGGTTGGGTCACGAACCAGATCGCCTTTGACGACCCGCGCATCGTGGCCGCCATAGAGGAATTTGGCTGGTTCGCGCGCAATGACGCCTTTGTCAGCGGCGGGGCAAGCGCGGTCGCCGCGACCGATTTCCGCGACAGCCCGCTGGGTCTGTTCTCGGCCCCGCCGCAATGCATGATGCACCGGCAGGCGTCGTTTATCCCGGCATTTTTTCCCCGATGGCACCAATGTCGGCGAGGATGTCGATTTCTTCTATTTCCCGGCCTATGAAAGCGCCGGACTCGGCAACCCCGTTCTGGGCGCAGGCACGCTTGTGTCGATTACAGATGACAGCCCGGCGACCCGTGGCCTGATCGAGTTTCTGAAAACACCCATCGCCCACGAGCTGTGGATGGCAATCGAGACGCAGGGCTTCCTGACCCCGCATAGCGGCGTGAACCTGGACGCCTACCACAATGACAGCCTGCGCCGTCAGGGTCAGATCCTGCAAGAGGCGACGACCTTCCGGTTTGACGGGTCGGACCTGATGCCGGGTGCCATCGGCGCGGGCAGTTTCTGGACCGGGATGGTGGATTACTCGGGCGGCGCGGATGCGGCCTCTGTCGCGGCTGCGATCCAGTCAAGCTGGGACGCGCTGAAATAAGCGCTTTTGCCCGTCCGGTCCGGCGTTCCTCCCAGCCGGGCCGGTTTTTCTGCCCTCATATTCCCTGCGGAGCTTGGCACATGTCCCCATCCCTGCTTGCAATGGCGACCATTACCGCCGGTGTCGGCGGCTGCGTTGCCTATTTCTACCTGTCGAACCTGCTGCTGGACCGGGTGATCTTTCCCGCACGCGGCCCGAATGCGGGGCGCAACATAAACCGCGCGGCGGCGCTGCGCCCGTGGCTGTTCCTGCTGCCCGCATTGGCCGCTCTGGCGCTCTATCTGGCCTATCCGGTGTTCGAAACGCTACGCCTGTCGCTGGTCGACCGCAACAATGATGACGCCTTTGTCGGCATGGCCAATTACGCGCAGATGCTGGACGATGCCAAGTTCTGGGAAGCGGTGCGCAACAACGTGCTGTGGCTGCTGATCGTGCCCGCCGCGTCAACCGCGCTGGGCTTGCTGGCCGCGCAACTGACCGACCGGATCGGCTGGGGCAATATCGCCAAGTCACTGATCTTCATGCCGATGGCGATTTCCTTCGTGGGCGCGGCGGTCATCTTCAAGCTGATCTATGACGCGCGCCCCGAAGATGTGACACAGATCGGCGTGCTGAACGCGCTTTACCTGCAATTCGGCGGCGAGGCGCCCATCGCGTGGCTGACCCTGCCCTTCTGGAACAACCTGTTCCTGATGATCGTTCTGATCTGGATCCAGACAGGCTTTGCCATGGTCATCCTGTCGGCGGCCCTGCGCGGCATACCAGAGGAAACAGTGGAAGCCGCCATTGTCGATGGGGCAAGCCCCTTCCAGATCTTCTTTCTTATCAAGGTGCCGCAGATCACCGGCACCATCGTCGTGGTCTGGACGACGATCACGATTGTCGTGCTGAAAGTGTTCGACATCGTCTTTGCCATGACCAACGGCCAGTGGGAAACGCAGGTTCTGGCCAATTACATGTATGACAAGTTCTTCCGCGCCGGCGATTGGGGCGTGGGGTCTGCGAGTGCCATGGTCATCATGCTGATGGTGCTACCGATCCTGATCTGGAACGTGCGCAACGCCCGCCGGGAGATGCGCTGATGGACAGTATCGCAGGCCGCAAACCGGCGCTTGTCTGGGCGCTTCACTTCTCGGCTTTGGCGCTGGTTCTGCTGTGGGTCTTTCCCACGCTGGGGCTGTTGGCATCGTCCTTTCGCACGAATGACCAGATCCGGTCCTCTGGCTGGTGGGCCGCGGCCTTTCCGGCGGAACAGACCCAGACCTTGCGCACCGCCGACCCCGATCTGGCCCGCGTGGCGGCAGAGGGTGGGCTGTTCGTCGTCGAAGGCAACCTGTTTGCCGAGGCCGATCTCTCTGCACCCGGCGACCTGCTGTCTTGGGGCGTCTCTTCGCGCGATGTGGACGCCTATACGCCCGGCACGCGGGCAGAGCTTGCCGAGGGCGAGGCTATCACCGTGCAGACCAATGGCGACTATCTCTGGCAAGGCAGTGCCGAGCAGATCAGCGGGCGCGGCCAGAGGGTGTTCGTCACCGTCACCGTGCCGCCCAGCTTCACGCTTGAGAATTACCGCCGGGTTCTGCTGGACCCCGGCAACCGCGAAGGGATGCGGCAGGCGTTTTTCAACACGCTGACAGTGGCGATCCCGGCGACGGTCATCCCGATCCTGATCGCGGCCTTTGCCGCCTATGCCTTGGCGTGGATGGAGTTTCCGGGCCGCGCCCTGCTGGTGGCCACCATCGTGGGCCTGCTGGTTGTGCCGCTGCAACTGGCGCTGATCCCGCTTCTCAGCCTGCACAACGCCATTGGCATAGGCAAAGGCTATCTGGGGGTGTGGCTGGCGCATACCGGCTTTGGCCTGCCGCTCGCGATCTACTTGTTGCGCAATTACATGGTCGGCCTGCCGCGCGAGATCATCGAATGCGCGCGCGTCGATGGCGCGACCGATTTCGAGATTTTCACCCGTATCGTGCTGCCCCTCAGCTTTCCCGCGCTCGCCAGTTTCGCAGTGTTCCAGTTCTTGTGGACATGGAACGACCTGCTGGTGGCGATGGTGTTCCTGATCGACAGCTCTGGCCAGACCACGGTGATGACCCGCCAGATCGTGGAACTACTGGGCACGCGCGGGGGCGACTGGGAAATCCTTGCGACCTCGGCCTTCGTGTCCATCGCGGTGCCGCTTGTGGTGTTCTTCACCATGCAGCGTTTCCTCGTGCGGGGGCTTTTGGCGGGGTCGGTGAAATGACCCGTCCAGCTTCTTCAGACTTGCAACCAAATGGACCCAACCCGATGACAGAGCAGACCTTGCCATGGTGGAAAACCGCCACCGGCTACCAGATCTACCCGCGCAGCTTTTGCGACAGCAATGGCGACGGGATCGGCGATATTCCGGGCATCATCTCGAAGCTGGATCATCTGGCCGATCTGGGCATCGGCTTCATCTGGCTATCGCCTGTCTATGCCTCGCCCATGCGGGACAATGGGTATGACATTGCCGATTACTACCGGATCGCACCCGAATTCGGCACGCTGGAGGATTTCGACCGGCTGGTCGCAGAGGCCCGCGCGCGCGGCATCCGCATTGTCATGGACCTTGTCGTCAATCACTGCTCGTCAGATCACGACTGGTTCCGCCGCGCCTGCGAAAGCGCTGAGTGCCCGGAACACGCCTATTTCTACTGGCGCGACGCCCAACCCGACGGATCGCCCCCCGATGACCAGCGCGCGTGTTTCGGTGGCTCTGCCTGGCACTGGGTGCCAGCCATCCGGCGTTACTGCTATTGCCATTTCGGCCCGCAGCAGCCCGACCTGAACTGGCACAACCCCGCCCTGCGGGCAGAGATTTACAAGATGATGAACTGGTGGCTCGACCGGGGCATCGGCGGCTTTCGGATGGATGTGATCGAACTGGTCGGCAAGGACATCGACGCGCGCCACTATTACGAAGGCCCGGACATGCACCGCTTCATTCAGGACATGCACCGCGCGTGCTTTGCGGCGCGCGACATCATGACGGTGGGCGAAAGCTGGTCGGTCACGCCAGACACCGCGCTTCTGTATTGCGGGCGCGACCGGGGCGAGATGGATATGGTGTTCAGTTTCAACCACATACAGGCCGCGTGGGACCCGGCGATTGGCCGTTTCGGCCCGAACCTGTTCGACCTGCCCACACACAAGATGATCCTGTCGGACTGGCAGGCGGCACTGGCCGAGGACGGCTGGAACGCGCTCTATTTGTCGAACCACGACCTGCCCCGCCCGGTTTCGCATTATGCCGATGATGGCCTGCACCGGGTGCGCTCTGCCAAGATGCTCGCTGCCGTGACCTACCTGATGAAAGGCACGCCCTTCATCTACCAGGGCGAAGAGATCGGCATGACCAATGCAAGCTTTGAACGGCTTGACCAGTTTCGGGACATCGAAACTCTTGGCCAATACGCGGAAATGACCGCGAACGGCGCAACACTGGAAGATTTTCTTGCTGGTGCGAACGCCAACGCCCGCGATCATGCCCGCACCCCCATGCAATGGAGCGCTGACGCATGGGCGGGCTTTTCAACCGCCCAACCCTGGATGGCGCTGAACCCGAATTACAGCCAGATCAACGTGGCGGCGGATCGGGCCGACCCCGATGGCGTGTTCGAATGGTATCGCGCCCTGATAGAGCTGCGCGCCACATGCGCCGTGGTCAGCGAAGGCCGTTTCGAGATGCGGGTGCCGGACCATCCGTCGCTATTCGCCTATACCCGCGATGACGGTCAGACGCGCTTGCTGGTGATGGGCAATTATGCCGGTCAGGCCGTGGACCTGCCCGCCGATTGCGTGCCCCAAGGCGACTGGACGCTACTTATGTCGAACATGCCCGACGCGGCAGAGGACGCCTTGTCCGATGTTGTGCCCGAGTATTTCGTCGGGATCTGGATGGCACCGGCACTAGCTGCCCCGGCACAACCATGAGCGACCTTGCGCGGCTGATCCTGTTGCAAGACGTCCTGACGCTTGCCTTGGTGGCCCATGCTTGTTGGGCGTTGCGTTTGGTCTTCGGCAAGGCCTTGATCTCGCGCTGGATCGTGCTGGCGCCGGTTGCGACCTTGCTCTGGGGAGCGCTGTGGTCCTACGTTCCGGCGCTTGGCGCGATGCGACTGGCCCCGCCGCCATTGGGGCAAGCGGGCGTGATCCTGATCGCGCTTATTGGCCTGTCGGCACTCTGGCTTGGCCCCCATGTGCGCCACCGCACCGGACAATTCGACCCCACGCCCCTGCTTGGCATGGCCGTCTGGCGCATGGTGTTCGGCATGTCCGTGCTTGCGGTCGGCGTGGCAGGCGGGTTGCCTGCAAGCTTTTACTGGTCGGTGGGCTTAGGCGACATTCTTGTCGGGCTTGTGGGCGGCGCGCTGCTGCTCAAACGCCGCCCTGCCACTCCCAGCCAGTTCCGCTTGTGGAACCTTCTGGGGCTGGCCGATCTGAGCCATGTGCTGGTTTTGGGCGCGATCACGCTGATCCCGTTCTTCACTGCGAACGCGCATGTGCCCTTTGTGAACCTGCTGCCATTGACGGGCGTGCCGCTGCTGCTGTCCTTGCATATCCTTGCGCTGCGGTATCGGCCCCGGCGGGCTGCAATCGTGTAGCCGGGTTTGTCCAGCGGGGTGGCCCCTAGCAGGGTGCCAAGCGGCTGCGCAGCGCCGTCGCCCCCTCTGGCCCCAAGCTTTGGAACGCATCGATCTGCCGGGTCAGGGGCACGAAGCGGCCATCGCCAGAGCTGCGCAGCCAAGTGCTGATGGGAAACTCTGCTGCCAATGGTGCCGTCAGGCACCCGTCCACGACTTCGGCCGTCAGCGTTCCCTTCCCCTCGACCCCTTGCGCACGGGCCAGTTGAATGGCGCGCTGCGCGGCACTGAACCGCGCGGCATCCTCTGGGCCAAGGCTGGCGATGAACACCCGCTCATCCGGCGAATTCGGCGCGATCGCCCCGTCTGGCTGCGCGGCGATTTGCAGCGGCACCTCTTCCTCGATCTGCACGGTCGATGCCGCCGCCCCACCCCGGAACGCAATCCGCAACACCGCGTCGCCGGGGCCAAGTCGCACCGATTGCGGAACACCGAGCGCGACGGCAATCTCGTCCGCCGGTGCGCTAAGCGGGTCCAGCCGGCTGGCCGCGATCAGGCCCGCAGGCGTGACAGCCGTGCAGGCAGGCACCGCGACAGCAATGCAGCAAAGCAAGAAAGCGATGTGCTTCGAGACGCGCATGAGAAAACCTGTTGCATCATGATTCGTTATTATTGTTTAATATAAAACATGAATTTTTTAAAACAAAATTCCGGACATCTCCCCTGCGCCCGGATGCGCAGGGCGCAAACGGGGGTGCGACATGCCGATCACTGTCAGGCTTGATGTCATGCTGGCAAAGCGCAAAATGACCGCGCGCGAACTGGCATCCCGCATCGGGATTTCGGAACAGAACCTGTCCTTGCTGCGCTCTGGCAAGGTGCGGGGGGTCAGGTTTCGGACACTGGAAGCGATCTGCACGGAACTGAACTGCCAACCCGGCGATATTCTGGAGCTTGAGACGGATGACTAGCGCCCAGCCGACACAGATCCCGCAGGAGATGCCCGCCTTGGTGCGCCGCCGCTACGGCCCGCCAGAGGTGGTGATGCTGGAAACCCGCCCCGTCCCACGCCCCAAGCGCAACGAGGTGTTGCTGCGGGTTCATGCCGCAAGCGTCAACACCGCCGACTGGCGTTTGCGGGCGGGGGCTTTCCCCGGCATCCTCGCGGTTCCCGCGCGGGCGATGTTCGGAATTCTGCGCCCCCGCAACCCCTATATCGGGACAGAATTCGCGGGCGAGGTGGTCGCGGTGGGGCAAGATGTCTCGCGTTTCCGGCCCGGTGACAGGGTTTTCGGCATCGCGCAGGCGGGCGGGGCATCGGCGGGCTATCTGGCCGTCCCGCAAGACGGCCCCATCGCGGAAATCCCGGCAAGGCTGGACTATGCGCAGGCCGCAGCGCTGCCGTTCGGGGGGTTATGCGCGCTGTGTTTCCTTGCCGATTTCGCCCGGCTTGGTGCCGCGCAGCGCTTGCTGGTCATCGGAGCGTCGGGCGGCGTGGGCATTTATGCGGTGCAGATCGGCAAGGCCTTGGGCGCAGAGGTCACGGGCGTTTGCGGCAGCGCCAATATCGATTTCATCCGCGACCTTGGCGCAGATCACCAGATTGCCCATGACCTTGTGCGCCAAGACGCGTGGCCCGGCGGGCAGGACGTGATCCTTGACACGATCGGCCTGCTTGCCCCGACTGCCGCGCGGCGGCTTCTGGCCCCCGGTGGCCAGTTCTTTCCGCTGAATTTCGGCTTGCGAGAATTCGGGGCGGCATTTGCAAACCCGTTTCGCGCGCGCAAGACGCGAATCGCAACCAGCCCGGATCGGGCCGAAGACCTTCAGCGGCTGGTCCAGATGGTCGAGGCGGGACAGTTCACCCCCGTCATCGGGCATCGCTTTGCGCTTGCACAGGCGCAAGACGCGCATCGGCTGGTAGAAACGCGCCACCGTCGTGGTGCGGTTGTGCTGGACGTGAGCGCACCGGACTAGGGCCGCAAGACCTGTGCCAAGCGCGCTTCCAGATAGCGCCGCAGGGGTGGTTCGGTCGTAAGCGAAATGGCCTTGGCATAGGCGCGCGCGGCATCGCCTGCGGCCCCGTCGCGCGCCAGCAAATGCGCCTTGGCGGCCCAGAAGGGCTGAAAACCGGAAATTCGTTGCGCATCCAACTGGTCCAGCAATGCCAGCCCGGCCTGTGCGCCGTAGCGTTCGGCCACGACGCGCGCGCGGGCCACAGACGCACCAAGCGAGGGCGCGATCCGGTCAAGCGCGTAGTAAAGCTGATCGAGCGCCAGCCAGTCGACACCCCCGCATCGGGCACGGTCCAGATGCACCGCCTGGATCGCGGCCTCTATCTGGAAGCGGCCCGGTGCCTGCCGCGCTTGTGCCCGTGCCAGCGCCGCCTGCCCGAACGCGATCAGCCTAGCATCCCATAATGTGGGGTCTTGTTCATCCAGCGGGACCAGCACACCCGCCACCACGCGCGCCCGCGCCCGCGCCTGCGTGAAGGCGATAAGCGCGCTCAGGCCATGGGCCTCGGCGTCTTGCGGCAGCAGGTGGCACAACAGGTCGGCAAGGTAGAGCGCTTCTTGTCCCAGCGCATCGCTTGGTGCCAGCCAATCCAGCGCATGGGCGGCGTAGATCGCTTCATGCACGGCTGTCAGCCTGTCGGAAAGCTGCGCCATTTCCGACACGACGAAGGGAATGGCCGCATCGCGGATCTTGCGTTTCGCGCGCACAAGGCGCTGCGCCATGGCGGGCGCCGGCACGGCAAAGGCGCGTGCAATATCCGCCGCCTGCACGCCCAGCACTGTTTGCAGCATCAGCGGCGCGTGGATATCCGTGCCAAGGGCGGGATGCGCGCAGACCAGCATCATGGCAAGGCGGGCATCCGGCCCATCTTGCGCGGGATCAGGGGGCAGCATGTCAGGCACCTTGTCCGTAAAGCGCAGGCGCGTGTCGCGGCGTTGCGTGTCGATGGCCCGGTTGCGGGCGGTTGTCAGCAGCTAGGCCTCTGGCCGGTTGGGCACGCCTTCGCGTGGCCAGACATCCAGCGCGCGGGCAAAAGCTTCTGCCAGCGCGTCTTCGGCCGCGGCAATATCGCCGCTGCGCCGGGCAAGAACGGCCAACAGCTTGCCATAAGACACCCGCGCCGCATGTTCGGCGGCGCTGGCAGCAAATGTGTCGCTCACGCCCCGCCCATGGCAGAGGCGCGGATTTCCACCTTGCCGCTGCGTGCGGCGGGGCATTTCTCGGCCCAGGCCATCGCGGCATCAAGATCGGGGACTTCGATCACGAAATACCCGCCCAGCGTTTCCTTGGTATCGGCGAATGGCCCGTCCTGCACGGATTTGGCACCGCCTTTCAGGCTGAGCGTGATCGCGGTCTGCACGGGTTGCAACCAGTCGGTATCGACAAAGACACCAGCGTCTTTCAGGGCGCTGATATAGGCACCGTAGACCTCTTGCAGGGCGGCCCAGTCATCGGGCGTCATATCGGCGAAATCTGCCGGGTCGGAATAAAGCAGAAAGGTATAGCGCATGGTCAAATCTCCTGTGGTTCAGGGTTAGGCAAGGGTGTTGATCTTGGCAAGCCCACGCTCCAGCGTAGGGCCGACCATACGGTCCATGAACAGCCCCATCACGCGCGCGATGGGGTTGAAGCCCAGATCGGCCTCCATCGTCCAGATCACATGGGTGCCATCGCCTTGCCGCTCTGCGCGGATGGTTTGCACGGGGCGGCCCATCGCGCCAAGGTCGATGTCATAGCGCACGGCATCGGAGGCCAGCGCCGCGACGGTCTGCGTGCCCTTGCCCTCGCGCCCGTCGAACCGAAAGCCGGACCCGATGCCGCTTTCGGGGCCGAACAGCGTGATCGCCAAGTCGGGATCGCTGTCGCGATAGGGGTTGAACCGCTGATACCCCGCGCCAGACGCGGCAAGCCGCAGGATCGTGACAGCATCGGGGGCCACAATGGCCGCGCGGGCAACCTGCACATGCCGGGGCAGCAAAAGAGTGGCCCCGGCCAATATCGCGACAAGCGCCGCACCTCCGCCCAGAAATTGCGTCAGTGTCATGTCGTCATCCTTTCTGAAAACAAGGGCAACAGCGCCCCTATGACCATGACGAATGGACGCCGCCCCAATCGACATCTGTCGAAAGAAATTCTGATGGCCCGGACCAAGCGCCCTTCAGGATCGCGGAGCGGGGCAGCCATAGCCCTCTTCCCGGCAGCTCGAGTCAGCCCAGTCCTGAAAGGTGCCGCGCCAGTTGATGTCTGCGCAGCCCGCCATCAGAAAAGCCAGACACACCCAAGGAAGAAACCGCAATCTGGACATCACGTCCCTCCATCCAAAGCCTTGAACAAAAGATGTGCCGTCGCTTCGGCCGAGCCGCCACCCGTCAGGGCGACAGCCGCGATCGCATCCAGATCCGGTGCATAGGCCACGATCGCCTTGGCACCGGGCACCCCGCCCGAATGCCCGATCCAAAGCTGCGCGCCGTCCGCGCTTGGCACGTCATAGACCATCATGCCCAAGCCATACCAAAGCCCTTGGTCGAACATCGGGTAAAGCGTCCGGGTCATCAGCGCGACATGGGCCCGCGACACGATGCGCCCGGCCAGCAGGTCGCGCAGGAACAGCGCCATGCTTTGCGCATCGGCCACTATGCCACCCGCGGCTTGCGGCGCGCGGATGTCAAAGCCCGGCTCTGCCCCGGCACCAAGGGGCACGATATTCGACAGGTCCGCACGGCGCGACAAGACGCGGATAGTGTCGGCCCGGCTGCGCGCCAGAACCAAGTCTTCGGCGGCGGTGGCATAGGGCTGGCCCGTCACCGCCTCTATGACCGCGCCCAGCAGGGTGTAGCCGGTGTTCGAATACCGCCAAACCGCACCCGGACAGGCGTAGAGCGGTTTTTGGGACAGCGCGCTTAGCACCTCTGGCAGGGTCATCATGCCTTGGGCGCTCAGGTCAGGGTCTTCATTCAGGCTGAACAGGCCAGAGCTATGCGCCATCAGCATCCGAAGCGTGATCGCATCGCCCAAGGGCACGCCCGGCACATAGTCGCTGATCGGGTCGTCGAGAGAGAGCTTGCGCATCTCTTCCAACCGCAAGATCGCGGCGGCCGTGACGATTTTGCCCACGCTGGCCCAGTAATGCAGCTGACCGGCACCCACCCTGTGCTGCGCAACCCACGGGTCCCCGCCGGATTGCCAGACCGCGACCGACAGGCTTTCCGCGCCCGTTGCGCGCCGGGCCGTCGCAAAGGCTTGCGTCAGCCGGTCACGTTCCGCCTGTGTCAGGCCAGAGCCGCGCGCGGGCGACAGACCGGATGCATCGACCACGCCCCCCGCCCGCAAGCTTGGCCCAGCATAAGGCGCAGCGCCTGCGCATTGCGATGGCACCACGCCCTGTGTCTGCGGGCTAACACAGGCGGCGAGCAAAGCCAGAGCGGGCAGCGCAAATCTGGAAAATGGCATCACACCCCTCTGGGCGACATGAACAAGCGAGCCTGAAGCATTGACGAATACTTTTCCCGTAGCAATGATTCTTTATTGTTTTAAAGAAATTTTTTGTTTAATGACGTCGCATCATCCAGAGGTTTGACATGAGCACATTTCCCCAGTCCGATGCCAATCGCCTGTCACGGCACGCAAGGCTTGCAGCCTTTGCCTGCCGGGCCACGGGTATCGCCATTCCTGCATTCGTGGCGCTGTTCTGGCTGTCAGGCCATGCGACGGGCACAGCAGTTGCGGAACTCGGGCTGCCGCCGGGGCACACCCTCTCCTCGGTTCAGACCGGGGCCGCGCTGGTGTTCAGCCTGATCCCGGCCATACTGACGGCGCGCGCCCTGTTCGCGCTGGCATCCTGTTTCGATGGGTTTGCCAGCCGGAACTGGTTCGGGCGTGCCCAACCGCGCGCCTTGTCGACCACTGGCATCTGGCTCATGGCTGCCGGGTTGGCTGCGCTGGCCACGCCGACGCTGATCGGCCTTGCCCTGTCGCTGAATGCCGCACCGGGGCAGCGCGTACTGGCATTCAGCCTGTCCAGCGACGGGGTTCTGGCGCTGTTGTTCGGGCTTGCCTTCTGGATGCTTGGCCATCTCTGGACCATCGCGCGCAACATAGCCGCCGAAAACGCAGAGTTTGTCTGATGCCGATCATCGTTCGTCTGGACGTGATGATCGCCCGCCGCAAAATCAGCTCGCGCGCCCTGGCTGCGCGCGTGGGGATTACCGAGGCCAATCTGTCGCTCTTGAAACGCGGGCATGTAAAAGGCGTCCGCTTCGAAACGCTGTCGAAGCTGTGCGAGGTGCTGGAGTGCCAGCCGGGCGACTTGCTGGAATATGCCGATGCGACCGATGAGTGACACGGATCGAACCGTCGCGCCTGCACACTTGTTGCAGGGGCTTCGCGCGGACGGGGCCGCTACCGCTCGCCCCTGCGATAGGGCTGCATCAGCGCTTGTGGCACACGCGCTTTGCGGGCCATCAGCACAAGCGCCAAGATCGACAGGATATAGGGCAGCATCAGGAATATCTGGTACGGCACGCCATCGACCGCGGTTTGCAGCCGCAATTGAAACGCATCGAAAAACGCGAACAACAGTGCCCCCAGCAGCGCCCGACCGGGCCGCCATAGCGCAAAGACGACAAGCGCGATGCAAATCCAGCCCCTTCCCTGAACCATTGTCGGGAAAAACGAATTAAAGGCGGCCAAGGTCAGGAACGCCCCGCCCAGCCCCATCAAGGCCGACCCGGCCATGATCGTGCCGATGCGCAACAAGATCGGGTCAATGCCTTGCGCATCTACCGCATGGGGGTTCTCGCCAGTCATGCGGATCGCAAGGCCGAGTGGCGTGCGATACAGAACCCAGGCGATCAGGGCCACAAGCAGGATTGCCAGATAGGTGGGCGCGGTCTGGTTGAACAGCACCGGGCCGAGGAACGGGATCTCTGACAGGCCGGGTATCGCGACGGGGCGGAAAGGTTCAATCGTCGGCGGAGAGGTCGATGTCGGGATGGCCAGCCGGAACACGTAGTAGGAAAAGCTGGACGCGAAAAGCGTGATGCCAAGGCCGGTGACATGTTGACTCAGGCCCAACGGCACGGTCATGAGCGCGTGCAGCAGCCCGAACATGGCCCCGAAGACCGCGGCTGCCGCCAGCCCCGCCCACAGATCGCCCCCGGAATAGACCGTCAGCCAGCCGATCATGGCCCCGAAGGTCATGATCCCTTCGATGCCAAGGTTCAGCACCCCCACGCGTTCGCACAGCAACACCCCCAGCGTGCCAAGGATAAAGGGTGTGGCGATCCGGAACATCGCTTCCCACATGCCGACAGAGGCAAGGATATCCACGATCACATTCATCGCCGCACCCGGTATTGTGTCAGGAAAAGTGCCACCAGCATGGTCAGCAGGGACAGGGCCACGGTCACATCGGCAATGTAGGACGGAATGCCAAGGGCGCGGCTCATCGAATCCGCGCCGACGAACATGACCGCCGAGAACAGCGCCGCCCCGATAACCCCGATCGGGTTCAGGTTGGCCAGCATCGCGATGACGATACCGGAATAGCCGTAATTGGGCGACAGGTCGGTCGTGACATAGCCTTTCACGCCCATCACCTCTATCGCGCCGGCGAGGCCCGCAAGCCCGCCCGACAGGCAAGCGACCAACGCCAGCGTGCGCCCCAGCGGCACGCCCGCAAAAGCCGCTGCGCGAGCGTTCAGGCCCGTGGCGCGCGCCTGCATCCCGAACACGGTGCGCGACTGCACCCACCAGACTGCGACCGCCAGCCCCAGCGCGATCAAAAGCCCCGCGTGCAGGCGAGAGCGTTCTATCAACTGCGGCAGAACGGCCGCGTCCGGCACCGGCACAGATTGCGGCCAGCCAAAGGCCAAGGGGTCACGCAGAGCGCCTTCGATCATCAGGGACACGAACAGGACGGTGACGAAGTTCAACAAAAGCGTCGTCACCACCTCGTCGACCCCGAAGCGCAGTTTCAGCGCCGCCGGCACCAAAAGCAGCGTTGCCCCAGCCAAGGCCCCCACAACCAGGCAGGCCAGGATCACCACCGGGGCCGGGGCACCGGCCAATCCGGGCACAAGCCCGAAAGCCGTGACCGCCAGCGCCCCCATGTAGAATTGCCCCTCGCCGCCGATATTCCAGAGCTTCGCGCGAAACGCGACCGCCGCTGCCAGCCCGGTCAGGATCAGAGGGGTCGCGCGTGTCAGGGTTTCGGTGACCCCCAAGCGCGAGCCAAACGCGCCTTGCAGGATCAACCCGTAGGCTTCCAGCACGTTGGCCCCGGCAATGGCGATCAGAACGCCCGCGATGACCAGCGCAGCTAGAATTGCCCCAACGGGCGCAAGAATGGTCAGCGCCGCAGAGGCGTTTTCGCGGCGTTCAAAGCGCATCGGCGGCCTCTGCCTCTTGTTCGATCTTGCGGGCCGCGTCCCAGTCGCCCGCCATCATCAGGCCCAAAAGCTGCGCATTGGCCCGCGCGGCGGGAATGGCGGGCGACAACCGCCCCCCTGCAATGGCGCGGATACGGTCCGAGAGCGCGATCACTTCGTCCAGGTCTTCCGAGATCAGCAACACCCCTGCCCCACGGTCGCGCGCCTCTATCAGGCGGCGGTGCACACCCGCGATCGCGCCTTCGTCCAAGCCACGGCTGGGCTGTGCCGCGATCAGGATAGAGGGGCCGGCTTCCAGCACGCGGCCCAAGATCAGTTTCTGCATGTTGCCGCCGGACAAAAGCCTGACACGGCTGTTCACGCGCGCACCGCGCACATCGTAGTCTTTCAGCAACCGCTCTGTTGCCGCGCGCGCGGCCCCACGCCGGATGATCCCGTGCCGCGCGTAGTCAGGCGACCACAAACGTTCGAGGATGACGTTTTCCCAGGTTTCCATATCGCCCAACACACCTTCGGCATGGCGATCTTCCGGGATGCGGCCGATCCCGGCAGCAATGGCATGTGGCACGTCATGGCGCGGCAAGCTTGCGCCCTTGATCCGCAGCGCGCCTTGGTCGGGCGGATAAAGCCCCGATACAAGGCCCGCAAGCGTAGTCTGCCCATTGCCCGACACGCCAATAATGCCCAGCGTTTCGCCCGCGCGCAGGCGGAAACTGACCCCGTTCAGCGGCGCGCCCCCGCGCCCGGACAGGTGCAGATCATCCGCTTCCAACAACACCGCACCGGGGCGCGCGGGCGGGCGCTTGGGCCGCTCTACCTTGTGGCCAACCATCAGTTCGGCCAGTTCTTCCTTGCTGGTGTCACGCGTCGCGCGTTCCGCCACAATACGCCCGCCCCGCAGCACAACGACACGGTCAGAGGCCGCCATCACCTCGTTCAGCTTGTGAGAGATGAAGATGATCGACAACCCTTTCGCGGCCATGTCGCGCAGCGTGGCAAATAACTGCTCGGCCTGCTGGGTGGTCAGCACGGCGGTCGGCTCATCCAGGATCAGAACGCTGGCTTCGTTGTAAAGCGCCTTCAAGATCTCGACCCGCTGGCATTCGCCCACCGAGAGATCGGCGATGCGCGCATCAGGGTCCACGGGCAGACCGAAGCGGTCGGCTAGCTTGGCCAAACGGTCGCGTGCCGCCGCCCGATCCGAGCGTAGCCGCCAAAGCGGTTCAGTCCCGGTCATGACATTTTCCAGCACCGTCAGGTTGCCGGCCAAGGCAAAATGCTGGTGCACCATGCCTACGCCCGCCTTGATGGCGGCACGCGATTTGCCGGGCGGCAAGGTCTGGCCATGCACGCGCACGGTGCCCGCATCGGCGGTATAATGGCCAAACAGGATGGACATCAGCGTCGTCTTGCCCGCGCCGTTCTCGCCCAGTAGGGCCACGATCTCGCCGCGCTCCAGATGCAGCGAGATGTCGTCATTCGCTAGCGTCGCGCCGAAGCGTTTGGTGATGCCGTCCAGTTCCAGAACGCGCGTCATCCCCGCCCCCCGAAAGGGACGGGTCGTGGCGCAATCTGCCGCATCAGGCAGGCTCGTCGAAATTGCGCGGAACTTCGAACTCGCCCGCCTTGATGGCGGCGCGGACTTCTTCCATTTCAGCCACGGCTTCTGCCGGGACCATGCTGGAAACGAAAGATATGTCGTTCCCGCCATCCTTCATCAGGCTAAGCGGCGTGTAGTTTTTGCCGACCGGGTTGCCCGCGACCGCATCGGCCAGCGCCGCGTTCACCAAGGGACGGAAGGACCAGAGTGCATTTGCAAAGACGGTTTCGGGATAACGCGGCGTGTAGTCGATCAGCGATCCGATCGCCGGGATGCCCCGTTCCTGTGCCGCGTCCGCCGTGCCGATGCGCTCGCCGAACAGAATATCGGCCCCGGCATCAATCTGGGCAAGCCCTGCTTCGCGCGCCTTGGGCGGATCAAAGAAGGTGCCGATAAAGCTGACCAAATGCTGCGCGTCTGGATTGGTGCGCTTCACCCCGTCTGCAAACCCGTTGATCAGCATGTTCACTTCCGGGATCGGGATGGCCCCGACAGAGCCAACGATCCCGGTCTGGGTCATACGGCCCGCCAGCATCCCGGCCAGATAGGCCGCTTCCCAGTTCCATGTGCCGAACACGCCGAAATTGTCGCCCGACGCCTCGCCCGACGATCCCATCAGAAACGCCGTATCCGGGTAATCCGCGGCCACCTGACGCGCCTCGCGCTCGACCGCATAAGACTCGCCCACGATCAGCACATTACCGGCTTCGGCGTATTCGCGCATGGCGCGCGGATAGTCGGTGCCTGATACCCCTTCGGAGAATGTGTACTCGATGACCCCTTCGGCATCGGCGGCGACCATGGCCGCGTGCAGAACGGAATTCCAAGCATTTTCGACCGGTGACGCATGAATGCCCGCCAATTTCACCGGGGCGGACTGCGCCCGCAGGATCGACGGCGCGGCAAGGGTGCTGACCCCCAAGGCAGCCCCGGTCGTCAACAGGCGGCGGCGATTCATGATGAAACGGGTCATGGCAGGGTCTCCTTGCTGGCGGTCGAATCGTGACCGTTCTGGTTATTTTTGGCCGAGTGTGGCGCTGTGTTCGTCCAAGTCTAGCAGAGCCGTCACGCACGGCCAAGAAATGCTTACTTTTCGGGCACACAGCACCCGTTTCGCCCCATATTTGGGCGCGCGGCAAGGTCAGGACAGCGCATCGGGTGCATAATCCGCCGGTGTCACGATGTCCGGGCGCCCTTCCAGCGCGAGGCGGCTGCGCTCCGGGGCGGTTTCGGCAATGACCTTGCCGCGCCGAATGACCTTCAGCCGGACAGGTCGCAGGCGGATCGCCTCTGCCGGATCACGGGCCTGAAGTAGCACCATATCGGCATGGCAACCGGGGGCCAGCCCGTAGCCGTCCAGCCCCATCACCTGTGCCGGAACCGTTGTGACCGCGTCAAACAACTTCGCCTTGTCCGCAACAGAGCCCATCTGCGTCGCGTGCACGGCCATATGCGCGACATCCAGCAAATCGCCCGACCCCATGGAATACCATGGGTCCAGCACGCAATCCTGCCCAAGTGCCACGGGGATGCCCGCGGCCAGCATTTCCGGAATACGGGTCAGGCCACGGCGTTTGGGATAGGTATCGTGACGGCCTTGCAACATCATGTTGATGAGCGGGTTCGGGATTGCAGCCATCTCGGCCTCTGCCATCAAGGGCAAAAGCTTCGAGACATAGTAGTTATCCATAGAATGCATCGACGTCAGATGCGAGCCAGCCACCCGTCCCTGCAACCCGAAGCGAACGGTTTGCGCGGCAAGGGTTTCGACATGGCGCGACATTGGGTCGTCGGTTTCGTCACAATGCATATCAACCCGCAGCCCCCGATCGGCCGCGATCCGGCATAAGGCTTCGACCGACGCGCGCCCCGCGTCCATCGTGCGCTCGAAATGCGGGATGCCGCCAACGACATCAACGCCCATATCCAAAGCGCGTAGCAAGGCACCCTCGGCGTCTGGACCGCGGTAAAACCCGTCTTGCGGAAAGGCTACGAGTTGCAGGTCAAGATAGGGCGCGACACGCGCGCGCACCTCTAGAAGCGCTTCGACTGTGACCAGCTTGGGGTCGGAGACATCCACATGGCTGCGCACCGCCAGCAACCCCTTGGACACCGCCAGATCGCAATAGCGCAAGGCGCGCTCCACCACCGCCTCGGGAGTCAGGGTCGGGCGCAATTCGCCCCATAACGCGATCCCTTCCAGAAGCGTGCCAGACAGGTTCATGCGAGGCAGACCCAGTGACAGGGTCGCATCCATGTGAAAATGCGGATCGACAAAGGGAGGAGACAGCAGATTGCCGCACGCCTCGATCACCTCTAGTGCCTCGCCAGTGATTGCGGGCGCAACCGCGATAATGCGACCATCACGCACAGCGATATCTTGATTGCGCCGACCATCGGGCAGCGATGCGCCCCGGATCAAGAGATCAAACATCATGAAAATCAGCCTCGGATTCGCTTTTCTGGCCAGTTCGCTTTTCTGGCCAGCAAACGAAAAGGCCATCGGCATCAGGTCGGTTGTCTCGTTCCGAGAGTTAACGATCTGCACGACGCTTTGGTCAAGGGTTTTCGGGGTTGGCGTCTTTGGTCTCGACTATTTCCCGGAATTTGCCTTATTCCTTGCCGAATAATGCGTTTTGATCTGAAGGCCGCTCAATGCGATACTTCGCCGCCGGTCACGGCAGGATGCCCCGCTGGTTGTCGGTGCGCCATCTACTTCTATGTATGCGATCTTTGGTTGCGGGGACAGGATTTGAACCTGTGACCTTCAGGTTATGAGCCTGACGAGCTACCTGGCTGCTCCACCCCGCGTTGGTTGTTTAGAGTTTT
>NZ_JAFMPR010000020.1 GCF_020667835.1 Roseibaca sp. Y0-43
TTACAAACGGTCGTTTATTAGCGATATATGAAACTGCAAAAAGACTGTTTTGATGCCCCTGATAGGTTATGCCCGGGTCTCGACCGAGGATCAGACCCCCCTGCCCCAGTCGCAGGCCCTGAAATCCGCAGGCTGCGCAGAGATCCATGAAGAACAGGCCTCAGGCGGCAATCGTGCGCGGCCGGTGCTTGTGCGGGTATTGGAACGCATCGGCAAGGGTGACACGCTGGTCGTCGTTCGGATCGATCGGCTGGCGCGGTCGCTGTCGCATCTGCTGGAGGTCATCGAGCAGCTGGAGGCCAAGGGTGCGTTCTTTCGCTCGATCGAGGACCCCATCGACACCGGATCCCCGCAGGGCAAGTTCACGTTGCAAGTGCTGGGGGCCGCAGCCGAGTTCGAACGCGCCCTGATCCGGGAACGCACCAAGGCCGGCCTCGCCAGCGCGCGCACAAAGGGCCGCGTGGGCGGGAACCCTGGGCTGCGGGCCAAAGACCCTGCTGCTCTTCGCAAAGTGCGGCTGGCGCGACAGGACGGCTACATGGAGCGTCTGAACGAAAGGGCACAAGATTGGGTGCCCCATGTGCGCCGGTTGCGCCCCAACTTGGCCTGGGAAGACGTGGTGCGCATCATCAACGGCCCCCTGCCCGAGGCGCGTCGCTGGACCGAAAGCCGCCTGCTGCGCGCCGTAAACGCCTATGTTCGAGACGGTTTCCTGCCCGACATGGTGCTCGGCCGCGCCAGCCGCCGCGAAACCGACGACCGCCTCCCCGCCATCATCGCCGCCATCAAGGGCGCGGATCCCGACATCACGCTTCAGGCGATCTGCACCCGCCTGGAGGCGATGCGCGAGCGCACGCCCCGCGGGCGGACAAGCTGGCAGCCTTCGTCGGTGAAGATGCTGTTGCAGCGGGCCGAGAAGCTGGGAATGATTTAAGAGACTCAGATTCGTTCTTTGGAAGCAAAACCGCCTATGTGAATCGGGTACATCTTGCGTTTAAGAGATGGCAGCGACACAAGCACTTGACGCGCTGGAGCCTCGAAATAAGATAAGTCATTGTAAATAAATGATTTCATCGGGTACCGGCCCACTATTTGAAAAAATCCTTGCCTGTCAAACGCTTTCCTGACATTTTTGCGGAAGAACGCTAACCATCAGTTTCCGGCGGTTTTGCGTTCCTTCTCAAGATAGATCCGAAAGACGGGCGGTGGGACGGGCATGAACGAGCAGCGGATCAGAATGGATCAAAAGATCCAAACGATGGCGACACGTCTAAGCAAGTCGCTTGATGTGAATATGCGCAAGTCGTTTCTACCTGATGAACGAAAGGCTCTCAGACGGTTCTCATCCACGGAGGTTGCTCAGATCCTCGGGGTAAGCCAAGATTTTCTGCGGAAGATGTTCTTCGAGGACAAGCTCGATCTCGGTGACATCGAGACGGATGCCCGCGGCCGCAGGTTCTACACTGCAGAGCAGATCGACATAGCGCGCCACGAAATTGCCCGGTCAAGCACCAAGTTCCAGCATATCGTTCCTCGTCGTCGGGAAGGGGAGCATATACAGATCATTTCGATCGCCAACTTCAAAGGGGGCGCCGGAAAGACGACAACGGCGATCCATTTGGCCCAAAAGCTCGCCCTTGACGGTTATCGAGTTCTGGCAATCGATCTCGACCCGCAAGCCTCAATGACCACCATGTTCGGTTTCCGGCCGGAAATCGACTTCCCTGAAGCCGGAACGGTGTACGATGCCCTACGGTACGAGGACCCTATCCCCTTTAGAGACGTTGTGCGCAAAACGTATTTCCACAACCTCGATCTAGCTGCGGCCGGCTTGCTGCTCTCTGAGTTCGAGACCGAAACCGCACACGCCCTTCGAAACAATATCAGGCCGCCGTTCTATCAGCGGCTTGCCCTTTGCATTAATGAAGTCGAGACAGACTACGACATTGTCGTCATCGACTGCCCACCCCAACTCGGGTTTACCACACTATCAGCTTTGGTAGCGTCGACATCCCTAGTCGTCACTGTCATTCCAAGCATGCTTGACGTCGCCTCGATGGCCCAATTCCTGCAGCTCACATCCAGCCTCATGGCAACAATTGCTGATGTGGGCGCATCGCCCGACTGGGACTTCATGAGGTTTCTAATCACTCGTTTCGAGCCCAATGACGGCCCCCAAACCCAGATGGCGGCATTCCTGCGGACCATGTTCACGGATGACGTTCTTACACAGCCTTTCCTGAAATCCTCCGCAGTCTCTGACGCTGGGCTCACGCAACAGACACTGTTCGAGATCGCCAGAACGGATTTTCATCGCCAGACGTACGATCGGGCTATCGAGTCCATCAACGGGGTTGTGGCAGAGGTCGAAGGGCTCATCAAAACGGCATGGGGGCGCAAGTAATGGCCCGCAAAGTCACATTCGACATTCCCGAGGATGAAGAAAAGCAGGAGAACTCGTCGATTTCTCCGACTCGAACCCAGTCACGAGCCCCTGCCCTTTCGGGAATGGCCCGTTCTCTTCAGGATGCGGCACAATCTTCAATTCAAGAAATCAGTACCGACCTTATTGATGATTCCGAGTTCCAGGATCGTCTGGCCCTGGATGACGAAGATGACATCAGGGAACTGGCTGAAAGCATTGACAAGCAGGGACAGCTTATCCCGATACTTCTGAGCCCCGAAGGGGGGCGATACAGGATCATCTATGGGCGCAGGCGATTAGCGGCCCTTCGACTTATCGGCAAGCCCGCAAAGGCTCTCATCAGAGGCTTGGATGAGGATCAAGCGATTCTTGCACAAGGCCAAGAGAACAGCTTCCGAAAAGACCTCAGCTGGATCGAGAAAGCCCTGTTTGCACGTTCTCTCATAGAGTCCGGCAAGGATGAGGGGCTGGTCTGTGACGCCCTCAACATCGATCAGAAAGCCAGGAAAGCCGGTGACAAGCTCACGGGACTTGCTCGCATGAAACAAGTCACTTCCTGTATTCCGACTGAACTCATCCAAAAGATCGGGGCGGCACCCGGGGTTGGACGGGATCGTTGGTATGCTGCCGCAAAGTCTTATGAGAGCCTTGGCTTCTCTGGAGATGAAGGGTTTCCGGCCGGAAACCGAGAATTCCATGATGTTCTCATGAAATCCAGAGGTTCAGGCAAGACCTCCGACGAACGCTTTGCGGTCTTCGAAGGGCTCCTGAAACAGCACAAACCCCCTGCCCCATCCGCAATCCAGACAAAACTCGGGATGGTGAAGGTCACCAAGAGAAACGTGATCATCACCGTCAAGAACAGAGATGACGGGCTTCATAAGTGGATCTCTGAGAATCCAGAGGCCGCTCTTCTCGCGTTGGCGAACGCGAAGACCGCTGGTCCGGGGCAGATCATTACCCCAGAGAAAATGGAACCCATAGGTAACCCAGTCTCCGGCAGGGATCAGGATATTGACGGTCCTGACATAGACGATAACGAAAAGTGAGCAGAAAGGAGGACAGGCCAGAAAAGGAAAGACCCCCCGAAAGCAGTGCTTCCGAAGGGCCTCGATTAGCTTAGACACCTGATTGATACCCCGAAGCCGAATCGTTTTCAACACTGTTCGCGGTGAACGGGGAAGCTTTTTCAGCCGACATCATCATGAGACAGGTATTTTCTCACACACCCGCCTTGGCGGAAGGATCTCCTGTACCCTGTACGAACCCGTACAGGGTCATCGAGCCGATCCGAACGCTTCGCAAAGAACTCGGTTTGACACCAAATGATCTTGTGACACTGCAGGCCTTAATCAGCTTCATGCCAAAGAAGGCCGGACAAACAGCTTCAATGACTACCGTCTTCCCCTCGAACGCATCGTGGCCCCATCGGAAGGTTTCTTCGTAGAACCACGCTAAGGAAGAACTTTCAGCGAACACAATCAGGTTCCCCAGTCTCTGGCTGGCCTGATGTTCAGTGGTCGCGCAATTTTGCGGTCTGCGGCTCCAGAATGCCAATCGAAGTCACCGGATAGAATGACGTGCTCCCACCCGAGGGGCGATGTGTGAGGAAGCAGCTTGACGTCGTAGATCTGGGTGGTCTGCGCGAGGTGGCTGGCGGCCTTGTCCATGTAGATCGTATTCCAGAACGTGATGGCGGCGATGACGAGGTTGAGCGCCATGGCCCGCTTCTGTTGGGCGGCATCAGAGCGATCATGAATGCGCCCTTGTGAGTGGGCAAAGACGGCCCGAGCCAGCGAGTGTCGCGCTTCACCCTTGTTGAGGCCTGCGTGGCATTCCATGCGCAGGTCGGCGTTTTCGATCCAGTCGAGCATGAAGAGTGTGCGCTCGATCCGGCCGATTTCACCCAAGGCAAGGTAGAGCCGGTTTTGCTGGCGGTACGCTCCAAGCTTGCGCAGGATTTCAGACGGTTTGAGAGACTTGTCGCGGATGCTGGCGGCGAGACGCATGATGTCACCCCAATGCTGCCGGATCACTTCTTCGTTGATGGGCTTCCCGATGAGGGATGACAGGGTGGGCCACGCCTTCGCGCTTCCGAAGCATGCCAGCCGCCGGTCGGGAAAGTCGCGCAAGCGCGGGGCGAATGTCATCCCCAAGAGATGGAACAGGGCGAAGACGTGGTCCGATACGCCACCGGTATCTGTGTAATGCACAAGAGGGTCGAAGCTGGCCGGATTGCTCAGGAGGCCATCAAGCACGAAGGGGGCTTCGCCTGCGGTCGCCCCGATGACACTGGAATGGAACGATCCGTACTGACCCGACAAGAAGGAGTAGATCTTCAGGCCGGGATCGGGTCCATATTTGGCGTTGATGAGCCCACTGCCACGATTGGCAGCGAAGAACTGCCCATCCGATGAGCTGTGCTCCACCGCGCCCCAGTACTGCGCAAAGGGCAGGCCATGATGGGCGTCGACGATACGGCCCAAGGCATCCGCGAATGTCTCCGGCCGAAGGTACCATGTCTGCGCCCAGGTCAGCTGCGCATGGCTGACGCGCGATGAGGCATGCGCCATCCGCTCGAGACCAAGATTGGTGGCCCCGGCCAGGATCGTGGCCAGAACGGCGGCGGGTTCATCGTGCTGCTTGCCAGACCGCAGGTCGGTGAAGGCATCAAGGAACCCGGTCTGCGCATTCACCTCCCAGAGCAACTCCGTGATGCGGATGCGCGGCATCACGGCATCGATCGCCCGTTCCAAACGCATCGCTGCGGGCGGTGTGACCGCGTCATGCGGCGTAATCTTCAACCGCCCGTGTTCAATGCGGACACCAGGGAGCGCATTGCGCTTCAGGGCGCGGTCAACTTGCTCAAGGCGTTTCGCCAGCGTAGCCCGCCGGTCAGACAACCATGCGTCTGGATCGGTTTCGAATCCCGCGTCCCGCATGATGATTTCGGCTTTGTCCCGGGGCTTCAGGTAGCTGTCGAACCGGCGATAATCACGACTGCCGTCAACCCAGACATCCCCGGCGCGCAGGCGCTCTCGCAAGGTTGACACAACCGCAGTCTCGTACACGCGCCGTTGTGGCTGACCATCCTGAATGATCAGCGATGGCCAATGCTTGGCCGCGAACGGCATGGGAGGATCGTCGGGCAACTTGCGTTTGCCTGTGCGGTTTTGGTCGCGCAGCAAGGCAATTGCCTCCTTGAGGTCATCCCCCGCATCGGTGGCATTGAACTCGAACGCTTCAAGGAAGGCCGGGGCAAACTTGCGCATATAGGCATAGCGCTCAGCCGCCAGAGCGAGCGGATCACTGGTTGCCAGCTCTCCAAAGCCAGCGATTTCGTCACGCTTGCCCAAGAGCGTTTCCCACCCGACATCCGCATCCAACGCAGCAAAGGGATCTTGCCCCAAATCTTGTGCGCGGGCCATGGCATCAATGGACGCGCCGAAGAGCTGCATCAGCTTGCCAACCTTGGTCTTGCCCATACGCCAGACCTCCTCCTGGCGATTGCGGGATCTTGAGAAGAGCTGGCCGGTCAGTCGCTCGAACATGGCGATCGTCGCATCGGTGAGCGTGATGGATAAATCCGCCATCTGCGCCGCGACCGTAGCGATCCGCCGCCGTTCACCAAAATCGTTCAGCAAGCTCACAGGCGCCACAGCGCCCTCGCGCGCGAACTTGAGCAGCCGGTCAGGGTGGAGGCCGTGCCCAAGGTTTGGCGGCATGTTCAGCGATCGCAGATATTTCAGGCGATCCAGAAGCGCGGTCATGCTGGCCGGGCTGGCGGAATGCGGATAGCCACGCAGCCACGTGAGCCGCGTTTGCCCAACAGATGGATCGTTGACCAAGAGCGCCTGCAACTGGACACGTTGACCCGGAGAGAGAGCATCAAACAGCGCTGCGGCAGCCTCGCGCCGGGCGCGTGCCCGCCCTTTCAGGGCAAGACGCTCAAGCGTGTCCACGCTCGGTAACACCAGATGCTGCTTGCGCAGCTCCGCAACCAGCGTCTCAACAATCTTCACGCCGTGATCCGTCGCGAAGGCCGCCATCGTGGCGATATCCTCCGCTTGCTGCACATGTTCAGGTCCGAAAGGGGAAAGCCCCAAGTGGCGCATCGCGAGGGCATGATGTTCGTGCCGCGTATTCCGCCTGATGGCATAATCGTCGAGAGTACAGGCCTCCACCTGAAGCTGTTCAGCAAGCCAAGCGATCAGTTCCGCTGGCGGCATGATGCCGTCGCTCCACCCGAAGCCCGGGTAGCGCAGCAGACAAATATGCACCGCGACACCAAGGAGGTTTTCGGCGCGACGTCGGGTACGGATCAGGTCAATGTCGTCCCGGCTCAGCAGATAATGGCGGATCAAAGCATCAGGATCCGTCAGCACCTCGAAGAGGTCTGCATGCGCGCGGGAAGAAAGTAGTCGGCGGGCCATAAAGTGTCCTCAAAACGTAGTTGCAAGTTTGAAGACCTCGAATATTATAGAGACCAATAAAAAGACAGATTTGCTGCGCCAATTCAGGATCACAGCGATCACGTGAAGTCAGGCTACAAAACGGTCGTTTTGGAGACACCATGCCACGCACCGGCGACATCCTCGGATACGCAAGGGTCTCAACCGCCGACCAAGACCTGTCCGGCCAAAAAGACCGACTGCTGCAACACGGTGCCATTCGCGTGTTCGAAGACGTGATCTCCGGCAAGACGTTCAACCGGCCCGGTCTGGCGGCCTTGCTTGATCAGGCCAGGCCCAACGATACTCTCGCTGTCATCCGCCTAGATCGCTTGGGCCGCTCGCTCAAAGAGCTTCTGGAATCCGTCGATGACCTCAAGGCCAGAGAGATCAATCTGATCAGCCTTGAGGAGCGGATCGACACGACATCCGCCGCTGGCGAACTCGTATTCCACGTCTTCGGGGCCATTGCGCATTTCGAGCGCCGCCTGATCTCAGAGCGCACCAAAGACGGCCTGATCAACGCTCGAAAGCATGGCCGCAACCCGGGGCGGCCGCCATTGCAGCCCGAGACAATCTCAGCCCTTCAAGATCTCGTCAGCGCCGGAAAATCCGTCGCCCAGGCCGCAAAACACCTCGGCATAGGCAGATCAACAGCTTACAAGGTGATCAGAAACACCACGCCATAAGCCATGTTTATGCTTCGTTCTTCCTTAGCGTGGTTCTACGAAGAAACCTTCCGATGGGGCCCGATAGGCCCGGAGGCGCGCCAGCGCCGTGCCCGAGCCGTTACAAGGTGAGGCCTAAGCCTCATCCGAAGGGATCGTATTCCGAAACGATCACGACTTCGTCGCCGTCGATTTCATCGGCGGGGACAGCGCCAAAGGTTCCATCACCGGCCTGGAAGACGACGATCGAGACCATGAGCGTAGCGGCGAGGGAGGCGGCGAAGGCGTGAGCATCTTTGCGGGACATCTGTTTGGCTCCTGTCTTGGAGGCGGGGGACCATCCCCCGCGCGACAGGACCCCACAGGCCCGAAGACTGGCTGACATCACCGGGTGCGTTCGGCTCGCCCGAATCCACCCGGCGGCACGGGCTTGCCCCGTAGTCCGACCCCTTTGCGGGTTGATCTCGAAGACGGGATTCGGGGCAAGGAAGGGAATGGCGAGCGGGGGATGGTGCCCTGACGACTGGAGCCTGTTGTCCCGCCGATGCCTGGAACGCCGCCAGCCTCCCGGGCAGGCTCTTGGTTGAAGACCTCCGTCTTGGGGGATGGATCCTCTGGCGCCCCGCGATATCGCGGGACGAGGTTCTTGGTCGGTGAGAGGCCCACCCTTCGGCAGGCCCCACACGCATTGTCAGGGCTCAGGCGGCCAGGTCCGCGCCCCCTGCCCTATCGCTGTCCTCGGCACCGACGATTTCCAGCCGCGCGTTGCGATAGCCCTCCCGCGCAATCCATAGCTCGGCCGCGGTGACGGACTCGGCCAGATGCAGCAGCTCGGTATTGCCCCCGAAGTCGAGGAGCACACGCACCTGCCCGGCCTTCGGTGCCTCGGCCACTTCGAAGATCAGACGGCTGTCCGCCGAATGGCTGCGCATGATCGTGACAAGGATCACCCCGTCGGAGGAGAAGTTGCCCTCATGGAGCGTGAAGGAGGCCGGAGCGGTGCAGGTCGGATAGACCCGGGGCGGCTCCTTCTTCACCAGACGGCCAATGCCGTTCGAACGCTCCCAAGCGGCGAGCTTCTTGGTGAACCGGGCCGGCGGCTTGGGACTACCGTCGGTATAGCGGATCAGCGCCCCCAGAGGGGCTGAGTCGATGATGGTTGTTGGAGACATGATTCCTCATCTCGAATGCGAGCGTTCGCATTCAACATATTGATATTGCAGTATTTTGTGGGGGTGAGGGCGGGTTTCCCCGCCCCCGGATG
Source organism: Roseibaca sp. Y0-43 (assembly GCF_020667835.1). Classification (GTDB taxonomy): domain Bacteria; phylum Pseudomonadota; class Alphaproteobacteria; order Rhodobacterales; family Rhodobacteraceae; genus Roseinatronobacter. The sequence goes on from NZ_JAFMPR010000020.1 coordinate 8,809, forward strand.
GCTCAAATCACTCTGCGGCCAGCATCGACGCGGCGGTCTCCCGCAGATCGGCCGTCAGGAAAGCCGGAAGATCGACATCCTCGGGCTGGCCCGCGTGCTCCTCCTGCCCTTCTGCAATCTCTTCGCCGTCGTCCACCGCCAGATCAGCACGACGCAGGACCTCGGGCAACCAACCGCTGCCCTTGAGAAGCCGCTCGGCCTCCGTGGCCATCTCGCCCTTCTTGAGGTGATCGAGCAGCTGCGCGGTCCCCTCGCCCTTCGCCTCGCGTACGGCCTCGAGGATGCGGGCCTTGGGCACGCGGTTGAGGTAACCGTCGACCGTCGGCTCCCAGCCAGCCTCGACCATGTCGAGATCGACCGCGCGGGCCACCAGATCGGCGTGGGACATGCGGCGGGTCAGGCCGCTGGCAGAAATGCCTGCACCATAGGGGTTCACCTTCTCATGGAGCGCGTTGACCCCGAAGCTGAGGCAATGCGCCAGGAGGGCCAGACGGCTGCCCTGGTCGAGGACCGTGAGATAGTCCCAGAGCGCGGCATCATCACCGAGAGGCAGATCAGCCTCCCAGGCCGCGTGACGCTCATCGACCAGCTTTGCGACGACGCTGTCCTTCAGATCGGGTGCCTGCGCGGACATGTAGACGTGGCGCACCGAGGCTTCGAGGCAGCTGCCCGTGGCAGAGGAGGTGCGGAAGGTGTCCGTCACCAGCTTCAGGAGCAGGAGCGTCAGCGCGACGTCTGGCGACCGCCCGATGGCCTCACGCAGCGCGAGGGTCCGATGGGCGGTCAGTTCCATGACCAGCCGCTCGGGCAACGGCTTCAGCGCACCGTCATCTTCCTCATCGGACGCATCCGCGCCGATCGGCTGACCACCCGAAGTGATGACGGTGCCGCCGACAGAGGTCGCCAACGGATTCCAGCTGGAAACACTGGCATCACCCCCCTGCCCCAGGACATCCGCGCCATCGGAATTTTGGACCGCGGACTCCTCGCGCGGCTCGTCTTCGGGCCGGACATAGCCACGATAGATGGCAAGGCTGCCGTCCCGGTCCAGCGTGACGAAGACGCCCGCGCACCCGATCTCGACTGGATCGTAGGTCAGCGGCCGCTGTTCGAGCGCCTCCATCGCCATCTCGAGCTGACCGAGCCGGGCATCGATCTCCTCGGGGTATTCGTCCTGGCCGGAGTATTCCTCTTCCAGCGCCCGATACTCGGCGAGAAGCGTCGCGTGGGCCGCGCTTTCCTCGACGGTCATCGGCGCGGGATCACCGGCCAGACGTCGCAGACCGTGGCTGTAACCATAGGACAGGTCGGTCGCCACCTCGATCCACTTCCAGCCCTCGGAGGCCAGCGCCTCGGCTTCGACCTGGAGCTTCTCCGAAACCAGCCGGTCGAGCAGGGCAGGGTCCTCGAGCCAGCCACCGTCATCGCCCTGGAAGAGATCGCGCAGCACGACACCGCCGGCGGCCTCATAGGCATCGACCCCGACGAAGACCGCGCGACGATCCGAGGTCCGGACCGAGGTCTCCGTGAGCATGCGCCGGATGGCATAGGGTTCCTTGTTCCAGGAGTTCTTCACCGCATCCCAGACCTGCTCCTGACGCGCATGATCCGGGTTCACGGTGAAGGCCATCAGCTGTTCCAACGTCATGCCGTCCTCGGCATAGACCTCGAGCAGGGCAGGGGCCACGGAGGCGAGCTTCAGGCGCTGCTTGACGATCTGCGGCGTCACGAAGAAGGCCGCCGCGATCGCTTCCTCGCCCTGACCCTTCTCGCGCAAAGCCACAAAGGCGCGGAACTGGTCGAGCGGGTGCAGAGCGACGCGCTGCATGTTTTCTGCCAGCGAGTCATCCTCGGCCATGATCTCCGACACGGCATCCCGAACGATGCAGGGGATCGGTGCGGTCTTGGCAAGGCGCTTCTGCTTCACCAAGAGCGACAGTGCCTGGAAACGACGGCCACCGGCTGGGATCTCGAACATGCCGGTCTCGACCCCATCGGCATCGAGCACGGGCCGGACGTTCAGGCTCTGCAGGAGCCCGCGGCGGGCAATGTCCTCGGCCAGTTCTTCGACCGAGACGCCGGCCTTGATGCGCCGCACGTTGGACTGGCTCAGTACGAGCTTGTTGAAGGGGATATCCCGCGACGGGGACAGGGTGATGTTCTGGGCTGCTTTCGCCATCAGATCTTCTCCACGACGGGCGTCGGAAGCCACTCTCCCAATCTCACTTCCCGTCACCCCTCAAACCCCCAGCCTTTCCCTCTCGCCGTCGGTCTTGACCGCGGTCAAGACGTGTAACCTGCATACTCTATGCGCGTAGGATCGTTTCAAAGTATGCCTCGGGCTGCCTGATCGCTTCGCCCTTTCCCAACAGGTAGTCCAAGATCAGCAAAAGCCGTCCAGCCCCAGCTTTCTGGAGACCACGCATCAGTTTTTCTTGGCGTATTCTAAGCAATCGACCGATATCGAAGAGAACGCGGTTGAGGGCCTCGCCTGTTCGTGGCGGGTCTGGGAAGAAGTCCGCGACATGTGAAAAGTCCGTCCATGCCATTTTTGCTGGGTCCCGGTTCATGGTCGGTGCTCCAACGCTTTGGGAAGCGCTGGTCTGCTTTACGTGCGTGTCCTTCTTTATATGTTCTTTTTTTACAGACTCTATCTGCCGGTCATTTTGTCCGTTCCTGGCGGACATTTCGCTCGCGCACTCACGGCCGAGGGTTTGGTCTTGCGACTGCTCTCGGTCCGCACGGGTGCTTGAATCGTGGCACTCTCCATAGCTCGGCTTGGCGTTGGCTCCGAGCTCACGGAGACCAGCGATGATTTGCAAGACTGTGTCGGCAGTCAGGGTTGCTCGACGAAGCAAGTTTCGGATCGTTTCCAGTGAAGCCCGCCGTGCGTCATGGAGCTGTTCGTCCTGTAGGAGGGACGCGCGCAGCGCCAGTGCTTCTGCCTTGAGGGAGCGCAGGCGTTCACGCTCTTCCGTGACCTCCGATGCTCTGGCCGCAAGAGCGTCGTGGCTCTGCATTAACGGACCCAAGTCGATCCCAAACGCATCCCTGATGATCCCTCCGTAGCGGAGAGGGAAGCGTTTCCCGTTCGCTGAACTCTTTCGCTGGATGAGTCCGGCAGCCTCAAGGCGCCCGAGGCAGCGGCGAAGCGTTCTTTCATCAATGCCGTTTGCGCGCTCTGATAAGGAGGCGTTGGAAGGAAACACAACGGTCAGCTTGCACTGTATTTCACCAGAGTTGGGGCTCTGATCGCGCGGAAGAAAGCTGATGAGCGCTGTCAGTACGGTGACGTCGTTGCTCGTGAGGTTCAGGTCTTTCCGAAGAACCCGCACCGGCCCCAGAAGCTGGTAGGGGTTAGGGCAGGCAATAGCTGCCTGTTCCGCCAAGGCGGTTCGTGCTTGAGTGACATGTCTCATGGTGTTTCGGAAGAAAAAGCTTCCCCGGTCACCGCGAGCGGTGTTGAACTCGATTCGTTTTGGGGGTATCAATCAGGTGTCGAGACTGATTGAGGCCCTTCGGAAGCACCGCTTTCGGGGGGTCTTTCCTTTTCTAGCCGTTCCTCCTTTCGTTTTCTGCTCGTTGCTCTTGATGTCTTGACCGCGGTCAAGACACGGGGTCGTCACTTTGGGCCGTCTTGACCGCGGTCAAGAAGCTCTCCGATCAGCTTTCGGACCGCCTCTTCGACGCGTGGGGCAAGATTAGCGTCCACATCGATAGTGATGCGATTGCCTTTGCGGCCGATCTTTACGCGCTCACCTGGCTCAGCCTTGGGCGGAGTTGTCTTGGTGGCCGTGAGTAGCGTAACCGCTGCGTCAAGCCGCTCTGGGCCAGGCAAGCTACGGGGGATTTCGTGGGCGACTTCCTTGGCTCTCGAGACGTCCTTCTCGCACAGCCTGAAAAGCTTCTCCCAGACCCGCCGACCAACGCCATGTGCTGGTCCGATGGCCTGGATCAGCTCCATCGGAATGCCCGTCGCGATACGGTTCATCCGAGAGACGAGAGACTCATCGATCTGGAGTGCCCGATAGGCGATGGTCTGGGCGTTCTTGCGCGTCTCTTCTGTTTTCCCAAGTTCTCGAATGATGCCGGCGACGAACAAAGCCCTCTCGATGAACGAGGGGTCTTGGCGGGCATTGTTCTCCACGCCTTGGGCGATCAGTGCTTCCTCTTCGGTCATTTCCATGACCGTGGCCCGCACCTTCTGACCAAGCTCACGACAGGCGAGAAGCCTGCGGCGCCCATAGACGATTTCAAGTGCGCCATCCTGGGTTCGGCGGACAAGAATGGGAACCTTTTGCCCATGCTCCCGGATCGAGGACACAAGTTCCTCGAGGCCATCGCTCGGATCGATACGGTCCATGACCGCGGACATCCGCACGGCGCTCGGGTCGATCAGGCGCGTGGCGTGTTTGTCTTCCTCGAGCACGGATGCTTGCGCACGAGCGACTGTCGGGCTCGTACGTTTCAGATCAAGATCCACGTCCTCTTCTGCAGTCGCGGCATTGCCCATCGCGTTCTTGAGGGAATCTCCGAAGACCTTACGCGCCATGGCTACGCCCCCATGCTTTTAGGATTTCGCGTTCGACTTCGTCGGTCACGCGTGAAACGGACTCGATAGCACGCTCGTATGTTCTGCGGTTCACGTCGCGAGGTTCGACCTCAAAGATGCTCTGCTGGGTGTTTGCGGCATCACCTACCGCCGTCGACTTAAGGAACTCGGCAGGGAGGACCGCATCGCCAAGGACCGTGCGAAGCAGAGAAGAGATCTGGACCTGTGGACCGTCGGTGTTCTCGTACCGGGTGATCAACACCCGAACGAAGTTCAGGCCGTGCTCCGGAGCATGCGCCTCGACGACGCCCATCAGGTTGCTTGCCATACCGAGGAAGCTTGCCAGGGACATGACATCAAGCATGGACGCGTTAAGCGGGATCAGGACCCCGGTGGAAGCAAAGAGGGCAGAGATCACCGAGAAGTTCAGCTGCGGCGGGGTGTCGAAGATCACCACGTCATATCTGTCTAGGACAGACTCAAGTGCTTCGCGGATCCGGCTATGGAACGTGGTGGCTCCGTGCCTGAAGCTCAAAGCGACCTCAAACTCGTACTCCATGATGTCCATGGAGGCGGGGATAAGGTCGACCGTCGGAAAGTTCGTTTTGCGAATGATTTCGGAGGCGGGCAGGGGACCTTCCGACCGGATCAGATCGTAGGAGGTCGGCATGTCAGGATCGAGTTCAGGAGTCACCCCAAACAGGTTTGTCAGACTTGCCTGGCTGTCGAGGTCGATAAGCAGGACCCGATAGCCGCGAAGGCCCAGTAGCTGACCAACATGAGCTACGGTCGACGTTTTTGCGGACCCGCCCTTCAGGTTGAAGATTGTCACGACCTGGCACGGTTCGCCGGCTCTTCTGTGAGGGTGCTCATCGGGCTTAATCCTGCCCGTCTCAAGAAGGACGCGTTGGGCCTCGACCATTTCCTCGGCAGAGAAACTGCGGCGGTTGCCACCCTCGAGTATACCTTCGGGAAAGCCTTCGAGGTTTGACACATGGTGGCGGAAGGTGTTCTGGTTGAGCCGTAGGAGATCTGCCGCTTCCCGCATCGCGAAGCGGCGGAGACCCTTCTGGGCATCCGGTGGAAAAGTCTCCTGAGCATGTTCTCGCAACCGGCTACCAAGCCGCTTGGACATGACATCGAATCTTTGAGAGGCTCGTATCCCGCTCATGACTGCCCTCAAGTCTTTATTGTTTTGTAGACCTTAACAGTTTTGGTGAGTAAATCCAGCCCAAACCGTTGAGCGGCGTATGCGCGTTGAAGGGGCTGATTTCTGACGAGAGAAAACCATTAAGTATCAGTGCGTTGGGTGGCCTTGTTCGCAGCGTACTTCAACAGCTCGTGGGTCGTGGCGTCGTGGCCACAACATGTATTGTGGACGCCTACGGACTGCAGATCATAAGAATCGCATGGCGATTCCCGCGACTTCAATCAAGCAGCCCCAGCCTCTCGGCTCGCTCCAACAGCATCTTCACGGATGACGGCTGCCAGCTGGTCCGCCCACGCGGCGTCCGCTCCCGCATTTTCTCGAGCCTGTTGCAGATTTCTTGCAGCGTAATCTCCGGGTTTGCGCCCTTGATGCCGGCAACGATGGCCGGCAAACGGTCGTCGGTATCGCGGCGACCGGCACGGCCCAACACGGTTTCGTCCAAGAACCCATCCCGCACATACGCGTTCACAGCGCGGAGCAATCGGCTTTGTGTCCACTGACGTTCATGGGGCAGGGGAGCGTTGATGATGCGCAGCACGTCCTCCCAGGCCATGTCGGGCCGCAGGCGACGAACGTGCGGTACCCAGTCCTGTGCCGTCTCGTTCAGGCGATCCATGTAACCGTCTTGCCTCGCCAGCCGCACTTTGCGAAGCGCCGCGGGATCGCGGGCGCGCAGTCCCGGGTTGCCGCCAATCCGACCCTTGCTGCGCGCCGAGGCCAGCCCCGCCTTGGTGCGTTCGCGGATCAGGGCGCGCTCGAACTCGGCCGCGGCGCCGAGAACTTGCAGGGTGAACTTGCCCTGCGGCGAGGACGTGTCGATCGGATCGGTCAGCGAGCGAAAAAAGGCACCTTTCGCCTCCAGCCGCTCGATGACCTCGAGCAGATGCGACAGCGATCGCGCCAGACGATCAATGCGCACGACGACCAGCGTATCGCCCTTGCCAATCCGCTCGAGCACGCGGGCCAGCACGGGCCGTGCACGGTTGCCGCCCGAGGCCTGCTCTTCGTGGATCTCGACGCAGCCCGCGGATTTCAGGGCCTGCGACTGGGGCAGGGGGGTCTGATCTTCGGTCGAGACGCGCGCATAGCCGATCAGGGGCATCAAAACAGGCCGTTTGCAGTTTTACATACCATCAATAAATGACCGTTTGTAA
>NZ_JAFMPR010000021.1 GCF_020667835.1 Roseibaca sp. Y0-43
CATGCACTATCCCGATGGCGTCACCAGCCCGTCATCGTGAAAGAGCCGGAAAAATCCAGCTTCCGGCGGTCCAAGGTTGGGGAGCAGTGCAAGGGCCGGAAAAATCCAGCTTCCGGCGGTCCAAGGTTGGGGAGCAGTGCAGAATCAAACTCGCAGACTCTCGTTATGAACGAGGGACCACCGGGGGGCAGGTCAATCGGCAGCTCAGCGCCTCAACAGCAGTTCTCAGCATGATTGGACGCCGGTCAAATCTACAGCAGCGTCTGCCCTACGGAATCGCCGCGTCCGCACCCGCGGCTGCTGTGCACACTTTGCCGACCTTCAATTTGCGTTGCACATAAATCGCACGCCCACAGCGCATATGGCGTTTGACCAGCAGGGCAGCGCTTCTTTTCTTCGATGCCACCGGTTCTCAAGGTGGCTGCCAGCACCGACGCATAATTCCCTGTTTCGCCTCGTCACTCAGAAGAGCCAGCCCCGGCGTCTGCAACATCCACGCGCACATCCATCGACAAGACGTCTGAAGGTCTCCCGTGGAAGCTCCCGCTGATCGGAGCAACTTGCTGGATCCTCCTCGCGACGGCGACAGGAATGAGATTGGTGGAGCCGACCGATCGGTTTGTTGGGTCGAACGGGATCCAGCCCGCTCCGGGAACGAAAACCTCGACCCAGGCGTGAGTGGAACCAGAGTCAGCCGACCCAACATCGTTCCCCAAGGGATTGAACAAATATCCGGAGACGAGCCTAGCCCCGAAGCCCAACGTTCGAACAGCTTCCGCGAACAGTACTGCGAAATCCCGGCAGGATCCCCAACCCCTGTCGAGGGTCTCCAGTGGCCCCTGCGTGCCTTCTGTCTCGCGACTCTGGTAGGAAATCCCGGCCGTAATACCGTTGCCGATATCTTTCAGCAGCGAAAGCGTGTCCGTTGGCCGCGCCATGACAAAGCTCTCGACCCACCGCGACAGCCGGTCAGTTTCGTCCGCATATTGCGGCACAGCCAGCGCGCCGAGATCGGTCCAATCGTCGGGTGAATACACGAAAGGGTACGAAGCCGCAGCGGGGGCAATCGGGAAGACCGGCCAAGTCGGAGCGCGCAATTCCACACGCGCGCATGACCGGATCGAAAGCACCATCGTTTTGGTGTCGAATTGCGCCATCGCGATCGCATTGCCGGAAACGTCGTGGGACCAGTCGATGTGGGCGGCGGGACTGATCTCGAGGTCGAAGGACGTCAGAATGAGATCCCGGGTTTCACGCGGACGGAGCATCAGTCTGTGCGGTCCGAGAAGGACCTCGGTTCCGTATTGGTATTCTGTCGTGTGCGTAATCGTGACGCATGGCATGGATGGACACAGTCAGAAAAAGTGATGCACGCCGCTTCGCGTCCACTTGGGTTGGTGTAAGGTGAGATTTGCGCAATTCACTCAGCTATGGCCAAGAAGGCGACGACGACCAACGCTGAACTCCCTGCCCGAACTCTATAGGATCGGTTTAGTCTGACAAGGTGCTTTGTTGGATATCATGTGTTCGCGGCTCTATGTGCCACTGCTGGCATTTCTTGGACCTGTCCCGTTTCCGTGCCGCGCCAAGTGCTGTGATCGAAGCAAAGAGACGCTGTCAATAGCCCTCGTGTCTCATAATCAAACGAAGACGGCAGTCTTGTCCGCTATGTGATCATTGCTCGAAACCGGGCACTCGCGACGATGTAGACATCGGCCAAATTGCGCTCGATCACGCCTTTCGCTTCATCAAAAACGAAAGTCCGCTCGCCGCCCAGAACATGGTCTAGGTTTGTGTAGAGTTGGTGTGGTTTGAGACGGTGCTGAGTTGATGTGTTCCAAGAGCAAGTTGAGTTACTGTGGGGCAAACGCTATGTTCCACTTGCTGTGGCCAACACATTGATTCCAAACACTGTGTTCAACACAGCTTTTCAGCCCACCCAGCGCCCATCAATACTGTGCGATGAGTGTGCAACGCAGGGAGTAAAAACTGTGCGATGGCTAAGTCATTGTATTTTATAGTTAAAATGGTGCCCGGGGGCGGAATCGAACCACCGACACGAGGATTTTCAATCCCAGATTGTGGATGCAAGATCAGGCGGTTACGGGCGAATTTTCTGTCAAACCCACCACGGAAAATCAGGCACTTAGCGGCCGACTGTCAAACCATTTGCGGGCCCGGAAAGGGGCTTTGGGCGAATGGTGGGGCGGCATTTCACGGCCTGTCAAGCGGTTTGATACGCCGTCACTGACGCGCCGCCGCTTCCCCTTCCCGGGGGCCCGCGCATGAGCTGGAAGATCGCCAATCTCTGCGCCGACCGCATCTTCGGCAGCGCCGCGCGCAAGCAGATCATCATGTTCCTGGCCGACAAGGCGAGCGATGACGGCTCGGGCATCTGGTGTTCCAAGGGCACGATCCAGCGGCACACGGAGCTGGGCGAAAGCACCGTGAAGCGAACGATCAGCGATTTCCTGAAAGAGGGCATCCTGATCGAGACCGGACGCCGTCCCTGCAAGAACGGATTCACGGTGATCTACCGCATCGTGCTCGACCGCGTGATGGCCTTGGAAAGTTCCGCCGAACCCGATGAGGGGACGGGGTCCACAGTGGACCCCGTCCAGCGTGACCCCGGTAGGGGGTCCAGGGTGGACGGGGTACCGGGTCCACGGTGGACCCCAAACCACCCTGAAACCATCCATAAACCACCTACGCGCAAGCGCGCGGAGGCGGCGGTGGATGAAAGGGTTGAAAGGATCTGGGCGGCCTACCCCAAGGACCGGCAGCGCGGGAGGGCTGCGAGTGTGAGCGTGATTGCCGAGGCGCTGGCCGAGGGGATCGACCCGGACGACCTGCTGCGCGCCGTGCAGGCCTATGCGACCGAGAGCGCCGGCTTCACGAGGTCCAAGGTCTGTTTCTCCGACAACTGGTTCGCCGCACGCCGGTGGCGGCGCTTCCTCGAAATGATGGCCGAGGAACGGCAGGCGCGAACGGCGCTGACCGCTGATCACCACGCCAGGCTGGCCGCTTGGGTGCGCGACCGGAGCCCGATGTGCAAGCACATCACCGCTCCGCAGGTGAAGGCACTGATGGCGGCAGGGCTGGTGACCGATGGCCAGCTTCGCGCGGCGGGGTTGGCGGGATGAGCGGCGCGTCCTTTGCAAAATGCGCCGCGCATCGCGTTCCGTGCATGGCGCGTTCTGGACCGTGCGTCCTGTCCCGCGTTGCCTGCGCCGCGCCTTCCGCATCGCGCATCGCGTCCTTTGTGCTGCGTTTCCTACCCCGTGCTGTGCGCATCGCGTTTCCCGCATCGCGTCCCCTGCGCCCTGTCCAGCCGAGCAAACCAATCGAAACTGACTCCAAGCCCCTGACCCGTCTCCGCTGACGCTGGGAGGCGGGGGGCTTGGAGGAAGTTGGCAAGAAATAGGAACGTAAACTTCACATGCGCCACCATCGCAAACTGACCGACGGCGAACGCCACCAGATCATCGAGGCCCGCGCCGGGGGCACCCCTGCCGCCGTGCTGGCCCGCCGCTTCGGCGTCTCGATCCGGACGATCTACAACACGCTGAGCCGGGCCAACGGCGCCCGACCTGCCCTGACCAGAACAATCAGCACCCGGCTGAGTGCGCGCCAGTTGGCCGGGTTTCAGGCCGCACTGGCGCGTCGCGGCATCACCGACCAACCCGCCGCCCTGCGCCGCCTGATGGGGGCAGCCGACATCCTGCTGCGCCCGGTCGATCCGGTCGTGCTGGACCATCTGCAAGCCTGGGGCGCGCAGGTCGCCACCGAAGGCGCTGCGGTCAACCACATCGCCCGCAAACTGAACGAGGCAAAACTGCGCGGCCGCCCTCTGCCCTTCACCGACGAGGACATGACGACGATCCGCACCTTCGCCGGGGGCCTGGTCGAATTCGCCGAGGCGTTTCGCAGTCTGTGGGAGGCACAGCTGGCCAAGAAGGCGCGCGAGGTCGACAAGGCGCTGGAGGGGTTGGGGGCGCAGTCAGAGGCATTCGCCGACGCCAGTCGGCCCGATTTGTCTCGCAAGTAAATCAGAATATTGATTTTTGTGTTACTTGCAGAACAAAAACCGACTGAAGACATAGGGTGGGGGTTGCAACGGAGGGTTGGCTCATCAAATCTTTCGTATCATAAGTAAGACAAAAAAACTTTTCTGACCGAGATGCAGGACAATGACTGCCAGCACGGACAAAGCAGCACGCACCAAGGGGAGCGCGGTTCACCCCTCGATCGCTCGCGGTATCGCGCGGCTTGGGCAGGACATCTCCCGCGCACGCCGGGCACGCCGGATCTCAACAACCGACATGGCGGCGCGCATGGGCGTTGGACGCAGCACGCTGCACCGCCTGGAACAGGGCGATCCGGGCGTCTCGCTGAACACTCTGGCCATGGCCCTTTCGGTTCTGGGGCTTTTCGACCGGCTGGCCGAACTCGTCGATCCGGCATCGGATGAGCTCGGATTGATGCTGGCGGAGAGAACACTTCCGAAAAGGATCACGTCGCGCCGAATGAACGCATCTTCGGAAAACAGCCCAAGTGCGGACGCGAGTGGCGCCGACGACGCGCCTGAGGGATGGTGATGCGGTCAGCGCGAAGTCGTGACCAGTGAAAATTCGCGCCATATTTTAGGGTCCTTACACCCCATCGGTGGCCAGCTTGGCATGGATGCCCGCGATTTCAGCGCTGTCGGCGCGGCAATCGAGACCGAGGATCTGGCGAAGGCCTGCCGCCTCTAGATCGGACTTGGCAGGTCCCGCATCTGCGCCGCACGCTGCATCGCATCGCTTGCAATCGGGTCGCTGACCGCCGCCGGGACCTGATCGCCCACCGCCAGAAGCGCCCGCTCCAGCGCGGGGCCCAGCCGATCGGTCATGTCCTGCAACAGCTCGAGGGCGCGGCCCCTAGGCAGACCCGCCGCGCGGCCCTCGGCCTCGAAGTGGCGGGGCACGATCTCGTCGATGCCATAATGGCCGTCGATCGACATGGCGAGGCGGTAGCGCTTGCGCTGCAAGCGTCCGGCGCGCACGACCGGGGCGACGCTCAGGATGTCATAGAGGGGCGCGAGCGTGAACCGCGCCCGACGCCCCAGACGCAGGCTGAAGTTTTTAGCATGCCCGTCCGAGGCCCCGATCAGGAAGAAGAAGATCTGCGCCCGGAAGAACATCTCCCGATCCTCGATGGGCGTGTCGGATTCCCGCAAAAGCTCCATGATCTGCGCAACACCGGGGCCACCCAGCCGCTGGTATTTCATGGCAGAAGGGTAGCCCAGCGACTGGCAGATGTCCTCTTGCGGCAGGCGTTTCAGGGTGTCGCCGTGCCAGACGCGATCGAACCGCTCGACCGAGAGCACGACCTGCCCGGGCAGGGTGAGCTTTTCGACATGTGCGACAGGCAGGCCGATCTCGCGTGCCAAGGTCATGCAGAACAACTCGTTCTCGACGCTGTCGCTCAGGTCGATCTGCTCGGGTCCGGGAATGATGCCCATGGGCGTCTTGAAGATATGGCTGGTCGGCGTGATGCCGCGCGGCTTGGCCCATTGGCCGTCGATCCGCAGATAGGCCGTCTTTTCCTGCGCGCCGGCGATGGAAATCCGGAAATCCTCGTCTTCACCCAGGGCGAGCGGCGCTGTGGCGAGGTTCTTCAGGTCGGCGGCCATCTCCTCTTCGGAAATTACGCGATACTGCATGTCCTGATCGGACGGGGCCTCGTCCTCCGGCAGGAATTGCAGCGCGCCGACGCAGTCGCGCCCCAGCACGGACAACAGAGAGAACACATCCTTGCCCTGTGCCCCGACACGCGCGGCGATCTTCTCGCGCAGCTCGCCCTCGGCATCGGGCAGGAGGTTGTCGAAGGCGGCGACAACCGGGTCGCCCTGCCATTTGAGCTTGGTCAGCGGCAGGACACTGGCGACCGGAAAAGCGGCCTCGGACGCGAGCCAGCCGGGATCATAGGTGAAGGCAATAGCCCCGTCCGTCGCGCGGGTCAGCGTGCCCACCCGCGCTCTTTCGTACCAGACTGCTGTCTTGCTTTGACGTGTGCGGCGGCCCGCGCGTGCGATGCGTGCCATCCTAGCGCTGCCCTGGGTCGGCTACACGGTCCGTCGCGGACAGTTCCGTGCCGAGGGCCTCGAGAAGGCGAAGATAGACATCGAGGCTGACGGAGACGACGCCGTTCTCGATGTCGGAAATGGTGGATTGCGCGGTGCCCGTCATCTCGCCAAGCTGCTTCTGGCTGATCTTCCGCGCCGCGCGCCGCGCCTTAAGCACGGCCCCGGCTTGGCGCAGGCTTCGGATGGGGTATGCGGGCAGGGTGTCCATGGCCTTTCGATAGTTCAAGGGCGATATTTTGTCAATATAGCCCTAGGGCTATAAGATTCGTATATAGCCCATGGGCTATTTTCCGGTCTCTGCGCGTAGCGAAAATTCATGCCGACCGGCATCAAGCAGCCGTGCTGTACACGGTCGACGATCCACCACCACTTACCCGGCAGAAGGCGAAGACAAACCCATGAAAAATATCCTCGGGATCATAAATTGCAATTATCACTCGCAGAACATATTGACTCCATATGATCCCCCGATCATCTTCGTCGGGAAAGGATTACCCGGATGGATCAGATCGCCCGCACCACCAAGGATCTTGGCCAGACCCTGCGCGCCGCCCGCAAGGCCAAGGGTCTGACGCAGGCCGAGCTTGCCGCCCGCGCGGGCGTCTGGCAGCGCACAGTGTCCAACATCGAGACCGGCGCCAGCGGCGCCAAGGCGGAGACGATCTTCGACCTGCTCGCGGCGCTGGACCTGGAATTGCGGATCATGCCGCGCAGCAAGATGACCCCGCGTGATCTCGAGGACATCTTCTGATGGGGCGCAAGCGCACCTATGCGCCGCTCGACGTCTACATGAACGGCCGCCGCGTGGGGCAATATTTCCGCGCGCCGGACGGGGCCTTCGCCTTCACCTATGCGGCGGAATGGCTGGCCTGGGAGAACACGCTGCCCATCTCGCGCGCCCTGCCCCTGCGGCCCGAGCGCTACACCGGCCCGCCCGTGATCGCGGTTTTCGAGAACCTGTTGCCCGACAGCGACCTCATCCGCCGCCGCGTGGCCGAACGGGTGGGGGCGGATGGTGTGGACGCCTACAGCCTGCTCGCGCGGATCGGGCGCGATTGTGTGGGCGCGCTGCAATTCCTGCCCGAGGGAGAGGTGCCGGGCGATCCCCGCGCGCTGACCGGTGAGCCATTGAGCGACGCCCAGATCGGCACCATGCTGCGGGATCTGGCGCAGACCCCGCTTGGCATCCGGGCCGAGCAGGATTTCCGCATCTCCGTCGCCGGCGCGCAGGAAAAGACGGCGCTTCTGTTCCACGAAGGGCAATGGGTGCTGCCGACCGGCACCGCGCCCACGACACATATCCTGAAGCCCGCCATCGGCCGCCTGCCCAATGGCATGGACCTGACCGACAGCATCGAGAACGAGCACTTCTGCCTACGCTTGCTTGCAGCCTTTGGCTTGCCAGTGGCACGGACCGAGATCGCGGATTTCGAGGGGGCGCGCGCGCTGGTCGTTGAGCGCTTCGACCGGCTGCGCGCCCGGGACGGTCGCCTGATCCGCCTGCCGCAGGAGGATTGCTGCCAGGCGCTGTCCGTGCCCCCGACCCGCAAGTACCAGAACGAGGGCGGCCCAGGGATCGTGGAAATCTGCGATCTGCTGACCGGCAGCGACGAGCCGCAGCGCGACCGGGCGGATTTCCTGAAGGTCGTGATCCTGTTCTGGCTGATCGGGGCGACGGACGGGCACGCGAAGAACTTCAGCATCGCCCTGATGCCCGGCGGGCGTTTCCGCATGACGCCGCTTTACGACGTGCTGACGGTGCAGCCCTCGCTCGATGCGGGGGCGTTGCAGGTCAAGGACATGAAACTCGCCATGCGCGCGGGCAAGGGGCGGCATTACCGCGTCGCAGACATCCACGGGCGGCACTTTGTCGAGACGGCGCTGACTGCGGGGTTCTCGCGGAAACAGGTGGCGGGGGTGTTTGACGACATTCGGGGGCGGGCGGATCGGGCATTTGACGGGGCGATGGCGGAGATGCCGCCGGGGTTTCCAGCGGGGCTGGTGGCCTCAGTCAGGCAGGGGTTCGAGCAGCGCGTGATGCGCCTGATTAATGCGGCGGAGCAATGATGCAAACGACGCAGAAATTGGTGCTCACGACCCCTTTTCATCACCTGGTCAAACCCATGATTTATTGAGAAGATACGGCTGGAAGAGCCAGATCGGACCCCATTTTGACTAATTACTACGAGAGCAACACGAATGCCTTCATCGCGACCACGCGCGACGTCGACATGTCGGATGCCCGGGAGCGGTTTCTGGCAGCTGTGCCTGCGCGGGCGGATGGTCCAGCACGTATTCTCGATGCCGGATCAGGGTCAGGGCGCGATGCGCTGGCTTTCCGCGTCTCAGGCTACGATGTGAAGGCCTTCGATGCCTCGCCCGCCATGGTGGCTGCCACGCAAGCCCATGCGGCAGTCGAGACCCGACTGATGCGTTTCGAGGATTTCGCCTGGGAACATTCGCTCGAAGGCATCTGGGCCTGCGCGTCCCTGCTTCATGTGGCCGTGGTGGACTTGCCCGGCGTCATCGACCGACTGTCCGCCCATCTGGTTCCTGACGGCGCGCTCTACTTGTCATTCAAGCGCGGCACCGGCGAGCGGGTGAAGGACGGACGCCGATTTACCGACATGACTGCGGAAAATCTGGCAGCACTCCTGGACGGATGCGGCGCGTTCAACGAACCTGACTTCTGGGAGAGCCGCGATTGTCGTCCCGGTCGCGCGTCGGAGGTGTGGGTGAATGCAGTGGTGAAAAAGGCGTGACTGGCGGATCGGGTGTTCCTGTTGAGGGGTCACGCAACCCTGCCTGCGCTCTGTGCGATGCCGCCGCCAGCGCCATCGTGGAATGCGACGCCCAGGTCATCCTGATCCGCCAGGGCGCGGGTCTTGCCCTTGCGCCCCGTCGTCATGTCGCCCGCTGGCGGGAGCTTTCCGCCGCAGATCAAGCAGCCCTTGCTGCCAGGATCGGGGCGGCGGAGGCCCTCCTCGAGACCGAGGGCACCACCGCGCGAGTGACGCTGGTCGAGACTGGTGGCCATGTCCACTTGCGCCTTGATCCACCATTGGCGGCACCCGGCCCCTTACCGGGCATGCCCCATGATCGCCCGCTGATCTCGGGCGGTAAAGATGCGCTGCACGCCCATCTGCGCCCCCTGATCGACCGGGCGCGCGCCGTCGATCTGTCCGTGTCCTTCCTAATGACCTCCGGCGTCAGGCTGGTGCTGCCGCATCTGCGCGATCTGCTGGACCGTGGAGGCGAGCTGCGGCTCTTGACCGGCGATTATCTCGGCGTGACGGAACCAGCGGCGCTGCGGCTGATTTCCGACCTCGAGGGCGCGCGCAGGCTGCATGTGTTCCAGGCCGCACAGATCCCGTTCCACCCCAAAGCCTGGATGTTCACCTTCGCAGGCGACGGCGGAGCGCTGATCGTGGGGTCGTCGAACCTGTCCCGGTCGGCGCTGACAGACGGCATCGAATGGAACCTGCGTCATGTCGATCCGGTCGATCCTGCCCCGCTTCTGGCCGCCCGCGCGGCCTTCGCGGCTCTGCTGGCCCGGCCCGAGGTCACAGAGCTGACGCCCGCCTGGATCGACGCCTACGAGGCGCGTCGCATCGCCCCCCTGCCCACGGCCAGCGGCGCACCGATAGAAGCCCCGGAAACCGCCCCCACCCCGCACGAGGTTCAGGCCGAGGCGCTGGCAGCCCTGCGCGCGACCCGGGCGAAGGGTTATGGTGCTGGGCTGGTGGTTTTGGCCACGGGCCTGGGCAAGACATTCCTCGCGGCTTTCGACAGCGCGGATGCGGCCCGCATCCTGTTTGTCGCGCATCGCGAGGAAATCCTGACCCAAGCCATGGCCGCCTTCCGCGCTGTCCGGCCTCGCGCCCGGCTTGGGCGCTACTCAGGTGAGGAAAAGGACGCCGAGGCTGACATCGTCTTCGCCTCTGTCCAGACTCTCGCGCGAAATGCGCATCTGACCCGGTTCGATCCACAGGCCTTTGATTACATCGTCGTCGACGAATTTCACCATGCGGCCGCTGCCACCTATCGGCGGATCATCGACCATTTCCAGCCCGGCTTCCTGCTGGGTCTGACCGCCACGCCCGACCGCAGCGATGGTGGCGACCTGTTGGGCCTTTGCGAAGAAAACCTCGTCTACGAATGCGATCTCTGGTCCGGGATCGACCGGGGGCTGCTGGCCCCCTTCCACTATTTCGGCGTGCCCGATCCGGTCGAATATTCCCAGATCCCGTGGCGCAGCGGGCGGTTCGATGAGGCTGCGCTGACCGAAGCGGTCGCAACCCAGGCCCGCGCCGAAAACGCGCTCGAGCAGCTTGCCAAGCGCGGCGGCACCAAAACGATCGGCTTCTGCGTGTCCCGCCGCCACGCCGATTTCATGGCCGATTTCGCGCAAGCGCGCGGGCTGCGCGCCGTGGCGGTCCATTCGGGCGACACGTCCGCCCCGCGGGCCAGCGCGCTGAAGGCGCTGGAAGATGGCGATCTCGACATCGTCTTTGCTGTCGACATGTTCAACGAGGGTGTCGATGTGCCCTCGATCGACACGGTGCTGATGCTGCGCCCCACTGAGAGCCCAGTGATCTGGCTGCAGCAACTGGGCCGCGGATTGCGCCGGTCAGCGGAGAAAACGCATCTGGCCGTCATCGACTATATCGGCAACCACCGGATATTCCTGACCAAGTTCCGCACGCTTCTCAAGCTGGGCGCAGGCGACGGCGCGTTGCGGCTGGCGCTGGAGCGGCTGACCGACAAGCTGATCCAGTTCCCGGTAGGCTGCGAGGTGACCTATGACCTGCAGGCGCTCGACATACTGCGGTCCCTGATCCGCCAGCCGCGCGACGGCGAGGAACTGGCCGCCTTCTACCGCGATTTTCGCGAGCGCCACGGCACACGGCCCACAGCCTCCGAGGTGCAGAACGCGGGCTTCAACCCCGGCCGCACGGGGCATGCGGGCTGGCTGGGGTTCGTGGCCGACATGGGCGACCTGTACGACGCACAGCGCACCGCCTGGACTGCGCATCGCACGCTTCTGGACGAGATCGAGACGACGCGCATGACCCGCAGCTATAAGATGCTAGTCCTGCGCGCGATGATCGAAGCGGGAGCCTTCCCAGGCCGGATCGCGCTGACTGATCTGGTGGAGCGCGTTGCCCGTCTCGCCCGGCGCAACCCGCAGATCAAAGCGGACCTGAGCGTCGATCCAGACGACGCGCCCCGTATGCGCACACTTCTGATGCAGCAACCGCTGAAGATCCTGGCCGAGACGGACTGGTTCCAGTTGGGCCCAGGCACGTTCGAGACCACGTTTGCCTCAGCCGAGAACGCGGCCCTCACCGCGCTCGCCTCGGAACTCGTCGACTGGCGGCTCCTGCGATACCTTCAGGCGCGGGATGTGACCTACGACCTACCCGGGGCGACCGGCCTGGCGGAAGCCGCCGAAGATGCTGCCCCCGCTCCAATAGCCCCAGCCAAGGGTCTGACCCTCTGGCAGGAATACCAGCGCGACCAGATCGCGCCGCATTTCGGGGCGGTCTTCAACACGGGGTCTTGGAACGCCGGTATCGTGGTCCTGAAGGGCGTGCGGGCGATGATCCTTCTGGTAACGATGGACAAGGGCAGCATGTCCGTTGGCAGCCATTACGCCGACCAATTCGCGAGCCCCACGCGCTTTGTCTGGCAAACCCAGACCAGCACACGCCGCGACGACATGCGCGGTCGCATAATTTCTGGCGTCGGGCCCGGCTGGACGGTTCACCTGTTCCTGCGCAAATCGAAACTGCGCGATGGGCGCGCAGCTCCGTTCCGCTATGCTGGCCCGGTGCAGTTCGCAGGCTGGGAGGGGGATGCGCCGATAACGGTGCAATGGGATATTGCCGAGCCGGTGCCGCAGCAGCTGAGGGAGTTGTATGGCGTTCAGGGTTGATGGCGGCGATCGAAATGGCGGAGACCACAGCTTCGCTGCGGTTGCAAGGTCCAGACAAGTTGTTGTGCAAATCACCTATACCTCCTTGAGAGGTGGTAGTTTCCAACGATAGGGCCACGCGGTATGGTTGTGCGAAGAATGAAATGATGAACGAGGCTTGGAGAGTGACGGAAGGAAGGAACTTAACTCAACTGATTATCGAGGGCGACGCCGCCAGACGCCTCATCCCGGTAATTCTCGACCTCGAGCACAAAGATAGAAAGCGAGACCTAGGCAGATTTTTGGCTCAACTGCATAATTCGGGAGAGATCGCTCTGCTCTCGAGCGACAACCTTGAGGCCATACGCCGGCTTGAGCACAATGAATTTTGGATGATTTTCAGCGTATTGTCTGACGCAATTGAGCATGTGACAGATGACTATTCCGCCGTTCAGCGGCTTGCAGGGGAATCGCGTTTGGAACTGAGGGAGTGAGCATCTGCCCTTGCGGATGACGACGGGATCGATTCTGGATGGGGGATTCATGTCCTGGAGCC
>NZ_JAFMPR010000022.1 GCF_020667835.1 Roseibaca sp. Y0-43
CTATGGCGCGGCTTCTCTCGCCTCGCCGATATTGTCATCGGCTTCGAAGCTGCACGGGCGACGCGACGCAGCCAAACTTGTGGGTAATTGAAAGCTTCGGCGGATGCTTACTCTGAATTTCACTGATTCTCGAGCCTAGTTAGGTTTCCGATTCTTCATGTGGGTCGTCCATTCATCATTCGCTACAGCTAAACAATTGGTCGGAAATCCTGCTATCACGTTTTTCAATGGCCGGTGGCCGCCACCACGGCAACAAAGGTCGCCAGCAAAATACGCAGATCTTTCTGAGGTGAGAGGGTTTCGACATAGCGTCTGTCAATTTCGGCGCGCATCTCGAAACTGTCGCTATTGCGCGCGGTAACCTGCCACAAACCACTCAGGCCTGGACGCACCGCAAGATAGGCAGAAGGATGTAGATAAAACCGCAACTGGTCTGGCAGCATTGGACGGGGTCCTACCAGGCTCATGTCTCCTTTGAGCACATTGACCAGTTGCGGCAGCTCATCCAGAGATGTTCTACGAATGAACCGACCTATGGGCGTGATGCGCGGGTCGTTCTTCAACTTTTGGGTCAAGGCCCATTCACGTTTCAGAGCCGGGTCAGCGTCGAGATAAGCAGTCAGTATTTGCTCCGCATCAGCGACCATGCTGCGCAATTTCAGCATCCGGAAATGTCGTCCACCCTTGCCTATACGGGGCTGAACATAGAATGGCTTGCCATTCTCCAACCATAACACAAGTGTAAGAAGCACCAGAATTGGCAGCACAGCGATTAGGACTAGAGCTGCAACCAAGATGTCAATCCCGCGCTTCAGCCCCTGCGCATACCGCGACTGAAGCTTGTCCAACCGTACAGGTCTTGCCGGCAAATGGCTGTTCGCCAAGATTGATGCGGGCTCCAGAGACGCCGAGCTGACGCGAACAGCCCGAATGGGATCATCAATCTGAGCGGGTTGGATGCTTCTGGTATGACTGGTCATGGTTTACCCCAATGTTTCGGTTGAGTCATGATTTCGCTACGTTGTTCGCGACCCAATCTGTATTTGGAGGGCCCCCGTTGCCATATTTTGCGCGTTGCGGACAATTTTTTGCGATATGAAGCCAAATTGAACGCGCGATCGATCTTGAGCACGAAATCAGGTGTTGAGCTTTGCGCAGGAGCTCGGCCTACCGCGTCTTGCGACCGAGCTGGCGTTCGAGCTCCCGGATCCGGTCTTCCATCTGGCGAACAACCTTGTTGCTGGTCACGTCGTCGTCTTCGGTCACGGCGACACTCCCCCCTTCGAGCATTACACGGCGCCAACGATACAGCAGGTTCGGCGCAACACCATTGCGGCGCGCAACCACCGAGATGCGGGTCCGCTCGTCCAGCGTCTCCTCGACAATTCTCAGCTTTTCAGCGGCAGACCAGTGGCGCCGACGGCCGCCATCGGTGATGATTTCAATCTCAGAAATAAGCGCGTGCTCAGGCATATGCCTAAGCCTACATGGTTATGCCAAAGTGACCGGTCGAAACAGGGGCCAGTTCAGACCTGTTCCAAAGCATCGAGGACAAAGTCCGTTTTGCCAGACTGCGAACCCCGCCAATCGACGACGCGATCAGCGAATGTGTCTATGAAAAAGGCCACATATACAATGCCTTGCCAGGTTCACACGTAGGTAAAATCACTGACCCACACCGTATTTGGCACACGCGCCCGGAACTGACGGTTCACCTTGTTTCGCGGACAGGGTGCTGACGTGTTTAATGTTCAAAAGTCCCATGTATTGAGCTACTCCCCAATCGTTGGACAGGATCTGGCGTAAATTAAGCTACTCTTTGCACCTGCTGATCGGGTTGGGTTTCATTTTTTCTCAGCCAATATTCCACGGCTGGCGGTCTGCCGCCAAGGGCCGAGTGGGGCCGCTGGTGGTTGTAGAAGGTCATCCATTTCCGGATGCCCGCCTTCGCTTCTGACCCGGTTTCCCAAGCGTGCAGGTACACGCATTCGTATTTCAGCGTCCGCCACAGTCGCTCGATGAAGATATTGTCGAGGAACCGGCCTTTTCCATCCATTGAGATGCGCACGCCGGATCGGCGCAAGCGGTCCGTCCAAGCGAAGGACGTGAACTGGCTGCCCTGGTCCGTGTTCATGATCTCGGGCGAGCCGAACTTGTGGAGGGCCTCGTTCAGCGCCTCGACGCAGAAGTCGGCCTCCAGCGTGTTCGAGATCCGCCAGAACAAAACCTTGCGCGTGTACCAGTCCATGATCGCCACCAGATAGAGGAACCCGCGGCGCATCGGCAGGTAGGTGATGTCCGAGCACCAGACCTGGTTCGGCCGATCCACACGCAGACCTCTCAGCAGGTAGGGATAGCTCTTGTGTCCCTTTGCCGGCCTGCTGGTGTTGGGCTTCTGGTAGATCGGCATAAGGCCCATCAGGCGCATCAGCCGACGTATCCGCTTCTCGTTCACGAGGTGCCCGTCGTTGCGCAGATGCCAGGTCATCTGCCGGACGCCGAAGAACGGCGTTTCCAGGAATTGCTCGTCGATCCGCCGCATCAAGCCGAGGTTCCGCTCGGTCTCGCCCTTCGGCGTATAATAGAAGGACGAGCGCGCGATCGACAGCAGCTTGCACTGCTGACCAATCGACAGATCCGGGTGATCAGGCTCGATCATGCCGCGCCTCACTTCCCGCCCCAGGGCTTGAGCTTTCGTTCCAAAAAAGAGTTGGCCACCGCCAGCTCCCCGATCTTGGCGTGCAGTTCTTTCACCTGCTCCTCATCAATCTCGGGCTTCTTGCGACCGCCGCGCTCGAACACGCCGGACGCGCCCTCCAGCAGCGCACGTTTCCATTGGTGGATCATCGTCGGATGGATCCCGAACCGGCTCGCCAGCTCGGCGGCGGTCTCCTCGCCCTTCAGGGCCTCCAGCGCGACCTTCGCCTTGAACTCGGGCGCGTGCTGCTTGCGTTTCGACATCTCTGATCTCCTTCTCGTCAAAGATCAGCAGACTGCAATTCGTAGCTTATGTCAGTGTCCGAATTTCGGGGGGTAGCTCATATATCGTTCCAATGTTCCCCACTGCGCATGGTGTCGGGGAAACTCACATGGGGCAATTCTCAATGGTAATTATTTCGCTAACCGGACACTTCTGGGTGGAAACTAACACCCGTCCACTTTTTCAGGGCAGGATATGCATAGACGAAACGCCGCCATTGCAATACTAATCGAGCTCAATCACTTTGTGGAGCGCGCCAGATGAAGGTTCATTTTCAAAATAACGAACACGGCGGAATCGCAATTATCTCAGCGCTGATGCTTCCAGTTTTGATCGGTGCCGCCGCATTGGCGGTGGAAACTGGATACTGGTTTATGATCCAGCGCAATATCCAGTCTGCTGCAGACATGGCGGCTTATAGCGCTGCTCTCAGATTGGTGCAAGGCGACACCGAAACTCTAGCGCGCGAAGGTGCCGTAAATGTGGCATATGGCAATGGCTTGCCAAGATCGACAGGACAGGTTGAGGTTGCTTTCTTAAACACAGACTATGTTGAAGTTGTCGTGACAGATACGCGGAACCGTTTTTTCACACGCATTTTCCTTGATCAGGAAATCGCGTTGTCCGCGCGGGCAGTCGCGCGAATTAGAACAAATAATGCTCAACGTGGCGTGCCAGTTTGTATGTTGTCTCTTTCCCCGGATGCAAATCGGGCTGTGAAGCTGGACGGAGCTGCGCAGATCACGCTTCAGGGGTGTGCGCTTGAAGCCCTGTCGACGTCATCGTCAGCCTTTTTGAGCAGTGGATCGTCTGTTCTCACGGCCGCCTGCGTCAACCTTGGCGGCGGCGCAGAGGGGAATCCTGTCATACTTACTGAATGTGACCAGATCGGACTCAATACTTCGGTGCGTGATATTCCACGAGCATTACTCGACATGCCGGATATTCTCGATCCACATAATGTCCCGGCATATGGTTCAGGCCGAGTACGAAACGAAACCCTTACGCCGCAGGATATCAGCCATCCCAGCGGCCTGCCGATGATACGTTTCAGAGGAGGGGTCAGGTTTCAAGGAAACGTGGTTATGCAATCTGGGGTCTATATCTTTGACGGTGGCCAATTCACTACCCAAGGAGCAACGAACATCGACGCTAGCGCCGGAGTGGTAATTTACCTCATGAACGGCGCCAGACTAAATTTTGATAACAACACATCCGCGAATATGCGGGCGATGCAATATGGTCCTTGGGCAAATGTCTTGGTCTTTGACAGTCAAGATTCCGACAGTCGTCAAACCCATGTTATTGTAGGGGCACGGTTGATCGGCGCTGTTTACACGCCCTATGCACTGATGGAGTTTGGTGGCGGGACAGGCGTTGACGATGGTTGCTTTATGTTAATCGCGGACCGGTTTAGGTTCACCGGCTCTGCAAACCTGACCTCTGACTGCATTTCTTCCAACTTCGATCTGGACGCGTTTTACACCGGCGATGTGTCGGCGGGTGAGACGCTCATCGATCTGGTGGAATAATCCATGAGAGTGGGCAGTGATAACCACTCAAAACTCTAAAACCTGAATTATTGCCGGACTAAGTATAACGACGAACAGAGCTGGAAGAAAGAATAGGATCATCGGTACTGTCAATCGTGCAGGTAGCGCAGCAGCTTTTTTTTCGGCAGCTGCCAAGCGCGTGCGCCTGCTTTCAGCCGCAAGCGCATTGAGGGTGGCACCAAGAGCCATTCCGTATCTTTCTGCCTGTGCAAGTGCAACGGTAACTTCTCGAACACTGCTCAAATTCACTCGATCCCCTAAGTTCTCCAAAGCAGTACGACGGTTCTGAAAATAGATCAACTCGGCAAGCGTAATCGCAAATTCATCCGCAATTTCTGACGAAATAGGCCTGATTTCCTGTATCACTTTAGCCATTGCCGCCTCGAGCCCCAAACCGGAGTCAATGCATAGCTGCATCAATACCAATGTGTCGGGCCATGCACGTTTGATGCGTTCCTGACGGCGCAAAGTAGTGTTCTTCAAAAACAGCTCGGGACTCCAGAAAGACGCTAGAGAAAGAACAATTGTAAGTAATAGAAGCGCGAAAAAGTTTAATTTTGCCGATATTACTAGATCAAGATAATTCCAAAACAAGGGAAACATTATGAGCGGTATTACAAATTTTGCCAACATAAAGATCACTAAGTGCTTCGGGGCATGATAGCCACCACGGCGCAAGCGACGCGACAAATCTGGCGTTACGATCTTCGAAAGGCGCTGCATTGGGCTATACAGGGATATATACCAAGTTGATTCCTCCTCTGGACTTTGTAAACTCAATTTTTGAAGATCATCGCCCTCAATCGAAACGGGCGTTTTAGTGCGCTTTTCGTCAGAGATTTTCCTGACCCGATCGTGTAAGCGGTCAGGAAATAAACGGTCCCACTGGATCGCCAAAATAAAAAGACTTATAGCAATAAAAATTAGAAGAACAGTCAAGGAATTTTCTGTCATGACCGCTTCCTATTCATACTCATGAATCGAAGGAAATCATGCTTCGCATGATTTGCACACCCAATAACATCCATAGCCCAGCACCAGTTATCGCGATCAGACCTGGTTTCGTCGTGAACAACATGGACACATATTCTGGGCTGACCACGAACAACAGTCCGGCGACAAGAATAGGCAAAGATCCAATAATTGTCGCTGATGAACGCGCCTCTTGGCTCATGATCTGCACCTTGTCGACAAGTTCTCGGCGTTTGCGAAGCGTTTCCGCAAGCGTGTCAAGCATATCTGCAAGTCCGCCTCCGGTTTGTGATTGGAGCCCGATCACGATTGTGAAGAAGCGCACTTCTTCAAGTGGAATCTTTTCCGCCATTCGTTTGAGCGCTTTGTCGATCGGCATCCCGATAGCATAGTCGTTCAAGACAGTTCGAAAAACGTTGGCGACTTCCGGACGGCTTTCGGATGCGACTAGTGCAACGCATTCCATCATGGGCAAGCCTGCCCTGAGGCCGCGGATGATTTGGTCAAGCGCAGCGGGGAACTCTCGGGCAAAGCGCTTCAGCCAACGTGCTCGTAGATAAGACCGCAATGAAAGCGGGGCAAGTATTCCCATTATTACGGCAAGGATTGCCGAAAGTATGCTGTCAAAACCCGAGCTATGGATAATTATCCATGTTATGAAGGACAATGCAAAACCACCAAGCACGAAAACTGGCAAATGCTCTCTCTTTCGGAAAAGCACTCTGAGGTTCGACTTCGGTCTGCTAGTGTCAAGACCGCCATCTGGCGCCGCTGCGGTACTGTCGCTAGCCACGGCACGGGCCTCATACCGTCGCTGTATCATCATCGTCTGCCGAGCGCGCCTTGCCAGCAGCCGCCTCTGATATGCTCTGCTAATCAAAAAACCAAGTATACCCGCAAAGATCGTTCCAGTCAGGGCCAACAACGGCAGCGATGTGCTAAATGCCATCAATACTTCCTGGGATGCGCGCTCAATCATACTTACCGTTTTTTCTTTCATCCAGACCATCCTGCACCAGCGCGCCCATCAGATTTTTGCTCTCCCCATAATAGGCGGCGCGCTCCAGGAGAGCGCCTCTTGGTGCATTCACTGCAACGTGCCGTCCCGTGATACGCTCTGCTGATTGCTCTCCGCCCATATCATAGGTCAACAGAGTATTAAGCTTTGCCCCTTCTACTTTTAGGTCCACCACTTCTGCAATTTGGGTGACGCGACGCGTTCCATCTCGCATCCGCTGCAGGCTAACGATGACATCAATCGTATCGACAAACATTTTTTCAATTATCTCCGGGCTCAATGACCCATAACCCATTGTGACGAGAGCGGTGATCCTTGAAAAGGCTTCTTCGGGAGTGTTTGCATGAAGGGTGCCCATAGATCCATCGTGGCCTGTGTTCATCGCCTGTAGCAGGTCAAAAGCCTCGGGACCGCGAACTTCGCCTACAACGATCCGGTCGGGACGCATACGCAAGCAGTTCCTGACCAAGTCACGCATCGTGATTTCACCCTTGCGTTCGATATTGGGGGGGCGCGTTTCAAGCCGCACCACGTGCGGCTGGGATAGTTGCAACTCGGCCGTGTCCTCACAGGTTACAATACGTTCGCCCGGTTCGATAAATCCAGCCATAACGTTCAGCAGTGTCGTCTTGCCCGATCCAGTTCCGCCAACGACAATCAGGTTACAACGTGTCCTTGCGATGATGCGCAGCAATTCAGCACCGCCAGCCGAAATCGTGCCAAGATCGACCATCTGATTTATTGTGACCATATCCTTACGAAAACGCCGGATTGTCAGCGCCGGACCATGAAGACTTATCGGCGGCACAATAACATTGACACGCGAGCCGTCCTTCAGACGCGCATCGCAGATCGGGCTGGATTCATCTACACGTCGGCCGACAAGACTGACAATACGTTGGCATACATTGTAAAGCTGCTCGTTATCACGAAAACGCACATCAGTGCGCTTCATGACACCATCAACCTCTATATAAATTGGTTCTGTTCCGTATACCATTATGTCAGATACGTTATCTTTAGACAGGAAACGTTCTAGCGGCCCGAAACCAAGCATATCGTCGCTGATTTCATCAAGAAGTACTTGCTCTTCTGTCGCAGTCAATTTCAGCTTTTCGGTGATGACAATATCGTTCAACAAATGTGCGATATGCGCCCGGCCCGCTGGAACATCCATCCGGAGCAGTTGCGCCGCATCGATCACCTCAACAAGCCGAGCAAAGACAAGCCGCTTCAATTCCCGCACACTATCCGCTGACGATGCGCCTACGCCTTGGATGACAGGGTCTCGTTCATAAGCGTCAGTGTTAGCACGCGGTGTGCGGCCTGTTGGCTGGCTTATGCTTGGTTTTTGCAGGTCGTCTTTTGATCCAGCAGTCTTCTTTCCAAACATAATAACCTTGCTCCCGACGCACCAGTTACACACCAGCAAAGGGCTGAGGCGAGCCATGTGCGTCACCTGCTGACATGTAATCACGTTCACCTATTCTTGCCTATGTATCAAGGGTCTAATGAGGTGCTCGCCGCGCGTAACCATGATCTAACGATTTACGCAACTTCAAGTGATCTGATCTCGGACTTCTGGGATTGCGTTCGGTAATCTGAGCTGCTCCTCGATTTGTAGACGCTTTGTCCTCTAACTTTGACGTAGGTTGAGTCGCCCCGGGTTTGTCGGCGACGCGTGCAAAAAGTTGGAGCCTTGGCATAGATACCATAACGAGGAACGGCCACACGGTGCGATCGGCAACAAAGCCCCAAGCACGCTGACGAAATCAGGGGGCATCACCAGCCTTTCGCCTTGATGAAGGCGAAATTCTCTCATTAAAGGCGGTCCAACGTTGGGGATGGGATCAAGGGAAAACAGATACGACTTACGAGCGGGCCTGAAAATGGGGGCGGGTCACACGAAGCCATGCGCAGCATCTTTGATGCTGCGAGGTTGCTGATGCCAACAGCATGCATCTAAGGCGCGGCAGCCATGTGCCCTGCGCAACTCTAACAGCATGAAATTTTGATATAAATCAAAGTCAATTTTACCAAATCCCATATGATAACTTTCGACGCGGACGAGGTGTTCGCGTGGTGAGCGCTACAGGTGGCGCCACTTGGAGACACCAGGAGACTATAGAATGCTGACCATCATGAAATCCTTCCTGAAAGACGAGAGCGGCGCGACGGCAATTGAGTACGGCCTGATCGCCGGATTGGTCGCCGTAGCCATCATTGGCGGGCTGACCGCACTTGGTGTTGACCTAACGGCACTTTTCACCGGTGTCAGCACCGAACTTCAGAACGCGACACCTGATTGATGTGCCTGGGTCGTGTTTGAGATCGTCGCTTTCTTGGATCTCGCGCCTACTTTGCAATCAAAGTTTCAAGCGTGAGAAGTTCAGACTGCGCATGCCTTCCAATCTGTGAGGTTGGGAGGCACTTTCCTGTGCCGCGTGAGGGGCTTTCAAATGGTTCAGCAGTTCGATTATCCTAAGACTTGTGACTTCCGGAAGTGTTCGGATACTGACGTGCAAAAATAAGTCTCTGAATAGAATGAGACACCCGCCTGTGGATGAGGTAAGTCAAAGCCACTGAAACAGCGTGTGCGGACCACAAGAGGTGTTGCCATGATCCGAGCCTTGCTTCTGATACTGGCCTTGGCTGCCGCTGGAGCGGCGATCTGGTTGTATGCGCAGCGGCCAGTAACAGAGCCTGATCAGCAAACTGAAATTGTGCCTGAAGCTATGCCCGAACCGGTAGTTCCTATGATAACCATTCTTGCCGCGAACAGGGATCTCTTGGCAGGCGAAACAGTCACGCGTGATAGCCTCGCCTGGATCGACTGGCCCGAAGAATTTGCACTTTATTCATTTGTAACAGAAGACTCACTCCCCGGGGGGCTTGAAACTTTTGTAGGCTGGCAAACGACAGAAGTCTGGCAGCAAGGAGAACCTGTGGTGCGCAGCGCGCTTCGTGAACCGGGCAACAGTCCTATCTCCGAAACACTCGCACCTGGCATGCGTGCCATTGCTGTTCGTGTCACGATCGAAGCCACCGCAGGTGGCTTCGTCGTCCCGGGCGATCGTGTTGATGTCATACACACGCGGATGCCGGCAACTGAAGAACAAACCATAAGTCGTGTTATCGCGTCGAATGTTCGCGTCATCGCGTTGGACCAGACCACCGAGAGAAAAGAAGAACAAGTAGTTATCGCCGAGCGTACTGCGACGCTAGAACTTGATCGTGAGCAGGTGGAAAACGTTACTGCTGCGGAGCAAACCGGTAGTCTTTCATTGGCCTTGCGTTCAGTATTGGACCAAATGGAAGACCCACTACCATCACCGCCTGATATCCGAATCCGTCGTGGGGGCGAGTAAAGGCTTTCATTAAGAAAGTAAGAAGCGACATGAAACACTCTCATGAGAGTTTTGACGCAGACGAGAACGGTAGCGAACCGTCACTTCTTCTGCCGGGAGTACGTGTGGAGATATTTTCCGAATATCCCCAGACCGTGCAGGTTTTGCGTCGCGTCCAGCGTAATCGCTCTTTTTCGCGTATGACTTGGCGCTTTCGTTCAGGCGGCCTCGGGGCGGCCATAGAAGAGTTCAAAAATCGTGCGTCGCCGGATCTCTTGATAATTGAAAGCGATGAAGACAACGAAAACCTTTTGCCTGCCATAGAGCGCCTATCGCTTGAATGTGGGAGCAACACCGAAGCTTTTGTGATCGGTGCGGGTGCTGCCAACGAGGTGGAATTATTAAGGAGTTTGCTCAAAAAAGGCGTAAGCGACTATCTGCCAGCTCCAATCAGCTATGATCAGGTGGTCACATCCATCACTGACCTGTTCAAAGATCGTAGTGACCTGAAGCTAGGCAAGACTACCGCTTTCATAGGTGCCGGGGGAGGAACCGGATCGTCGACGATAGCCCAGAACGTCGCGGTTGCAATGTCGCGCGTGACCGACAAAAATGTTTTATTGGCAGATCTCGACCCACAATTTGGCACCGTTGGCCTGAGCTTCGGAGCAGATGACGCGTATTCAATAACAGATGCGCTCCGGAGAGGCGGGAGCATTGATGACGTCTTCATCCAGCGCATCACCCAGCAAATAGAACCGAAACTTGGATTGCTGACTGTTAGCCCTACCATCGACAACATGCCGACGACTCCTTCTAGGGCAATGAGAGGCATTCTGGACACTGCCAATAACCTTCCGGTTCATCTGATACTGGACATGACGCATGTCTGGACTCCACGCACCAAGCATACAATTTGTCGTGCAGATAATGTTGTTATCACAACCATGCCGACTTTGGCCGGGTTGCGCAATGCGCGCGATATCTTGCGCGTACTTAGGAGGATTCGTCCTATGGACCCACTTCCGATCTTGGTTCTGAACAAAACTAAGCTGCCCAAACGCTGCGAAGTCACTGAGGCCGATTTCCGTAAGGCGCTTGAATTGGATCATATCTTCAGCATCCCATATGATGCTCGGCTATTCAGCAAAGCACAGGCGAGAGGTGAGTCAGTCGTTCATATGGATGAGGGTGCGCGTGTATCTGAACGGATCATCAAGCTGTCGCGCATGCTGAACGGCGAAAGGAATGCACCTGATGTTCGCTCGCTCAGCCAACGTTTGGCTGCCCGGCTTCGTAAATGGTGGTGAGCGTGTTTCGCCGATTCATCTGTCACGAGGCCGGTGTTTCAGCAGTTGAACTTGCGCTCATCGCGCCATTTGTCCTGACAGCATTATTGTTCATGATGGATCTTGGTGTGGCGATCCATCAGAGAATGGCAATCAACTATATCTTGCGTCTCGGTGGAGAGGCCGCGATGCGTGGCGCAGGCCCCGAGCAGTTGGTTGAGACCTTGGACCAAGCAGTCTTGGATCATGCAACTGCCCGCATGGATACTCTTCAAATTGCGCCCCCGAGATGGATATGCCGTTGTTCCGGTGCTGACGATGTCATCGTGCCTTGCAGCCAGAACTGCGCCTCGGGTCGCCCGCCGAATTCCTATGTGGAACTCAGCGCCGAGATGCCTTACCGCAGCCTAGTGATGGGTGATCGTTTGAACATCACACTACGGGGTAATCTGCAACTTCAGGTAATTGATGGGCCACTATGAAGAGGCTCATGCTCCAATGGATGTCTGATCAAAAATCAGAGTTCCTGAAAAATGAGAAAGCAGGAGCGTTGGAGTTTGCCTTGACGATCCTGATTGCAATTCCTTTGCTTGTCGGCACCATAGAGACGGGTCGGTTTCTGCATACTCAAAATGCTTTGAGCTATCTGGCAGATACATCCGCGCGCAGCGCTTTTCTGGCTACAAGCAACTCAGACTTGTCGATGGAAGAATTTGAGGCCACCCTCCTAGCAGACCTCGAAGCGCGTGCAGTAGGGCTGAATTCTAACCGTTTATCCGTAATAGTCATAGAACAAAACGCAAGCTTGCGACTCGAACTGGCTTATACATTCGATTTTCTCATACCTCTTGTTTCCATTTCGAACATCACCCTAAGAGAAGCACGGACAGTACCTTTGAATTGAGCGTAAGCGTTCGCAGGGGCTTGAAGTTACCCACAAGTTGGGCCAAGTCCCAGACAGGTGGCCATATTTAGGGTTGACCTGCCTGAATCTAGCGTGATTCGTTCTCTGGCAC
>NZ_JAFMPR010000023.1 GCF_020667835.1 Roseibaca sp. Y0-43
CCGCTGCATCGACGAGGAGCGCGCGCGAGCCTTTGTGGATGCCAGGGAAGTGAGCGAGGAATACGGGCGGTTCATCGAGGCTGTCGAGTAGCCCCGTCCCGCTGGTACTGGGCACCCCTGATCCTGTGCCGATGATACGGTGATGATTTTGCTGGAGGATGTTCGGTCTGCAACCCGTCCAAGGCACCCCACGCATCGGTTGCTTATGCGGCGGCCATGCGGTTCAATCAGGGTTCGTCTCCGGCCAATTTACAGAAAGGATTTACACCCCGTGTCTTTGCGTTTCTGGCAACGTATCCGTCTTGCGCCCGGGGTGACGCTGAACCTCTCGAAATCGACAGCCTCTCTGTCGTTCGGACCGCGCGGTGCCAAATACACCGTCAGCCCCCGGGGGAACCGAGCCACACTCGGGCTGCCGGGCACGGGCCTCTTCTACACCATCCAGGACCGTAAGGGCGCGCGTGCAGCCACTCCAACACGGGACAAGCTGTCCCTCGGGTTTTTCCGAAGGCTCGTGACCGCACCCGAGGAAAAGGCCTTCATAGACGGGCTGCGTGCGATCAACGAGGGTGATGAGGATGCGGCACTGTCCCAGCTGGAAGCCGCAAGCGATCTGCCCGACGCGGCCTGGATGGCCGGCATGATGCGCCTGAAGCAGGAGGCATTTGCGCAGGCGCGCGGGCATCTGGAAAGCGCGCTTGCGGCGGGCGACAGGCTCGGCGCGCTGTTCGCAAAATATGACCTCTCGCCGCAAAGCACCCTGCCGATCGCCAAAGGCATCTTTGCTCATATCTCCCCCACCGAGCGCGGCACCCGGCTTGCGTTGGTGGAGCTGTGCGAGGCGAGCGGAGACGCCGAAGGCGCGGCGCAGCATCTCGAGCGGCTGATGGTCATAGCGCCGGAGGATCCCGTCGTACTCTTGTCCTTCGTCCAGATCGCACTCGACACGCCGCAAGATCACAACCTGATGGATAGGGTGATCGCCCTGACCGTCGCCACCCAGAACGAGACACCCATCGACACGGGCATCCTGCTCTATCGTGCTCGGGCGCTGGCGGCCCGCGGCCTGCTCGACGCAGCCATCGACGTACTCACCCGCGCTGGCCGACGTCGCAAGGACCGCCCCGATCGTCTCCTCCACCAGATCCGTCATGACCGCGCTGAGCTTTACGAACGCCAGGGTCGCAAGGCCCAGGCACGACGTGAGTTCGAGAAGCTCTACGTGGAGGCACCGGAGTTTGAAGGCTTGGCAGAGAGACTGGGGTTGAGGTGAATCTTTTGACGCGATGGGCGGAGAGCGGACTGTCGCTGCGGTCGCGAGTGGCTATCCGATCTACTCAGAATGCAGACATTCGGCCCGAAGCTCAGGCCAGCAGGATTAGCACAACAAGCGGATTCCTGAGCTCCCGCACATAGAAAATTTGCGTCGCTGACGGGGCGCAGTTCAAAAGAATGCAGTTACTTCCTCTGAGAAACCATGAAGACATAACTCAAAAAAATCGAAATTGTTCGATATTTACGCTATCGCGTAGATCAACTGCAGGATTGATTTGAAGACGACCGACGCGATGAGCCCTTCCCCCGAGGAAATCACGAGTTCCGAACAGAAAGGCTCCAGTCCGGTCGGGCGCGGGGGTGCCGGCACCTATATTGAAGGCCAGCTTGGCGCCTATTATCTCCTCCAGATGCTCGCTGGCAGCGACGCGCGCGGCCTTCCCAATGCCAGGATCGAGCGCGTGCAGCTTCAGGGCGAGAATGAAGGCTATGCCCTCGATGACCTAATCGTGCACGGTGTTTCGGACAAAGGCACTGCGCTTCTCGAGATCCAGTCGAAACGCACAATCCGCTTTTCGCCCAAAGACCCTATTTTTAAGGGCGTCTGCGAACAGATCGTGCGCAGCAATCCCGCTCAGAAACCGACGGACCGCCATTTGCTGGCGGTTGCGACCCAGCGAACCAGCTATTCTATCTCTGGCCCCTATCAGGACGTGCTCGAATGGGCGCATAGAGCGGAAAGCGGCGTTCAATTTTTCGCTCGGTTAGCCCTCCCAGGTGTCGCCAGCGAGGAGATGCGCAGTTTCGCCAAAGCGTTCCGCAGCAATCTTGTGGCTCACGGAGTGGCGGACGAGGACGAAGCCGTCTGGGCCATAATCCGCAGGTTCATGATCCTCGAGTTCGATTTCGAGTCTGCTGCACCGGAGGCGAAGGCCCATGCCCTGACACTGGCACGTCAGGTCCTCGCGCCGGACGATGCGACACGCGCCGAGGCACTTTGGAGCAATCTCATCGAAATTGTCATCGAGACGGGTAAGGCCGGTGGCTCGGTCACGCGCCAATCGCTCATCGAGAGGCTGACGACGCGTGGCTTCCACCTAGTCGGCGATCAGAATTTCTCTCTCGCCCGCGCCAAGCTGGCAGAGATGTCGCGCCACGCACTCATGGAGATCGGGACCACTGTCGGCGGCGTCAATATCCCACGCCTCGGCGCGCTTGCCGATCTCGAGAAAGCGCGCGACGGGCATCGCTTCATCGAGATCACTGGTAAACCGGGCGTGGGCAAGTCTTGGGTCTTGAGACATCTTGCTGAGCGGATAGGCCGTGAGGGCCATGTCATCGTCCTTGATCCCGTAGGCACGCCCGACGGGGGATGGTCGACGCTCGCGCAACGTCTCGATATGCCCGGGACCGCCAAGAACTTCTTGTGGGACCTGGCGGCCGGTGGCGGCGGGGTCTTGTTCATTGACGGCCTCGAGATGTTCACGTCCGTCGAGCGCCGCCGCACAGTGAATGACTTGCTGCGCGAGATTGCAGAGGTCCCAAGCTTCTCCATAGTCGTGTCCAAACGGCCCGATCTCGGCGTCGAAGACACTGGCTGGGTCGCCGAGGACGCGCTCACGAAGTTGGGTACGCCTTGCCAAGTCGTCGTGGGCGAACTGAACGACGACGAGGTTGCAGCCTTGGGCAATGCCGCCCCGGAATTGCGCGCTCTGCTGTCACGGCATCATCCGGCCGCGAGCATTGCGCGCAATCTCTATCGGTTGGCCCAATTGCTAAAGGTCCCGAGCTCGGCCAACATTCGTACTGAAGCGGCGCTCGCTGACCGATGGTGGAAGAGTGCCGATGGCGCAAAGCCAGATGATGTCCGCCCGGCCCAACGGCTCTTGGCCGAGCTAGCAGAAGCGGCGCTGGCAGGACAGGACCTCGTAGAGACATCGACGGACACACCGGCACGAGCTCATCTACTGCGTAGCCTGACCCTGTCTGAACCGAAGCGCGACCGTCTCAGCTTCTACCATGACGTGCTCCGCGACTGGGCGATCGGCGCGCGCCTCAACGAAGACATCACGTTGCTCGACAACGTCGATCTTTCCGTACCGCCATCGCCGCGGGTAGCACGTGGTATCGAATTTGCCGGTCGCTTCGCGCTCGAACAGGGACCGGACGGCTCGAACTGGACGGCCCTCCTTGGGGCCCTCTCGCGACCAGGCGCCCATGACGCATGGCGTCGCCAAGCGCTCATGGCGATCGTGCGATCCGAGCTGTCGTCGCGGCTTCTGACCCGCTGCCGCACAGCATTGCTTGCTGATGGGGGCGCGTTGCTCGTCGAGATCTGTACTGCCATCGTCGCGACCGAAACGATCTCGGCCGCATCCGCTTTCAAGGAGATCGTCGCGACGGGCGCTGAGCATCCTGGCGAAGCACCGGGCTCTTTGCGCATCGCCACAACGCTATCGGCGCCGACGGTTCTCATGTGGTGCGCTGTAAATGCCGACGATGTACCAATCCAGGCGATCGCTGCCATCGTGAAGCTCGCTGAAGTCCAGTTCCTCACGATTATGAGCCTCCGCGAACTCGGACGGGCAGCGGGGAAGATGCTCTTCGACTGGCTCATGCAGCTCGACTTGCGTGACACCAACATCACGATCCTGGGTGCCGCGGATGCGCCACGGTTAGAACGCCAGTCGCGCAAGACGATGATCGAGGATCTTCGAACCATGGCGCTTCTTCTGGCGTCACACGCGCCGGAAGACACGAAGGCCTATTTGACCGCGATCGCGCAA
This sequence comes from Roseibaca sp. Y0-43, assembly GCF_020667835.1. Classification (GTDB taxonomy): domain Bacteria; phylum Pseudomonadota; class Alphaproteobacteria; order Rhodobacterales; family Rhodobacteraceae; genus Roseinatronobacter. The sequence continues at coordinate 4,062 of NZ_JAFMPR010000023.1, forward strand.
GAGAACGATCACTACAAGGTCAAGGCAATGCGGCCGTTCAGCAAGGCCTTGGCCAGCGTCGCGCCGAACGAGCTTGCGACGCTTATCACGTCCAGTCTTATTGAACAGCCACGTCGAGGCCGATCACGACGGGATTCCGTGCACGGCGCGTTCGGGTTTGCGGATACCGACTACATGCCGGTGTCGCCAGCGCAACCTCCTTTTCTCGACTTGCTCGATGCAGACCCCGAGATCGGACTCGGCCTAATCCAAACACTCGTTGACGCGGCGGTCGCGCACCGTGCGGATGGCGTGAAGGCAGGAACGGACGGCTTTACGCTCGTCTTCGACGGGAAGCCGCGCTTCTTTCCATGGGTGCGGACCTATTACTGGTCACGCGCCAGCCAAGCTCGTGAATACGCTGCGTCGTCTGGACTAATGGCGCTCGAGGCGTGGTCACAAGAGCGCCTCGACAGGGGCGAAGATGTCGACGCGGTACTCAAGGACATCCTCGGACCGGAAGGTAGCTGTGCCGCTTATGTGTTGATCGCGCTCGACGTGCTGCTATCGCATTTGCCGACGACGCGCGATGCGCTCGTCCCGTTTGTGGCTAACCCCGACCTGCTTGCCAATGATCGCACTCGTTTGACGTTGGAGAGGCTTGGCGGCGCGCTGATGCTGCAGAAGGAGCCTAAAGGCCGCGTCATGCTCGCCGATCTTGCGAAGCGCCAGTCTCGTTCCATCTCACTCGAGCGACTTATCCCCTACTACATCGGCGAGGATGACACCGGACAGAAAGTGCGCTCCTTGTTGGCTGAGGCAGTCAAGGAGACTGGCGCTTATAGCGATGAAGCGGACTTCAGCGATCCCGCCTTCATCGGATCTTATGCACTCAACATGCTCGACCAAACGAACTGGGTCGAGGTCGAAGGAGGCTTTGCTTACAGGTCCCCACCTGCTGAAGCCAAGCATCTCGAGCGCCTAGAGTCCCGCCGACAGGCCCATGAGCGCTCCAGCACTATTGAGGTGAGAATCCAGCTTGCAGTCAGCGATCCAACGAAAGGCTCGCAGGATTTGGCACGCGAGGCCGTCGAATATGCTGCCGGCGATCTACCCGATTACAGCGATACAGATTACCTCAAGTCGCGATCGACGCGCTTGATTTCGACGGCCATGCTTGTTGCGCGGGACGGCGACGATGCCCTACTTGACGAGCATGAGGACTGGGTTCGAACCGTGATTGCCGCGGCCTTGGCGGAAGATGTCGACCACTACGGCTCGAACGAACGGCTGGACTTCCACCGGCCAGCGCGGGGCATATGCGCCCTCATCCATCTTTGGCGGCGGAGGCAGCTTGCCTCGGACCGTAACCACCTGCTTCGCACGGTCGCTCGTCAAGATCACGCCGCCGTGATTGCGATCACCGCAGCGCGTGAGAGCATCCACGAGGCCAACCCGCAACTGATCAAGGCCGCGGTACGTATCGCTTTCACCACGTGTCGTTGGCGTTGGCATCCCTATGAGGAGGACGAGGCTACTAGAGAGGCTTACGAGAAGGAAAAATCGGGACAGGACGCCGACGCGGTTGCTGCGGAGATCGCCTGGCTCGATGGCGGGCGCGAGCCTAACTGGCCAGATCTCCCCGAAGAGACGCCGTCGTTCTCTCGTCAGCCGCGTGCGATCCTCTCACCGCACGGCTCACGTATCGAGTTCAAGCGTGATGACGCCCCCTTCAGGCGCAGTTCTAGAGAAGCCATTGTTCGCGTCGACGACCAAGAGCTCGCAAAGTGGATCAGTCTACTCAACGTTGAAGCTAGCGCTCTGCCAAGGTGGTATGAGGAGATTGTTGATGCCTATGCGCTTTGGTCCGCGCGGTTGAACGGTCATGGCTATTCCGCTGATGCCGAGCTGAATCAGACGCCCGACGCATGGAATCATCAGTTCTACTCGTTGGCTGCGTCAGCTTTGATGGACGCCACACAGGATCGTTTCGAGTTCGTCTTGCAGCCGATCCTTGAGCTGCCCGATCGGTCCTTCTGCGATGTGGCCGAAACGCTCATTTACGCCGCCGACGTCCGTTACTTCAACGAGCCAAACCGGCCGTCAGATCGCGCGCTCGTTTTACGACAGCGGCTCGTAACGAGGACGCTCGCGCTGGACCGTTGGTCTTGGGACCGTCGCCGAGGAGACCTCGGGATCGACATCGAAACCGGTCCGACAATCGGCATGATACTGATGAACCTTCACAATTCCTTCTCCGGCACCAAGAGCTATCTCGTTCCCGTCGTGTTTGATCGGGTTGATCCGCTTCTTCAAGCGGTGCGCCCCATGATGCGGGGTGGTCCGACAGCCTTCATCGCGCTCTGCACGATGAACACCTTGAACGTTGCGCCAACCTCGCGGCATCTCGACTTCCTCCTGTTCGCAGTCGAGACGTGGCTAGAAGTAACGAATGGCGACGGTGCAATGTGGAATGAACTCGGTATCGGTCGCAAAGTCGCCGAATGGTTGAAGGCGGCGGCGGTCATTGATCCGTCTCTGTATTGTCAGTCTCACCCATCACGCAGTCGCATCGATGCCATCCTTGGGCGCCTCGTAAGCTTGGGCGTATCAGAAGCCCACGAGCTGGAAGTAAGGATCCAAACGGAAGCGAACGGTCAAACCCGACGTTAATAAACGTTCAGACTGGACACTACGATGTTGCTGGACCAGCCCCACGAGGGATGGGCTATAAACATTCCCGCATCCGCTACCCAAATTCGTCCTCTCCGTCACGGTACTTCGACGACGAACCCCTCGGGTGGTTTGTAAAGCAATGAGCGCTTGATGCGTGCTTCGTCGATGTTGGTTCGCGCGACGATCTCGTCCTTGAACTTGCCGAATTTCTTGTAGCACATACGCGGGTCGATCATGAACTGGTCAAACGCGGCATGCGGGTCGAGTGCGTATTTATAGACGCCGCCCTCATGCTTTTTGTGTTGCCCTTCGAAATAGATCAGCCGGACTTCGGCCTCGTGTTCGAAGGCATCCCGTTTTTTAAGCAGGGACCTAGCAACGGCTTCGGCGGATAGACCGTCCTTGAAGACCGTACGCGCGAATTCCTTGAGTTTGAAATCTGGCGGATAGTCAACCTTGCCGATGAAGCAGCTATCGTTGGTCACACTCTTGCTGGCAGCGCAAAGGCTGTCGATCAGTCTGCCAACCGTTGTCCTGACTCGGACGGCATCCGTTTTCGGCGAGTAAATACGCCACATCGCATCCGATCTCTTCTTGAGCGTCCAGCACTGGCCATAGACATCCTCGTGGAAGGCGAATTCTCCGGTCTCGCCAGCGGCAGTGCGGACAGGCGATCTCAGGATAAAATTCTCGAACGGGTCTTCCCACATGGTCGGCCTGACCAAGGCGTTCTTTTGCTCGTCAAAGAGCTCAAAGAAGCGATTGCGAGGGAACACCCTGTAGATGTTGGTGCGCCGCGTGATGTCGCCAATAATTGTGCCGAGTTTTGCCATTCAGGCTCCTTTCAAATCGAAGCCGAGGAGTCGCAACGCTTTGGCCGTGCGTCCGTTCATCGGCGGGCATTCGGGTACTTGCTACGAGTACCTCCGTCACGTAGCTATTCTATGTGGCATATATCCATTCGGCAAAGTGTGATGCTTTCTTGCTATTTGCCATGGAATTAACGAATGCAGCGAATGGCAGGTTCGGCGTGCTGCATCGCAGTATCGTGAAGGTCAGTCGAACGTCCTGTGTGGATGGCTCCTGCATTGCAAGAGATTTCTGTGATCGCGATGGTCTGTCAGTACAGTCGTGTGTCCGGCCTGCTTGCGAGGCTATTGCCACTGGCCCTGATGAGTTCCGCAAGCGAGGTTCCTATCGGCTCAACGACCTCTGGGGGCCGCGACATTCGTCGGAGTGTCCTTGCTCTTGGTTGACTTCGTTTCGCATCATCACATCAAACGTCTTGCATCTTTGGGTAGGATTAAGCGATCGGCTGCTGGTATTCCTCTCGTTTCGTCAGAAGCGCCCAGATGATCCGGGCGGATTTGTTGGCCATGGCGACCGTTGCCAACCTGAATGGTTTTTCATCCAGTAGTTTCGCGGTCCAGGTGTCGGCTTTCTCCGGCTTGTTTCTGGCCATCAGCGCCCGCGACGTCATGCTGACGATCAGGAGCTTTCGGATATATCGATCCCCCTTCTTGGTAATGCGGCCAAGCCGTTCCTTGCCGCCACTGGATTTGTTCAGCGGTGTCAGACCCAGCCACGCGGCGAGATCACGTCCTGTCTCGAACTGCTTTGCGTCGCCGATGGTGGCGACAATGGCCGAGGCCGTGATGGGGCCGACCCCTGGCATGCGCATCAGTCGTCGAGCATCAGCATCCAGCCATGCATGTTGCTCGATCAGTTTGGTCAGCCCATCGATGCGGGCATTGAGACCATTCAGCTGATGGCACAGCACACTGAGAATGCCGTCCGCGATCTCCGGCATTTCCAGCTGGCCGTCGGTTCCATGCTCTCGGGCAAACTTCGACACGACCTCGATGCCCGTCGGAAGGATGTGCCCGAACTCCCGCAGGATACTGCGGATCATGTTCACGACCTGGGTGCGCTGGCGCACGACGAGATCCCGGACACGATGGATGGCGAGAACAGCTTGCTGATCTTCTGATTTGATCTCGACAAACCGCATGGTGGGGCGACGCACGGCTTCACAGATCGCTTCAGCATCCGCCGCATCTGTCTTGCCGCGCTTCACATAGGGTTTGACGTAGGCGGCAGGCATCAGCCGAACATCATGGCCCAGCTTGCGCAGCTCTCGGCCCCAATGATGCGCAGAACCACAGGCTTCCATGCCGACCACACATCTCGGCAAGGTCTCGAAGAATGCCAGAAGCTTCGCCCGCTTGATCTTCTTGTTGATGATCTTCCGCCCGGTGGCCGAAACGCAGTGTACTTGGAAAACGTCCTTGGCCAAATCCAGGCCCACAGTCTTTACTGTCATTGTATGGCTCCTTTCCTTGCAGTCGATGACAACTGCGCTTTGGCACGTTCGATGCCGGTGGAGCAGGAGCCATCCACCTCATCCGGAATGGGCCGGGCGCATCAGTTGCGGCGCTTAATCCAGATCGACGTCTCCCAACCGCGGGGCATGGACATGCGTTCGGACCAGTAACGCCGCGGCCGCGCCCGCGATGGCGCCGAAGAGGTGCGCCTCCCACGACACGCCGGGTTGGCCCGGAAGAACACCCCAGAGAATGGAACCATATAGGACACCGACCACCAGTGCCGCGCCTAGCGTAATCAGCGAGCGATCCACGAGGCCGCGCACGACGAGGAAACCGAACCAACCGAAAACCAGTCCCGACGCACCGATATGGATAGCGGAGCTTCCAAACACCCAGACGAGGCCTCCCCCGAGGCCGATCACCACAGCGTTCAGCGGCAGCAAAGCTCGCGTGGTTGTTGCCACCAGCAGTCCACCCATCACCAGAAGTGGCGGCGTATTGGCCATCAGGTGCCCGAAGCTTCCATGCAGCAGGGGCATTGCGATGACACCATCCAACCCACCGAGGTACCGTGGGATCAGTCCGAACGCCGGGTTCAGGCCGTAGCCGGTGATCCAGTTGACGACCTGGATCGCCCAGAGCACGGCGACAAAAGCGACAAGCGCCGCGGCGCGCCGCAGGAAGGCGCGCATGTGATCCCGGTTTATCATGGCGGCGACAGTAGACGTCTCCGCCAGGCCTTCAACGGCTTTCACGCGCTTCATAGGATGCGGCTAAGGGACCGAGGTTCAGGGCGGCGAACCTCGCCACGGCCCAAACCAAGAGCGCGGCTGCCTACCGAAGGCTGTGACGAAGCATCAGAGCCTCATCTCCAAGAATGGTGAAGCCATTCCACCCCTTGTCACTGTCCGTCGAAGCAAGACCGAAGCGAACGCTGTTTTTCGGCGATCAAATCTGCTTGCTATCGTTAGTGTTGTTTTGTATCGCCGCACCATTATAGCTGGAGTCGGCGTCATGAATCACAAGGTCCGGACCGCGGCAGCCGCCGCGGCCATCACAGTATCGAGCTTCGTCGGTTCGGTCGAGCCGGCGCAAGCCTACCAGGTCGACTGCGCCATTCTGCTCTGCCTGGCAGGCGGCTGGCCGGCATCGGCGCTCTGTGCCCATGCGCGTGCGGTCTTCATCCGCAGGATCACACCCTGGCCGATCGAGCCACCTTTGCAGATCTGGCGTTGCCCGATGGGGGCGTCGTTCAACGCCCCTGCCCAGCACTCGCCGATGGAACGGCTTTACGACATTGCCTTCCGGGAGGCGCCTCAGGTCAGCGTTCCGCAAGCTCCTCTGCCCCTGGTCCAAGTCCAATCGGACGAGCAGGCCGACATCGACATTTCAGGCGACGCTTTCGACTTCGTCCGCAGCATCCGTGTCTTTCACATCCAGTTCAGCCAACGCGAAAACAGTGAAGGCGACTGCAACACCTACGACGCCACGCGCCTCGGTTCCTACGGTGTGCAGGGTGACTATCGATGGACACGGTCGAGTGTTGCCCAGGTCCCGGCCGCATCACAGCTGCCCGACACCGGGCACTGTAACTGGGTCAGCTACCGCTCGGTCTTCGTCGACTGGCGGGATCACGAGGGGAATTACGGCTTCGAAGAGGTCCGCTACTGAATTTGCCCGGCCCCGTCCGGGGCAGGTCCGCACCTGATCATCTTGCACCTGTGACGGTGCACCGAACCCAAAAAGGGAAACGACGCCAGACCGAAAAGCCTGACGCCGCACTAGAAGAACCCGTGAACAAGG
>NZ_JAFMPR010000024.1 GCF_020667835.1 Roseibaca sp. Y0-43
AGATCTCGGCCGTTACCCCCGGCGATTCGATCATTTCCATCTCCGCCGGAAATGCGGTCATTTCCATCTCCGCTAAGTAAGGTATCGTTTCCCGCATCGCCCCAAAGCGTGTCGTTGCCATCGCCACCATTCAAAAGATCATCACCTGTGCCACCCCAGAGGCTGTCGTTTCCACTGCCGCCGAATGCCTCGTCGTTGCCACTGCCCGCGAAGATCTGATCGTCGCCTAGTTCGCCGTGTAGGCTGTCATTATCGTCATGACCAAACAAGCGATCATTCCCAGTACCGCCATACAAACGATCATTCCCAGTACCGCCGTCAACTGTATCGTTCCCATCGTTGCCCCAAAGCCAATCATGGCCCATTCCGCCATTGAGCGAATCGTTTCCGGCAAGGCCATAAAGCCGGTCATTGCCACGATTGCCGACAAGGGTGTCCGGTCCGACATCGCCGAAAAGCGTGTCATGTCCGTTGCCGCCGATCAATTCCACCCCGTCAGACGGGTCGGGCGGCCCCGGCAGGGGTTCCGGCTCTCCGATGACGATGATCATGCTGTCCGGCCCCTGCAATCCGTTGGGAAACAGGTCCGAGCGGCGCAGCGTCCCGCCATCAGCCGAGGTGACAATGATCTCGACATCGCGGAACCGAATGATCGCGCCGGTCGCGGTGGGGACGATCTCCAGCTGGTCGATATTGCGCAGCATGGGCAAGTCGCTCAGGTCCAGCCGGTCCTGGCCGGGCCTGAAATCTGTCACACGCACGGTGCTGCTTTCGGCGCGGATGACGAAAATATCGTTGCCCGCGCCGCCGGTCAGGGTGCTGCGCCCCACGCCTGACGACAGGATGTCGTTGCCGCCACCGCCTTGTAGCGTGTCGTTGTCGGACCCGGCCAGCAGGATGTCATCCAAAGCGCCGCCTGTCAGCCGATCCGCCCCAGAGGCAGAGCTTGTCTCGACCATGCCAAGACCCGAGTGATCCGACTGAAGCTGAACCATCTGGGCGGTGTTCTGCGTGCCGATGAACACATGCAGCGTGTCGCCGATCATGGCCGCTGAAATCGAACGGGGCGTGTTCAGCAGGCTGGAGCGGTCGTCGCTGAACGCCTCGACAAAAACCAAGTGCCCGTCGGGCAGCAGCCGAAACAGGCTGACCCCGTGATCGGCGCCAACGGCCAGCACGAAGACATGGTCGCCATCTTGCACAAGGGTCATGTCCTGCACATTGGCGAAGCGTGTGCTGGCAGTGTCGATCACTTGCTGGACAGGGATCATGCTGCCGTCGGTCAAGATTTCCACCACGCTGAGCGAAGAGCCGGTCGCGGATGCGATGACGACATAGCTTCCGCTGTCGAACTCGGCGATCTGCATCGCGGTCGGGTTGGCAAGCGCAAGCCCATCTATGGCCCCGATCGAGCCAACCATGCTCATGCTGCCGTTCGCATTCATGACGTGGCTGAACACCTGCCCCGACGCGCTGTCCAGCGTCAGCACAAAGCTTTGTGCATGACCCGAAACGCTTTGCACGCTGACAAGATTGCCCGGAGAGACCTGCGTGCCCACAAGAAGGTCGGCGATGCCGTCGTATAGCGCGAGGGCCTGCAAGGCGCCGGGTGCGCCTTGGGCTGCCCCCTCTTGCAGTGCGGACCAATCGACGCGGCGCATTGCGCCAAGCTGGCCATTGTTCCCCAGAACATAGCCGAAAGCGTCGTCGCTATCGCCGCCGAAAACGACGAGCGTTTCGCCGCCAAGCTCCACGATGGCAATCTGCGCGCTGATGGCCCCTTGCAGGCTGCCGGGAAAAAGTTGCGAATCCGCAACCTGCATCTGGCCATTCGACCCCATGCGGTAGACCACCAGCCCACCGCCCGACCCGGTGGTTGTCACAACGAAAACGCCATTTTCCGTTGTCAAGATCACGGTGTCGGACAGGTTTATGTCCAACACGTCGATGCCCGTTTCCAGGACACCCCCAAGATGCAAAGACATCTTTTCACCCACAATTTCACCCTCCATGCAAGATGCGCAGGGGGTGGGACCGGGAGGGGGTCCAATTCGGGCGCGAAACTGGCTTTTGAAAACGATTTTAGCGGCTTTGCGGGGGGCAGGCGGGCCAGCGGCCCGGTTTGCAGATGGTCAATTTTTCCTGAATGTGATCTGAATCAAGTCGCCCGGTCGCAAGATCTCATAACTGGCAAAAAAAACCCGACTTATCTGGCACGATCGTGACACGCGCAAAGACCACCCCCAAACCCCTGACCGCCCTGGAAGCGCCGGTGCGCGCGCCCGTGCGCCGCGCAAGCCTGCTATCGGCTGCCGCGGCACTTGTCTGGCCGGTGCAGGCATGGCTGGTGGCGCTGCTCTTCGCGGGCCTTCTGCTGCCCACCGACGGGCCGCCGGCATGGTTGCTGGTCGTTGGTTTCGCAGTGCTGGGCGTGGTGCGGGCGGGGTTGGGCTATATCGCGGAAAGCATGGTGCAAGACAGCGCGCGCGGGCTGGTGGCGTCGCTGCGCGATGACGTGATCGCGACGGAAACGGCGCGCGCCTCTGGTGCGGGTCTGGGCGGCGCAGGGGCGGTGGGCGTGCTGGGCAGCACAAAGCTGGACCTGCTGATCCCGTATCTGACCCGCTACCAGCCCGCCCGGATGCGCGTCATGCTGGTGCCGCCGGTCATCCTTGCGCTGTCGTTCTGGCACGCATGGGCCGTAGGGCTGGTGCTGCTGGTGGCAGGCCCGTTGATCCCGGTCTTCATGGCGCTTGTCGGCTGGGCCGCGAAAGAGGCCAGCGCCAAGCAGCTTGTCGAAATTGGCAGCATGAACGACTTGCTGGTCGAGCGTTTCTCGGCCCTGCCCGACATTCGCGCGCTGGGGGCGGGGCCATGGGTGCAGATGGGCTTTGCCGCCAAGGCCGACGACCTGCGCCGCCGCACCATGGCGGTGCTGGCGGTGGCCTTCATGTCCTCGACCGTGCTGGAGCTGTTCTCGGCGCTGGGCGTGGCGCTGGTAGCGGTATTCGTGGGCTTCTCGCTTTTGGATGTTGTGACCTTCGGGTCATGGGGCGCGCCCCTGTCGCCTGCTGTCGGCATGTTCCTGTTGCTGCTTGCGCCCGATTTCTTCCAACCGCTGCGGGATCTGGCGGCGGCGTGGCATGACAAGGCCGCAGCCGACGCCGTGGCCGATGAATTGGCCGACTGGCGCAAGGCCAGCCCCGACGACCGCTTGGGCGCGGGCGTCATGGCGGCCCCGCTACCGGGCGCTGCGTCGTTGAACATGGCGGCGCTTGCACTGCCATCGGGCGGGCGCTTGCCCAAGATCGACATTCAACCGGGCGAGACGGTCGCGCTGGTCGGCCCTTCCGGCGCGGGCAAGACGACGGCGCTGCGCGTGCTGGCCGGGTTGCAAACCCTGCCGGGGGCGCAGGTGCGCGTTGCAGGGCAAACCCTGACCCATGACAATGCCGATGGCTGGCGCGCCCGCATCGGCTGGATGCCGCAAGCCCCGCATTTCCTGAATGCCAGCCTGCGCCGCAATATCGACATGGGCCGCCCAGAGATGGGCGACATGGATGCCACGCTGATCCAAGCCGCGCTCGACCCGGTGCTGGCCACACTTCCGCAAGGGTTGAACACAAGGCTGGGCGAAACCGGCGCAGGGCTGTCGGGCGGCGAGGGGCGGCGCGTGCTGCTGGCGCGCGCGATCTTTGCGCGGCCCGATGTCATCTTGGCCGATGAGCCGACCGCCGATCTGGACCCGGAAACGGCCGAGCACATTTCAACCGCGCTTCTGACCGAAGCGAAACGCGGCGCGACATTGGTCGTGGCCACGCATGACATGCGGCTGGCCGCGCAGATGGACCGCATTATCCGGCTGGGAGAGGACGCATGAGCGCGCTGTGGCATATCTTCCGTCTTGTCCTGCGTGACCAGCGCAAGGCGCTGTTGCGCGGCGCGTTTCTCAGCTTTGTCGTGCTGGTCATGGGAGCGTCCCTTCTGGGCCTGTCGGGCTGGTTCATCACCGCCGCCGCTGCCGCAGGGTTGCTGGGCATGGGCGCGGTGTTCGACGTGTTCCGCCCCTCTGCCGCGATCCGCTTTCTGGCTTTGGGCCGCACCGCCGCGCGCTATGGCGAGCGGATGCTGACCCATGACGCCACCTTGCGCGCGCTCGAAACGCTGCGCCTGCGGCTGCTGGGCACGATGCTGGCCGCGCCTTTCGCGCAGCTTGTGCGGCTGCGCGGGGCGCAGGCCTTGGCACGGCTGACCGCCGATATCGACGCGCTGGATGGCATCTCGCTTCGGCTGGTCTTGCCCGTGGCGGCTGCCATCGCCACGCATGTGCTGGCCTTCGCGCTGTTGTGGTGGCTGGTCAGCCTGCCTATCGCGGCCTTTTCGCTGCTTGGCTGGCTGGGCGGCAGCGCGCTGATCCTGGGCTTTGCCGCCACGCGTGCCGCGCCCGTCTCGCGCCAGGCAGAGGCCGCGATGCAAGCGATGCGCGCGCGCTTGATCGACCTTATACGCAGCCGCGACACGCTGGCCGCGCATGGCCGTTTGCAAGATCAGGCGGCGTCGGTTCAGGCAGCCCATACCCGGCAGGTGCTTTTGCGCGACCGGCTGGACCGGGTCGAGCGGCGCACCGGTGCCGCGCAAGCCCTGCTGGGCACGCTGATGGCAGCGGGCGCGCTGGGCTTGGGCGTTTGGGCTGTCGGCCACGGCCAGTTTGCGCCCGCCATCGCGGCGCTTGGCTTTTTCACCATGCTGGCGCTGGCCGAAACCGTCGCACCCTTGCGTCGTGCCGTGGCCGATCTGGGCCGCATGGCAGAGGCCGCGCGCCGTGTCCGCGCCACGCTCGCGCTGGATATGCCGCCCAGCCCCGGCGAGCAGTCGCTGCCAAGGCAGTTGCGCGTGACCGACGTATCGCTCACCCGACCGGGCGGGCTGACCCCGATTTTGCGCGGTCTCTCTTTCGATCTTGCACCGGGTCAGACCTTGGCGATCACCGGCCCAAGCGGCTGCGGAAAGTCGAGTCTGTTGCAGGCGGTTGCGGGGCTTCACCCGGTCGCGCAGGGCCGCATCGTGCTGGGCACGCTGGACGTGGCCGGCTGGGACGAGAGCGCGTTGCGACAGGCCGTCACCTACCTGCCCCAGCGCAGCGCCCTGATGGCGGGCAGCGTGCGCGAGGCGCTGCATCTGGCCCGCCCCGACGCCACCGACGCAGAGCTTTGGGCGGTGCTGGAGGCCGTGGCGCTGGCCGAGGTGATCGACGCGCGCGAAGGCCTGAACACAGCCCTTGGCCCAAGGGGCGAAGGGCTTTCGGGGGGCGAGGCGCGACGCCTGACGCTGGCGCGCGCGCTACTCCGTCGCCCGGCGCTGCTGCTCTTGGACGAACCCACAGAAGGGCTGGACGATGCCACCGCCGCCAAGGTGCTGACCGGGATTCGCGCCTATTTGCCGGACGCCATGATCGTCATGGCCAGCCATCACGCGCGCGAAGCTGCGACAGCCGACCGCATCGTGGCGCTGCAATAACTAGAACCCAACCTACGACTTATTGACATGGATCAAGGTGGCGACTCGATTTCAGGCGCATTGCTCTGCCCATAACCGGGGGGAATCCCCTGATTTAGTGGAGCAAATGATATGGAATTCGGGATCGTCGAGCTGTCGCGTCTGCAATTCGCGATGACGGCCATGTATCACTTCCTGTTCGTGCCGCTCACGCTTGGTCTGTCGCTGCTGATTGCGATCATGGAAACGGTCTATGTCATGACCGGTCGCGTGATCTGGCGTCAGATGACCAAGTTCTGGGGCACGCTGTTCGGGATCAACTTTGTCCTTGGCGTGGCCACGGGCATCACCATGGAATTCCAGTTCGGCATGAACTGGAGCTATTACAGCCATTACGTGGGCGACGTGTTCGGTGCCCCCTTGGCCATTGAAGGGCTGATGGCCTTCTTCCTGGAAGCGACCTTCGTCGGCCTGTGGTTCTTCGGCTGGGACAAGCTGAGCAAGGTGCAACACCTTGTCGTCGGTTGGCTGGTGGCACTTGGGTCGAACTTCTCGGCCCTGTGGATCCTGATCGCCAATGGCTGGATGCAGAACCCCGTCGGCGCCGAATTCAACCCCATGACCATGCGCATGGAGATGACGAATTTCTTCGAAGTGCTGTTCAACGAAGTGGCACAGGCGAAATTCGTGCACACCGTCAGCGCGGGCTACGTGACCGCGTCGGTCTTCGTGCTGGGCGTGTCGGCTTGGTATCTGCTGAAGGGCCGCCATATCGAGATGGCACGCCGGTCGATTGCCGTGGCCTCCAGCTTCGGGCTGGCCGCAGCCCTGTCGGTCGTGCTGCTGGGCGACGAATCGGGCTACAACGCCACGCATACGCAGCGCATGAAACTGGCCGCGATGGAAGGCATGTGGGAAACCCACGAAGCGCCTGCCGCCTTTACGCTGGTTGGCCTGCCGGATCAGGAAGCGCGTGAAAACCACTACGCGATCCACATCCCCTATGCGATGGGCCTGATCGCCACGCGGTCGTTGACCAAGGAAATTCCGGGCATCAACGATCTGGTGCTGGAATCGCAGGACCGTATCCGCAACGGCATCATCGCCTATGACGCGCTGCTGACCATCCGTCAGGATCGGGAGGCCACTGCGCCCGAGGTGATCGAAACCTTCGAAACCTATGGCGCAGACCTTGGCTATGCCTTCCTGCTGCTGAAATACACCGACGACCCGCGCAACGCGACGGAAGCGCAGATTCTGCAAGCCGCGGATGACACCGTGCCGACTGTCTGGCCGCTGTTCTGGGCCTTCCGCGTGATGGTGGCGCTTGGTTTCGCGTTCATCGGTGTGATGCTGTTCTTCTTCATCCGCAGCAATTTCGGCAGCCGCGATTTCCCGCGCTGGGCACTCTGGGGTGCCGTAGCGGCCATCCCGACGCCTTGGCTGGCCGCTGAAATGGGCTGGTTCGTGGCCGAATTCGGTCGCCAGCCCTGGACGGTGGACGGTGTTCTGCCCACGGCCATGTCGGTCAGCAACCTGTCGATCACCTCGGTCGCGCTGACGCTGACGGGTTTCGTGGCCTTCTACACCGTGCTGCTGGTGATCGAGATGTCCTTGATGGTGAAATACATCCGCAAGGGGCCAGAGCAGGACGTTCAGGAAACCGAAATCGCCATGGCACGCCATGCCCACCGGCTGCGCACCCATGACGGCAATGTGCCCCTCGGCACGCCTGCGGAGTAAGACCAATGATCCTTCACCAACTTATGGACTATGAAATCCTGCGTCTCATCTGGTGGCTTCTGCTGGGTGTGCTGCTGATCGGCTTCGCGCTGACGGACGGGTTTGACATGGGCGTGGGCGCGCTGCTGCCCTTCGTCGCGAAATCCGACACCGAGCGCCGCGTGGTCATCAACACGGTCGGCCCGGTCTGGGAAGGCAACCAAGTGTGGTTCATCCTTGGCGGCGGCGCGATCTTCGCCGCTTGGCCGCCGCTCTACGCGGTCAGCTTCTCGGGCTTCTACCTTGCGATGTTCGCGGTTCTGGCCGCGCTCATCCTGCGGCCCGTGGGGTTCAAGTATCGCTCCAAGCGCCCGTCCGCATCCTGGCGGTCGGGTTGGGACTGGGCGCTCTTCGTGGGTGGCGCGGTTCCGGCACTGCTGTTCGGCGTGGCCGTGGGCAACGTGCTGCTGGGCGCACCGTTCCGCCTGAACGAGAACCTGTTCTCGCTTTATGAAGGCACGTTCTTCCAGCTTCTGCACCCGTTCGCGCTGCTGGCCGGTGTGGTGTCGCTGTCGATGCTGGTGGCCCATGGTGCGACATGGCTGGCCGTGAAGGTCGAAGCGCCCCAAATTCTGGCGCGTGCGCGGCTGATCGGCTTCTGGGCCGGGGTCGTGGCGATTGCGGGCTATGCGCTAGCAGGCCTGTGGCTGGCTTTTGGCATCACCGGCTTCCAGATGGTGGGCGAGGTCGTGACCGATGGCCCGTCGAACCCGCTTCTGTCCGAAGTGGTGCGCGAAGGGTCGTGGCTGAATGCCTATAACGTGCGTCCTTGGGCGATCATCGCCCCGATCATGGGCTTTGTCGGCATGGCGCTTGCCGTGCGTGGCCTAGCCCGTGGGGGCGAAGTCTCGGCCCTGCTGTGGTCGAAGCTGGGGATCACCGGCGTCATCTCGTCCGTTGGCCTGACGATGTTCCCGTTCATCATGCCCTCGTCGATTGACCCGAACTCGTCGCTGACGGTGTGGGACGCCTCCTCGTCGCACCTGACCCTGTTCATCATGCTGGTCTGCACGCTGATCTTCATGCCACTGATCCTGATGTACACCGCTTGGGTCTACAAGGTGCTGTGGGGCAAGGTCGACGAAGACGAAATGCTGGGCAACAAGAACGCCTACTGAGCCAACTGAAAGGAAAACGACAATGTGGTATTTCGCATGGATCCTTGGCCTTCCGCTGGCCGCCATGTTCGCCGTCCTGAACGCCATGTGGTTCGAGATGCGCGAAGACAAGAAACTGACCGACGACTGAAAAAAAGAACCCCGCGCCAGACTGGCGCGGGGTTTTCCGTTGTTCGCCTCTCGGCAAATTTCGTCAGTTCTCCAACAATGCCTGATGACGTTCGATTGCATCTTCGACACTGTCAAAAACCTCAATCTCACCATTGTTCAGAATGAGCCCCGCATCGCAGAAATTGCGAATGTCGCTCATGTTGTGGCTGACCATGATCGCGCTGGCATTTTCCATGCGCTTGCGGAAGACTTCTTTGCTTTTCCGGCGAAACCTTGCATCACCCGTCGCTGTCGCCTCGTCTATCAGGTAGGTCCCAAAGGGAATTCCCATGGAAATTCCAAATGCAAGTCGCGACTTCATCCCAGATGAGTAGGTCCGCACCGGCATCTTGAAATGCTCCCCGATCTCGGCAAAGTCTTCGACGAACTCACAGAGTTCGTCGCTGTCGACGCCGTAGATCCGGGCCACGAAGCGGGTGTTTTGTTCGCCAGTTAGGTGATTGTGAAAACTGCCAGCATAACCGACCGTGAA
Organism: Roseibaca sp. Y0-43; assembly: GCF_020667835.1. Taxonomy (GTDB): domain Bacteria; phylum Pseudomonadota; class Alphaproteobacteria; order Rhodobacterales; family Rhodobacteraceae; genus Roseinatronobacter. Next base: position 9,040 of record NZ_JAFMPR010000024.1, read on the forward strand.
CGAAATGGTACTATCACTGACCACTTGGCCGGTATCCGGACGCATCGTGCCGGCGACGATATTCAGCAAGGTGGATTTTCCCGCGCCATTGCGCCCCAGCAACGCCAACGAGCTACCGCTAGGAAGGCGCAGATTCAGATTATGTATCACCGGTTTAAAATAGCCGTTAACCCAGAATCCTTTGGATATGTTCTGAAACTCTATCATGTCCTTCAGAGCCTTACGGTTAACCTCTATCCCTTAGGCTGTAGTAGACAAGAGACATGATCGCCCATACCAAGGATGAGAACATAGCTGTCAGAAAGATCAGAAGTACGGTCTGCGGGTGTTGTGCGCTCTGGGCAAAGCTCGGCTGGATGAAGGTCGCCAAATACAGGGATTGACGATCTGCATTTGAGCGCGCCGCGTCGGCCGCGGTCAGTGCAGCTTGATAGGTCGCCTCTGCAAAAGTCTGGTTGACCAGCAGGCCTTCATATTGCGCGATCAGGCTGGGATAGTCGGTTTCATCCACTGTCACATTCTGTTGCGTAAACATCCGCCGTTCTTCGTCGATTCGATTTCGAATAACCTCTATTCGGCGTTCAAGCTGGCCCAGACGCGGGTCGTTGCCGCTATCGCTTTGCATGATGAGCAAGTCATATTCGACCAGTGTTTCTGCCAACTGCTGCTGCAACACGTTCATAACGCCCATGCGGCCCTGAATATCGGCCTGTGGATCCAGAATTTGTGTGCGTGCTCGGAAATGGGCCAACTCTTCGCGCGCCGTCCGAAGACGCTCTAGCGCGGCTTGTAAGTCTTCCTCGCTATTTCGCGTCGCGTCGTTGCGCGCAGCCTCATTCAGACCGTTAATCATTTGCTCGCTTTGCGCGACCACCAAGCTTGCAAGTTCCTGAGCGGTCTCGGGATTGTTTGCACGTATTTTCACAAGCATCATGCCAGAGGCTTGGTCGTAAGTTATCCGTGTGACCCTGTTCCAATACCAGTGTGAACCGCTCCGGTTTCGCCGGAGACTGTTGAGTTCGTATTTCAAGCTGCAATTTTGTCTGACTTCAAGGCCTCCTTATATTTCTCCTCGGCTT
>NZ_JAFMPR010000025.1 GCF_020667835.1 Roseibaca sp. Y0-43
ACCAGCATTGACGCCAGAATGACACGTAGAACATAACAAATGGGTGGGTCAGTTCTCGGTGACAATGCCGGGTCAAATCTCAGTGGCAATCAACAGGATGTAGCGGTAGATCTGCGCCTCGATAATGGCGGGCCGCTCGGCAAGCCGCACCGTCTCGACCGTGGCGTTCGGCAGGGCCAAGCCCGTCGCGGGATCATAGGGCACGATGACCGGCGGCGGCATCTCGACCATCAGGGCGACGGCTGCAGCGGCAAGGCAGCCGAAAACGCCGAAACCTGCCCCGCTGAGGCCGATCAACCGCCAGAGCTGCTCCCGACGCAGTGCGCCATGGATCAGTTCCTCCTCAACGAGTTCGCGCGTGCTCATGCCTGCCGTCATGTCCGGTGCCTCGGTCATGGCCGCAGGCTCGGCAGGGTGAAGTCCATGTAGCGGCGCTCTTCGGCGACGGTGGCAGCGTCCACCACGCCCGCATTGCCTGCGCCGAGGGTCTGGATGGCTTCAAGCTCCCACATCCGCGTCATGGCGATGGCGAGTTCCGCCGTGACGCGGGTGTTGTGATCCATCGACTCCTTGAGGTCTTCCATGTCGGGGATCAACGACACGAGTTGCTCGACGCGTTCCAGCGATTGCGCCGCCTCGGCATGGCTGTTCTGGGCCGCCGCCGACATAACGGCGCCGGTCGTGGCGCGGGTGGCGACACCTTCGGCGCCGGGATTGCCGCTGGTGGCGATCTCGCGGAGTGAATCCTCATCGAACCCAGCACCGGCAAGGGCCTGTTCCATCTGCGTGCGCAGAGGGCCCGCATTGGGGCCGATCAGGCTCGACCAGTCACCCGCCTGGATGCCTCGGATCAGGCCGGGGATGTCTTCGAAATTGGCTTGCAACAGGTCGTCGAGATCGCCGCCCATGGCGAGACCGAGGATGCTGCGCGGCCCGGTGAGCGAGGCATACATCTCGTTCAGTTGATCGAGCTGACTTTGCAGCATGTTGAGTTGCTCCAACGCATTGTCCAGAAGATCGGTCTGGATCCCGAAATCCTGCAACATCTGCTGAAGCTGCCGGATTTCCTGGGCGATGTTCTGGGTATCGACCGTGGGCACGCCCTGTGCGGAGACGGGCCCCGCGAGGGCGGTGGTCAGCGCGAGGGTCGCGGCGGTGGTGGTGAGGGAACGGTACAAGCGCCTGATCATCGCAATGTCTCCTGGGTGAAATCCATGAACTGCCGCTCGGCGGCTTGGGCCGCGGCCATGGCGAGTTGTTCCTCGCTCAGCGGCTGGGTATGGGCGGCCTTGATCCGGGTCCGGATCGCGACCAGTCGCGCAAGCTCGGCGCGCGCGTAGGTGTTGAGTGCGATGGCCTCGTGCAGATCTTCGGTCTCGCCGATGCGGGTAATGATTTCCTGCACGCGCAGGGCGGCTGCGCGGACCGAAACCAGCGAATAGTCGCCATAGACACCCGCGCCATGGGCCGAGAGGCTGAAGCTTGCGTTGGCGAGGAGCACAGGGTCGATGGTGCCGAGAGCATCGATCCCGCCGACGGCGGCGAGATAGCTGTTGTACTGCTGCGGGATCACAACGACGTAATGCTGGGTTTCCGCGAAGGGCGGGACGCCACCGTAGTTTTGCACGTTGCCGGGGCCCGCGTTATAGGCCGCGAGCGCGTGGATGATGTTGCCATCGAACATGTTCAGCATCATCGCGAGGTATCGCGCGCCGCCGGTGACCTGCAGGTACGGGTCGTCATAGTAAGCCGGGTAGATCCCCAGATCGCCCGCCGTGCCGGGCATGATCTGGGTCAGCCCGAAGGCCCCAACGGGAGAGCGCGCCCCGATCTGGAACCGGCTTTCCTGCCAGATCAGCGCTTGCAGCAGGCAGCGCCACTGGACCAGCGACAGCCCCGCGCGGCTCACCCCGGGCAGGCTATGGGTGTCGCGCGCGGCGCGGATAATCAGCTCCTCGATCCCTTCCCGGGCATCGCCGAACATCCGGGCCGCGGCCGGGTTGTTGTCCTCGGGCGCGTAGAGGCTGGCCGCAGCACTCTCGACGTCGCCAACCGCCCCCTGCCCCGCCTCGAGCCCGGCCACGGTGCCAGCCACATCGCCGGAGCCGAGCGACATGGCATCCATGAGACCTTCGAGCGAGGCGAGTTGCTGGCGCTCGATCTCGGCCAGCTCCTCCTCGCGCGCCAGCCGGTCGTGCTGTAGCGCCAGATCCCGATCGGTCTGATCGAGGATTGCCTGCCGCTCTGCGAGGAGGCGCAGGTCGAAGGTCGGCACGCCTTGGGCGGCCGCTGGCCCCGCCGTGGGACCTGCCAGCGCAAGGCTGACCATCGAGAGGGGAAGCCAGCTCCGCATCCGCTCAGCCACCCGCCCCCAGCATCACGAAATCGCAAGCCGTGTCGCGGCGCGTGACGGCGGCCCCCATCGTCGAGATCGTGGTCGTGGTGGTTGCGCCTTGTGCGGGCGCATCGCGGAAGTTGAAGCAGTTGGCCGCTGCGGGGTTGTGCTGTGCGCAGGCTGTCAGGGCCAGGCCAAGGCCAAGCAGCACGACGCTGCGGATGATGGTACGGGTCATGTCACTCTCCAGAAATCGGTGCGGTCACGGTAGTCGGGGCCGACAAGGGCCTCGCCCTTCTCCATGCCGCCAAGGATGGTCACGAGGGGGCCGAGGGCGCTGAGATCGGCATCGATCACGACCGAACCTCGGTCATCGCGTACAAGTGCGAGCCGCGAGGCAGAGCCGACGCCCAGAAGCACGTCGAGTTCTTTCTCGCTGAGGCCAAGCATGGCGTAATCCGCAGCCGAAGCCCGGATGTTGGGCAGAAGCACCTGGGTTGGCACAGCTTCCACGATGGTCTTGCCGGTCCGCGTGCGCTCGAGCTGGCTTGCATACTGGGTCATCATCACGACGACCGCGTTCTGCTTGCGGGCGGTCACCAGCCAATTCGAGAGCCGCTCTGCGAAGTAGGCGTTGTCGAGCGCCTTCCAGGCCTCGTCGATGACGATAATTGTGGGTTTACGGTCCTCGATCACCCGCTCGACCCGGCGGAAGAGGTAGGACAGGACCGCCATGCGTTCCCGCTCGCTCTCGGAATCGAGGATGCCGGTGAGGTCAAAGCCCGCGACGTCTCCATCGATGCTGAAACTGTCCTCGGCATTGGCCCCGAAGATCCAGCCGTAGCGACCCTCGGCGGTCCATTCCTGCATGCGCTCGAAGAGATCGCCCTCGTCGTCGGTCGAGACGAGGAGGGACGCGAAATCCGACCAGTTGCGCAGCCCCGCGTTTCCGGCGCTTGCGTTCTGGCGCACGACCTCCTGCAGGCGGTTGGTCTGCACCGGGGTCAGTGGCCGGTCGCGGCGCTCGAGGAGGCTTGCGAGCCAATCGGCAAGCCATGCTTGGCCCCGCATGTCGATCTCGGTCTGGAGCGGATTGAGGCCCGTGGGGCGCCCCGCCCGCACGGTCGAATAGCTGCCGCCGAGCGCGCGGACGGCCATCTCCATGCCCGCGCGATAGTCGAAGACGAAGACCCGCGCACCTGACCGCCGTGCCATGGTCATCAGGAAAGCCGCCAGGACGGATTTGCCGGAGCCGGGACGGCCGAGGATCAGCGTGTGGCCTCCCGTGGGCTCGCGATCCGGCGCGCCCTGTTCGTGGAAGTTGAAGCGGAACCCGCTGCGCTCGGGCGTCGGAAAAAGCGTGATCGGCACGCCCCAGGGCACTTGCGCGGCCGTCTTGCCGAGCGGCGTGCGGTGAAAGGTGGCGAGATCGGCGAAGTTGTGGTTGGTGATCGCAGCCTTGCGGCTGCGCGCGCCAGTGTTCCCCGGATGCTGCGCCATGAAATGCGCCCGCCCCCCGAAGGCTTCCGAGATCAGGTTGATGCCGGAGGTGGCGGAGATGTTGCGGATCTCGGCCGCGATATCGTCGAGCTGGCCTCTGGTGCGCGCATAGACGGCCACCGTCATATGGTGTTCACCGAAGATCAGGCGTTTCGATTCCAGATCGTCCTGTGCGAGTTCGAGTTCATGTGCGAGGCTGACGGCCCCGTCATTGGCGGCCTGCATCAAGCGCAACTGCCGCTTGATACGACCCGCCATGATGTTGGCATTGATCGGCACAAAGGAGTGTGTGACCACCATGTCGACGGGCAGGTTCAGCTCGTCGAGCATCAGGCTGTCGGTCTTGGCGGGGTAGTTCTTCACTGCGAAGATCGTGCCGAGCTTGTCGCCGACGGCACCGTCGGAGAGCGCGATGGTCGTGCCGCGGAAGGTGACGCGGGTATTGGCAACATCCTCGGCGATCACGCCGAGGCGCGATCGCGGGTAGAGCGGATGCTCCTCGCCTATGTTGAGCGAGCCGAGGAAGCCCAGAAGCTCGCCAGTGCTGGCGGCAAGGAGGCGGGGTTTCAACTCATCGAAGGATGACAGGAGAAATCCCACGACCTCATCGAGCTTCCGCAAGCGCCGGGTTGTGTCCGCTGCATGTCGCGCACGCGACGCCCCTAGGCCGAAGGGCAAGCGGCTGCCTGCCTCCGGGCGCTTCAGCACGGTCAGCGTCAGCGTCTTGTCGCGCAGGCCAGATTGACCCAGATGCGCGCGCCAGCGCTGGTCAACGGCGGCCGCGAACCCATCGCCTGGGATGGGCGGCAGGGTCACGTCGACCGCTTTCGAGACCTTGTGCAGGTAGAAGGAAAACTCGGTCCCCACCTGCGCAACGATGCCTGCCAAGAGCCCTCCGATCCGGTCGAGATGCCCGTCCTCGCTCGTGGTGCTGTTGACCCCTTCGAGCCGGATGCATTGCATCAACTCGTTGCCGCGCGTCCGGATCGTCCGGTCGGTGACAAGGCTCACATAGGGCAGCATGGACGAGAGCCGCTTTTCGCCCTTGACCCATGCAGGCAGCGTAGTCAGCGGATCGAGGGCGCCTTCCACGTCACGGGCAACTCCATCACGGGGCATAGCTGTCGCCCCCGTGGATCTTGCGGTTTGTCGTGGGCGGGGTTTCTTGCAAGGTGATCACCAGGACATCGAGGAAGTTCGGATCCCAGTCCGCTGCCTTCCAGAGCGCAGGCCAGGCCAGCCCCGCGAAGACGGCCACCACCCAGCTTTGCACCCAGAGGAACAGAAGCGTCGAGCCGAAGAGCCAGACCATGGCGTACATGATCGGCAAGCCCATCAGCTTGGGCGGCCTCAGAAGGCCGATGAACACGCGGGACTGGTCGGACATGGCCGAGACCTCCGGAAGCTCTGGCTCAGGTCGTCCAGATGGCGGCGACGATGGTGGGGGCTGCAGCGATGCCCGCGATCGCGACCACGACCCAGAGCGCCTGACGGAAATCGAGGATGCCGAAGAGCCAGGACAGGAACACGCCGATCAGCGCCAGCGTGCCGATCACGATGCCCAAGGGGCCGGTGATCGCGTCGACGATGCCTTGCAGCAGCGTCTGCACGGGTGACAGGTCGATGCTTTGGGCCAGCGCCGGGCCCGCCAGCACGATAAGGGCCATCGCGCCGAGCGCGACAAAGGTAGATTTGGACGTCACGATAGGTCTCCTCTCAGCCGCTGGAACACGGCTGTCACACGGGCCACATGGCCTTGGGTTTCTCGAAAGGGGGGAATGCCGCCATGGCGGGTGACCGCATGGGGACCGGCATTGTAGGCAGCGAGCGCCAGCGCGGGATCGCCGAACTGCCCAAGCATCATCAGCAGGTAACGGGCCGAGCCGTCGAGGTTCTGGGCGATGTCATGTGGATCGACGCCGAGATCGCGCGCAGTGTCGGGCATCAGCTGGCCGAGTCCGATGGCGCCGACGGGGCTGCGCGCGCCGGGATTGTACGCGCTCTCGACCTCGATATTGGCGCGGTAGAACAGCGCCCAATCGGTGACCGACAGGCCCGCCTGACGCAAAGCGTCATGGCCACTGTGGCGCAGTGCTGTGGTCTCGATGGCGTGGAGGATTTCGGGGGAGGCGCGGACGGCACGCGGGGCGACCGCTGCGGCAGCTGTCACATCGCTCAGGGGGGCATCATCCCCATGGGACTGCGGTGCTGCAAAGAGAAAGAGGCGATCTGTAAGGGGCCCAGTCTGGGCGTCGTCGTCGCCGGTGAACGAGCGCAAGGTGCTCGTGGTCTCGGCCGTGTCGATCAGTCGGCCATCGGGGCTGACCTGGAAGATGAAACCGTCGGCCCCATTCTGTGCATACGCGGCCAAGGGTGCGGAACAAACACCTGTACCGAGTAGCACGACGAGCGCAAACGCGCGGTCAGTTGTCCTTGACCAGAACCGGACCGGT
>NZ_JAFMPR010000026.1:2500-5705 GCF_020667835.1 Roseibaca sp. Y0-43
CTTTGCGAGACATGAGACTATCCAAGTCAAGTACACTAACCACTCACTTCCTTGCGTAGCGAGGAAGGGAGCGGAATTTGGAAAGCCTAGATGGCTTTTTGAATTCCATTGTCACCGCGTCAGCGGTGGCGGGAAACGTACAATGCTTTTGGTCTTGGGAAGTGTGGGCGCGGGAAGACAAAAGGCCCGTGCTCCTGTCCTGTGATGCGTCCCATGCGAATGGGGTGCTGATCTGGCTCTTTCTGGATCAAATCAAGCGCAATAAGGGCGTTTGGTGGATGCCTTGGCAGCAAGAGGCGATGAAGGACGTGATACTCTGCGATAAGCGTAGGTGAGGTGAGAATAACCTTTGACCCTGCGATCTCCGAATGGGGCAACCCAGCTGATTGTTTGTTGTTATTGCTTCGCAATAACGCACGCTCCGCGCCGACCCTTGGTCGGTTTGGTGCTTGCGTTCAAGCGTGGTGGCTAACAATGAGCATACTCAGTTACTTTTAGGCTGAATACATAGGCTTAAAAGAGCAAACCCGGGGAACTGAAACATCTAAGTACCCGGAGGAAAGGAAATCAATAGAGACTCCGTTAGTAGTGGCGAGCGAACGCGGACCAGCCGAGCCGTGAGTGTGGGCAGAACCGTCTGGAAAGGCAGGCCATAGCGGGTGACAGCCCCGTATGCGAAGCACGATCGGACGTATCAAGTAGGGCGGGACACGTGAAATCCTGTCTGAAGATCGGGGGACCACCCCCGAAGGCTAAGTACTCCTTGCTGACCGATAGCGAACCAGTACCGTGAGGGAAAGGTGAAAAGCACCCCGACGAGGGGAGTGAAACAGACCTGAAACCGGACGCCTACAAGCAGTCGGAGGGATCTTGAATCCTGACGGCGTACCTTTTGTATAATGGGTCAACGACTTGGTCTATCTAGCAAGCTTAAGCCGTTAGGTGCAGGCGCAGCGAAAGCGAGTCTTAAATGGGCGTCGAGTTAGATGGATCAGACCCGAAACCGAGTGATCTAGGCATGAGCAGGCTGAAGGTTGGGTAACACCAACTGGAGGGCCGAACCCACATCCGTTGAAAAGGATCGGGATGACTTGTGCCTAGGGGTGAAAGGCCAATCAAACTCGGAGATAGCTGGTTCTCCGCGAAATCTATTTAGGTAGAGCGTCAGACGAATACCCCGGGGGGTAGAGCACTGGATGGGTAATGGGGCCCCACAGGCTTACTGATCCTAACCAAACTCCGAATACCCGGGAGTAGTATCTGGCAGACACACGGCGGGTGCTAACGTCCGTCGTGGAGAGGGAAACAACCCTGACCTACAGCTAAGGCCCCCAATTCGTGGCTAAGTGGGAAAGCAGGTGGGACGACCAAAACAACCAGGAGGTTGGCTTAGAAGCAGCCATCCTTTAAAGATAGCGTAACAGCTCACTGGTCTAAATAAGTTGTCCTGCGGCGAAGATGTAACGGGGCTCAAGCCACGAGCCGAAGCTTAGGATGCACGTAAGTGCGTGGTAGCGGAGCGTTCTGTTCTGTATTCCTTGCGTCTTGTGCTCCCCTCGGGGGGTATCGGACGCATCAGGAATCTGCTGTGAAGCCGGCCTGTGAGGGACCGGTGGAGCGTTCAGAAGTGAGAATGTTGACATGAGTAGCGACAAACAGGGTGAGAGACCCTGTCGCCGAAAGTCCAAGGGTTCCTGCTTAAAGCTAATCTGAGCAGGGTAAGCCGGCCCCTAAGGCGAGGCCGAAAGGCGTAGTCGATGGGAACCTGGTTAATATTCCAGGGCCAGTGGGATGTGACGGATCGCAGGTGTTGTTCGCCCTTATCGGATTGGGCGGGCAGCTGAGCGGTTCCAGGAAATAGCCCCACATCAGACCGTACCCGAAACCGACACAGGTGGACTGGTAGAGAATACCAAGGCGCTTGAGAGAACCATGTTTAAGGAACTCGGCAAAATACCTCCGTAAGTTCGCGAGAAGGAGGCCCGGTTATTGCGCAAGCAGTGGCCGGGGGCACAGACCAGGGGGTGGCGACTGTTTACTAAAAACACAGGGCTCTGCGAAGTCGCAAGACGACGTATAGGGTCTGACGCCTGCCCGGTGCCGGAAGGTTAAATGGAGGGGTGCAAGCTCCGAAATGAAGCCCCGGTAAACGGCGGCCGTAACTATAACGGTCCTAAGGTAGCGAAATTCCTTGTCGGGTAAGTTCCGACCTGCACGAATGGCGTAACGACTTCCCCGCTGTCTCGAACATGGACTCAGCGAAATTGAATTGCCTGTCAAGATGCAGGCTTCCCGCGGTTAGACGGAAAGACCCCGTGCACCTTTACTACAGCTTCACACTGGCATCAGGATTGCGATGTGCAGGATAGGTGGTAGGCTTTGAAACCGGGACGCCAGTCCCGGGGGAGCCTCCCTTGAGATACCACCCTTCGCACTCTTGATGTCTAACCGCGATCCTTGAACCAGGATCCGGGACCCTGTGTGGCAGGTAGTTTGACTGGGGCGGTCGCCTCCCAAACAGTAACGGAGGCGTGCGAAGGTTGGCTCAGAGCGGTCGGAAATCGCTCGTTGAGTGCAATGGCATAAGCCAGCCTGACTGCAAGACTGACAAGTCGAGCAGAGACGAAAGTCGGCCATAGTGATCCGGTGGTCCCGAGTGGAAGGGCCATCGCTCAACGGATAAAAGGTACGCCGGGGATAACAGGCTGATGATGCCCAAGAGTCCATATCGACGGCATCGTTTGGCACCTCGATGTCGGCTCATCTCATCCTGGGGCTGGAGTAGGTCCCAAGGGTACGGCTGTTCGCCGTTTAAAGAGGTACGTGAGCTGGGTTTAGAACGTCGTGAGACAGTTCGGTCCCTATCTGCCGTGGGTGTTGGAGACTTGAGAGGAGTTGCCCCTAGTACGAGAGGACCGGGGTGAACGTTCCACTGGTGGACCTGTTGTGGCGCCAGCCGCAGCGCAGGGTAGCTATGAACGGACAGGATAACCGCTGAAAGCATCTAAGCGGGAAGCCCCCCTCAAAACAAGGTCTCCCTTGAGAGCCGTGGTAGACCACCACGTCAATAGGCCGGAGATGTACGCGCAGCAATGCGCTCAGTCGACCGGTACTAATCGCTCGATCGGCTTGATTTGATCCAGTAACAACCAGATCAATCCCAAGACCAACACAAACAAAAGCATGACAAAATAGCCGGGAAAAA
>NZ_JAFMPR010000027.1 GCF_020667835.1 Roseibaca sp. Y0-43
AATCATACGAAACCCTGCAATCAAAGGCGACAGAAAACACCCATTTCCTACATAAAATCAGAATGTTGGGAGTTGTTCAGGACGAACTAATTATGGATCAGAGCGGAAAGTAGTCGAAGCCACACAGGAGATAACCTCGAGTGAAGAATTTTCTCAGACTGGCATTCTGCGCGTAAATATTCTACAACCAACAAACATTGCTACGGCCACCCTTCGATTCAATCCAGCCTTCACACGCCCCCCAAAAGTGACAGCTGACTTGGTGGCTTCACCGTTGGAGGATACGTCTACAATTTCTGCAAAGCCCGGCTCTCCATCAAACGGGGCCTGCAACTTCCACATCAATAGCAAGTCCGAATTACCAAAGGGTGAGTATACGTTCGAGTTCAAAGCCGTTGCCGACCAATAGAAGGAAAGAAACGTCAAACAATTGCGGTCGAGGTTTTTTCCCCTGTCACATAGCCAGAGCGGCGGAGATTCCGTCCCATTGCTACGCCACCCAGTCCAAACAAAGGGGCACCACGTGCATCTGCTTTCTGGGCATCGCTGCCGCTGCTAAACAGCGCCGTAAAAACCCGCTTTCCGCCCCGCTCACCCCAACCGCTCCTCCACCACCCCCACATACCAGCTTGCTCCATAGGGGATCACCTCGTCATTGAAGTCGTATTGCGGGTGGTGCAGGCCCGGCCCGTCGCCCGCGCCCAGCACGATGTAGGCGCCGGGGCGTTCTTCCAGCATGAACGCGAAATCCTCGCCGCCCATGTTGAACCCGGCCTCCACGCATTGCCCCGAGACCTTCAGCGCCGCCGCGCGGGCGTATTCGGTATGTTCCGCGTGGTTCACCATCACCGGGTAGCCGCGCAGGAACTCCACCTCTGCCACCGCCCCAAAGGCCCGCGCCGTGCCCTCGGCCAATGCGCGCAGCCGCGCCTCTGCCATGTCACGTACCCTCGCGTCATGCGTGCGAATGGTCCCCACCAGCGCCACCCGCGCGGGGATGACGTTATGCGCGCGGCTGGATGTTTCGACCCCGCAGACCGACAGCACGATGTTCTGCGTGGGATCGGTATTGCGCGAGGCCACGCTTTGCAGCGCCACGATCAGGTGACTGGTGACCACCACCGGGTCGATGGTCTGGTCGGGCTTGGCGGCATGCCCGCCCTTCCCCTCGACCACGATGCGGAACTCGTCCACGGCGGCGTAGAAGGCGCCTGCGCGGATGTTGAACTCTCCCAAAGGGTGGCCGGGGCGGTTGTGCAGCCCGTAGACCTCGGTGATGGCGAAGCGCTCCATCAGCCCCGCGTCGCACATCACCTTCGCGCCGCCGCCGCCCTCTTCGGCGGGCTGGAAGATGACGGCCACAGTTCCGTCAAACGCTCGCGTTTCGCACAGGTATTCGGCGGCGGCCAGAAGCATGGTCATATGACCGTCATGCCCGCAGCCATGCATCTTGCCCGGAATGGTGCTAGAATAAGGCAGGCCCGTCGCCTCGGTCATCGGCAGCGCATCCATATCGGCGCGCAGGCCAATGCAGCGGCCGGGACCATTTCGGCCATGGATCAGGGCCACAACGCCGGTTACGCCGATCCCTTCCTCGACCACGTCACAGCCAAAGGCGCGCAGCTTCTCTGCCACTTTCGCAGCGGTGCGGTGGCAGTCAAACCCAAGCTCTGGATGGGCATGGAAATCGCGCCGCCATGCGGCATGGTCAGCGAGGCGCGCGGCGAAACGGTTGCGGATGGGCATGCGTGTATCCTGTCACGAAAGCAGTCTACAGGCTACGCCCGCCCGCGCGCCCCTGCAATCCCGCGAAAGCGGTTTCCCATTCCCCGCGGCTTGCGCTAGGGTCGCGCCCATGACCGCGCTAGCCTCCCTGCCCGACCTGTCCGAAGACCAAGCCCACGCGTGGGAACGCGTGTCGCGCGCGCTGGAAGACGCGGGCATCGACCTGGACACCGGCCAGACCGCCGCCCCGCCCGACGCGCGCGGCACGGTTCTGGCCATCACCGGCAAGGCGGGGTCCGGCAAAACGCTGCTTCTGGCGGGTCTGACCAAGGCGCTGGTGGCGGCTGGCGTTGAAATCGTTTCGGGCGAATATGAACCCCGCCGCAGGCGCGAGCGCCGCTCGCTTGCCGTGCTGGCCCCCACCAACAAGGCCGCGTCGGTCCTGCGCATGCGCGGCGTGCCCGCAACCACGCTGCACCGCATCCTCTATTCCCCGGTCTATGACCCGGAATACGAAAAGATCGCCGAATGGCTGGCCGGTCAGGCGCCCCGCCCCACGGTCGAGGGACTTGACGACGCAGCCCTCGACCGGGCTGCGGCCTTCTACGCGCAAACCCCGTCCATTCCCGGCGCATTGGCGGCGGCAGGCTTGCGCGGCTCCGATTTCATCACCGGCTGGAAACGCCGCGACGACCCGCTCGACATCGGCTTCGTCGATGAAAGCTCCATGCTCGACCAGCGCCAGCTCGATGACCTGAAGGAACTCTTCGGCACGCTGGTGCTGTTCGGCGACCCCGCCCAGCTTGCCCCCGTGGGCGGCGCCGGAGAGATGGTGTTCGACCACCTGCCCGCAACCCAGAAGATGCACCTCGCGCGCATCCACCGGCAGGCCGCCGATAACCCGATCCTTGATCTGGCCCATGCGCTGGCCGATCCTGACCTCAGCTTCGAGCAGTTCGAGGATCGCATCGCCCAAGCCGCCCGCGCCGATGACCGGGTCCGCATGGCCGAACGCGTCGACAGCGACCTCATGGCGCGCTCGCCCGTTCTGGTGTGGCGCAATGCGACGCGCCTGCGGCTGATCCATGCGTTCCGCGCTGCCCATGGCGCGCCCGAAGACGCACTTTTGCCCGGCGAGCCGCTGATCTGCGACGGGTTGGAGCTGCCGCTCAAACACCGCGCCAAGCGCATCGACCTAGAGGCGCGCGGCCTCATCAAGGGCGCGCAAGTGGTCTATCTGGGGCCGGGTCGCAAACCGGGCTTCTCCCGCCTCCATATCTTCGGCGCGCCCGATCCGCAGATCTCGGTCGCCTCCATCGTCAAGATCGAAAAAGACCCCGACGAAGACCCTTTCATCCCCTATGCCGCCGCGATGGGCGCGGCTTTCGTCCATGGCGCGGCCTGCACCATTCACAAGGCGCAAGGCTCGCAATGGTCGGATGTGCAGGTCTTCGCGCCCGACCTCTATGCGGCGGCGCGCGCGGGCCGCAGCGAAGGCGGCATCCCGCTCTGGAAGCGTTTGGCCTATGTCGCCATCACGCGGGCCGAACACAGGCTGCACTGGGTCATTCGCAACCGGCTTGCGCGGCCCAAATCCCCGCTCACGACAGAAGACCTCGGTCAAGACCCGGCCCCTCTGACGCTTCAGGGCGAATAACCCTTTCCTCTTCATCCTTGCCCAAATATCCTGGGGGTGAATGGGCGCGCTCGCGCCCAGAGGGGGCAAAGCCCCCTGCCCAACACCCGGAGGCCCCATGCGCTGCGTTTTCGTCCAGTTCCGCTGTATTCCCGGCCAGACCTACCAGGTCGCCGACGCCATCTATGACCGCGAAGTGGTGTCGGAACTCTATTCCACCTCGGGCGAGTATGACCTGATCGCCAAGGTCTACATCCCCGAGGACAAGGATGTCGGTCACTACCTGTCAGAAGCGCTCTTCGACATCCCCGGCATCAGCCGCACCCTGACCACCATGACCTTCAAGGCCTTCTGACCACGCCAGAACCGCCGTGATCACCGCAGCCTGCGCGGCCAGATAGCGCCGGTCGCCCGCCCGTGGCATCGGCGCTTGCGGCTCAGCCACGGCCATCAGCGTGCCATTGCCGTAGCGCGGATGCGCGCGGCCCGTGCGCAGGCGGTGACGTTCCGCCACCCCGGCCCGCGCCAGAAGCCGCGCCATGGTGGCGGGCCAAGTGCTCTCAACCACGCCCAGCAAGACCCGCGCGGCGGCCAGAATGTCACCGGGCGTGACGGGTCGTAGGCGCGCGCGCCGGGGCGCGAGCGGCGGCGC
>NZ_JAFMPR010000028.1 GCF_020667835.1 Roseibaca sp. Y0-43
GAAAAATCCAGCTTCCGGCGGTCCAAGGTTGGGGAGCAGTGCAAGGGTTGGGCAGACTCTACATCATGGTGAGGGATTTCGCGGGGGGCAGGTCATAGGCCGTAACATGAATGGGCCAGTCATCCTTCGCCGGATTGATCCTGAACAGAATATGGCGCGCTTCTATCGCATGCAGCTCCAGCCAACCTTATTCGGTGGTATAACGCTTGTACGAGAGTGGGGGCGGATTGGTCAGGCTGGAACGTGCCGCTATGATCATTACAGAACCGCTGATGCTGCGCGATCAGCTCTTTATGCGGTGCATGAATCAAAGCTGGGGCGTGGGTATAAATAATTGCTTGAGTTCAGCAACGCTGCCAATCTTCAGATAGGGGTGGATCGGTTGATCTGAACAGATTTTGGGCGTTTTCTAAGTGATTTTTCGCCTCGGTTATGCCGCCACAGCTTTGGGCATCGGCTGGTTTAAATAGGCATGGTCGGGGGTTTTCCCATCAAGCGATGAATGCGGGCGGTAGGTATTTTAGAATGTCAGGTATCAGCGCAGGCTTTCATGCGCGGCCAAGAGCCTGAACCAGCAGGCTAAAGAAGTGCTAGATCGGGCTTCAGGGCAAGCAAAATATACGGCCGAAGCTATGATTTTAGCTCCTCTGGATGTTAACTCACCAGACATTCGAGGTCATATCCATATTCCTTTGCAAGCGCCCCACAGCGTTCGAGAACAATGCGCTTTTCTTTATCATTCAATATATCAGTAAATTGGTTTCGTTCTATATGTGTGTCACGTGAGCTATATAGATCCACTCTATCGCCCAAACCACTGAACTTCAGCAGTCTTTGCATGCTCGCAACAGGATCTGTTGTGAAATCTTCATATTTTATTTCTAGAAGATCACTACCGAGTAACGGAGCTAGCTCCCGAATGATAGAAACAGCCTCTATCCAATAGTTACATGCACCATATATATCTGTCACCTTCATGACTTTACCCAACTTGAGGCTCGCTACAACATTGAGTGGGTTACGTACCAAGTGTAGGAAACAGGCTTCTGGAAATTCTGAACGAATAAGAGGTATCCCGTAGACATTCTGTGGCGTTTTATCAAACCATTTATAGAATTCTAAACCCTGTGCCTGCGCCATATGTTGTATGTGAAGGCGCATTAAGTCTCCGCGACTATGCGATTTCAAAAGCATCTGATCAAAATTTTCAGGAGTTATACCGTCTATTTCGCGGTGCTTTCTGAGCGTAGGGGAGTTTTTAAGCTGTAAGGGCTGTTCAGGTCTGAACGGCTCAGCATATCGAAAATAATGAGTTTCTTCAGGGCATATAACGTTGGGTTGACGCCGCAAGAGATTGCGCACCAATGTTGTTCCTGACCGAACACAGCCGATAATGAATAGAGGTCTTGTCTGTACATTTCGGGGAGATGACATGGTACTGTTCTTCCAGTGAGGCCTAGGGTATCGTCGGTCAAGCGGAGTAAACCGCTATATCAAGTGTTGCAATACGACTTCTGCGTCAGGCGTGGGCTATCCCAAGTCTTGAGCCATAACGTGGTTGACCCAAGCTATTTGCTCCGGCAGGCAAACGGCGTTCAAATCATAGTTCGCCACCAAGTGTTTGCGGGCTGCAGTGCCAAGGCGCGCCCGTTCTTCGGCATCTTCACACAGCGCACAAATCTCAGAAACCAATGCGTCACCGTTAAAGAAGTCGACCAGTCGGGCTGTCTGATCATGGGTCAGCACCTCGCGCACTGGATCGATATCCGCAGCCACAATAGCTGCGCCTGCGCTCATGGCTTCCAGTAAGGACCAACTGACTACGAAGGGATAGGTCAGATAGACATGAACGCGCGACAATTTTAGAAGGCGTATAAAGTGCTCATAAGGCACCTTTCCCAAAAAGTGCACGCGGTTCCAATGCGGAGTTGGAATCCGTCCCCGCACTTCATCGATGAAGATCTGTTTCCAAGTTTGCCCCTCAGGCGGCTTGGTGCCATAGCTCGTCTCGTCGCCACCAACGATCAAAACCCGTGCCTTAGGTCGCTCCCGAAGCAAATTCGGCAAAGCGCGCATGAAGCGATGATAACCCCGATAGGGCTCTAAGTTTCGGTTGACAAAGGTAATCACTTCATCGTCGCGGCTGAGCGAAATGCGCCCTGCTGCCTTGCTGTTCAGCTCAAGAGTCACAGAGGGATCAGGGCGGATAAGCCTCGTATCGATGCCGTCATGGCAGATTGTAATCTTGTCGCGAAACGGCTTAGGAAAGGTATCTGCTTGAAACCGAGTTGGACTGATCCCGGCTTGGGCAATGTCGAAGTGTAGATGGTTGTTGATGTTTTTCATTCGCACGCGTTGCGTTTGAATACTTGTATCCGAAGGAAACTCAGGATCGAAATTCACATGTGGCCACCCCGCCTGATGGTACAGTTCGCAGTAAAGCCCCATCCGGGCTTCAGGCCAGACATCGCGTAAATACATAGATTCGCCCCAACCATGGTGGGTGAGGATCAGATCAGGGTTATAGCCTTGTTCCTTGAGTTTTCGCGCAGCTAGAAAACAAGCCGTACCGCGCTTGGTCTGACTGTCCAGATCATGGAGCCACGGGTGAATGTTCTGGGCTGGCTGTCCCTGTACTTTGTAGGGCAGTATCTGAACGCCTTGCCATTTCACAGGTTTGTCGACGCGCAGGGTCAGCGCTACACATTCATGCCCTTGGCGTGCAAGTGCGGGTGCCAGATGTTTGAACTGACCCGGAAAATTCTGGTGTATAAATAGTATCTTCATTCCCACGCGCCTTTCGCATCCCGCATGCACATCCATGATCCGGTTGGCTCTGTCAAACCTTTAGCGGCGGCTTTGGCTATATCAGTGGCTGCTCCCTTAGTGAACCGCCCCTTGAACCGCCCCTTGTTTGCCGGAGACCCAGAAGTAAGGATACTGGGTCATGGGAAAGATGAAGAACGGAACACGTTATCCAGAGGAACTGCGCG
>NZ_JAFMPR010000029.1 GCF_020667835.1 Roseibaca sp. Y0-43
AAGCCGAGGAGAAATATAAGGAGGCCTTGAAGTCAGACAAAATTGCAGCTTGAAATACGAACTCAACAGTCTCCGGCGAAACCGGAGCGGTTCAGGCTGAGTAAAGAGGAAGATTTCAACCGAGATCAGATTCTTCAGGTTGCTGTACAGCATTGTCGTGCCTGTCAGGGCGCACTGAACCAAGTTGAAGCGCATAGCCCCGGTGTCGCGCTTAGCCTGAGTTACGAAGATTTGCTCAGTGATACATTCGCACAGTAAGCATCCGGCGAGGGACGCGGTCACGCGGCCTTGACGGCTTCCTGCATGACCTTGCAGTTCCACGGGAGCAGCTCGGTCAAGCGTGACACGGTGATGTCCGGCATGCGCGCCAGGACGTCTGCCATCCAGGCTTGGGGATTGATGTCGTTCATCTTGCAGGTGACGATCAGGGTATACATGAAGGCCGCCCTGTCGCCGCCGCGTTCAGACCCCGCAAAAAGCCACGACTTTCTTCCCAATGCTATGCCTCTGAGAGCGCGTTCGGCGGCATTGTTGGTCAGGCAGATACGCCCATCATCGAGGAAAGCGGTGAAGGCATCCCATCGGTCACCCTTGGGCGGCATCAGATAGTCGATGGCCTTTGCGACGCTGTTGTGTTTCGACATTCGCGCGCGTTCGCCGAGTAACCAGGTGTGCAGCTCCTCGACCAGTGGCCGGGATTGCTCCTGCCGCACGGCAAGGCGGGTATCCGCGCCCATGCCATTGATCTCGCGCTCGATATCGAAGATCGCGTCGATACGTTTCACTGCCTCCAGAGCGACGGGCGAGATGTCATGCGCGGGCTTGTTCTTGCGCACGTTGCCGACGATATCGGCCAGTTCGAAGAACTTGCGTCGTGCGTGGCTCCAGCAGAGTGCGCTGCGCGCAGGGCCGGGGCTGCGGTCAGCCAGATAGAGGTCATTGTAGCCGCTATAGGCATCGGCTTGCAGAACACCCTGCCAGCCAGCGAGATGCTTGTTTGGGTGGATCATCTGGCGATCACGGGAGAACTTGAACAAGGCGGCAGGTGGCGCGCTGCCACCCCACGGCTGGTCATCGCGCACATAGGTCCAGAGCCGCGCTGTCCTGGTGCCGCCGCGCGCCAGAAGCGGCACCGTCGTGTCATCGCCGTGCAAGCGCGCTGCGGTCAGCACATGGCGCTCGATCAATTCGTGGATCGGAGCCAGCGCCACGCAGGCATGACCGATCAGATCAGCCAGGGTGGACAAGCTGAGATCGATGCCCTCGCGTGCAATGCGCTCGGATTGCCGGTTCAGTGGCTGATGCTGACCATATTTGTCAAAAGCAACCATCGCGATCAGTTGCGGCCCGGCCCATCCGCGGGGAATGGTGTGGAAGGGTGCAGGTGGCTGGCTGATCTTCTCGCATGCCCGGCAAGTGAATTTCTCGCGCACAGTCTGGATCACCTTCCACTGCCGTGGGATGACCTCGAGCGTCTCGGTGACATCCTCGCCCATCTTCACAATGCGATCCGAGCCACAGCAGGTGCAGGTGGTCGGCGCCTCAACCACAACACGCTCACGCGGCAGATGGTCGGGAAAGGGTTTGCGCAAGGGCTTGCGCCGCGTGAAGGCGCGCACGGTGCTGGTCTTGTCCTGCGCTGCTGCTTGTTCCGCCGCCAGCGCATCTTCCGTGGCGGCGGCTTCCAATTCCTCAAGCTGCAACTCCAGCTGATCGATCAGCCGCGCGCGGCGTTCGGAGGAGATGCCATATTTGTCGCGCCGCAGCTTGGCGATCTCCAGCTTCAATTCCTGGATCATCGCTTCCGTGCAAGACGCCAAGGCACGCGCCTGCGCCAGGTCGCGTTCGGCGGCCTGCGCACGGGCCGTTTGTGCGGCCAGTTCAGCGCGTAATCTGGCGATTTCGGAAGCGGCATCTGACATGGCAGAGGACTACCACAATTGCCCCGGATCGCCAATAAAAACAGGGGTTTCAGGATGAATTATCCAGCCTTTGCAGGCCTTTGCGTCCAGCGCGGATTACGCCAATCGATCCCTTCGAGAAGATAGCCGAGCTGTGCGGCCGATATTGAAACTGCCGTCCCATCCCGGCTCACAGGCCAAATGAATTTCCCCGCTTCCAGCCGCTTTGTGTAGAGCGACATGCCGACCCCGTCATGCCAGAGCAGTTTCACAAGATCGCCTTTGCGGCCACGAAAGCAGAAGATTTCGCCGCCATGCGGATCACGACCAAGTCCCTGCTGCACCGACAATGCCAAGGTGTTCATCCCACGCCGCATGTCAGTCACTCCACCTGCAATCCACACCTTCGTGCCAGCCGGAAACGCGATCATCGCAGCAACCTCAGGCCATTGAGCAAGCGCGCGGCCGCTTCCATGTCAAAATCAGCAGGGATTATCACACGACATCGTTCGCCGAGATCGATTGTCATTACGGGCGGTTGCGACGCAGGCACGGGGGGCAGGCCTTCAGAAGCCGGCCCATCGTCTTGGGGAACAAGGCGCATGAATTGCGTCGCGCACCCAAGCATCCCATACTTGTGCCGATAGCGCCAATCGTAGAGCATCGAACGCGATATCTCATGGCGCCGCGCGACCTCGGCCAATGTCACGCCGTCGCAATGGCTTTCCTCAACAATCCGGGCTTTCTCGTCATCCGTCCAACGGCGACGGCGGCCGGTATCAGAAACTGACAAAACTTGAATGCGGTGGGTGTCTTCGTGTGCGTCCATAAGGACACTCGATAAACGCTCAGCCCGCTAAACAGCCAGACGGCCCTCGGCGGCTTGAAGTTACCCACAAGTTGGGCCAAGTCCCAGACAGGTGGCCATATTTAGGGTTGACCTGCCTGAATCTAGCGTGATTCGTTCTCTGGCAC